>NZ_BAEH01000077.1 GCF_000241305.1 Gordonia effusa NBRC 100432
GGTAGAACAGCTTCTCGTGTAGGCGCCGTACCCGAAGAGCGTGACGTCGGATCTCCGAAAGCAGGGCACCCTGCGCGTCCAGGTCGCCGTCGAGCCGGATATGCGCGGCGCGCGCGAGCCACCGCATCCCGACCTCGTCGTCGAAGGCCGGCAGCAGATGGGTCCGCGACATACGCTGCAACTGCAGTCGATGTTCGAGCAAGCGTAAGAATTGGTACGACGCCGACAGGTTCGCGCCGTCATCACGGCCAACGTATCCACCCACGGTCAACGCCGCCAAGGCATCAACCGTCGGCAATACTCGCAACGACTCATCGACTCGTCCATGCACCATCTGCAGTAGCTGTACCGCGAACTCGACGTCACGCAGCCCACCGCTGCCCAGTTTGAGGTTGCGCTCTTTAAGACTGTCTGGCACAAGGGATTCCACTCGACGGCGCATTGCCTGTACCTCGGGGACGAAGTCATCGCGCTCGGCAGCGGTCCACACCATCGGGTTGACGGCATCGATGTAGTCCCGCGCCAGCGCGAGGTCGCCGGTCATCGGCCGCGCCTTGAGCAGCGCTTGGAACTCCCAGGTCTTGGCCCAGCGCTTGTAATAGGCGATATGCGACTCCAAGGTGCGAGTCAACGCACCGGCTTTGCCCTCCGGGCGTAGTGCCGCATCGACTTCGAAGAACGCCAGTGAACCGATCCGCATCATCTCGCCAGCGATACGCGACGACGTGCTGTCGGCCGGCTCGGCCACGAACACCACGTCGACGTCGGATACGTAATTGAGTTCGCGCGCACCACATTTGCCCATCGCGATGACCGCGAGACGGGTAGTCAACGGATCATCGCCGCAGACCGTCGCGATGGCGACTGCTAGCGCGGCGGTCAACGCGGCGTCGGCAAGGTCGGCCAAGTAGGCGCCAACCTCGTGCAGCCGAAGCACTGGCTCGTCTTCGACGGTCGCCGCGAGATCGTGAGCGGCCAACTGCAGCACCAGGTTCCGATAGGCCAGGCGCAACTTACCAACCGCGCCGGGGCCGGTCTCCCGAGCCCGGTACAGCAGGTCCCCTGTTTGCGTGGACTCCGGTTCCGGTTCGGCGCCAACCGATTCCAGCATCGACGCGAACGCCTCATCCACGTCCGGCAGCACGTCGTCGAGTAGGAGGCGCCAGGTAGTCGGTTCGGCGACGAGGTGATCACCGAGCGCATCTGAGGCGCCGAGGACCGCGAACAACCGACCGCGAAAATGTTTGTTGGACCGCAGCAACGTATCGATCTCGCGCCAGGCTTCTCCTACCGCGGACTGCAACCGCACCAGCGCCCGCAGCGCAAGGTCGGCATCGGGTGCACGCGAGAGCGACCAGAGCAGATCAATCGATGCTTCGCCGGTCCATCCGAGGGCATCGAGATTCTCCCGAGCGGCGACATCGAGGAGGCCGAGGCGGCCCGCACTCGGCACGCCCGAGCGTGGCCTCACCACCTGCTCCGACGCAGGTGGGCACGTGACAGAACGGTGGACGCGATCACAACAGCATTCTTACCGTGTTGGGTATCCGACCAACCTTCGGGGCACCCAAAACGGACTAGCGCACGGTGATCGTCAGAACTACAGCGGCAGGTAACTCTTCAGCTCGAATGGGGTCACCAGGCTCCGGTAGTTTGTCCACTCCGCCCACTTGTTACGCAGGAAGTAGTCGAAGACATGCTCGCCCAACGCTTCGGCGACGAGTTCGGAATTTTCCATTTCACGCAGCGCCTCGGCGAGGCTGCCCGGCAATTCCCGATAGCCCATCGCCCGACGCTCGGCCGGGGTGAGCGCCCAGACATCGTCCTCTGCCTCGTCTGGCAGTTCGTAGTCGTCGGTGATGCCCTTGAGCCCGGCGGCCAGCATCACCGCGAAAGTCAGGTACGGGTTGCACGCCGAGTCGGGGCTGCGTACCTCGATACGACGCGACGACGCCTTATTTGGGGTGTAGAGCGGCAGCCGGATAAGTGCCGAGCGGTTAGCGCCGCCCCAGGTAGCCGCCGTCGGCGCCTCGCCGCCGTGAATCAGGCGCTTGTAGCTATTGACCCACTGATTGGTGACCGCACTGATTTCGCTCGCGTGATGCAGGATGCCGGCGATGAATTTCTTTCCAGTGGCCGACAGTTGCATCGGGTCGTCGGGGTTGTGGAAGGCATTGGTGTCACCCTCGAACAAGCTCAGGTGTGTATGCATCGCCGAACCGGGGTGTTCGCTGAACGGCTTGGGCATGAAGGTCGCCCAGACGCCCTCGCCAATCGCGACCTGTTTGACGACATAGCGGAAGGTCATGACGTTGTCGGCCATCGAGAGTGCATCGGCGTAGCGCAGATCTATCTCCTGCTGGCCGGGCGCGCCTTCGTGATGGCTGAATTCGACGGAGATACCCATCGACTCCAAGGCATCGATGGCGTGCCGGCGGAAATTGGGCGCGGAGTCGTGCACCGACTGGTCGAAGTAACCGCCAGAATCGGCCGGCGTCGGGACGGTGCCGTCGAGTGGCGCGTCCTTCAATAGGAAGAACTCGATCTCGGGATGCACGTAGCAGCTAAATCCCTGGTCAGCGGCTTTATTCAGCTGACGGCGCAATACATGGCGCGAGTCGGCCCAGCTCGGCGTGCCATCGGGCATCGCGATGTCGCAGAACATGCGAGCCGAGTGGTGACGTCCGTCGGAGGTCTTCCACGGCAACACCTGAAATGTCGACGGATCGGGTTTTGCAACCGTGTCAGCTTCGGAGACACGGGAGAATCCTTCGATCGCCGAGCCGTCGAATCCAATCCCCTCGCTGAACGCACCTTCAAGTTCGGCTGGCGCGATCGCCACCGATTTCAGGTAACCAAGAACGTCGGTGAACCAAAGTCTGACGAATCGGATGTCGCGCTCTTCGAGAGTCCGGAGCACGAATTCCTTTTGGCGATCCATGATCGCTGACCATAGGAGCCACCTGTTAAATCCATGTTACAACGACGAGTCGATCGCAATACCCTGCGCGTTTGGCCAGCGAATCCCACCATTTGGGACGTTGGCCGCGTGAGTCGCGTGGGTTACGGGTCTCGATACACCGACTCGCGGGGCTCGCCGGTACTCGGACCACCAAGCCCCCACCTCCGATCGTCGAGTGCCGCGACGAGCCTGCGAGGCGCAGTGTATCGAGACGCCGTAAGACGACGCTCCCAGACCGACCAAAGGTAGTGGGCGATGAGTCGGCCCCAACCCACACCAGATGTGACCAAATGCACACGTCAGGAGCATTCACGCGCGCCGTGTGCAGGGGCAGAATACTTGGTGTCCAGCCCCAGCCCGGGTACCTGTCCCACAGGACTCGAGGAATGAAAAGAGACAATCATGTCGGAAACCCCTGTATCCGAAACTGCCGAGACCAATGTCTACGGCGCGAAACCCGACGCCCCCGCCAAGCCCCGCCGCGTCACGCGCATTCACCACCTGGCTCAGATGAAATCTGAAGGTGAGAAATGGGCGATGCTCACCGCTTATGACTATTCGTCGGCAGCAATCTTCGACGAGGCCGAGATCCCGGTTTTGCTGGTCGGCGACTCAGCGGCCAATGTCGTTTACGGCTACGACACCACTATTCCGGTCAGTGTCGATGAACTGATTCCGCTCGTCCGCGCAGTGGTTCGCGGCGCACCTCATGCTCTCGTCGTTGCCGACCTTCCGTTCGGCACCTACGAATCCGGTCCTCAGCAAGCACTCGAAACCGCCGTTCGCTTCTTCAAAGAGGGCGGCGCACATGCGGTGAAACTCGAAGGCGGCGAACGCGTCGCCGATCAGATCGCCACGCTCTCCGCCGCGGGTATCCCGGTGATGGCCCACCTCGGATTCACGCCGCAAAGCGTCAACGGCCTTGGCGGATTCCGCGTCCAAGGGCGCGGCGACGCGGCTGATCAGCTCGTCAACGACGCTATCGCCGTGCAGGAAGCTGGCGCATTCTCGGTTGTCATGGAAATGGTGCCCGCCGATATCGCCGGACAGATCACCCGCAAGTTGACCATCCCGACCATCGGCATCGGTGCCGGTCACGAGACCGACGCCCAAGTATTGGTCTGGCAGGACATGGCTGGTCTCACCCACGGAAAGACTGCCAAGTTCGTCAAGCGCTTCGGCGATGTCGGTGGCGAATTACGGAATGCCGCAACGCAATACGCCGACGAAGTGCGACGTGGCGTATTTCCCGCTCCAGAGCACAGCTACTGATCAGGCTCCGCTCCGCGGAACCCGGGTCGTACCGACCGATGTCATTCGTTCACCGCTGTCGAGCAGTCAGTTGAGGCTAAGGCGCAGCACGAGCCAACGGTTCGACCGAGTCCGCTACCGTGACCAGTGTGCGTGACCTATATCCAGCGATCGAACCATACAACTCAGGGCACCTCAATGTCGGTGAGGGTCAACTGATCTATTGGGAATGCTCCGGCAATCCCGACGGAAAGCCCGCGGTTTTCGTCCACGGCGGCCCAGGTGGCGGGACCAACGCCGAGCAGCGGCGCTTCTTCGATCCCGAGCGGTATCGGATCATCTTGTTCGATCAGCGCGGCTGCGGTCAATCCCGTCCGCATATTCAAGACGGCGCTGATTTATCGGTCAACACAACCGATCATCTGATCGCCGACATGGAGGCGCTACGCGACTTCCTTGGGGTCGACCGGTGGCTGGTATTCGGCGGCTCGTGGGGCTCGACGCTGGGATTGGCCTACGCCCAAGCACATCCCGACCGCGTCACCGAACTTGTCTTACGCGGCATCTTCCTGCTGCGCCGCGACGAGATCGACTGGTATTACAACGGCGGCGCCGCACATTTGTACCCGGACGAATGGGAGGACTATCTCGCGCCGATCCCCGACGACGACCTTGACGGTGACCTGGTCGACGCATACCACCGGCTGCTGACTTCCGACGACCGCGACGTCGCGATGGCGGCCGCTCGCGCCTGGACCGGTTGGGAGCAGGCCACCAGCTATTTGATCCCCAAATCCCTTGTGCCCGAACATAGTCCCGAACCCGACGATCCGCGTTTCGACCTTGCATTCGCCTCGATCGAAAACCACTACTTCGTCAACAACGGCTTCTTACGCGAAGCCCAACTGCTAGAGAACATTTCGCGGATCGCACATATCCCGGCGGTGATCGTACATGGCCGCTACGACGTCGTGTGCCCGGTGGCCAACGCGTGGGATCTCCATCGCGCGTGGACCGCTGCCTGCGTCGATGGTCAGCCGCGACCGCAATTGCACATCGTCCCCGACGCCGGACACGCGTCTTTTGAGCCGGGCATTCGCAGTCGGCTAATCGAAGCCACCGACGTGTTTGCCGCCGGATTCGACGTCGTCGCGGACTAGACTGCGTACACGCGTACTACCTCCGGCCGCGTGCCGGCGACAATCCCGATCGGCGAGAACGGGAGAAGGGTGAGGTTATCTGTGGCCGCAACCGAGCAAGTCGAGATTGAGTTGAAGTTCGATGTTTCGGCGAATCACCCGGCACCCGATTTCGCCGGCATCGACGGCGTCACAGAATTACGCACCCCCGACACGGTAGCCCTCTACGCGACCTACTTCGACACCGAAAGCCTCGACCTGGCCAGCAATCGAATGACGTTGCGGCGCAGGGTCGGCGGCGATGACGAGGGCTGGCACTTGAAACAGCCCGCACTGACTAACTTCGGTTCGGTCAATACCCGACGCGAAATTCAGGTCAGCTTCGACGAAGCTCCAATGGAGGGCGACGCCCCCGATGAACTCCTTCGCCCAGTTCTGGCCATCACGCGTCGGCGACGCCTGATCCCGGTCGCCGCGATCTCGACGTCGCGCACCGCAATCGAATTGGTCGACGACACTGGCCACATCATCGCGGTGTTCTGTGACGACCTGGTTACCGCCCAGTCGCTTCTCCCCGACGGTCAGTCGCAAACGTGGTCCGAATGGGAATTCGAACTCGTGGACGGCACCGGCAATGCCAAATCCGACAAGAAGTTGCTCAAGCAGGCACGCAAGCTTCTTCTCGACGCCGGCGCGCAGGTGTCATCGAGCCAATCAAAACTGGCGCGCGCTATCGGCTCAACGCCGTTCGTCGGGCAACCGCATCTCGGAAAGAACCCCACCGCACTGGAATTGGTGATCACCGACATCGCGGTTCACCGCAACGCTCTGGTCGCGATGGATCCGCTTGTTCGCATCGACGCCTATGACGCTGTGCATCAGATGCGCGTGGCTACCCGGAAACTGCGCAGCGTGTTGTCGAGTTTCCCTACCGTTCTCGACGAGCTGGGCACCGCGCACGTGAACAACGAATTGCGTTTGCTCGCACAGATATTGGGTACCGCGCGCGATTCGGAGGTGCAACTGGCGCTGGCGGCCGAACTGCTTTCGGGCGAGGAGGCATCGGATCAATTGCGAGCAGCGCTCGTTGATGCCGAGAATGAGGCCCACGACAAAGCGTTGGCCGTCGCACACTCGGCGATGAACTCCAGCCGGTATTTCGCGCTTCTCGATTCTGTGGACCAACTAATCGCATCACCGCCGGAAGGTGTCAATGCGGACGCGTCCGCTCGCAAGGTCGTCGAAGGCGCTTTACGCAAGGTGCGCAAGAAGATTCGCGACGAACAAGACGAGTTATCGCGACTCCCCGAACGGTCACACGAATGGGAGGAGCATCTGCACACCATCCGCAAGCGCGCCAAGAAGCTGCGATATACCGCAGAAGCCGCGGAACCATTGGGCCGCAAGGAATTCCAGACCACCGCACGAGCGGCGAAGAAAGTCCAGGCCGCGCTGGGCGACTATAACGACTCGCGGATCAATCGAGCGCGGCTGGCACGTATCGCGGCCGACGCTCAACTGAGCGGAACGGACATGTTCACGCTCGGCCGCATCGACGCGCGCGAACAAGCCAACGGAGAGCGTGCGCTGCAACAGTATTGGAAAGCAGCGAGCGACCTATAACGTCGGTGTTCCTAGACCGGCTCGAATTCGACCTTCCGCGCCGACGGATCGGCAAGCACGAGTCTCACCCGAAGTTGTTGTGCCGGAGCAAGATCACCGGTACACGACGCGATAACCGCACGGTCGGCCAAAAATATCTGGGCGGACCGCTGTTCGGTGGGCGCATGGGTCACGACGGCGTCGAACTCGCTACCTACCTCGTCGGCGAGCACGACCGACTCGGCCAAATCGATGGAAAGCCGGTCGGCCTTCGACCCTAACGCGTCGGCCGAACGCAACAGCTTAGGCAAGGTCGGCAGCGCCGTACGTACCCATTCTGGAATCACCTCGTTAGCCTTCACCGACAGACATACTTCGGTGGCAAAGCGGTCCCCCAGGCGACGCAACGGAGCCGTCACGTGTGCGTAAGCGCCCCCGACGCCGGCATGCTCGGTCGACGTGGGCGGTGAATCAGCCGGCAGCGCAAGGTAATCCGAGCCGCGCAACAAACCGCTCGCGCCGGCCATCATCGCCAACGTAGTCGGCTGCTGGGTCGGCAGACTCGCCAAGAACTTGCCCGCGGGCTGGTCATGCGGCCAGTCCAACCCGAGTGCGACCGCAAGCGCACGCACCTTGGCGACCGCGTCGTCGCGTGCGGGTGGGACGGTCCGAAGTAGTCCGATACCGGCATCGCGCATGATCGTGCCCGCGCACATACCGGTCAGCAGCGATAGTTGCGCGTTCCACAGGTCCGAGTCATAGCGGGGCGCCAGCCGCAGCGCCCACGCGCCCGACGTCGGGTCCCGTACTACTTCCTGCTCGGGTAGGTCGAGGTCGATCGCGCCGCGCTCTTGACCGAACCGTCGGCGCATCTCACCGAACTCGGGCAGGGCGGCGATCGACGGGTGCAGACGGTTCGACGCCGCGTCTGCGCTGACACCGGCATAGTTCAACTTCGCGACTGAACGAACCAACGCACGACGCACCGCCACATCACCAACAGCGCCGTCATGGGCCACGCGGATCGTCCACAGGACAGCGGGCCGAATCTGCTCGGGAAGCAGCGACCCCGCGCCCTCGGATAGAACACGCGGATGCAGGGGAACCGAGCCGTCGGGAAAATAGAACGTTGTACCCCTACGCCTGCTCTCCTGATCCAGCGCTCCTTCGGGCACCACCAGAGCGCCGACATCGGCGATCGCGTAGTTGACGACGTACCCGTCGGCGTCGGCGGCCAGATGTATCGCCTGATCAAGATCCATCGAATCGGGCGGGTCGATCGTCACGAACGGTAAACCGGTGTGGTCTTCGCGGTCGTCGGCGTGGGCATCGGCGATATGTTCCGCTTCGTTCTGAGCCTGCGAACCGTAATCCTCACTGATGCCCAACTCAGCACGGATGGCGTCGAAGTCGATGTCGGGAGCCGAGACTCTACGTTGCACGACCACCACCCTACGGGGGCGACTTCGGCTCAGTCGTCGGGTATTCCACCTGCTGGTCGAGTGCCGACGCGCGAGCTTGCGAGCCCGCCGGTGTATTCCACCTGCTGGTCGAGTGCCGACGCGCGAGCTTGCGAGCCCGCCGGTGTATTCCACCTGCTGGTCGAGTGCCGACGCGCGAGCTTGCGAGCCCGCCGGTGTATCGAGACCCCGCAACCCAAACACCCAACGCCACCAGCGGTCTCGATACACCACCTCGGCTGGCGCCTCGGCGGCACTCGACCATCGGAGGGGTCCACCACCTCGGCTGGCGCCTCGGCGGCACTCGACCATCGGAGGGGTCCACCACCTCGGCTGGCGCCTCGGCGGCACTCGACCACCGGAGCGGCACACCTTCGCCGACGGCACTTGACCATCGGAGGGTGGGCGAACGAGTCGGCCTGTAAGCCGGATTTTGTCCCGGTCAGTTATGACCGTGGGCGACCATCCATCTGGGCACACCGTTGCCGGGTACCTCGAGCGGTCCACCCGCGGGCTCGGGCGAGCAGCCCTCAAACACCCGCGCATCCGCACACCGGAAACCGGGTGCGAACTTCGACCTTGCTCCGGGTGGGGTTTACCTAGCCGCTGCGGTCACCCGCGGCGCTGGTGCGCTCTTACCGCACCGTTTCACCCTTACCGCGCCAGGCGCGGCGGTCTATTCTCTGTGGCACTAATCCCGCGGGTTACCCCGGGTTGCCGTTAACAACCACCCTGCTCAGTGGAGTCCGGACTTTCCTCGACAAGCGGCGTACGCACTGCGCCGTTCCGCTCATCGCGGCCGCCCGGCCGACTCGTTCGCCCGTCCAGGATACTCGCCGCGATCACCCAAGGTGTGCGGTGTCGTTGACGCAGCGCACCACCGACCCGCCATCGGGGAAATACTCGACAATCGACAGCGACGCAAGGTCGAGGTGAAGGTGATAGAGCAGTTCCGGCCCGACGCGCATGGCATCCCGCAACAACGTCTTGATCGGCGTGACATGACTGACGACGAGCACCGTCTGCCCCGGATGCGTATCGACGATCTCTTCGCGAGCCGCCACCACACGTTGTTCGACGGCATAGAAACTCTCTCCGCTTGGCGGAGCAATCTCAGTGTTGCCCAACCATTCTCGGTGGAGCTGCGGGTCCCGTTCGGCAGCCTCGGCGAACGTCAGCCCCTCCCAATCACCGAAATCTGTCTCGATAATCCCCTCGCTGAGGATCACCGGCAGACCATGTTCGACCGCAACCGCCCGCGCCGTCGACTGAGCGCGCTCCAACGGTGAACTCACGACCGCGTCAATAGTCCACGTGCCCAACCGCTTTGCCGCTGCGGCCGCCTGTTGCGATCCCAGTTCGGTCAGTTCCGGATTACCCCGGCCCGAGTAGCGCCGGTCGACGGAGAGGGCAGTCTGCCCGTGCCGCAACAGGATAAGGCGCGTGGGAGCACCGCGCTGGCCTTGCCAGTTGGCCCTCGACGCTCCCGCGCTCACTTAGGCAGACCCGACTCGGATGTCCGGATCAACAACGCACCACATTCCTCGCAGCGCAAAACTTCATCAGCGTCGGTCTTCGCGATAGACGACATCGTCCCGCGGTCGAGCTCCATTCGGCAAGCGCCGCAACGCTGTTGGCGCAACAGTCCGGCACCGACCTTCCCGGCGGCGCGCTGCCGCTCGTAAATGGCCACTAACTCTTCCGGTGCTTCATCGACGAATGCGGTGCGACGCTCCCGTGCATCGGACAACTTCTCGTCGACTTTGATTCGCGCTGCGTCTCGGCGCACCTCAACGTCGGCTCGCTCGGATTCGAGCTGTGACACAGTAGCCGACGCGCGCTGCTGTTCGGCGGTGGTGGCTTCCTGACGCTCCATCAGTTCGAGCAGATCATCTTCGAGCATGCCGCGCCGCCGACGTAGTCCACCAACCTCATGCTGAAGCTCGGACAACTGTTTTGGCGGCAGGCCACCGGATTCCAACAGTTCGGAATCCTTCTTCTCGCGGGCGCTCATGCCGTTGACTTCGGTCTCGACGCGGCGATACTCACGGTCGATATCTTCAGCGGCGATCTGGGCACGAACCAGGTCGTCGCGGGCACCATCGATTCGAGTGGTGAGTTCAGCGATCTCACCATCCTCCGGGAGTCGGGAGCGCTCACGGGTAAGACGGGCGATCTGTGCGTCAACGTCTGCCACCTCGAGCATTACCCGCTGGCGATTCGCCTCAACCTTCATTGCGCTCCCTATTCTGTTCTCACCGCATACTGAACTCGATGAGTCTACCGCCCGACAGCGGACACGGTGAACGGGTCGGTGGGAAGTTCGTAGACGGATACCTCGACATCGACGCCGTCGGCGATAAGCTGCGCCGCCTGGGCGCACCATGGATACTCCGTTGCCCAATGCCCGGCGTCGATCAGCGCCGGACCGCCAGCGCGCAAGTGTTCATCGACGACGTGATGGCGCAGGTCGCCGGTGACGTAGACGTCGGCGCCCGAAGCTCGTGCCTGTCCGAGCAGCGAATCACCCGCTCCACCGCATACCGCGACTCGACGTATCCGGGCATCCGGATCACCCCCGCCCCGTATTCCCGCACCACCAGATGGAAGACGTTGTGCGACAAGGGAAACGAATTCTCCCAGGGTGGTCTCCGCGCGAAGTTGGCCTACCCGCCCCAGACCGATGTCTCCTGGCAGCGACACCGACTCGAAAACATCGAAGGCCGGTTCCTCGTAGGGATGCGAGGCGCGCAGCGCATCGAGCAGATCAGCGCGCCGACCCCGGGCGGCGACCATCTCGACTCGCTGTTCAGCCACCGTCTCCCGGACACCGATGCTGCCAATATGGGGCGTGGCACCGGGCTGCGGCTCAAACTGTCCGATACCGGCCACGGTCCACGAACATGCCCGATAGTCCCCTATCGCACCTGCACCAGCGTCGAACAACGCCTCGGATACTGGTGCGGCAGCAGTTTCAGGAACCATCACCACCCACTTGTCCAGAGGTTCGGAAGACAACGGCTGCAACGGCTTTCGGTCGACGAGACCGAGCGCTTCGGCAAGCGCGTCCGACACGCCCGGGTTGGCGCTGTCGGCGTTGGTATGCGCGGTGTACAGCGCACAGCCGCCGCGGATGAGTCGATGAATAACCGAACCCTTGGGCGTCGACGTCGCGACTGTGTCGACACCGCGAAGGAGCAGCGGATGGTGCGCGACGATCAGTTGCGTACCGGCGTCGAGTGCCGCGGTCACCACGTCGTCGGTGACATCGACGCAAATCAGTACTCGGGCGACGGCGTCATCGGGGTCGCCACAGACCAGACCGACCGAATCCCAGGATTCCGCCAGACTCGGCGGATAGGCATGTTCGAGTACCACGATGACTTCGCGTAGCGTCGTCGGGCCGAAATCCGGTGTCATAGCGTCCTTTCTGCTCGCGCTCACAGGGTATCGAAATGCTATTCGACGAGAGTTTCACCCAACGCCGCCACCAGCGCCGCGACGTCGGCCTCGGGACGTACGGCCAGCCGCATATAGTCGGGTCCCAATCCCACGAAGTTGGCGCAACTACGCACGGCAAACCCCTTGTGCCGCAATCGTTCCTTTACGGCGAGCGCGCCTGGAATCGCAATGGTCACGAATGGAGCGGACGGCTCGGCCACGATCTCGATACCCGCCTTGGCAAGCCGGGCGCACATGGCGGCGCGCTGCGCCGAAACTTTGACCGCTTCAGCGCGGGCGAAGTCGAGGCCGGACTGATCGAGGCACACGCCGATCGCCGCGATCGCCAAGGACCCGAGTGCCCAATGCCGGCGCGTTCTAGTGAGTCGCGAGATCATCGTCGGTGCCGCGAGTAGATAGCCCGCACGCAACCCGGCCAGGCCGAAAGTCTTGGTAATACTGCGTACCACGATGATGTCGTCATCACCTTGCGCCGCAACTGATTCCGGCTCCATCACCACGTCACCGCCCTCGTCAAGCCGGCAGGTGAGGTCGGCGAACGCCTCGTCGACCACCACGACGCGGCCTTCTCGGCGTAGCGAATTGACGTCGGAGCGCGGATGCAACACCGACGTCGGGTTCGTTGGATTGCCAAGGACGACAAGGTCGGCATCGTCGGGGACGAGCGCGGGGTCGATGCGCCAATCGGGCGCGATACACCGCACCTCGCTCGTGGTGATTGCAGCAGCGGAGAGAACTCGCCCCGGCTCGGTAAACGACGGCACAATCAACGCGGCGTGGCTGGGTCGCAGATGGGTCAGAAGTTCGAATCCCTCGGCTGCGCCGGCCAAAAGAAGTACCTCGTCCGGCCCGCGCCCATGTGCTGCCCCGACAATGGTCCGTACTCGCAGGTCCTGCGCTGCCGATGGATACGAGGCTAGCGAATCGATCTCGGCCGTCAACGCCGCGCGCACAAAATCTGGCGGCCCACCACGCACATTCACCGAAAAGTCGATAAGTCCCGGCTCGGCGTCCTCGTCCCCATGCCGCCCCGGCTCGAAGAGATCCGCTGCAGGCGTGTGGGCCGATTTCATACTGACCAACCTTACGGTGCACCATGGAGAAGTGAACTCCGCAGCTATCGTCACCTATCCCGATCCGACGGCAGCACTGCTATTCGACTTGGACGGCACCGTGACCGACAGCGTCGAAGGTATCGTGACCAGTTTTCACCACGCACTCGCCGCGGTCGGCATGGCACCAATCGAAGGCGATGTGGCATCGGCCGTGGTAGGACCGCCGTTGGTCGACACCTTCGCCTCCCTCGGGCTCGATGAGACGACGACCGAGCGGGCGCTCGCGGCCTACAAAGAGCGCTACGGCCGGATCGGCTGGCGCGAGAATGCCGTCTTCGAGGGGATGGCCGAGCTGCTCACCGACCTGGCCTCGAGTGGTCGTCCGATGGCCATCGCGACCAGCAAGAATCAGGTGTTGGCGCGGCGCATCCTGGAACATTTCGGCCTGGCCGACAAGTTCAGCTTCATCGCCGGTGCCAGCGAAGATGGAACTCGGCGGAGCAAAGCCGATGTCGTCGAGCATGCTCTTGCCGGATTGGGACTGTCCGCGGTGACACACGAGGCCGGCGGGACGGCGAATGTGGTGATGATCGGAGATCGGATCCACGACGTCGAAGGGGCCGCGAAATACGGGATCCCGGCAATCGCCGTCGCCTGGGGTTACGCTACCGAGAACGAGGTCCATGACGCTGCCTGGACCGTAGATTCTGTCGACACGTTGCGTGAGGTACTTGGTGTCTGATCAATTGCACGTCTGTTTTGTGTGCACCGGAAACATATGCCGGTCGCCCATGGGACAGAACATTTTTCGTAAGGCCCTGGCCGATGCCGGCCTCGCTGAGCGGGTCCGGGTGACCAGCGCCGGCACCGGTGGCTGGCATGAGGGCGAACCCGCCGACAATCGCGCCCGAACAGAATTGCTCGCACACGGCTATTCCGATGTCCATGTCGCGGCGCAACTGTCCCCGGAGCATTTCGAGGCCGACCTCCTGGTGGCAATGGACCACGGGCACCTCAAGGATCTTGAACGTAAGCGGCTCGGTCCCCGCGCTCGCCTGTTACACAGTTTCACCCCAACCATCGGTGACGAGCCCGGACGGACCGAGGTCGCCGATCCCTACTACGGCACCCAGGACGATTTCGGCGCGACTCGTGAACAGATCGAGGCAGCTATCCCCGGCCTGTTGGCTTGGGTTCACGCGCAGTTGGACGCCAGCGTGACGGGCTAGGGTCGCGCACCTGGCCATTCGGTACCGTTAAGGAGTGTTCCGAACGTTTTTTCGCCCCGGCTGGATCGTGCTCGGGTTGATTGTCGTGGCGTTCGCGGCGCTGTGCTTTTCGATTCTCGCACCGTGGCAGCTCGGCAAGAACTCGTCAACCGAGAAGCGGAACGATCTGATCCGCGCGGCGGTCGACACCGCGGTTGTGCCGGTCGACGACGTCGCCGCTCCCGGAGCGGCATTTGACCCCGATACCGAATGGCGCGAGGTGTCCATCGTCGGCCGGTATCTTCCTGATCAACAGGTCATCGTTCGACTGCGATCGGCGCAGGAGCGGCCGGCAACTGAAATTCTGACCCCGTTCATGAGTACCGATGGGCGCGTATTTCTCGTTGACCGTGGCTATGTGCGTCCCGACCAGGGGCGAGCGGTAGGCGAGGTCCCGGCCGCGCCGACTGACGACACCACTATTCATGCGCGTATCCGCAAAAGCGAGGGCACGTCACCGGGCCGTGGAGCGCATATCGCCGACGGCGCGAAAGCGGTGTACACGATTGACCCCGTCGTCGTAGGCACGCAGGTAGGGCACCATTTCGACGATTTCTATCTGCAGCTGTCGGCCAATCAGCCGGGCTCGCTAGGCGAAATCACACTGCCCCAATTGGATTCGGGGCCATATCTGTCATATGGGTTGCAGTGGTTGGCATTCGGGATCATGGCGCCGCTGGGTGCGATCTATTTCATCTATACCGAGGTGAAGCATCGTCGCGCCCTGCGCAATTCGACGTCGGCGCCTGCGGCAGCATCCGTGACGGTCGCGGCAGATGGTGCCGGGGCGAGCGCAGCGACAGGAAATGATATCGGGGCGAGCGCAGCGACGGGAAATAGCACCGGGGCGAGCGCAGCGACGGGAATTAGCGCCCGGGCGAGCAATCAGATGCGTGATGCCGGCTTTGTCGCGGCGCCGGCATCGCAACGTCATCAGATCGGGTCAGGACCCGACGCGAGCGATGCGACCGACGACGTCAAAACCAAGCTGGCGAAGCGTTACGGCGGGTAGCCGCGTCCGCGCCCTCCCTCGGTTCTACTGAAATGGATTCGGCGGATACGGATTTGGGCCTTGTTGTCCAGGACCAGGCTGTCCGGGCGGGTATTGCCCGGGACGTTGTTGTCCATACCCCGGTTGTCCGGGGTTCTGGTTAGGCGGTTGTTGCTGGCCCGGATACGGCCGAGGCTGTTGCGGAGTGGGCCAATTCGGCTGTTGCGGGCTCTGGGGCTGCTGCGGGCTGGGCTGGGCAGGCCTGGGCTGTTGCGGATTCGGCGGGAACTGTTGACGCTGAGGCTGACCAAAGCCGGGGCCCGCGGCCGGACCGCCCGGGCCGAATACGGGGGGCGATCCCTGTCCACCTGGCTGCCCGAACGGCTGACCCTGACCGGTGAAAGTCTGTTGCGGGCCCGGGAAACCCGAACCGTACGGACCCCCCAAGTTGCCGAATCCACTGCGCGCCTTACGTTTGCGCGAACGGCGGACCAACATCGCGATCAGCAGCAACACAATTAGCGCCGCGACACCGATCGATGGACCGAGCCACACCCACTTATTGAGCGCGGTCGACTCGGAGTCATCGCTATGCGGGGCCGCGAGCGTGACGCCATGCGATTCCAGGTAAGACCGCAACGCGATGTTATCGGTAATGAAGTCAAATGAGGCGGTCTCGTCCGTCGCAACCGATGAGTTAGTGCCGACGACATTGCCGTTCGCGTCGACCGTCGGTCCGCCGGACATTCCCTTCCCCATCCCCGCGGAGATCTCCGTCTTGGTGACCCCCTTGCCGGTGACCTGACGCGACGACACCGTGCCGGTCTTATACGACGGCTGGGGAATGATCGAGGTATCGGTCACGATGCGAACCGCACCGGGAAAACCGACGGCCGTAATAGCCTGCCCCGGTTCGGGCGCGTTGGGCGAAATAGCCAGTGGCACAAGAGGTTGGTTGGCGATCCGCAGTATTGCGTTGTCGCCGTCGTCGAACGTTTGAAAGTCGACGACCTCGGCGGTGATCCAATCGGTAAGCACCTGCCCGGAGCCCGAGGGTTGCTGCACCGACACCGCGCGAGACGGTCCCGAACTCGAGTCACTGGTCGATCCCGACACCGGCCATTTAGCCGCGACCGCGGCTTTGTAGTTCGCCGTGGCCTCGGCATCGGACCATTTCAATTCGTCCGCGAGCATTTCGATCGTCTTCTCGCGAAACGCATTCAAGATCTCGTCGTCTTTGCCGTTGACGCAATGCCCGGCGGTGGCAATCGATCCCTTGGTGTCGACGGCGTAGCCGGTACACGTGGTTGTCAGCGACATTTCCGGAGTCCAGACGGTGCCACTGCGCAGCGGCACCTGGACGAAGGCCTTATAGATTGTCCGAATAAACACAATCGACGGACCGACTTGGCCGGAGATCGACTTCTCCGGCGCAGCCTGCGCGGCAGGTGCGGCCATCAGAGCGGCGAGCAACGCCACGCATAGGGTCACCAGCACGCGCCGCGCGCTGAGTCCGGTATGTGCCTGTCGCATAGCCGTCTATGTCTCCTTGATGTGCGACCTGGACTCGCAGCCCAGCGGGAATCTCCATCGGAGAGTCACCACTGAAAGGCGGTGCCAGCGGCCACCGAATGGCAGATGGCCAAGGCTAACACGACAAAACCAGCGATGACCTGCCCCGGCGCGCGCGAGAAACGAAGTTCAGTCAACCATCCGACACAGAGTGACACCAACGGACAGGGCAGCGGCCGCGTATTGCACGCGCCGGGACAAGGCCACCGCCGCACGGAGATCATCAACCGTGGGGTACGCGCCTGCCCCTAAGACAGGTCGTTCCTCGACATGGGTCGGGTAGATGGTTGTTCCGCCGAGTGAGAAGCCGAGCGCGCCGGCGAACGCCGCTTCAACGACGCCGGCGTTGGGACTGGGGTGATGGTGGGCGTCGTCTCGCCATGTACGCAGCGCCCGGCCCGGTGAGCCGCTCAATGCCGCCGCCAGCAGTCCCGATAGCCGCGCTGGGATCAGGTTCGCCGCGTCGTCGAGTTTCGCGCTCGCCCACCCGAACCGCTCGTAGCGCGGTGTGCGATAGCCGACCATCGCGTCGAGCGTATTGACCATTCGATATGCGAGCACGCCCGGTGCTCCGGCGAATGCGGCGGCGACTAGTGGTCCTACCGCGGCATCGGAGGTGTTCTCGGCAACCGATTCGATGGTGGCGCGGCAGATGCCGGCATCGTCAAGCGCCGCGGGGTCGCGTCCGCACAGGCTCGGGACGAGAGCGCGCGCCGCCGCGATATCGCCCTGTTCGAGGGCATCTGCCATCCGGTCGCCAATTTTGCAGAGTGTCGTGCCGCCGAGGGTCGACCACACCGCGACCCCGACTGCCAGCGCGCCGCCGCGCCGGAGCGCCAACCCCGTTGCCGCAGAAGCGGTTAGGCAGGTTAGGGCGAAGCCAAGACCTGCCCCGCGGGTGTCACGGTACAGCTGCTTTTCGAGCGCGCCTGCCAATTGGCCCATTCCGGCAACCGGATGCAGCCGAGACGGATCGCCGAAAACTCGGTCCGCCAGAACGCCGATCGCGATACCGAGGGCAACTTCGCGTGATCGCTTACCTGGTCGACTCGTCACGCCGGTCATCGTACGAGGAACCGGAGCGAGGCTGACCCGCCGCACACCGCCGACGGCGTTGTGCGACTGTGGTACTCATGGCGAAAACAGCTCCCGCCCCGGTCGAGGGGGTCTACCCGATCGACACGGGCAGCTGTGAACTGGTCCGGGATCGGTTTACCGACGGCTGGTTACTCTCGATCAACGGAGCGCATAGTTCCCATATCGACCCCGACGATCCCCTCGCTCTCGACTTCGAGTACATGCGATACATGGCCGCGTTGCTGGCCGACCGCACCCGGTCCGATGCGACATTGCGCGTCTTACATCTCGGTGGCGCGGGGTGTGCCCTGCCGCGCTACCTGGCGCAGGCATATCCAGCTGCACGCCAAGTTGCCGTCGAGGTCGACGCCGAACTCGCCAGGCTGGTGCGCGACTGGTTCGATTTGCCGCGCGCACCACGATTGCGTATCCGCGTCGGTGACGGCCGCGAAGTCACCGAGTCGCTCACCGCGATGTCACGCGACGTCGTGATTCGTGACGCATTCAGCGGTGAACCGCCCCGCGCGCCAGCGCATTTGACGACAGTGGAGTTCACCGAGTCGGTCCGGCGCGTCCTGGCCGGCGGCGGGCTGTACTTGGCGAATTGCGGTGACAGTCGGGATCTAGCTCTGGCGCGGGCTGAAGTCCGCACGATCTCCGCAATATTTCCGCACGTCGCGTTAGTCGCCGACGCCGGCATGCTCAAAGGGCGCCGGACCGGCAATATTGTCATCGCGGCCAGCGACACGCCGATCGAGGCGTCGTCCCAGCTGGTGAGGACCCTCCTTGCCGATCCACTTCCGGCGCAGGTTGTGGCAGGTAGGCGCGCCGTCGAATTCGGCCGCGGCGAAATACGATATGACCGAGAGGTCGGTTTTCCAAACGACGAACACCAGGTCAACTAGTAAACTCACCCGATGCGACACAACTATCCGCAGATGCGGTTGTCTGCTGGTCATAGGCAGTTCGTATGCTCTTACTGGAATAGCTATGTCAACCCAGCCAACGAGCCAGGGGGCAACAGGTGACGGAAGAATCGTCGAGAGTTGGGACCACGCTTGGTCCCTACCGCATCGATGCGCTGATCGGTCGTGGCGGAATGGGCGAGGTCTATCAGGCCTACGACACAGTTAAAGACCGCACCGTCGCGCTCAAATTGCTCTCCCCGCACCTGGTGGACAACGAAGAATTCCGCACTCGGTTCATGACCGAGTCACGTACCGCGGCCCGGCTCTCTGAGCCACATATCATCCCGATCCACGACTTCGGCGAGATCGACGGTTTGCTTTTCATCGATATGCGGCTTGTCGAGGGACAAGATCTCCGCAGCATCTTGAAACGGGGGCCGATTCCGCCCACACGTGCCGCGAATATTGTCACGCAGATCGCCAATGCGCTCGATGCCGCGCACAAAAACAACCTGGTACACCGTGACGTCAAGCCGGACAACATTCTCATCGACGAGAACGACTTCGCCTACCTCGTAGACTTCGGCATCGCGCACGGTCTCGGTGACACAAGCATGACCATGGCCGGAACCGCGCTTGGTTCGCTGGCCTACATGGCACCTGAACGATTCGGCGACGAACCCGCCGGTCCAGCCGCCGACACCTATTCGCTGGCGTGCGTCCTCTACGAATCGCTGACCGGCCGCCAGCCGTTCATCGGCAGCAGTACCGAATCACTCATCACCGCGCATCTCACCAAGCAGCCCCCGGCGATCGGCATCGCGCTGGATCCGGTGATCGCCTACGGCATGGGCAAGGATCCGACGTCGCGCTACGGATCGACCAAAGAGTTCGCGCGGGCGATCTCGCGGGCACTGGCCACTATGCCTCTGGCACAACAGAATGCGGTGGTCACCCCGCCACGCCCGCAGCCCGCGCAGCCACCACGGCAAACGAGTTGGCCAACATCGTCACCTCCGCCCGGCCCGGCTCCTATCCGTCCCGTTTTCCCCGGCGGCCAGGCGCCTACGACGCCGCAGGTCCCGTCGGGTCCACAGGTTCCATCCGGACCGCAAGTTCCGGGTCCGCAAGTTCCATCTGGTCCGCAGTATCCGACCGGCGCTCCGATGTCGGGCACACACGGAACGCCGTCGACACAATTTTCGTCCGGACCGTCGGGGCCGCAATTCACTTCAGGAGTTGCCGCTGGCTCCGGACCACACGCGCAGCCTCCTGGGACGTCGGGATATGGCCCGCCCGGTCCGCCCACGTATTTCGCCGGTGGGCCTAACATCTCAGGCGCACAAGGACTTCCCCCTGCAGCTGGCAACGCCAAGACCAAGAAGATCGCCATCATCGCGAGTATCGCGCTGTTGGTAGTGGTCCTGGGCACCGTCGGCATTATTGTCGCGACGAGCGGCGGTGACGACGGGCCAGAAAACCCTACGACGACCGGGTCGTCGACACCGAGCGCCAGCACGATCGCCTGTACCTATCGCACAGTGGAGGCCAACGGCCCCACGTCGCCGAAACCGCCTACGCAGCAGCCTAATACAGGCTCGACGATCGTAGACATGGATACTACCCAGGGTGCGTTGACCCTGACATTGGATCGCGCCCAAGCACCCTGCAATTCCGGTGCGGTCGTGTCTCTGGTGAAGAACGGCTACTACGACAACACCACCTGCCACCGACTATCAACGGGAGGCATTCTGTTGATCTGCGGTGACCCTACCGGCACGCAATCGGGCAGTCCCGGTTGGGCGAATATCGACGAGTTTCCGAAGAATTTCGCGTCCACCGGTCAGACCGATACAAAAGGTCGGGCTACCGTGACCTATCCGCGCGGCACAATCGCGCTCGTCAATACCGACCCCACCGAGCGGACCACTGCTTCGGAGGGCACAAGCGCGGGCAAGCTGATTTTCATCCTGAAACCGATGGAGAACGCGCCGATCTTTTCGGCGATCGGCACGCTCGACGAAGCATCATTGGCCATCTTGGATCGGGTCGCCGCCGGTGGATACACTCCGGACAAGGCGAGTAACAACTACGGCCGTCCGAACACGCCGGTGGTTATCTCAACCGCAACCGTGAAATAGGCTGCGCTAGAGCTGGATTCCGCGCCCTGCGCTGGTCGAGTGTATCGAGACCACCGCCCACGGCCGTACAACCTATTTCGACGTCGTCTCACCTAGTCTCGATACACGCGCGTCTCGCTAGCGCTCGGCGAGCGCACTCGACCAACTACACGCACCGCCCACCGCTGGCCGAGTGCCCGACGAGGCGCCAGCCGAGTCGGGTGTATCCACCGCTGGTCGAGTGCCCGACGAGGCCAGCCGAGTCGGGTGTATCGAGACCACCGCCGGCCCCACCGGTCGTCTTAGATCACGTAGTTCAGGCTGCGCGTGATCCGGGCAGCCAGATCGGCATCGCCAACGACGTCGACCGCGGCCGGGTTCGCCGTGGGCCGTCCACCGACCAGTCGCGCCAGCTCAACGGCGTCGACAATGAGCGTGAGGTCCGGTGTGGCAGAACCGAAGTCGGGGACCAGACGTGCCCGCTGTGCCACCTCGACATAGGCGCTCGCCGACGCTGCACCGGTGACGTCGATGCGGACTTTGGTCCCCGGTGCCGCACCAGCCCGCTTACCGATAACGAACGGCAGACTCGCGAAAACCTCCGCGATCGCCCACGTTGCGGGCGCCTGTTGAGTCGGCGGTCCAAGCCGCACGCTGTCACGCAGGTCGACGTCGTGAATCCAACAGTCGAAGATCCGGATCCGCATGAAGCGGCCATAGGTGTCGGGGCCCGCCGGAGTAAGCGCCTCGACGTCGAAGTCACTCTGCGACATAGCATTTAGCGTCGCGGTGCGCACCGCGACGATCTCGTCATAGGCGTCGAGTAGCTGTGTCCGCGAGGATGACGCGAGGTGCCGAAGCCAGCGTTCGTTGAGTTCGCCGATCGGATTGTGTACATGTGCGGCGTCGCTGACGTCGATGTCGGGGACGGCGCGGCCAGCGAGCGTCGACTCTGTGCCGACGATATGCGCGATGATGTCGCCGACGGACCACCCTGGCAGCACCGACGGCCGCGACCACTGCTCGTCGTCGAATTGACCTGCGAGCGTGCGCAATACGCCCCACTGCTCGATCAAGGCGGCGCGCACGTCGTTGATGGGTACGCTCGTCGGTGTCATCGGACCGGCTCCGCACAGCTCGACGGGGCATCGGCGAGGGAACACACCTGGGCCGGGCGAGTCGGCCGGTAGTCGCGTCCGACGCCGCCGCGGCTAATGATGTTGCGGTACACCGCGACTGCGTCGGTTGGCTTACGTCGCAGGCTTGGATCAGTGCGCGCGTCGACGGTATACAGACCGAAACGCGGTGCGAACGAACCCCATTCGTAGTTGTCGGTGAGGCTCCAGTAGTTATAGCCCATTACTGGGATTCCATCAGCTCGCGCGCGCTGCACCCAGTAGATGATGTCGGCCAAATGATCGCCGCGCCGGTAGCCGTCGGCGCGGGGTTTGCCGTTCTCAGTGGCCATCCCACTTTCTACGACGTAGAGCGGCTTACCGGGGAGTTTTCGCGCGTAGTGGCGCAGCGCGTAGTAGATGCCGTCGGCTGCGATACTCGCGTCCCACATCTTGCCGGTGGCAGCGTTGATGGCCCGCAGATCGCTGGGAGCGATCGAGTAGTAATAGTCGATACCGACGAAGTCGAGCTTGTCGGCGATCCTATCCAGATACGTCGTATCAATCGCCGATTCCGCCGTCGGGATATAGGCGACATTAGAACTCACCTTCGCACCGGGCTGCTTGCCGTGGATGTAGTCAAAGATGTTGCGGTGCACCGTGACTAGACGATCCATCATCGCGCCGGTCGCGGTGACCGGCAGACCGCCGTGCCGCACCTCATTGATGACGTACATCAGAGTCTCATTGATGGTGATCCACAGCGGATTCGTGGCGGCATAGCGGTCGACGACGGCTCGTGCGTAGTGCAGCCACTGCCCCGTGATCGCGGCGTTGTTCCAACCACCCCGCCCGGCGACCCAGCCCGGGTACACCCAGTGGTCGATTGTGATCATCGGCCGCATGCCCGCGGCGACAATGGAATTGATCACGTCGTCATAGTAAGCCCAGGCGGCGGGGTCGAATTTTCCCGGTGTCGGCTGCACCCGCGCCCACTCGATGCCGACCCGATATACCTTGACGCCCAAGTCTTTTGCCAGAGCGATATCGGAGCGGTAGCGGTGTCGAAAGTCGACGGAGTTGCCAATCGGCTGCTCGGTCTTGCCCGCGTGGATATAGCGCGTCCAGTTGCTGTCGGGACTGTGGCCTTCACTTTGGAAGCCCGATGCGGCGACTCCCCACATAAAGTCGTCGCCAAGCGGCGACGCGGCGCGGGCGGGACTGGCCACCGCGAAGACCGAGACACACAGTGCACCTACTACCGCCAACCGCAACCCGCTGGCACATAACGAGAACTTGTTCACGCCGTTAGCCTCGCATATCTTCGCCGGAGCGATGTACTGATCGACCGATCAGCGTTGGTCGCCGGATGCGATTGCGCCGTTCTCGGCCTATTGCGCGGCGCGCTGACCTGCCGTTTTGGGTCTCGGGCCGACAACCGCTAAATTCATGTGTTGACTCTGCTCGCGGTTCCCCAATCGCGGCGTGTCACCGGCGCGTATAGCTCAGCGGTAGAGCTCTGGTCTTACACACCAGCGGTCAGGGGTTCAAATCCCTTTGCGCGCACTTTACCTGCACGACGACAAAATTTCAGCGCCGTGGTTCCGGTGTAGATCACGGTAAAGCCCGCCCCGAAGGTCGCGATGGTGGCCTTGCGTCACTATGACTTCTTCGGCATCCTCGAATGAAACTCGACTTGCCCTAGCAAGGGGTAACGGGATCGACGAAGCGGGCTTGGAGGCTGCCGGAGTCGGCGTCCAGTGACCTCCGGAGCAGCGCGTCGAGCACTAGGCCATCAAGCGCTACGCCCATATGGTGCGCTGCGCTCGGATCGTGGCCTCGGTGCACGAGTACTGACAGAAGGCGATCGCGCGACTGCGTCAGTTTGTCCGCCAGGACGCTGTCGTGAAACGCCGCGACCATCAGTTCGTACCGGGCGCGCGTGAAGTCGGCTTCAGTGCCCAGCCAGCGATCTACCTGCTGCTGTACCGATTCGCCTTCTGCTGGCGTGTCGATCGCGAGGAGATGCTCGACCATTGCCGCGACCAGACCGTTCTGATTGTTGAAGTGGTGGCGCGCGGTTCCGTGAGGTACGCCGGCCGCGTCCTCGGCTCCGCGCATCGACCATTTCCTGAACCCGACCTGGCCGAGGAGTCGCAGAGCCGAATCGAGTAGGTGCGTACGCGCTTTCTCCATATGGAGAGTCTAGCTGCTAGAGTAGTTCTCCATGTGGAGAACTGAGGTCGCCTGATGGTCATCTTTTTCGACGTGCTTTTCGGGCTGTGCGTCGTCGCATGCATCTGGTTCAGCGTCTACGTGATCTACCGACTGCTGAGCGAGGATTGAGCTTGGACTATATATACAGCGGCCTGCGCAGTAGGCGCTCTGACCAGCTGCTGTGCCGAGTTCAGTTCCATGAACCAGCGGTCGGGGGTTCAAATCCCTTTGCGCGCACTCAGTTTGAGAGAGGTCAGGTGCCATTCATCGGTGTTTGAGGCACAAATGTTCCGCACGGCCCCAAGTTCGGGTGGTTGTGACGTATGCAGGATCCCGTCGTCGGAAGTACCCGAACAGATGCTTGATGAACAGTTTGCCGAGCGAACGGGCAGCGGTCTTCGACACTCTGTCGCACAGGCCTCGCTCATACTCCTCGGGAATTCGTTCGAGAAGCGTCTCACCGACGGTAGGACGCTTCCCAACGCGTCCTGAAGGCAAAACCGTCAAGAACCGTGTGGCACCTTGACGTGAGCGTGGGCACCGCCTCGTCGGTAAGGAACGAGCAGCGGCCCTCGAGGACAGAGTGTGCTCGCCTTGTTGCCCTCGGAGCCCGACGCACCCATCTCCTACCGGCCCGACGACCAGAACGAGTAATGCATGGTGATGCGGGACGTCGAGGGCAACGAGTTCTGCCTCGACTAGAGTCGTTGTGACACAGTCTGGCAATCCGCAGCAGACCGACGCGATTCGATGAGGCAGGATTGCACACTATGCAGGACGGCTCGCATTCCAAGGAAGTTCTCGTCAGCGTCGGATACGAAGGTAGGTCGGCCGACGATCTGGTTGCCCGGCTCCTCGACGAAGGCGTGGGTGTGCTAGTTGATGTCCGACTAACACCCCTTAGCCGCAAGCCTGGTCTATCGAAAACGAAACTCTCCGCGGCATTAGCCGCGGTGGATATCAAGTATGTCCACCACCGCGCACTCGGCAACCCAAAGGAAAATCGCGATGGGTTTCGCGCCGGCGAGCCTCAATCCATCGAGCGCTACCGTCGGCTACTCGAAGGGCCTGACGCAGGGAAAGCACTCGCACACGTCACCGAACTACTTGATGGACAAATCGTTGCACTCCTTTGTTTCGAACATGATCATTCCGAGTGTCATCGAAATCTTGTGGTTGACCGCCTTCTCGCAGACCGGCCGAATGCGCGGATAGTTCACGCCTAGAACAGCGTGAACTCCTTCTTAGGTGTCCACAATCCGAGTACTGAGAACGAACGACGCCGACGGTTCTGGTTACCGACATAAAAATGAGTATCCTTGTCCTCATCCAAAAGCTCATCCCGCCATTTCTCCATCATCATTTCTCGTGCTCGCTGGTCACCATTCTCTTCTCGCCATCGTCGGCCAGCAGCGCCAACCTCCCAGTCCAACGCCTTCTGAGCGTGCGAACGACATTCGGGAAAAGCGCACTTGTAGTGATAAATCACCGCGTAAGGCGCCGGTTCCAACGCGGCCAGCTCCGTGCCGAATAGATCTGGCGCAGACGCTCGCTCGATCTTCCGTTGTTCGGACTCCGTCCACGGATCACCATCTCTGACTTCTACCTTGACATCATGCGGTTTGATTAACCCGAGCGACGGCGATGGCAAGGCCATGTGCCCCTTCGGATTCGCAGCGATAAGCTCGCAAGTGCTCGTTGCCCCGATTAGATCGCCCATATATGAACGTCTAAGCGCCCAATTGGAGGATGGCCCAACCATCTCAATATGTTCGAGTTCGTCCTGCCGAGGGCGAAATGACTCGGGACGATTGTCTGAACTTTGGTGAGACGTACCGTTCAGTTTGATTCGTTCGTACTTCTTGAACCGTTGCGCGAAGTCGGTATTCCTGAACTTGACCGGATAGAGGCGAATCCACTCCGGACCTCCTCGGTCGATCCGAACACCTGCCACACAGACAGTCTCACCGTACGTATCGGACGGGTTCGGATAGGTCTTTACCGTGACCATTACCTCAGCAGACTCGTCACCAGGCCGCGGCGCCGGGATCTGCGCCGCGTCCTGAGTCGAATTCATAACTCTCCCCCTGGCGACAGCCGAGTCGCTCCACCTATCCATCCCCAGTTCATGTATTGACAGTAACGAGGAACAACGACGGTGTCCTGAGAAATATGATTTGGCTCCGACTCGATTTCGTCGCAGCCAAGGATTCGAAGCCGGTATTCGTCGACCTATGACACAAACTCTCGAATCTTGGCCACCCAGCTCGTCACTGCCCGTACGTGTACCTCAAATTCGCATTGATAAGCTCGCCAATTCGTTGGCAGAAATGTCGTTTCAGACGATCCTCGAGCTCTGGACCGTCGATGAGAAGCGTCCATCGAAGATCGGTGCCACCGCGGCGCGGCGTCAGTTCGAAATCGATCTGAGCGTCGATGCGACGGGACCAAATCGAGGACCACACGATCCGATCCGGTCGCCCGGCATAAATCACGGCCGGTTTAACCTCATCATCGAGCAAATGCAGCCATAACCGCGACGGCTGGCGGTTCGGTGCGAGCAAATCGTCGAACACCGCCCAGGGCGGCGCGGGTTGATTCCGCATCCTCGACGCCACCGATTCCATCGCCCCAGATTAGCGGCGAGCTCACGCTCGGTCACACCCGACGGACGCGACGACGAGCCAGCCAAGCCCGCCCCGTAACCTCACCGAAGTGACTGCCCTCGACCTTGCCTTCCTCGTCGTCGCGGGTTTTGCGACCGGCGTCGTTGGCTATGTGTCAGGGCTCGCGTCCATTATTTCGTATCCGGCACTGCTTGCCGTCGGGCTTTCGCCGCTCGCGGCCAATGTCACTAACACCGTCTCACTGGTCGCTGTCGGCGTCGGGGCCACCGCGAAAGCCAGCAGAAAATTGCTCGAGCGCGGCCGGACGCTCGCTATCTGGGCCGCCTGCGCAGCGGCGGGCGGCGTGGTCGGTGCACTTCTGCTCCTGATCTCGCCCGAGGAGTCATTCGAGACTGTCGTGCCCTACCTGGTCGGTATGGCATCGATCGCGTTGCTGGCCCAACCGCTCGTCCGTCGGCATATCGGCGATGCCGAAGTACCGCATATCATCCCTGTCGCCGTGTTCGTAATCTCTATCTACGGCGGCTATTTCGGCGCAGGCGCAGGTGTCATTTTCCTGGCGCTGCTATTGATATTCACCGCCGAATCCATGTGGAACGTAGCGATTCTCAAGAGTTTTCTGCTCGGAACCAGCAATCTGGTCGCCGCAGTTATCTTCGGCGTCACCGGCCCCGTCCACTGGACCGCTGCGTTGGCATTGGGAGCCGGGGCATTGGTCGGCGGTTGGTGCGGGCCGCCGATCGTCGCAGTCATTCCGCCAACGGTGTTACGCGTCGGGGTGGGCATCGGCGGCCTCGGACTCGCGGGCTGGCTCGCGCTGAGCTAGCGGCCAGTCAGCTCGCGGCGACCCGCAATGCCTCGTCCCACACCGAATCATCGCGTGGCGCACCAGGTTCGGACGCATGTGCGTACAGCACCGTGCCATCCCGGTCCACGACGAACGTCCCGCGCAACGAATACCCCCGATGCTCGTCGAAAACGCCGTACTGCCGGGCGATCTCACCATGTGGCCAGAAGTCCGACAGGATTGGAAATAGGAACGCCTGCGCGACCGACCACACCTTGTGCGTTGGCGGTGGCCCCACCGAGATGGCGACGGTGACATGTGACTGGGAGTCGAACTCGGGCAACCGATCTCGAATCATGCCCAGTTCGCCTTCGCAATTGCCGGTGAACGCGAGCGGGAAGAAGACCAGAACCACCCGGCGGTCGTCACGAAGAGCTTCGAGTTCGACGAGTTGATTGTTTTGGTCGCGCAGAGCGAACTCGGGTGCACGGGACCCAACCGACACTGGGTCGGCGGTTCGCGCAGACGTCATGCGCGTTTGCCCCGGGATTTCGGTTGGACCAGGCGCGCCGCCGACCACTGCCCGAGGCTGGCGACCGAAGTCTGCGTGAGGCCCGCGGTGGGTGCCGCCTCGGCGATCTCACTGGGGTCAACGTGGCCGTCGTTACCGGTCTTCGGTGAAAGAACCAAAATGTAACCATCGTCGGCCAGCGGCGTGATCGCATCCATCAGAGCATCGACGAGATCGCCGTCGTCTTCACGCCACCACAGCACGACAACGTCGATTACGTCATCGGCATCCTCGTCAAGCATTTCCGAGCCGATGACTTCCTCGATGTCGGCCCGCAGGTCGTCGTCGGTGTCTTCGTCCCAGCCGAGTTCTTGCACCACCAAACCGGACGTGAATCCAAGCTTGTGGGCACCACTACCCTCTGTGGCGGATACCACCGCGTGCGACCTCCTTGATCTGTGCCGACTCTGCCGACCGTGTCAGATTGCGCGATACCGCGCAACTTGGGTTACCCGAACAGCCTAGAGCCTTCATCCACGCTACGAGTAGTCGCGGGCGAAATTCTTCAGCTCGGCCGAGCCGGAACCGATGAACTCGGCCGGCTCGACGACGTCGACGGAACGGCCTTCGACGAGGATGGCGCCTTTCTCGGCTGCGTCGATGCCGACGGGATGTACCGAGCACACAGGTCGATGGTGGCCTGTCGCTCGCGCGTCCACACCGCCGCGACGGAATTGAGCTGCGCGCTTTGTTTGGCTCCGATGAGATTGTTCAGCGACGCACCCGCGGACAGGAATTCGCGCACCGAGTCGGCGAGGTCGACTGGCAGATCGTTGGTCAACTTGGGACGAATCTCGTTGGCGCCCACCGCAAGTTGCTCTCGCGCCTTGGTGTCGAGCCCACGCAGCTTCGTGTAGCTCTGAGTCTTGTTGAGCGCGTTGATAAATGCGTTGTACTCGCGCACCATCGCCGCCATCGACGGAATTGCCTGCTCGCACAACGCGATCGCTTGCACCCGTGCGCGCACAGCGGCCGCCGAGCTTTGTTCGGCCCGGTAGGCCGACACCTGGCCAGACGGTGCCGACGCCGTGCCGTCGATGGTCTGACAGCCCGCCGTCAGCGCCACCGCACCCAAACCGAGCACCGTCGCGAACAGTGCACGCATTGACCTCATCAACTGCCTATCCGGCCAGCCCCTGTTGTCGCGCCAGCCCCTTGATTCTGTTCAATTCCGAGATATTGCCGATAATTGCTATCCAGTTGTAAATCAATGCCGAAATAATGCCCCACCAGCCAAGTATGAGGCAGTGCGTCTGAGCATTCCAGAAACCTTTGCGCACTTCGTCATACGTTCCGGTGACAACCGTATCGCTCCACTGCGCCAAGATGATCAGTCCGGTGTGCTTGCGGAACTTTGCCTGGAAGATTCCCGGTGGCAATGGCTGCGCGAACTGCTGAGGCGGGTACGGCTGCGGATAGCCCTGCGGCGTGGGATACCCCGGTTGAGCTGGCTGGCCCGGGTACGGCTGCTGAGGGTACGGCTGGGCTGGATCCCCCTGTGCCGGATATGGCTGCTGCGGGTTTCCCTGCGGCATAGGCGATTGGGCGGCGGGATACCCCGAGCCGGGATACGGTGATCCGGCGGGCGGCTGCCCGTAATGCGGGTCAGTCACACGTGTCGGGTTCCCCTCGTTTGCGATCTGTATTGCAAGTTGTGTGCCAGCAAACTTTAGCTCTCACACGTCGATGACGACGAAAAGTTACGCCACTCGACGTACACGATGTCGGTGACTTGCGGCACCATGGCTAGTGAGCACGTGCCCGGATCACCCCTACCGGAACGTGACGCACCCCGCCGTCCCACCACAGTGCGGTCGGCTTCGATTCGACAGAACAGTGAGATCAATTGTGGGCGACCAGCCGACCGATCCAGCAACAACTCCCGCCGCCAAGCGTGTGCGTGTCATACGCGAGGGCGTCGCGTCATATCTGCCCGACATCGATCCGGCGGAGACATCGGAATGGTTGTCCTCGCTCGACGGGCTCATCGAATCAGCTGGCCCCGCGCGAGCGCGCTATTTGATGCTTCGCTTGCTCGAGCGCGCTGGCGAGCAGCACGTGTCGATCCCCTCGTTGATGTCGACGGACTATGTCAACACGATTCCGACCGAAAACGAGCCGTGGTTCCCGGGCGACGAAGACACCGAGCGCCGCTTTCGCGCCTTCATCCGCTGGAACGCCGCCATCATGGTGCACCGCGCGCAGCGGCCAGGCGTCGGCGTTGGCGGTCATATCTCGACGTACGCGTCATCGGCGTCGCTGTACGAGGTCGGTTTCAATCACTTCTTTCGCGGTCACGACCATCCAGGCGGCGGCGACCAGATTTTCATCCAGGGACACGCTTCACCGGGAATCTACGCCCGCGCCTACCTCGAAGGCCGGATCGACGAGCATCGCATGGACGGTTTCCGTCAGGAACACAGTCATGCTGGTTTGGGCGGCGGCCTACCGTCGTATCCGCATCCTCGGCTGATGCCCGAGTTCTGGCAGTTCCCGACGGTATCGATGGGCCTCGGTCCCATGAACGCCATCTACCAGGCACGATTCAATCACTACCTGCACGACCGCGGCATTCGCGACACCTCCGATCAGCATGTCTGGGCATTCCTCGGCGACGGCGAGATGGACGAGCCCGAATCGCGCGGTCTACTGCACGTGGCAGCGACCGAAGGGCTCGACAATCTGACGTTCGTCGTCAACTGCAACTTGCAGCGACTCGACGGCCCGGTCCGCGGCAACGGCAAGATCATCCAGGAACTTGAGTCGTTCTTCCGTGGCGCCGGTTGGAATGTCATCAAAGTTGTCTGGGGACGCGAGTGGGATGCCCTGTTACACGCCGATCGCGATGGTGCGCTAGTCAACCTGATGAACTCGACCCCCGATGGCGACTATCAGACCTACAAGGCCAACGACGGCGCGTTCGTCCGTGAACATTTCTTCGGTCGCGACCCGCGTACCAAAGAACTCGTCAAAGACCTCACCGACCCGCAGATCTGGAATCTCAAACGCGGCGGGCACGATTACCGAAAGATCTACGCGGCATACGCGGCGGCGATGTCGCATAAGGGGCAGCCGACGGTCATCTTGGCGAAGACTATCAAGGGTTACACCCTGGGCACGCATTTTGAGGGCCGCAACGCGACTCATCAGATGAAGAAGCTGACCCTCGACGACCTCAAAGCGTTCCGCGACACCAACCGGATCCCGATCACCGACGCCCAGTTGGAAGAGGATCCATATCTGCCGCCGTATTACCACCCGGGGACGGACGCACCGGAGATCGAGTACGCGCTAGCCCGCCGCAAAGCGCTCGGCGGGTTCCTGCCCAATCGAGCACCAAAGTCCAAGCCGCTGCATCCCGATACCTCCGGCGCACTCAAGGTCGCCGCGAAGGGTTCTGGCAAACAGCAGGTAGCTACGACAATGGCGTTGGTCCGCATCTTCAAGGACCTTCTGCGCGACCCGGAGATCGGCGATCGCATCGTCCCGATCATCCCCGACGAAGCACGCACCTTCGGCATGGACTCCTGGTTCCCATCGCTCAAGATCTACAACCGCAACGGGCAGTTGTACACCTCCGTCGACGCGCAGTTGATGCTCGCGTACAAAGAGAGCGCCGTGGGGCACATCCTGCACGAGGGCATCAACGAAGCCGGTTCGGCGGCATCGTTCACCGCGGTCGGGACGTCGTATGCGACGCAGCACGAGCCGATGATTCCGCTCTACATCTTCTATTCGATGTTCGGCTTCCAACGCACCGGCGACAGCCTGTGGGCCGCCGCCGATCAGATGGCCCGCGGTTTCGTCATCGGCGCTACCGCCGGACGGACCACTTTGACCGGCGAAGGCTTACAGCACGCCGACGGTCACTCGCCGCTGCTGGCCGCCACCAACCCCGGCGTCGTGGCATATGACCCGGCCTTCGCCTACGAGCTCGCCCATATCGTCGATGACGGACTGCGCAGGATGTACGGCGATTCGCCGGAGAATGTGTACTTCTACATCACGGTATACAACGAGCCCTACACACAGCCGGCTCAACCAGAAAACCTCGACGTCGCGGGACTGCTCAAGGGTATCTATCGCTACGCCGACGCTGACGGGACCAAGCAATACCCGGCGAACATCCTCGTATCGGGTGTGACCATGCCCGACGCGGTGCGCGCCCAGCAACTGCTCGCTGACGAATGGGATGTTGGCGCGTCGGTGTATTCGGTGACCTCGTGGAGCGAACTCGCCCGCGACGGTCTACGCGCGGACCGCGACGAACTACGCGAGCCGGGTGCCGCTGTCACCCAGCCGTATCTCACCGAGGTCCTTGGTGATGTCGCGGGCCCCTTCGTCGCGGTCAGCGACTATATGCGAGGTGTCCCCGAACAGATCCGGGCATATGTGCCGGGTACATATCTGACCCTCGGCACCGACGGCTTCGGGTTCTCCGATACGCGTCCGGCCGCTCGACGTTTCTTCAACGTCGATGCTGAGTCGATCGTCGTCGCGACGCTGCTGGCTCTGGCGCGCGACGGCCACCTTGATCGTTCGGTGGCTGCGCAGGCCGCGGAAAAATATCAGATCACCGACGTGAGTGCGGCGCCGATTTCGTTGGCGGACACCGGCAGCGCATAGCGAAGTATCGGGCCACAAACCACTGGAAATGTCCCCGACACAAGAGCAGGCGGCGATATAGCGCCTGCTCGCGTGTCGGGGACATTTCCAGTCGTACTCGTCGCCGAACGGTCGCCAGTCGCGGGTCAACGGTGGATATTGGCGCTCCGGGGCTAGATTGAAGTCATGTCCGACGCCCGCCTCAACCAGCAACCTCCCAGCATGGACGTCTTCGGGGAACGTGGCGCGCACGTACCGGCTCCCGCAACAGTCCACGACGCGCTGCCGGACACGTTGCTGCGCCGTGTCAAGCAGTACAGCGGGCGGCTGGCAACCGAGGCGGTTCACTCGATGTCGGATCAACTCCCCTACTTCGGTGACCTCGACGCAGCCCAGCGTGCCAGCGTGCAGTTGGTGGTGCAGACCGCGGTCGTGAACTTCGTCGAATGGATCCAAGACCCGGAGGGCAACGTCAAGTTCACCGTCCAGGCGTTTCAGGTCGTGCCGCAAGACCTGGCCCGGCGGATCACTCTGCTGCAGACGGTCGAAATGGTCCGCGTCGCAATGGAATTCTTCGAGAAGTGGCTGCCACTGCTGGCCCGCAATGACGCCCAGCTGCGGGCGTTGACCGAGTCGGTCCTGCGTTACGGCCGCGAAATCGGCTTCGCCGCGGCATCGATCTACGCTTCGGCAGCCGAGTCGCGCGGCGCGTGGGATTCTCGCTTGGAAGCGCTTGTCGTCGACGCCGTGGTTCGTGGCGATACCGGGGCACAACTCCTCTCGCGTGCCGCCGCACTCAACTGGGACTCCGATGCGCCGGCCACCGTCATCGTCGGGACACCGCCGCCCGAACAAAACGTCTCGGTACCGCTGGCCATTCACAACACGGCTAAGCAATACGACCGGTCGGCATTGTCGGTGGTACAGGGTTCGTTCCTAGTGGCGATCGTGAGTGGGTCGGTGCGGTCGACCGAACGCTTTATGAGCGACCTGCTGGATCACTTCGCCGACGCTCCGGTTGTCATCGGGCCGACGACGCCCAACCTCAGCACCGCTCATTCGAGCGCCGTCGAGGCGATGGCCGCGATTGAAGCTGTGGCCGGATGGCCGGGAGCGCCGCGACCGGTGCACAGTCTTGAGTTGCTACCCGAGCGCGCACTGAACGGGGACGAGACCGCGACCAAGGCTCTCATCGATTCGGTAACCACTCCGCTGTCGAAAGGCGGCGAGACCCTCAACACGACGCTGGAGACCTACCTTGACACCGGGGGATCCGTCGAAGCATGCGCGCGCGAACTGTTCGTTCATCCAAATACTGTGCGCTATCGACTAAAAAAGATCGCTGAAATGACGCGGCGTGACGCAACTAACCCTCGAGACGCGTACGTCCTACGCGTGGCCACAACCATTGGACGATTGACACAGTTCAAGCAAAAAATGCGCTCACACGCCACATGAGTAACACTCGTAACCGTCGGGTAAGTTGCGTTCGTGCAGTTGAGGCCCTTTTGGACTCATTTTGGTAACGAGTCACAGGGTGATGACAGCCTCAGCACGCCCCGACCCAAGTTTGTAGGACTCCCACAAAGACGCGCCTCAAGGTTCATCGAGCCCAACACCCACGAATAGGGGGTTGAGGGTGTTTTCTAGTGGACGTGCTTTCCTTGCTTGCGCCCGGACAGGGCTCCCAGACACCCGGCATGCTCACTCCATGGCTTGAGCTCGCCGGTGCACGTGACCAGTTGGCCACGTGGTCGAAGCAGATCAGTCTGGACCTCGAACGCCTCGGCACGACTGCCACCGCCGACGAGATCACCGACACCGCGATCACCCAGCCGCTCGTTGTCGCCGCGGCACTACTCGCATACGACGAACTCGCCAAGCGGCATTCAATCCCCGCCAACACAATCGTTGCCGGGCACTCGGTCGGCGAACTCGCCGCGGCAGCCATCAGCGGTGTCATCTCGGCCGACGAAGCAGTGACACTCGCCGCCATCCGCGGCGCCGAGATGGCCAAGGCTTGCGCACTAGAACCCACCACAATGGCAGCGGTACTCGGCGGCGACGAGGAGCAAGTGCTCGCCCGTCTGGCAGAGCTCGATCTCGTACCGGCTAACCGCAATGCCGTCGGTCAGATCGTCGCGGCCGGCAAAGTCGAGGCGATCGACGAATTGATCGCCACTCCACCCGAGCGCGCCCGCATCCGCAAACTGGCCGTCGCGGGCGCCTTCCACACGAAATACATGGCTCCGGCCCAGGACGCGGTCGCCAAAGCTGCGACCGATATCACACCGTCGGACCCCACGTTCACCCTTTTGTCGAATTCCGACGGACAGGCTGTAACGAATGGGGCCGAAGCACTGACAAAACTAGTAGCGCAGGTGACCAGTCCCGTTCGCTGGGACCTGTGTTCGGTATCCATGCGTGACGCTGGCACCGATGCCATCGTCGAATTGCCCCCGGCCGGCACCCTGGTCGGAATCGCCAAACGCGAACTCAAGGGCACTCCGACGCGGGCGTGTAAGACACCCGAAGACCTGTCGGGCATCACTGAACTTGGATAGCGGTCGCGGACCACAGTTGTCCGCGACCCCCGGACCGCCGGAGATTCTCCGGCGAATCCAAGCGGCTGCACAGCCGCCCGGAAGTACTAACCCAGTACATATGACAAGCGCGCTCTGATCGTTAGAGCTCAAACCGAGAAGGGAGCCACGCCGTGGCCGCCACCCAGGAAGATCTCATCGCCGGCATTGCCGAGATCATCGAGGAAGTTACCGGCATCGAGCCGTCCGAGGTGACGATGGAGAAGTCCTTCGTTGACGACTTGGACATCGACTCGCTGTCGATGGTGGAGATCGCCGTCCAGACCGAGGACAAGTACGGCGTGAAGATCCCCGATGAGGACCTCGCTGGCCTGCGTACCGTCGGCGACGCCGTCGGCTACATCCAGAAGCTCGAGGCTGAGAACCCCGAGGCCGCCGCGGCAATCGCTGCCAAGGTCGCCGAGGACAAGAAAGCTGGCGCGTGACCGCGTCGCTCCGCGACTACTCCACTCTGGGAGGCAACTTCCCCAGCGTGGTGGTGACCTCTATGGTCGCCACCACATCGCTGGGCGTCGACCTCGACTCGACGTGGGACGGACTGGTTGCCGGTAAGTCGGGCATTCGCGCACTGACCGATGACTTTGTCACTCAGTACGGCGAGCTCCCCTGCCGCATCGGCGGGCGCCTGCTGCAAGACCCGTCCGAAGAAGTCACCCGTGTCGAGGCTCGCCGGATGGCGTATGTCGAGCGAATCGCACATGTGATGAGCAAGCGCCTGTGGGCACAGGCCGGCGAACCGGAGGTCGACAAGGACCGCCTCGCTGTCGTCCTTGGCACCGGCCAAGGCGGCGGCGACGCAATGGTCGACGCTGTCAAGGCCATCGAGACCAGTGGTAATTACCGCAAGGTATCTCCGCTCGCGGTGTCGATGGCCATGCCCAACGGACCGGCCGCGGTCACCGGACTCAACGTCGGCGCACGCGGCGGTGTGATCACCCCGGTGTCGGCCTGCTCGTCTGGTGCCGAGGCCATCGCCCACGCGTGGCGTCACATCGTGATGGGCGACGCCGACATGGTTGTCACCGGTGGCGTCGAAGGTCATATCGATGCGATCCCGATCGCGGCGTTCTCGATGATGCGTGCGATGAGCACGCGCAACGACGACCCGGCGGCGGCTTCGCGGCCGTTCGACAAGGATCGTGACGGATTCGTGTTCGGCGAGGCCGCAGCGATGCTGATCCTCGAACGCGAAGAGCACGCGGTTGCTCGCGGCGCACATATCCACGCTCGCGTACTCGGCAGCGGCATCACGTCTGACGGTTTCCACCTCGTCGCACCCGACCCCAGCGGTCAGGGCAACGCCCGTGCGATGGCCCGTGCGATCCAGACCGCCGGACTGACTAAAGCCGACATCGCATTCGTGAACGCACACGCCACTTCGACGTCCATCGGCGACACCGCCGAGGCAGTCGGAATCAAGTCGGCAATCGGTGACCAGGCTGCGGTGTACGCACCGAAGTCCGCTTTGGGTCACTCCATCGGCGCGGTGGGAGCACTGGAGTCAGTGCTGACCATCAAGTCGGTTGAAGAAGGCGTTATCCCGCCCACTCTGAACCTGGAAAACCAGGATCCCGAGTGCGACATCGATGTTGTCCACGGCGAAGCTCGCCACGGCCAGATCGATTACGCCATCAACAACTCGTTCGGATTCGGCGGCCACAACGTGGCAATCGCATTCGGACGCTACTGAATCCCACCACGCGATAGTCACCCAGCTACACCCACAGATACAGGAGAGAGCGATGACCACATTGGCTCCCATCACCGGCCATGAGGAAGCGGCAGATCCCCGAGATCCGCTGTTGCGCTTGACCAACTTCTTCGACGAAGGTTCGATGTCGCTTCTGCACCCCCGCGATAAGTCGGGTGTGCAAGCAGCCATCGGTTTGGTCAACGGTGTTCGCACCGTCTCGTACTGCACTGACGGCACCGTGATGGGCGGTGCCATGGGTGTGGTTGGGTGTGCCCATATCGTCAATTCGATTGACACCGCCATCGCCGAACAGGCTCCGGTCGTCGGCATCTGGCATTCGGGCGGCGCCCGTCTCGCCGAAGGCGTCGAAGCACTGCACGCCGTCGGCCAGGTCTTCGAGGCGATGGTTCGCGCTTCGGGCTATATCCCACAGATTTCCGTCGTCGTCGGCTTTGCCGCCGGCGGTGCGGCATACGGCCCGGCCTTGACCGACGTCGTGATTATGGCGCCTGCCGGCCGCGTATTCGTCACCGGCCCCGACGTCGTTCGCAGCGTCACCGGCGAGCAGGTCGACATGGAGTCGCTCGGCGGTCCGCTTACCCACGGCAAGAAGTCCGGCGTCAGCCACATCACCGCCGATTCCGAGCCAGATGCCCTGTGGCGCGCACGTCGCTTGGTGTCTACCTTCAGCCAGCAAGGCCATTTCAACCGCGAGAAGGCCGAGGCGGGCGACACCGACCTCAAAGCACTGCTCCCCGAGTCCAACCGGCGCGCCTACGACGTCCACCCGGTCATCACCCAACTCCTCGACACCGAGTTGGCAGCCGACGGCGAGACCGAGATCTCCAGTTTCGAAGAGATCCAGGCGAAATACGCGCCCAACATCGTCGTCGGATTCGGTCGCCTCTCGGGCCGCAGCGTCGGCGTCATCGCCAACAACCCGCTGCGGATGGGCGGCTGCCTCAACTCGCTGTCCGCGGAGAAGGCCGCACGCTTCGTGCGCCTGTGCGACGCGTTCGGCATTCCGCTGATCGTCGTCACCGACGTCCCCGGTTACCTGCCCGGCGTCGGGCAGGAGTGGGACGGCGTGGTGCGCCGCGGCGCCAAGTTGCTGCATGCGTTCGCCGAGTGCACGGTTCCCCGCGTCACCCTGGTGACCCGCAAGATCTACGGCGGCGCCTACATCGCGATGAACTCACGCGCTCTTGGTGCGACGGCCGTATTCGCTTGGCCCGGTTCGGAAGTCGCCGTCATGGGCGCCAAAGCCGCGGTCGGCATCCTGCATAAGAAGGCGCTCGCCGCCGCACCCGACGACGAGCGCGAAGCATTGCATGAGCGCCTTGCCGTCGAACACGAGGCTATCGCCGGCGGCGTTGGCCGCGCACAGTCGATCGGCGTCGTCGACGAGATCATCAATCCCGCACTGACCCGTTCGAAGATCGCCGAGGCACTTGCTTCGGCACCGGCCCGGCGCGGCCGTCACAAGAACATCCCGTTGTGAGTTAACTACTCACCGACTGATCGTGGCCCTCGGCAGAATTGTCGGGGGCCACGTTGTGTCTGCCGACTGGAGTCAGTGCGCTGGACGCCGCCGAGGGAACAATTCCCCCGCACAGCGTCAGGAGGCAGAATTCAGTCCTGCCGACAAACTTTCCACCCGCGCGGCAACCATCGTTACCCACTCCCCGACCATCACATCATCGTCGATGGAAACAGGTTGCGCGCCAAGGAATTGCGGCATCATCCGATGCGCGAACAGTGCATTGAGCGCCACCGCGGCGACGGCGTGCGCGACCTCCCGGTCGGCGTGCGGGACACGGCGCAAGATCCATTCGGTCATCCCCACATACGACTCTCCCAGCAGTTTCGTCAGGGTCTCGGCGAGCTTTCGCGGCCGATCACGCAGCTCCGACGACACGATCCGCAGCAACTGCGCTTCCTCGTCGATCACGCTCAGCGTGTAGCGGCAGAGCACCGTCAACTCCGCTCGAAGATCGGTCAACCCTTCGAAGATCTGCCGAATGTCGCGCAACGCGCTCATCCGATCAAGTTGCCGGTCGATTCCCGCTTCGAGCAGGCTCTCCTTGGAACGGAAGTGGTGATAAAGCCCGCCCGAACCCGGCGTAAGGCCAGCGGCCGCCTCGATCTGCGCGACGCTCGTCGCGCGATAACCCTGCTCGCCGAATAGACGCATCGCCTCGTCGATCAGTCGGTCCCGGGTGGCCAAAGAGCCCATTGACGCCTCCTAAGTGCTCACTTAGTATAGCCACAGCAGGCGTCCTAAGTGAACACTTAGGCGAAGGAGGACAGCCGTGACCGATATTGCCGAGCTACCGACGGCACGACCCGATGCCGTGCGTTTCGACGACGTCAACCGGGCCTGGATCATCTCCGGCTACCACGAGGCGCGCGCTGTCCTCACGGGCACCGGATGGTCGAGCGATCCGCTTGCGTCGCAAGCGAATCGTGATGCAGCCGCCGAGATTGGCCTCACCGAATCCCCCCTCGCGCAAACCATGCTGCTGCTCGACGGCCCCGAGCACACCCGGGTCCGCAACTCACTTCGCGATGTCTTCACCCCCAGTTATATCGCGCAGTTGCGCCCCGCCATCGAATCCATCGCCGGCGACATCGTTGACTCAGTTCCCGCGGACGAACCCTTCGACTTCATGACACAGCTGGCGCAACCATTTCCGGTCACGGTCATCTCGGAATGGCTCGGCCTAGACCTGGAAACGGCCACCACTCTGCTGCGCGAAGCTCCCAAGCTCATTCGCGCATTGGACACCGTGCTTGATCCGACAACAATCGCCGATACGGCTGCTTCGTTTACGTCACTGGTCGCCGAATTCCTTCCGTTGGCCGCCCTACGTCGCGCCGAACCGCAGGACGATCTGCTCAGTCTGCTCGCCACCGACCCGGCGCTCACCCTCGACGAGGTAGTCGTCAACGCAATACTGCTCGCCATCGCGGGTCACGAAACAACCGCAAATCTGTTGGGGGGAGCCGTAGTTCGTCTCTTCGGTCGAACAGGTCACCGTCGGCCGATCGATGATCTCGACGTCGACGACCCGCGCATCGTGACCGAGCTGCTTCGGCTCGACGGTCCCGCGCAGTCGCTGATGCGCGTCGCAACCCAGTCGCACACGATCAACGAATACGTCATCTCGCCGGGCGACACCGTCGTCATCGAGATCGCCGCAGCCAACCGAGATCCCGGTGTGTTCGAGGAGCCCGAGAGGTTCCGAGTAGACCGTAGCCGCCGCGCCCCGCATCTATCTTTCGGTTTCGGCGCCCATCGATGCATCGGCGCCGCACTCGCGCAGCTGGAAATCACTGTGGCACTTCAACTTCTTCTTCAGCGCGACGCCGAGGTCGTCGGCAATCCGGAGATGCGTGACTCAATAATATTGCGCGGCCTGACTTCAGTGCCGATGGTCTTTCACAAGGGAGCAACTCGATGATCGACGATCAAGTCGTAACCAACGAATCACCGTCGTCCGAGGACCGATTCGGGCAAGTTCGGGCGGGGCGGGTACGTAGAACAATTCCAGTTGTTGGTTTCGCCGCCCGCGCCGCTGGCGGTCGCCTGGCCGCTGGACTGCGTGCGCGGACTGGAGATGCCGACGCTGTCGAAGAGTTCCACCATCGCACCGCCGAGCGATATGCCGAACTACTCGGCCATTCCAAGGGTGTGCTGATGAAGGCCGGACAATTGCTTTCGACGTACCAGATGGACGCCTCCGACGCTGGACCGTTCGCGATCTATCAGCAAGCGCTGGAACGACTTCAGGCCGACGCCCCGCCAATGGATCCGACGACCGCGCGCGAGACTGCCGAAGCAGAGTTCGGTAAACCCATCGACGAACTCTTCGAGCGTTTCTCACCGGAGCCGATCGCTGCCGCATCTATCGGACAAGTCCACGAGGCATGGTTGTCTGACGGCACCCATGTGGCGGTCAAGATCCAGTATCCCGGTGTTGCGCAAGCGATTCGAGACGACCTGGCCAACACTGAGCTCTTGGCGACCTTCATGAAGCTCGGTATGTCGCTGACACCGAAAGCAATGCGCACCGACCAGCGATCGGCAGCGGCCGAGGTCGCCGAACGTATCGCCGAGGAAGTCGACTATCGACACGAAGCCCGCAATATCACCAGATTCGCCGATCTGTACCGCGGTCATCCAACTATCCGGATCCCCGACGTCGTTCCCGAGTTGTCGACCTCCCGCGTTCTGACGATGACCTTCCTCGACGGAATCGGTTGGGCGCAAGCACGTTCCGCCGAGCAAGACCTCCGCGATCGCTGGGCTCAGACAATCGGGCTATTCGCGTTCGGCGGATACCGGCACGGCAATCTGTTCAACGCCGACCCACATCCGGGCAACTATCGGTTCGGCACCGACGGAACAGTGGGATTCGTCGACTTCGGCTGTGTCAAACAGTTTCCCGAGTGGGTGCGACGCTGCATTCTGCAGACGTTCCGCGCAACTATCGACGGTGACCGCGACGAGGTATTCCGCCTGGCGGGCAACAACGGGTTCGTCCCGACGGACAGTGACCTCACCGCCGATGAGGTATACAGCTGGTGGAGGATGATGTGCGGCACCGTCGTCGGACCTCAACCACATGCCTTTGTGTCCGACGACAGCGCGAAAGTAATGCGCTCATTTCTCGAAGACGGGCCGGCCGGAGCTGCCGGTCGCAAGATGACCGTGCCCAGCGATTTCGTCATGCTCGCCCGAATCAACCTGGGCATCGACGCCGTCATGGCCGACCTGGGCGCGAGTATCTACACCCGGGAATTGGCCGACTCCGTCGACGGGATCGGCACTCCCCGGACCGACGCGTTCAGTCAGCATATGAGTTGGGTACGTGATCGCGGCCTGCGGTTCGGGCTGGATTTCGACTGACGCGGATCAGGACTCGCTACCCCACCCCTCACCATTGACCGCCACCACAAACGCGTAGAGCTCTACTCGCGACCGCACGGCGCAACCGGACAACCATCGGAGATGTCCCCAATAGCGCAGTTCGTCAAGGAGCCCACGATGGCCGACAGTGTGACGGTCCTACAGGACGTCGGAAGCAGCGGAAAAACACTCGCGATCCTCGGCGACGGATTTGCCGCGGGCAGCGACCAAACCACCTACAACAACTATGTCCGCGATGTCGTACTGAAGCAGGTCTTCGGATCGGGCTATTACAACGAGGACGCCGCAGCTTGGAATATCCGCCGCGTGAATCTGGAATCGGTGCACTCCGGTGCCAGTACGCGCACCTGGAACCTCCAAGGCACACCCAGCAACCTCGCCGACGACACCTTCACCGAGAATATCTTCAACACCTCACTCGGCATCATCTCCAATGGCGAATGGTGGCATAACTGGTTCGAGAACGGCACCAACACCGCCAGCCGCATCGACGCCGCGCTGGCCAAGTGGGCTCCGGGCGCGGATTTCACGCTCATCATCGTCAACTCGACACTGCCCGGCGGACTCCGTACCGGATCGGTGCTGAAGGTAACCACCCAAGAGAATTGGGCGACGATCGCCCACGAAATGGGCCACGGTTTCGGCAATCTCGCCGATGAGTACAGTGCGAGCGGCAAAGGCGCCTTCACCCTCAGCGACCCGGGTCGGGTGAATGTCACGACGTCGACCAAACGCTCCTCGGTGAAATGGAAGCAATTCATCGCCGGAGCCACGCCCGTTCCAACGGGACTGGGCACCGCGGCGGGTTGGACCGTCGGCACCAAACCGGCAGGTTGGGACGATGCCGCCGACGCCGGCCTGTTCGAGGGCGGCCACACCTATGAAACCGGAATCTTCCGCCCCGTCATCAACTGCCGGATGAACAGCAATACCCCCGACTTCTGCCCGATCTGCTACACCGAACTGAAAGACACCCACCACCACACCGCGGCGCATTCTTTTACCCGTACGGTTCCCGGTCGATTCACGTCGAAACTGGGTTCGGAATTCATCGGCGTCGAGAATCGCGCACTCACCGTGTACCGAGCAACCGACACCAGATGGGAACATAAACACACGACCGCCGCCATCGTCCCGGGGTCATGGGAAATCCGTCCGGGCGATCAGTATTGGGCCGGTGATTTCGACGGCGACGGCCGCGACGAACTCGTCGTCTTCAACTCGACCGATTGGGTATTCCCCTATCTCGCACTGATCAAGGTCAACACCGATGGCACCACGCGAGTTCTCGCCCGCTACGACGGCGACATTCCCGGCTGGGGCGGATTCGCACGCCACGACACTTTCCTGGTCGGCGACTTCGACGGCGACGGCCGCGACGATCTCCTCGTCGTCAACCTCGACGACTGGTCGATGCCCTATGTCGCCACCCTCATCTCAAGTGGATCGGGCTTCACCCAGACCAGGCGTTACGACGGTGACATCCCCGGCTGGGGCGGTCTGGCCCGACACGACGAGATCATGGTCGCCGACGTCGGGGGCACCGGACAAGACGACCTGCTGATCTGGAACTCGCAAGACTGGTCGAGCGAGTACCTGGGCCTCTTCCGCAACCAACGCGGTTCGTTCCGGTGCATCCGACTGTGGGAGGACGACATCGCGGGGTGGGGCGGCTTCGCTCGCAACGATCGGTTCTTCGTCGGCGATTTCAAGGGTGATGGCAAAGAAGATCTGTACATCTTCAACGGATCAGACTGGGCCAACCCCTATCTCGCGATGTTCCGTTCGACCGGCAGCGACTTCTCGTTCGTCCGAATATTCGACGGCGACGTGCCCGGTTGGGGTGGCATGCGCAGCCACGACCGCTTCCTGCCCGCCGATCTCACCGGCGATGGCAAAGTCGATCTCTTCGCCTGGAATTCGGCGGACTGGTCTCATAACTACGCCGGCCGGATGATCTCTACCGGCAGCGATTTGCACGCGGATTTCCGCGAAGACTGGATCGGCGAATGGCATCTGGGTGACGGCGATCGATTCGATCGGGTGCCATCGCGAGAACGGCTGCGCCCCCGAACCGCCGTCTCCGAGGCGATCATCATCGGACCGGTGACGGTGAAAGGTCCCGATCGAATCCTCGCGCATAACGCTGCCTGGCTCGGAACGTTCACCGGCACGACGCCGCTGGTAATGACGAATATCTACAACCGCTGGATACACAACTACCGGTTCGGCCGGAACTGGTAACCACATCACTTACTCGAAAAGAGCGTCACAATGAACGAGCACATCGAATACCCACGAAAGAATCTCGACCGAGAGCCGTCCGGCGGCGCGTATCCGGATGGCTTTCCACGAAATCTCCGCAAAGACGGGCTCACGCCCGCGGCGGCGCGGAGAGAACAGACGGGACGTGCCAAGCCCAGCGTCGAGGCGTCCCTCGCACTGCACGGCCCACCGAACAGACGTAAGAACCGGGGACCCCAGGTGCCAATTCACCAGGCAGATAACTCATCGTCACAGAGCCTGCGACTACGACTTCAAGTGCGCGGCAAGCGAATTGACGTCCTGAATAGCAACGTCGTCGACGTCGGGCCGTCTACCGCGCCGACCGTCCGTGGCACATCATTCCTCGAAGTTCGAGCCAATAATCTCGTCGTGGCACTGGCGCCTCTGCCTGATCCGGGACTCAGCGTCGGCATCCCCGACTCACGCGATAGCGCCGAAGAATTCCGTGGGCACCGCATCGTCGAGGACGACACATGGGAAGTCGCGGTTCGGATTCCCATCGAGGTACTGACCGAACGCGGCGACGGCGAACTGTCGGTTTCGATTTACACCGCAACCGAACAACTGGTACTGGATACCGCACCAGACACCCCGCTGAGCCGACGCTCGCGACGCGTAGAAGAAATAGCGGCTGGTGGGCCACTGCGCGTCGCCGACCTACCGGGTGCGCCGACGACGGACGATCGCAAACGGCCGGACACCACAACCTCTTAGTGTTCTACCCCACCCGTTGCCGCAGCCAGGTCACTTCCGCCCCGACACCGCCCATTCGATATGGCTCCAACGCCGCATCCCATGCGGTGCCGAGTGCTGCCTCGACGGCGCCGGCCAGGCCGACGCTGTCGGGTTGGGCGTCGAGCATTGACCGCAACTCCATCTCGCCCAGGATCACGTCGCCGTTGGCACTCATCGCACCGCGCCACAGTCCAAGGCCGGGCACATAGCTGAAGCGTTCACCGTCGACGCCCTCACTGGCGTTCTCGGTTACCTCAAAGCTCACCGCTGACCACTCGCGCAGCGCATTGACCAACCGTGCTCCGGTTCCGACCGGGCCTGCCCAATCAACCGTCGCACGTTGCGTATTAGCGTCGGTAGCTTCCTGCGCCGACCACTTGAGGTTCGCTCGCGCGTTCAAGGTCGACGACAAGGCCCACTCAACATGCGGGCACAGCGCCACCGGCGCCGAGTGGATGTACACCACTCCTGTTGTCATGTCCGCAAACTGGTCTAGGTTGCGCACAGTAGATCACCTCCGGTTTCGACGAGGAACGTCTTCCCCAACACACCTCGACGACCGGATATCACACTTCTGTTGCTTATTGTGCCTTATGTTGCCCGTGTTGCGCTAGTGCCGCCCGTTCACGATGTGATTTGAGAGGTTCGAACTCAGACTTCCTCGGTGATCTTCCACGATGCCGCCGCTCCGCGATGCTCCCAGAAGGTGGCGAATCGGCCACCGGCGGCGAGAAGTTCGTCAGTCGTGCCCGACTCGACGACCCGGCCACGATCGATCACCACTACCCGATCGGCATTGCGAATTCCCGCTCGACGATGCGCGACGATCACCCTCGTCCGCTCATCGCCGGCCGACAGCGCGTCGACAATGGCGCGCTCGTTCTCGTTGTCCAGCGCGCTCGTCGCTTCGTCGATCAGCAGAATCGGCGCCGGCTTGAGCAGCGCCCGAGCTATGCTGACCCGCTGACGTTCACCGCCGGACAGCGATCCGCCACCCTCACCGACCATCGATTGCGCGCCATCGGGCAGTCGGTCGGTGATTTCGTCGACGCGCGCGAGACCGCTGGCCCGTGCCACCGCCTCCGTCGATGCCTCCGGGTGCCCGGCGAGGATATTGTCCGCTATCGTGCCGGGCATCAGATGCGGTTGCTGGAACACCATGCTCACCAGGGATCGCCGCGCGGCGAGGTCTAGTTCGGTGGAGTCGACGCCGTCGATCAGTATCCGACCGGCCGTCGGTTCATGGAGTCCAGCGACAAGACTCAGGATCGTGCTCTTTCCCGATCCGGACGGACCGATGATCGCGGTTGCCGCTCCAGCGTCGAGGGTCAGATCAAGCTCGTCAAGCACGGGATACGCCGGATCACCGTAGTGGAAACTGACCTTCTCGAACTCGATTCTTGGCGCACGACCGGACTGCGCCGGCTGAGCGGTACCCTCGGAGTCAATCGGCGCCTGCAACACGCTTCCGATGCGGCGCAACGTAATCCGAATGGTCTCCAGCCCACCGGCCAGTTCGCCAACTACGGTGAACGGTTCCAGGTAGCGCACCGCAACCACGATCAACGCGACCGCTTGTGCGGCGGAAAGGTCGCCGCGTACCGTCAGCCACGCTGCCGTACCAGCCAACGCGAACAATGCGATCTGACTGGCCAGACTGAATAGCAGTTGCCCGGGAATCTGCATCAGAATCAGTCGCAGCAATGCGCCATGCTGATTCGCGACAGCGTCACCGGCCAAACTGCGTTCGGCACCACTGCGTCGTGCTATCCGCAGCGCTGGCTGGGTCCGCGCGAATTCGATGACTCGCTCAGTCATCTCCGAATTCGCTTCATCGGCAACATGATCGGCGTGCTGGCTGATCGCGCCGGTCCCCCACAGTGCGGCCAGCATCAGCGGCACACCGAGCGCGGCGACGATCGCAAGCGGCCAGGCGATGGGAATCAGCGCTAGCGCGATCACGATGGGCAGCAGTACCGCACTGAGCAACGGCACCACCAAATAGATGACGACACCGACCAGATCCGGACCGGTAGCGGCGATCGCTTGCCGAGCGGTGGCGGTATTCGACGCCGAGAACCAAGTCAGCTTGATACGCGAAAGCCGTTCCGCCACACCGTGTTGCGCACTATTGAGGAGAGTAAAGCCGAGGTCGTAACTAACTTTCGACGCCGCACTGTCGGCGGTCCACCCCACCAGGGTCGCGACCGTCAGCGCACCGACCCAGGCGAGAGCGGTGGAATTCTCGCCGTCGAGGAGCGCCGAGAGCAACGGCACGAGTACCACAACACTGACCGCACGTGCGATCACCGAAACGATCGCCAGTGCGAGGAAGCGTGTGAGCCCGGGACGGCTCTGCGCTGGAAGAAGTGAAAGCAGAGTGCGAATCATCGCTGTGCTCCTGTCGTGGTTGAGTCGCTGAGCGAAGCCCACATCGAGCGGTATCGTCCACCGGCGGCAAGCAATTCGTCATGGGTGCCCGATTCGACGATCCGGCCACCGTCGAGCACGACGATCGCGTCGGCATCGACGATGGTGTGCAGTCGATGCGCGATCACCAGTACGGTCCGGTTGGCCGCCAGACGGCTCAGTGATTGCTGCACAAGGTATTCCGACTCTGGATCGGCGAAAGCCGTTGCCTCGTCGAGGATGAGAACTGGCGCATCGGCCAATAACGCTCGCGCGATGGACAACCGCTGCTGTTCGCCACCGGACAACGCGGCGTCGGGTCCTAGTTCGGTCTCATAACCGCGGGGCATCGCCATGATCCGTTCGTGGATATTGGCAGCGCGCGCCGCCTCCTCGATCCGTTCGCGAGGTGCGTCCAGCGCGGCTAAGGCGATATTCTCCGCGACGGTCGCTCGAACCAATTGCGTTTGTTGTAGGACGAATCCCAAATGCTGGTAGAGCTCGTCGGTATCCAGCGTGGCGATATCTCGACCACCGATCGCGATACTTCCGGCGTCGACGTCGTGGAAACGAGCCAGCAACGCGGCCAACGTCGACTTCCCCGACCCCGACGGCCCGACGAGTGCGGTCACCGTACCTGGCCGCAGCGTCAGCGAAATCTCATGGAGGACCGGCAAATCCGATCGGTAGCCGAAAGTCACGTCGGAAAAATCAACCTGAGCCGCTGGCACTTCGGTCGCGGCGGCGGCATCGCTCCCGGTCCGCAACTCCGGCTCGTCGAGTGTGACCGCGATATCCCGGGCCGCGATCATGCCGGTGCGCAATCCACTCAGTCCATAGCCGATGCCGAGTAGTCGTGCACCGAATGTGGTGCCCAGCAACAGGAATGGCAGCAAGTCCAGCGGCGCCGCCCAGCCCCAGATGACGAAGAACGTGCCAACGGTCGCGATGAGCCACAGGAATGTCGTCGGCCGGGTGACCAGATCCATGACGGTCTTCGCCTTCACGAACGGCCGCTGCCAGTCTTCGAGGAAGCCGATGTAATCATCGAGGTTGCGCCGGAAACTCGACGCCATCACGCCGCCGAATACTCGAATCACCGGCTGCGCGTTCAGGTATGACGCCGCCTCGGAGTTCATTTTCTCCGCCCACGTCTGCGACAACGCGATCTTGGTTTCCGACGCGACCACCATGCGCCACATGGTGATGACATATCCCAGGACCGGGAGCAACAGGAATAGCGCGATGCCCCAGTCGACGGTGAACAGGTACACCAGCACGGCGATCGGGGCGACCACCGCTGCCACCGCGTCGATTACGGCGTGGGTCACCAGATAGTGCAGTGACAGTGTGTTGTCCGCGACCAGATTCTTGATGCTGCCCGCGCTGCGCTCGGAGAACCAGCCGAGCGGCAGCTTCGACAGTTTGGTGAGCAGTCGCTGTCTCAAGTCGCGGGAGAACCGCGCGTCTACCGCGTGTAACCACAGTTGCAGCGCGGATTCCAGCAATGCCCCGACGCCGATCAGGATCAGCGCGGTTATGCCGACCGACCACAGCTCCGACGATGGCGCTCCCGCGACAAGTCGCCGACCCAATTCGACGAGTACGACGAAGGGCGCTAGCCCGACGATCGTCACCAATGCCTGCAGTATTCCGGCCACGATGAGGGTGCCCCGCAGTGGTGCGAGCAGTTTGCCGGCGGCGTTGGCGCGCCATTGGCCTTGTATCACTTCAGGTTTGGCCCGATCCGATGTCGACGCCGCCCCGGCCACCTCCGAGGGCACCTGCTCCGGTTCGATGGTGTCCACCACGGGTACCTGCGCGGCACCGGCCTCATCCGGCCCGCGTTCCTTGCCCATAGCTTTGCCCTGCGCCCAGTACGCCTGCGCATGAATCTCCGACTTGGGGAATCCGAACTCGCGTAAACGAGCGCGAATCTCCTTGAGCGAACCCGATTCCGGTGCGGTCCACGCGTACCAGTTGCTCCAGTCGCGCGATTCCAATGCCGCCGCCAGCGTGGACGCATCGGCGCGTTTGACCCAATGCACCCGCAACCGCGGATGTGCCGACAGCGGCAAATCGCGATCGGCGCGATCATGCTCTTCCAGATACACCTCGATCGGAATCTCCGGCGGGACGACGCCGATAATCGAGCTGATCGCTGGCACCGACGCCGCGTCGCCGATGAGCAGATAGCCGGTCGGCGGATTCTCCGCGGGCACCTCGAATGGCCGAGATCCCATCGAGACCACCATCAGCGTCGCACCGGGTTCGGCCTTCGCCGCCCACGCCGACGCTGGACCCGACGGCTCATGCAGCACGAAATCGATGGCGAACTCGCCGGTTTCCGGGTCAGCCTCGGAGAGGGTGTAGCCCCGTTGGAATTCGGCACCCTCGTCGTTCGGGAACCAGCCACGAATCCACGCGGTGGGTCCGGCGGCCGCCTCGTTGAACAGCGTGTCGGACCGGAATCGAACTCGGCGGCAATGCGGTGTCAGATCAACGGCGTTGACGACGGTCGCCTCGTGATCAATCGCGCCGAACGCTCGCATGAGCGTTCCCTGAATGCCTCGTGCCATCGGTAACCCTTCGATAAGAACCCGAACGGCCTCACCCTACTCCAAGGTAAGGGTTACCTCATGTCGGGACGTATGCGGTTAGGCCGACAGCTCGGATACCAGGCGTGTATTGAATTCACTCCACAGCGGTTTCGCCCACGCACCGAAATTTCGGTCAGTGAGAACTACGCACGCCGCCCCTAACCGCGGGTCGACCCAGATGAACGTCCCCGACTGGCCGAAATGCCCGAACGTCGCCGGCGAGTTATTCTCGCCGGTCCAATGCGGATGCTTGGCCGAGCGGATCTCGACGCCCAGTCCCCAGTCATTGGGGCGATGTTTACCGTATCCGGGCACGAACCCATCGAGGCCGGGAAACCGCACCGACGTCGCCTTCGTATGCAACTCCGCCGAAATCAGCGTCGGCGCGAGCAGATCGCCCGCGAATGCCGCGAGGTCGGCGACGCAGGATCGCGCGCCGTGTCCGGCGGGGCCGGACAGTTCTGTTCGCGACATTCCCAGCGGCGCACATACTGCCTCGTGCAGGTACTCGGCGAAGTCGATTTCGGTTGCGGCACCGACAGTTTCGGCCAACAGTTCAAATCCGGCGCTGGAGTAGATTCGCTCTGCGCCGACCGGGGCAACCGCCTCGCGGCTATCGAAGGCCATTCCCGAAGCATGCGCTAACAAATGCGCGATCGTGGCGCCGGGCGGACCGGCGGCGTCGTCGAGTTCGATCGCTCCCTCCTCGACCGCCACCAGAACAGCCTGCGCGACAAGCGGTTTCGTCACCGATGCCAATTCGAAGACAGCGGTGGGGTCGCCGAATGTTTCGACGACCCCACTATTGCCTCTCGCTTGCGCTGCGATCACCGCACCGGCGACATTGTCCACTGGCCAGTTCGCGAGTTCGTCCAAGAGCGCCACCGCAGTGACGTTACCCGTGCACGGTTACTGCCCGCAGATCACCAGTCTTCTTCGGTGTACCGGATGACGCCGCGGATGTTGCGGCCTTCGAGCATGTCCTGGTAGCCGTCGTTGATCTGGTCCAAGCGGTATTGGCGGGTGATCATATCGGCGATGTTGAGCTTGCCCGCCTTGTACATCGACAGCAACAGCGGAATATCCAGTTTGGGGTTGGCGCCACCGAAAATCGAACCCTGGAGATTCTTTTGCAGCAGGGTCAGCATTGACAGGTTGAGGGTGACCTGGGTGTCCATCATGTTGCCCATACCGGTGAGCACGCAGGTACCGGCCTTGGCGGTGATACTCATCCAGGTGTCGACGTCGGAGCCGTGTACCTCACCGACGGTCACGATAACCTTCTGGCACATCCCCCACTCGGTGGCGTTGCCAATTTCATTCATGGCCTCTTCGACCGTCGCAAACGCTTGTGTCGCACCGAATTTCAACGCCTGTTCGCGCTTCCACTCGACCGGGTCGATCGCGAAGACGTTACGCGCGCCGGCAATCACCGCACCTTGAAGAGCGGCGGTGCCCACGCCACCGACGCCGACGATAGCGACATCTTCGCCCGGGCGGACGTCGCCGCTGCGGGTCGATGATCCGTATCCGGTAGGGATGCCACAACCGCAAAGCGCAGCGACCTCGAAGGGGATGTCTTTGTCGATCTTCACCACAGATGCCTCGTGCACCACCATGTACGGCGAGAAGGTGCCCAGCAAGGTCATCGGGTAAACGTTCTCGCCCGCGGCGGTCTGGATGCGGAAGGTGTGGTCGGAGACCGCCTCACCCTGCAGCAGCATCGCACCGAAGTCGCAGAGGTTGGCCAGGCCGGCCCGACACGACTTACATTTGCCACACGATGGAATGAACGACAGCACAACGTGATCGCCGACCTCGAAATCGCTGACCCCCGCGCCAACCTCGGCGATGACGCCAGCGCCCTCGTGACCGCCGAGTATCGGGAATCCGCCCATCGGGATGCCACCGGTCATCAGGTGATGGTCGGAGTGGCACATGCCAGCGGCTTCCATCTTGATCTTGACCTCGTGCGCCTTGGGGTCACCGATCTCAATCTCTTCGATCGCCCACGGTGAGTTCAGTTCCCGCAGCAGGGCACCTTTAGTCTTCACGTCACAAACCTCATTTCACGCTCATGGTCGCGGGGTACTCCCGCCTACCTTGTGAGCGTAGTCACTGAATGGCAAAATTGAAACACGTTACAGTTCTGTTGTGCTGATCATCCCCTGACCAGCAATGACATCAGTTCGCGAGCCCGGCGTCTTTACTGCCGTACGAGTTGCGCAGCGTCGGCTTGACCACCTTGCCGCCAGCGTTCCGCGGCAGCTCGTCGACGATCACGATCTCTTTCGGATGCTTGTAGCGCGCAAGATTCTCGTTGAGATAGGGCTCGATGTCGGCGATCGTCAGATCGCCACCGTCGGCAACCACGACAACGGCGACCGGCACTTCGCCCCACTTCTCATGTGCACGACCGATAACGGCGGCCTCGGCTATCCGCGGATGGCCGAACAACACGTTCTCCACCTCGGCGCAATAGATATTCTCTCCGCCGGAGATGATCATGTCCTTGGCCCGATCGACGACATAGATGAAGCCCTCGGAGTCTCGTCGGACAAGGTCGCCCGAGTGGAACCAGCCGCCCGCGAAGGCGTCAGCGGTCCCCTGCGGGTTTTGCCAGTAGCCGCTCATCATGCCGGGGCCGCGATAGACGATTTCGCCGACTTCGCCGTCGGGAACATCGGCCATCGTCGGATCGACAATACGTGCGGTCACCGACGGCGCTACCCTGCCGACCGAGCCGATCTTGCGGAGCGCGTCTTTTCCTTCGAGCACACAGGTGATGGGCGACATTTCGGTCTGCCCGAAGACCGCGACATTCATCGCGTCGGGAAAAGTCTCGTTCATCGCGTTGAGCACCGTGTCCGATGCCGGTGCCGCGCCCCAACTGATCACGCGCAGATTGAGCGCACGCGGGCGTGCCTGTTGCGCGGCGCACACCGCCTGCCACTGAGCCGGGACCAAGAAGATCGACGTGATCTTCTCCGCCTCGATGACGTCGAGCATGGCGTCCGGGTCGAATGCCCCGAGTGGATGAATGACCGTCAGCGCACCGACGTAGAACAGCGGAGTCATCGCACCGAGCGCGGCGATGTGGAACATCGGGGCAACACAGGCGCCAATATCGTTGTGCTGCGTCGACAGCGCGTGCATACAGGTAACCGCCTGCGCCTGCAGGTTCTGATGGGAAAGCATGGCGCCCTTGGGTTTTCCGGTGGTACCCGAGGTGTACATGATCAGCGCGGTGGTCTCTTCGGGGATGTCGACGACCGGGAGGTCGGAACTGTCCTCGGCGACCAGCGCCTCATAGTCGAGGTGCCCGTCGCCCGCGGGCGCGCCGGGAGCGGTGACCTCGATGATCTCGTCTACCGCGCCGGTCGCCGCTTTCACGCCGTCGGCGAGCGGTGCGAGCATCGTCTCGGTGAGAATCCAGCGAGCGCCACTGTCGGCGACCAGGAAGCCCACTTCGGCCGGACTCATCCGGAAATTGACCGGTACCGGAATCGCGCCGATCAAGTTGGCACCGAGCACCGCCTCCACATACTCGCTGCGGTTAAGCATGATGATCAGAATACGGTCGCCGAATGCGACTCCTCGGCGCGCGAGCGCTGCGGCGAATCCCGTTGCACGACGGTCTAATTCGCTCCAACTGGTGGTCTTACCCATGAACCGCAACGCTGGTTCGTTGCCGATCATCGCCGCGTGCCGACGTACCTGGTTATTCCAGTGGTTACGCCGCGAACGCAGTGGCTCGGCGTTCAGATTGGTGGCGATATCTATCGTCGATGTCATCGATTACTCTCCTGTGTCAAAATCTGGCAGTTGTTGAGGTGGCGGAGTCAGTGCTTTGACTTGCCGGTGAAAGCCGACAGTGCTGCCTGAAACTCCGGTGATTGCAAAAGTGCTGTCTGTCCGGACAATTCGCGTTTGAGAGCGGCCTGCAGTCCGGCCAAGGTATGTGCGTCCAGGGCAGCTTTGGTCATCCGCATCGCCATCGGTGAGCGTTTGGCCAATCTGCCGGCAACCTGAGTGACGATCTCGTCGAGTTCGACACGGTCGGCGACTACGCGATTGACCAGTCCGGCATCGAATGCGTCTGCGGCCGATAGCTTTTCGCCGAGCAGTGCCAATTCGTTCGCGCGCGCCCGGCCCAGCGCCGCCGCGAATAGCATCGATGCCCCACCGTCGGGCATCAGTCCGATATTGATGAAGGCCAGCAGAAAATACGAGCGCTGCGTCGCATAGATCAGGTCTGCGGACGCGGCCAGCGATGCCCCGATGCCGGCGGCGGCTCCGTCGACCGACGCGATCACCGGCGCCTGTACCTCACGGACCGCAAGAGCGAGATCTGTTCCGCCCGCGATAATCCCGCGCGCCTGCTCGTCGGAAAGGCCACCGGACGGCTGTTCCGACGCCGTCGACGCGATGCCGACGACATCGGCCCCGGTGCTGAAAGATCCACCCGCACCATCGATGACGACGACCCGGATCGCATCGTCGTCGGCCCAACGCCCCAAAGCGCTCTGAATACGCGCCGATGCGGCTCCATCGAGGGCGTTCATGCGCTCGGGGCGGCTGATCACAATACGCGCGATGCCGTCGTCGGAGACGCCGGTCCCGACGCCGTCGATGATGTCGATGTTGGCGGTCATGTATCCCTCAATGTCGAGTTGACGGCGCTGCGGATCGTCTGCACCCTTCGCGAGTATTTGTAGCACACGTGTGAGCTAGCGCACGAGAATATCGACTAACTTATAAGTCGGCTTCTAGCCCTTGAACACCACTTTTATGTTTGCGGGCGATTTTCCTCGGGTGAATGCGCCGATCAGGTAGCGTTCGGTGCATGCCAGCGCAGTCGCCGTCCTCAGCAACCACACCGGCCGTCGGTGTGCGTCGACGCCCGGCAGATCGACGAGGAGTCATCCTGGACGTCGCGGCCAGAACTCTGAGCGTGCACGGCTACCACAGCACCACGCTGGAGGCGATCGCCGCCGAGGTTGGCATTTCGGTCCCCGCGCTCTACCGGCACTTCCCCACCAAGTACGCATTATTCGCCGAGACGTCGCGGCGTCTCGCCGACGCGCTGCGTGACTCGCTGGTCGACGTACCCAACGCGGGCGACGACCCGCGCGCGGCACTCGACGCGATGCTGCGGGCCCTCGTTACAACCACCTTGGCCAACCGAGGTGGTGGCCTATATCGCTGGCAGTCGCAGTTCCTGGCACCCGACGATGCCGACTACGTTCGCCAGGTGGTCATCAGCCAGCATCGTCGCGTCCGGGCCGCCGTTATAGCTTTGCGGCAAGATCAGGGCCGGACAGCGGCATCGACGGCCCAAGCCGACGCGCTCGCCGCGGCCGCGATAAGCGCGGCTGGCAGCCCGTCGACACACCGCGCACCACTGCCCGCCAAGCAGGCAGAACAGATCCTGGTGTCCAACGCCCTGCGGATGGTCGACATCGATCTCCCCGGGTTGGCGGAGACCCCAACTCCGTCAACCGATCCAGTCGGGCTCGCGCCGGCATCGAAGCGCGAAGTGATTCTGCGACAGTCGATTCCACTGTTCGCAGAACACGGCTTTCGCGAGGTGTCTATCGAGGACATCGCGCGGTGCGCGGGTATGCCCCCGTCGGGGGTTTATCGGCACTATGTTAACAAGGCGGCGATCCTGCAGACCGCGTTCTGGCGAGCGAATGATCGGATGATCGCGGCCATCGACGACGCGCTCGCTCAGGCGCGATCACCGGTGGATGCGGTAACCCGATTGGTGTCGAGTTACGTCGAATTATGTTCGGGGAGTGCGCAACTCATCGGTGTGTACATGGCCGAGATCGGTCATGTCGAGGCGGGCCAGCGAGCCGAGTTGCGTAGGCAGCAGCGGCGTAATATCGACGAGTGGGCCGGATGGGTTGTGCAGTCACGACCAGGACTCACGCTCGGGCAGGCGAGGTTCATGGTGCATGCCGCACTGAGTATCGCCTTCGACCTCACCCGGGTGTCCCGGCCCGCGCCGCCAGCACTGTTGAGCGCGCTGATCTGCGAGTTCCTGTTGGGCGATGCCAACGCGCGGAACGTCTAATCTAATAGTCCCTCAACCGATTTCCGCCCTAGCCGCTAAACGGTCTCCAGGTCGCTGATCAGCCACCGATCACCATCGCGCTTGAGCGTAATCTTCACCCGGGACTGGTACGGGATCCCATTCGGCTCGGCAGACTGGAGATCGGGCACCTTCACCACTTGGTCAAGGGTTACCAGCACAACTGCTTTGGTGGCCGAAAGTGATTCCAGACCAGCATATTTCGACTCCGCCTTGGACGCGCCGCGTGCATTGGTGTTGCCCTTGCGCGCATCCTGTGACGACGTTATGTACGAGTCGGCAAACGAGGGCGTGGAAATCCCCCGGATGCGGCGGTCAAGATCGGCGTAGTTGTCCGGATCGTAGGTGCCGATCGTCGCGGCGTACCGCCGGGCGGTGTCCATCGCGTCTTTGCCGTATTGCGACGACGCGCTCTGCGCCGCGAGTTCGTCCCGCGTTTCGTAATACCGATAACCAAAAAACCCGGCCAGCGCTGCAAGCGCGATCACTGCAACGCATAACCCGACGAGCAGCCCGGTGACGACCCGAGAGCTACGCACCCTAGACGTTTTCGGCCTTGAGTCGATTTTCCGGGGACGTCGATCGTCCTCCGTATCAGCGCCGGTCGTCTTATCCCTCTTAGCCAACTTAGCCTGCGCCTTTGCCTCCTTCGCCGCCGCCTCGTCGCGCGCTTTAGCGCGATTCGCGCGATTCTCGGCGAGAAAATCATCCGAGGTCGGTGACGTCATATCAGCATCGGTTGGGTCGTTTCCCGCGCCGTCGTTCGCTGAGTCGGACGAGCCTGGACGTTTGGCCATGGCGACCAATGTAGCGACCGCCACATTCAGCGCCTCCACACCACCGCTACCTATCACATATATGTGATAGCGTTCGCGGCATTCGAGGCTGTCATTCGATAGCCAGTCATGGAGAGGAAGCACGTGCATTTCACCGAGGAACAACGCGCATTCGCCAAGTCGGTGGCAGATTTCTGCCAGCGGGAAGCGGGGACTCGCGCACAGCGTGATGCGCTGACCGGCAATGGAGCCGAACTTCATTCCGAGGAGCTGTACCGCAAGATGGCCGCGCTGGGCTGGGCAGGCATCATCGTGCCCGAGGAATACGGCGGCGCCGGAGCGGGCAACGTCGAGATGTGCATCTTCCTCGAGGAGACTATGCGCGGTGGCGCGCCGATTGGCGGCGTCGGGCCAACGTTCATCACCGCGGCCGCGTACGCCAAATACGCCAGCGAAGAACTCAAGAAGGATGTGCTCACCGGCGTGGTCGCGGGTGATTCACTCGCCATCTCGATGTCGGAACCGGAAGCCGGCTCCGACGTCGGAGCACTGACCTGCCGCGCGGAAAAGGTCGACGGCGGCTGGCTGATCAACGGCCAGAAGACCTGGTGCTCCAATGGCCATTTCGCGAAGTCGATCCTGCTCATCGCGCGGACCGACCGGTCCGGAAAGAAGCACGAGGGCCTAACCCAGTTCCACATCCCCGCCGGCACAGCGGGTCTGAAGATTCAGGGCATCGACACACTCGGCGGACGCGAAGTCAACGATCTGTACTTCACCGACTGTTTCGTCCCGGACGCGTACGTCGTCGGCGAGGTAGACAACGGCTGGAATCAGCTGATGGCCGGGCTCAACACCGAACGGCTCATCCTGGGCGCGATGCAACTCGGTGTCGCGCAGCGTTCCTTCGACGACACGTTGAAATTCATCACCGAACGTAAACAGTTCGGCCGCCCGGTCGGCACCTTCCAGGCGCTGCGGCACCGGATGGCCGATCACGCCACCGAAATCGAATGCGCCAAGCTGCTCGTCTACAGCCTCGCGGAGAAGGCAGATGCCAGCCCGGACAAGATCTTCCCGCGCGAAGCGTCAATGGTGAAGTTGAAGACCACCGAGACGTCGAAGGCAATGACCATCGACGGCATGCAGATGATGGGCGGTTACGGATATGCCACAGAATTCGACGCCGAAAGCCTAATGCGTGGCGCGATCATCTCGACCGTCTACGGTGGCACGAATGAGATCCAGCGCGACGTCGTCGGGAAGACCTACGGACTCTGACAGTCCCCAGGTGCCCGTGACCCTTCCTCGCCGACGGCCACGTCGGCCGCAACTCTCCGACGAGGTTGCGGCCGATCTGCGGCACGCGATCATGGCAGCCGAATTCCGACCGGGCGAATACATCCGCATGGACGAAGCCGCCGCTCGACTCGGCGTCAGTGTTACCCCCGTGCGCGAGGCGCTGCTGACGCTGCGAGGTGAGGGCATGGTGCACCTGGTCCCCCATCGCGGCTATGCGGTGGCCGAGTTGTCCCGGACCGACGTCGGCGACCTGTTCTGGCTACAATCCCAGATCGCGGTAAAGCTGGCACTGCGGATTGCCGACGTGGTGACAGCTGGCGAGCTCGATGAGTTGTCCCGCTTGAATGACCAACTGCGCGAGGCAGTTTCGCGTGGATCTCACGACCGGGTGATCGAAGCCGAATTCGAATTCCATCGTCGGCACAACGTGATCGCCAATAGCGGAAAACTGAGCTGGTTCCTGATGGGCGCGACGCGTTATACGCCGACGCAGCTGTACGCGAGCGACCCTGATTGGGGTCAGGTCGCCATCGACAGCCACGATCGATTGATCACCGCGTACCGCGTAGGCGACAAGGAGCAGATCGTCGCGCAGACGCAACGCCAGTTCGACGACGGAGCCACTCGCCTGCTGGCGCATCTGGAGACGACTGGGATCTGGGATGAGTGACCAGGCGTTTTGTCCTCCGGCCGATCCATACGCTAAAGTTTCTTCTCGGTCCAAGTGAGTTCTTCGCGACGGCCAAAAGCAATCCCCCGTAGCTCAATTGGCAGAGCATTCGACTGTTAATCGAACGGTTACTGGTTCGAGTCCAGTCGGGGGAGCAACAAAACCGCCTGATTACAGGCGGTTTTTTTGTGTCTTCGGGAGTGTCGCCGCCTCCAGGGGACCGGGTGTTGATATCCGCTATAATGTCGACATCATTTGTTGGATCGAATTGGGGTTGTGGTGAAACTTGCGACGCGAGTTGCGCTGGTGCTGATCGTGGTGTGTTCGCTGGGTGTGATGCTCGCACCCGCAGCCATTGCCGGTCCGCGAGACACGAACAAGACATATGACGTGTGGGCGATTCGCCTCGATACCCCATCGACAAAGCAGTTGGCGGTCACTAAAGATCCAGTCCGCGAGGTCTCCACGCTAGTTCTCCCCTACGAAGCAGTACTGCCGAAGCAAATACTGACCGCCACGTTCGCATTGTGGCTGTCGGCGTATTTGGCGGAACGAGCGCAACAAGATTCACGGGCCGGTTGCGTTGAACTCGATATCACTGCCGACGGGCGATTGCTCAATTGGGAAACGCACGACCATTGCCCGTGGCGAGTGTCGTCGGTGAATCGCGAGAAGGTGACCGTCGGCGAATATGGATGGACTGCCTACGCTCCGATCGACTGACCACACCGACTGCGGGGCGTCTGGTAAGCGGCAACTACCCCACGGCTGAAATGGGCTACGCGGCAATAATTGTCGTCTACCTCGATCTAGCTGTGGGGTACCGAGACCTACACGGCTCGCCACGCCCTTAGCAAGCCAAACAATTAGGCGATGCTAGCCTAATTGCCGTGTTAAATCATCCTACGACTGTCGCAGATGCCCCGTCATCGGCAGCGCCTAGCGATGAACCGGCCCGAAAGACATCCCGACGAACCACGAAGACATCCAAGCGCGCGCGAAAACCGTTGCGGCGCATCCTCATCGTGTCGCATCGATGGCTATCCATCGTGTTCGGACTGATACTCGTAGTGGAGTGCACCACTGGCTCAATCCTGGTCTATGAACCCGAACTGCTCCGCGCCAGTTCCCCCGAGCTCTATCACTCGACCGCGGCGCCGACCCAGGTCGGATTCGATGACGCGATCAGTGCGGTAGAGCGCAGTAATCCCAATTTCGAGACTTCCTATGTCTCGCTGAAAGACGGGGTGTACCAACTCAGCACCGACGCTTCCGACAGCGATACCTATTTCGTCGACGCCGACACCGGCACGGTTAACGGCCACGCGAACGTATACGGCGGTGTCGTCGGCTTTCTGGAGAACCTGCACGACTGCGCGCTCAGTTGCGAAGGCTATGCGGGTTATCAAGCATGGCCCGGCAAGCCGACACCGATCGCCACATGGGAGCCAACCGCGGGGCTCACCTGGGGCGGATTGATACTCGCACTTACCGGCTTGCTCGCTGTTTTCCTCGCGATATCGGGTCTGATCATTTGGTACCCCGGACTCAAGCGGTGGCGGCACGGATTCCGTGTCCGCCTCGGCAAAGGACGCTATGCGCGCGACGTCGATCTTCACAACGTGATCGGACTGGTCGCGGTCATTCCCTTACTGATCTGGGGACTAACCGGGATGAACTTCGAAGTTCCGGCCGTTTCGAAATTATGGCTCGCCACGACAGGCGGACAATCAACCGACGATCAACCATCGACGATGGAGACAGTCGCTGCCGGTGCGCCGCGAATAAGTATCGGCGACGCCATGGCGGCTGCCCGAGCAACGTTCGCCGGCTCGACCGTGACGTGGGCGCGGCTGCCCAGCTCAGCCGAGGATTACTACTCCTTCTATGTGCTCGACGGCGGGCCAGACCTATGGAGATACAGTTCGAATTTCCACGGAAATCGACTCGTGGGCGTCGACGCCCATGACGCTCGCCATGTCGAGGTGTTTCAGGGGCGTCCGCCGACCGTGTCGAACGCGGTACTCAGCGATTGGGCACAACCGGCCTTGCACTACGGATTCGCGGTCAATCCGTGGTGGCGGATCGCCTGGTGCGTGCTCGGCCTCACCCCACTGTTGCTGATGTTGACTGGACTGTCTACCTGGCTCTTCCGCGTTCAAGTGTCCCGACGTCGTCGTGCCGCGCGGTCATCGAGATGAATGCCACCGTCGGCCTGGCGATAATCGTTATCTGTTGCAGCGCAGCACTTTTCGCTGCGAAGCGGGCTGCGCTTGGACCATCCGGTCCGTGGCCCGACATAGGGGGCATGGCGCTCGGAGCGGTCATATTCTGTTGGGTCACAGGCGGATTCATATCGTGGCGGGCCGGTCACCTCCCCGCCCGGCCCGCCGTCTTCGTTGGCTACGCGACAACCGTGGCTGTGCTCGGCATGGTCGGATTACGTTGGGCCACCGCGCGTTCGGGTCGCAGTGGCGATCTGATCCGTGCCACCATCTGCGCGTTACTGGCATTTCTGGCGTGGCGAACGCAGCAGGTGTGGCTGGTTCCCGCGGCGGGTTAGATTCCACGTCACGAGTTCAGCGACAACACAAAGCACTCGTCCACGTGCACGATCCCACCGCGTCCGCGCTCTTCGCGTACCCGACCGTCCGGCGCCCATCCTTTCGAGCGGTAGAAACCCATCGCGCGCTCGTTGCCCCGTAACGCCCACAGTTCGGCGGCGTCGAAACCTGCGGCCCGCAATAGCTCAGTCGCGGCGGCGAGCAGAACGCCGCCGATCCCGTTCCCCCAGCGCTCGGGGTCGACATACAGCGACCACACCTCGCCGACCTGCCCCGCTGTCGATACCGTCGTGTGGCCGACAACCCGGTCGGCCTCGATCGCGAGGAGTGTCACCGGGGTATCGACATCGAACGTATACCGCTGAGCCCATTCGTCGGGATCAAGCGCTGCCAGGTAATCCGGGTCCATTAGGCCCCGATAGCCAACCTGCCACGACCGCACATGCACCCGTGCGACGGCGGCGGCATCTGCCGGTGCTGCCCGGCGCACGGTGACGTCCATTCGAAAAACCTAGCGGTGCAATTCTCCTGCTACAAACGAATTCCGGCTCTGAACTAACTCCACGACGAAAGCGGTTGCCCGTCAACCCGTTTGAGTGGTAGCCAGGTCGACAACGTCCGCCCGAGCGTGCCAATCAGCCGAGATCCGAAGACACAGAGAGTCTGCTCCCAGGGGTGACCGAAGGTGCCCTCGCTTAAGTCGGGCCGAGCAAACAGATAGTAGTCACCGTCGGGATAGACCGATACCTCCCACCGCGCACCGAAAGCGCCCGCGTGCCTTGCCGGATCGAAACGGTATCCATCATGCTGCCAATCGAGAACGACCCACTCTGCGTCAGCGAACTCTTCGACAAAGCATCTCAGCGCCTCGGCATTGAGTGCGTCGAAGCGGGCCGCCCACGCGGGCGACGGTGTCGTAACCGAGAGATCGAATGTCAAAGATGGAACAGGCTCACTGATCGCAGGCCAATTCTCGGCCTCGACACCCGGCCGAAATTCGCCGAACTTGAGCTCAAAAGCTGACCAGTACCGCTGCCGATCATCGTCGGAGAGCACCGTCCAGCCAGGCGGCATCGACCGTGCCTCATCGTCGGCCATATTCGTCATCACTGGATTGTCGCAGGCGCCCGATTAAACGCGGATTCGCTCGCCGCGTCCGCGCCAAAATCTCTTGCACGGCTGCGCTAGTGTGTTCGGGTGACCATCCCACGAATCGAGGAGGCGGTCGGCGCGAAACGCGCCGCCACCAGATAGCCGCGCCCCGCAGCCGATCAACACGATCGGCTGTGTCGTCGTACCTCGATTCCTTCTTGGAGCTCGCTCCAAATTCCTCTTCTTAGGATGGTCTTTTCATGCACGCATACACTCAGTCCGAAATCCTCGCCGCCTTCCGTGGCGCCACTCGCAGTGAGGTCAAACGGGTCACCTTCGCCGAGGACTTCGACCACGTCGACTTCAGTCGTCTCGAGTTCTACGGCTGGCGCGATCGCAAAATCCCACGACGCTCCTACGTCGTCGTAGAACGGGATGCCGGTCTGGTCACCCTGCTCCTGACCCGCGCGGAGGCAAAGCCTCGCGGTCGCGCGATGTGTTCCTGGTGCAACGACGTCAACCTCACCAACGAGGCGGTGTTGTACACGGTCCGACGTGGTGGTTCCGCCGGACGCCGCGGCTCGACCCTAGGAGCGTTGGTATGCAACAACTTTGGGTGTTCCCGTAACGCCCGCCAGCTGCCGCCGGCCTATCACAAGGGCACCGACCTAGAGGCTCTGCGCGCCGAGCGTATTGCCGAGCTTCAACGTCGAGTGACCTCATTCGTCACTGAAGTTTTGTCTACCGAGGACTGACTCCGTTGAAATATGTCCCGAGACGGGAGGAGATGCCATATAGCTATCTGCCTCACCCTCGGGACATATTTCTGCGGGCACCGCGATGGGCCGTTGGTCCCCCAGGTAGACTTCTCGCTCGGGTGTTGAGCCCACGGGGCGGTAGCTCAGTTGGTTAGAGCCGCGGACTCATAATCCGCTGGTCGCGGGTTCGAGCCCCGCCCGCCCCACCATCTAACGCGGTACCGGGACCTCAGCAAAGACATCATCTCGACGCCGGAGCCGATCCAGCCAACTCGTAATCTCGTTCAGGGCGAGACCGTAGTTGCCAACCTGGCAGTGATTCTGTCCATATTCGAGCGCCGTGAAGACGCGAGCGGTCAGCGAGTGCACCTGCGTCAGTGCCGCGATCTGGTCTACAAGTTGGCGGTTGGGGATGTAGTGGTCCCCGTCGCCGTGGAGAAGCAGCACGTCTTGCGTCACCAGCGGGGAGACAGACGCAGTCTCGTACGCTCGATAAGCATTGAAGATTTCGAACGGAGTCTGCTTGCCGGTCACGTGTCGCCCTTGGGTGAGAGCCCATTGCAAAAGCAGACTCGAAGACGTGGCGCGGCTGACGAAGTCATTGAGCTCGGCGACGGCACCGTCGGTCAGATACTGAAGCAGTTCAGCTCGCATGGCTTCGGGGATCGCATGCAGTTGGACGTCGAGTATGTCAGCCATGATTCCGTAGCAGACGACCCGCTTCACTCGCTCTTCGTAGGCTGCGGCGCGGACCACGAGACCACCT
>NZ_BAEH01000076.1 GCF_000241305.1 Gordonia effusa NBRC 100432
CAACGCTGAAATGACCAGTGGCGTAACCATTGTCGATGCCCGGAGGGGCAGATTCCGTGCGTGCCTTGCCTCTTCGACCTGGCGTACGAGCTCGACCATTAGGGGGATCGCGCGGATAGCCAATGCGAAACCTAATGCGAGTCGATCGGTGCGGACGCCGACGAGGCGCAGTGGGCTCAACATCCGATTGATCGAGGCAAGCATGTCGACGGTGCGCGTCGTGAGCGTTACCGCGATAGCCAGTGCGACCGACGCCAGCAGGATTCCGCAAACCACCAGCGCGCGTTGCCAATTCGTCAGAATAAGCTGGAGGATGAAGATGAAGCCGATCGTCCACAAGACGGGGCGTAACTGTGTTGTCGCCGCCCGCGGCCTGATCGCGCCCAACAAATACACCGCGGCGACAATGGCGGCCGCCACCCCCAGACGCGCGAGACTATTCACCCAGATGCTGATAAAGATGATCAGCACGGCCAGGCCGATTAGCTTGACTCCGATTGGAAGTCGGTGCAGCACAGAATGTCCCGGTTGGTAGACCCCCATCGCCGTCATGACATGAGCTTCCGGTAGTAGTCGAGGGCCGGTGCCGGGACGTCGTCGCAGACGAGCCGCCCTTCATCGAGAACGAGGACGCGGTCAAAATCGGTGAGGATGTCAAGGTCATGCGATATTACGATCAGTTGCTCGTCCAACCCGGCGAATACCTCGCTGAGCATCCGGGTGTTGCGTAGATCGAGCAGTGTCGTCGGCTCGTCGGCGACGATGATCCGCGGCTCGGTCACCAGAACCGACGCTAGTGCGAGAAGCTGCTTTTGGCCGCCGGACAACAGGTGCGATGGATGGTCGGCGTGACCGTCGAGTCCAAAGCGTGCCAACGCTTTCGCGACGATCACCGAGCGTTCCTCTTTAGTCGCAGGCGAGCGCGACAGTGACAGTTCAATGTCCTCGACGACGGTCGGCATGATGACCTGGCGGTCGGGGTCGGAGAAGATGAAGCCGACGCCCCGGCGTACCCGACGCCGTTGCCGCCCAATAACATTCACGCCATTGACGCGCACGGTGCCGACGTCGGGCGCGACGAGCCCGTTGATCATCCGTACCAGTGTCGACTTGCCGCTGCCGTTGGCTCCGACGATTCCGATTCGCCGTTCGCGCAAGATCGCACTGATGTCGTGCAGTACGCGCCGCTCGCCGTAACCGTGTGAGACACCGTCGAATTCGACGGTCGACGCGGACACGCCGTCGGTCACTCGGTGGCGGCTTCCGGCTTAGCTGCGGCAGAGACTTTGCGGCGCAACCGAATCGGGGTGATCAGCCCCGGGTATCCGCGATGTACCTGCTGCGCGACGACAGCGGTGACCGCCGCCTTGAGTAGATCGCCGATGACATAGGTTCCGTTGAGGGCGAGTGCTGCTCCGAATGTGGAGTCGGTTCGTATCATGACGCCGACGGCGCCGCATAGATAGGCGATGCCCATCCCGCCGACCACATTGATGACGAACCCCCAGACGAGGCGATAACGCGGCATTATCACCGAGGTCGCCAGGCCGATAAAGATCACGGCGGGCAGGAATCCGATGAAATAGCCGGCGGTTGGTGAACTCAGAGCGATCTGACCGTTGCGTCCGCCCGCGAGGATCGGCAGACCGACTATTGCCAGGACTATGAAGATGACCACCGCGAGAGTGCCTTTACGCGGTCCCAGGATGGCACCCGCCAGCATCACGCCCATGGTCTGCAAGGTGATCGGGACGCCCGACGAGCCGATGTTGATGGTGCCGGGTAAGCCGAGTACCGCTATCAACGCGGCGAATACCGCGGCCTGCGTCACGTCGGTGACCGAGATCCCTGGCCTGGTTCGCGCCGCCATCTCACCTGAGCTTTCTCGTCTTGATGTCAGTCAGCCACCTTACTGCTGGTCGCCGCAGCAGTCGCAATCAGCCGAATCGGTGGGTGCTGGTGCGGGGCAGCAGGTGTCGCCGCGCCACGCGTTGATCCCTTCCCGGACGGCGATCGCTGCGATGACAAGGCCGGCCAGCGGGTCGGAGCTCCAGCCGAGCAGGCTGTTCAACAGCAGTCCGGCGAGCAGAACGGCCGACAGATAAGTGCATAACAGGGTCTGCTTGGAATCCGCGACCGCGGTGGTCGAACCCAGCTCGCGTCCGGCTCGACGTTGCGCATACGACAGGACCGGCATGATGACCAGGCTGGCGGTCGCCAATGCGATGCCAATTGTCGAGTGCTCTGCCGCGAGTCCGACTCCGGCGAGCGACGTGATCGAGTCGACGGCGATGTAAATGGCGAGTGCGAAGAACGAAAAGGCGATGAATCGGAGGGCCGCTTTCTCACGGGTCTCCGGATCCCGGGCCGAGAACTGCCATGCGAGCGCCGCCGCGGAAGACACCTCGATGACCGAATCCAGCCCGAACCCGACCAGCGCCGTCGAGGAAACGCGATGTCCCTCGAATAGTGCGATCGTTGCCTCGACGACGTTGTAGGTGATAGTCGCGGCCACGAACCAGCGGATGCGGCGGTTCAATACGTCTCGGCGGTTGGCGGTGGAGATACCGAGATCAGAAGACATCAGCAGCAGCCATCTGACTCGGCGTCGGGGCAGCAATCGGGGTCAATCGCCAACACGAGTCCGAGCAGATCTTCCAATGCGTGGCCGATTCGCTGGTCGGCCAATTCGTAGCGTGCGCGTCGGCCTTCGGGAACCGATACCACGAGCCCACAACCACGTAAGCAGGCCAAATGATTGGACAGGATCTGACGGCTGACGCCGAGGTGTTCGGCCAGCTCGGCCGGGTACCCGCTACCAGCGCGGAGATGGAGCAGAATTCGCGTCCGCGTCGGGTCCGAGAGAGCATGACCGAATCGGGACAGGGCTGAGGTCGAGGTCGCGGTCCGCATGTCCAAGAAAGTACAGATTTAGCTGTATTCAGTCAATCGTGAACTAATTCTGGCGTCGATGGGCGAAGCGGCAAACCCACTGATGGTCGAGTGCGCTCGCCGAGCGAAGCGGCAAACCCATTGATGGTCGAGTGCGCTCGCCGAGCGAAGCGAGACGCGCGTGTATCGAGACTGGGCGAGTTGATGTCGAAAGCTGTTGACCGGCTTGGCATTTTGGGTTGCGGGGTCTCGATACACCCGGCTCGGCTAGCGCCTCGCCGGGCACTCGACCAGCGGATGGGGCGGCTGGCGCCTCGCCGGGCACTCGACCATCGGAGGTGGTGGCTGGCGCCTCGCCGGGCACTCGACCATCGGAGGTGGTGGCTGGCGCCTCGCCGGGCACTCGACCATCGGATGGAGCAGTGGAGTCTCGCCCTACCCGCGCGCCAACTTCCACGGTTCGTGATGCTTATAGAACGTACTTCGCTTGACCGTCCGCGTCGCCGAGATGCCCTCGCGTTCGACGATGATCGCGGTACCGCCGGTCTGCACCGCGCGCCCGCGACGCCAGCCACCGGGCAGGCGGCGCGCCACGCGTCCTCGGACGTCGCGCAGATCCGGCGAGACCTCTATCTCCACGGCGCCGACCTCGCCGTCGAAGATCCGCTCGTCGTCGACGATGCCCTCGCCGTACAAATCGCCGTCGGCGCCCAGATGACGTGCCCGCCCGACCAGGACCGTGGCGGCGTCGTCGCGAATGAGCGTAAGCGATTGTGCCGTACCGGTTTCGGCAACTTTCCGGCCGGCCGGTCCGGTCTTGAGCCGATATCGGCGAGTAGCCGGCGTCGCGACCGGTGAGGCGTAGCCGACCTCGACGTCGAGTCGTTCGGCGATCATCAGCCGCGCGACGACGGCGCTGAAGAACAGATCGCCGCATCGGTCGCCCAGCGTCACGACAACGATCCGCGACAACGCCGGATTCGCCAAGGGGGCGCGCGTCAGCGACTTCGCCGCGGCGGTCACCGCGGCCAGATCGGCCTCGGTTTCCGGCTGTTCAATCAGCACGAATGACACTTGACAAGCCTATAAGAAGCCGCGAAGCGCCCAGCGCTGCGTTCGGTGTCGGCCTTACCAAGTAAGGTTATGCAGGTTGACCACCGACCGAACAGGAGCATGGACAACATGGCTGCGATCGTGCTGATCGGCGCGCAGTGGGGCGACGAAGGCAAAGGCAAGGCGACGGATCTGCTTGGCGGCAGATTGCAATGGGTCGTCCGCTACCAGGGCGGCAACAATGCCGGCCACACCGTCGTGCTCCCCAATGGCGAGACCTTTGCGCTGCACCTGATTCCGTCGGGCATTCTCACCCCGGGCGTGAACAACGTCATCGGTAACGGTGTCGTCGTCGACCCGGGCGTGCTGCTCACCGAGCTATCGGGCCTCGAAGACCGCGACGTCGACACCAGCGGGCTGCTGATCTCGGCTGACGCGCATTTGCTGATGCCGTATCACGTGGCCATCGACAAGGTCACCGAACGTTTTCTGGGCAACAAGAAGATCGGGACCACCGGTCGCGGTATCGGCCCGTGCTATCAGGACAAGATCGCCCGCGTCGGTGTGCGCGTCGCCGACGTCCTCGACGAGAAGATCCTCGCCCAGAAGGTCGAGGCGGCACTCGAGGTCAAGAATCAGATCCTCACCAAGATCTACAACCGTCGCGCCCTCGAGCCCGACGCCGTCGTCGAAGAGGTGCTTGAGCAGGCCGAAGGTTTCAAGCACAGGATCGCCGACACGCGCCTGCTGCTCAATCAGGCGTTGGAGCGTGGCGACACCGTTCTGCTCGAAGGTTCGCAGGGCACCTTGCTCGACGTCGACCACGGCACCTACCCCTACGTCACGTCGTCGAATCCGACGGCCGGCGGCGCGTCGGTCGGCTCGGGTATCGGCCCTACGCAGATCACCACGGTGCTCGGAATTCTGAAGGCGTACACCACGCGCGTCGGATCGGGTCCATTCCCGACCGAGCTATTCGACGAGTCCGGCGAATATCTGGCTAAGACCGGCGGCGAGGTTGGTGTCACCACCGGCCGCGCACGTCGTACCGGTTGGTTCGACGCTGTGATCGCGCGGTACGCCACCCGCGTCAATGGCATCACTGACTACTTCCTGACCAAACTCGATGTCTTGTCCAGTCTCGACACCGTGCCGATCTGTGTCGCCTACGAGGTCGACGGCGTGCGCGTCGAAGATATGCCGATGACCCAGACCGGATTTCACCATGCCAAGCCCATCTACGAAGAGATGCCCGGCTGGTGGGAAGACATCTCCGGTGCTCGCAGCTTCGAGGAACTGCCGAAGACCGCCCAGGATTACGTGCTGCGCCTCGAAGAATTGTCCGGCGCGCATATCTCCTGCATCGGTGTTGGGCCGGGCCGCGATCAGACGATTGTGCGTCGAGACATTCTCTAGCTCTGGGAGATGACGATGGGCCGGATGAGTCGCGACTACGGATCCATCCTGTTGGGGTCCGCATCCGAGCGCGGGGTGAAACAACGCGTTCGGATTCAGATTCTGATCACCGGGTCGATCGTCGTCGCGAACTCGATCGGTGCGGCGATCGCCGCTGTCCTCGCCTCGGTCGGTATTCCGGAGCCGAATGTCTTTCAGGCGCGACTGTGGTGGGTCAATTTCATCGCGGTCCCGGTGTATGTGACATGTGCGCTGCTCATCGGAGTTCTGTGGGGCACCATCGTCGTAGTTCGCGATCTGAAGTGGTCGATCCGTGACGAGAAGCCGACGAAACGCGACGCCCGAAAGACGCGTCGGGCGCCGTGGAAACTCGTGATGATCCAAGCCGTCCTATGGTTGCTCGCCGCTGCGCTCGCGACCGTCGCCTATGGCATCTACGACCCGCGGCTGATACCGAAGGTGCTGTTCATCGTGATCTTCAGCGGTGCGGTCGTCGTCGGAATTTCCTACCTGCTTGTCGACTTCGCGATGCGGCCGGTGCTGGCCGAGGTGATCAGCGCCGGATTCTCCGGCCGCAAACGTGCCGGTATGCGCACGCGGGCGTTGATTTCGTGGCTCGTTGGATCAGGTATACCGTTGACCGGAATTTTGCTGGTCGGTCTGTTCAAGCTGATCTTCGACTCGCTGGACGGCACGAGCTATCTGATCGCGGTGACAGTGCTCGCCTGCATCGCCATTGCCACCGGGCTGCTGCTGACATATCTCAACACGGTGGGAATCCTCGGTCCGATCCGGAGTGTGCAGACCGGAATGAATCGGGTTCGTGCGGGTAAGACCGACGTCGACGTCGTGGTCTACGACGGCACGGAGCTGGGCGACCTCCAGGTTGGCTTCAACACGATGGTCCACGGTTTGCGGGAACGTGAGCGAATCCGAGACCTGTTCGGGCGTCATGTTGGCCGCGACGTCGCCGAAGCGGCGTTGACCTCCGACCCGGAACTTGGCGGCGTCGAACGCACCGTCGCGGTGATATTCGTCGACGTCATCGGCTCGACGACGTTGGCCGCCGAGCATCCGCCGACCGAGGTCGTCAACATTCTTAATCGATTCTTCGCGGTGATCGTGCGTGAGGTCGAAGAGCAGCGCGGGTTGGTCAACAAATTCGAGGGCGATGCCGTACTCGCGATCTTCGGCGCACCCATCGACCTCGATGACTCGGCGGGCAACGCGTTGGCAGCGGCACGGCAGATCGCGACTCGGCTTGTGGCCGAAGTGCCGGAGATTTCCGCGGGTATCGGCGTTGGCTACGGGCCGGTGGTAGCCGGGAACGTCGGAGCGATCGAGCGTTTCGAGTTCACCGTGATCGGCGACCCGGTCAATGAAGCGGCGCGGCTGTCCGAACTGGCTAAACGCGATCCAACCCGGCCGGTGGCATCGGCGCGGGCGATCGACGCCGCGTCGTCGGACGAAGCGGCGCGGTGGGAGCGCCAGGAGACCGTCACGCTGCGCGGACGGACCGAGGGGACGTCGGTGTACGCGGCACTGCCCGGATCGCTCGTCGGGCAGGAGTGAATTTTCGTCCCCCTCAAGGGGATTGAAGGGCATATTGCCCTTCGACACACCTCACGGGGACGAAATTATTCCGCCTCCCGGTCGACCGTTCCCTCCGCGAAGTCCAAGCGGCGCAAGGCCATACGTAGCACCTCGTCGTCGATCCGACCGGCGTCGCGTTCTTCGATAAACACGGTCCGCTGCACACGCAAGATCTCGCCGCGCATGCGATCGATCGCCGCGGTCGGCGATTCGCCGATCTCCTCGACGCCGCGCCCAAGTGATTCCCACGCGGTATTACGTTGTGTCGCAACCCATTTACGAAGGACCGCGATCTTGTGCTGATACGGATCGTCGGGGGTGAGGGCGGCTGAGCGTTTGTCGAGTAGTTCCTCGGCGGCGCGCGACGCCTTGTCTTGCGCGGTGGCGAAGGCGAGTCGGTCCTGTGCCGCCTCATCCGCCACGACGCCGAGTTTGCGGGCGAACCAGCCCAACGTCGTGCCCTGGATGAGCAGCGTACCGACCACCACCACGAAGGTCAGGAACAGGATTTCGCCGCGGGCGGGGAATGCCGCGCCGCCGTCGACCGTCAGCGGGATGGTGAACGCGGCCGCGAGACTGACCACGCCGCGCATGCCAGCCCAGCTGACGATGAACATGGATTTGGTGTCCGGCGGTGGTTCGTTCTGTCGGACTCGACGGAAGATCCGAGGTAGATACGTGAGCGGATAGACCCAGACAAAGCGGGTCACGATCACGACCACGAGGACTACGGTTGCGTCGATCGCGATGCGGACCGGCGACTCGCCAGCCAAACCGTCGATGAGCGCGGGCAACTGCAAGCCGATCAGCAGGAAGACGAACGACTCGAGCCCGACATCGACCGATTTCCGAATACCGTTGTCTTGCAACCGAGTGGCGTAGCTGTCGCGAGCCGATCGCTGACCGAGGAACAAGCCGGCGACCACTACCGCGATCACGCCGGATGAATGCAATTCTTCGGCGATGAAGTAGGTGGCAAACGGAACCGCGAAGCCGACCGCCGATTCCAGGGGCGGGTCGACGAGCCGACTGCGGACCCAACTGATGAAATACCCGACAACCAATCCGAGGGCGGTACCGCCGATAGCGGCGACCAAGAACATCAGAACTCCGCGTCCGGCCGACGTCGTCTCGCCGATCGCGGCGGCCAGCGCCACCCGCAGCAAGGTGAGGGCGGTGGCGTCGTTGAGCAAGCTCTCGCCGCCGAGCAGCGTCATGATGCGTCGGGGCAGACCTACTTGGCGGCCGATCGCCTGTGCTGACACCGCGTCGGGCGGCGCGACGACGGCGCCGAGCACGAATGCAGCCGCCAACGGCAGTTGCGGCAACAGGAGGTGCGCCACATACCCGACCGCCAGCGTCGTGAAGACGGGCAGGCCGAGCGCGAGCATCAGGATTCCGCGGCGACTGTCGCGAATGGCGTGATAACTGCTGTCAATTGCCGCCGAGTAGAGCAGGGGCGGCAGGATGAGAAACAGCACGGCTTCGGGGTGCAGATCGATCTCTGGCATCCGCGGAATCCAGCCGATCGCCAATCCGACGCCGACCAGGATCAATGGCGCGGGCCATTCATAACGTCGCGCCACTGCCGCGACCGACAATGCGACGACGACGGCGATCAAAATCCCGAATTCCACCGGGCAACCCTATGGCATCGCTGGCCCCCGCGGGTCGCAGTATGCCATCGACTGGTGACAAAATGGGGTGGTGGCTTTCTTCAAACGTTCATCGGCAGGCAGTTCCCCGACGTCGGAGGTGCCAACCGCGCCATGCGAGCACCTCGGGACCATCGGTGCCGACGTTGCCGAAGACCCGGTAGCCGGCGCATTGGAGTGTGCCGGTTGTGTCGCGATCGGCGAACATCACTGGGCGCACCTTCGTCGGTGCCTCAGTTGCGGGTACACCGGTTGCTGCGATTCGAGTCCACGACGTCATGCCACCGCCCATTTTGAGGAGACCGGTCATCCGGTCATGCGTTCGGCAGAACCCGGTGAGAACTGGCGCTGGTGTTATGTCGATGCGTTGACCGGATAGCGCGACCGACGTCGGCTGATAAGCGGTGTTGCGTGGTCTCGATACACCCCGCTCGGCTGGCGCCTCGCCGGGCACTCGACCAGCGGCGGAGGAGGCTCGGCCGACGGTGAGACGGCTCGACCAGCGGTGAATGTGGATGGTCGAGTGGGCTAGATGAGCGTTGGCTAGACGTCTGTTTGTGGTTGGTCGAGTGGGCTAGATGAGCGTTGGCTAGACGTCTGTTTGTGGATGGTCGAGTGGGCTCGACGAGCGCTAGCGAGACGCGCCCGTATCGAGCCCACGTGAGCCAACGTCGCTGGTGAGTCGTCGGTCTCGCTTCGCTACCTCGCCGGGCACTCGATTAGCGGTGGGATGGCTCGACCAGCGGCGGCATCGCGGCCAGTAGGATCGAGGAATGACCGCACCCCGCCGCGACGCTACGCCGCCCGCTGTGCTCGGAACACCGCTGACTCCCGCAGCTACCAAGGTCTTGCTGCTTGGCTCCGGGGAGCTCGGCAAAGAGGTCGCTATCGCCTTCCAGCGGCTCGGCGTCGAAGTAATCGCCGTTGACCGCTACGCCGACGCACCAGCCCAGCAGGTGGCACATCATAGCGCCGTCATCGACATGACCGATCCCGCCGCCGTCATCGATGTCATCGAAAAATTTACGCCCGACTTCGTGGTCCCCGAGATCGAGGCGATCGCCACCGAAGCGCTGGTCGACGTCGAGCGACGCGGCCTCGCCGAGGTTATTCCGACCGCGCACGCCGTCGTCACCACGATGAACCGAGAAGGTATTCGACGCCTGGCCGACGAAGAGCTCGGATTGCCGGTGTCGCCCTATCTGTTCGTCGATTCTCTCGAAGAACTCACCGAGGCGGCGGCAGAGATCGGATTCCCCTGCGTAGTGAAGCCGGTGATGTCATCGTCGGGTAAGGGACAGAGCGTCGTTCGCAGCGCCGACGAAGTGACCGCGGCGTGGGAAACGGCGACGACGGGAGCGCGCGTCGCCAACACCCGACTGATCGTCGAGGGATATATCGAATTCGATTACGAGATAACGCTTCTCACCGTCCGCGCGGTAGATCCGCAGACCGGCAAGCTCGCAACACATTTCTGCGCGCCCATTGGGCATTTCCAGGTCGGCGGCGATTATGTGGAGAGCTGGCAGCCGCATGAGATGAGCTCGTTCGCGCTCGGCGCCGCGACCTCGATCGCGGCGCGTATCGCGACCGCGCTGGGTGACGGCAAACTCGGCGGCCGGGGCATCTTCGGCGTCGAGCTATTCGTCAAGGGCGACGACGTCTACTTCTCCGAAGTCAGCCCCCGGCCGCACGACACCGGCTTGGTAACCCTTGCCACCCAACGACTTTCCGAGTTCGAGATGCACGCGCGGGCGATCCTCGGGTTGCCGGTGGATGTGACCTTGGCGTCGCCGGGTGCGTCAGCGGTGATTTACGGGCAGCTCGACGAGAAGGGGATCGGCTTCACGAATGTTGCTGCGGCACTGGCGATTCCGGAGACCGATATCCGACTCTTCGGAAAGCCAGAGAGTTTCCACCGACGCCGGATGGGGGTGGTGACTGCCACCGCCGACGACGTCGCCGCCGCCCGTAAGCGGGCGGTCGCAGCCGCATCGCTGGTGAATCCGGTGAGTACCGCCGACGGAGAAGGCCCAGGTGCCGCAGAGGTGCCAGCCGAGGAGTCGGTGGTGGCGCCGGCTCAGCAGCCCCCAGTGGAGCGGCAGCCCGCCGCTCAACCACAGCCCGCAGTGCAACCAGGACCGGCTGTACAGCGCCGACCGCCGCAGGGCGGACCGCCGAACCCCGGCTCCCCGAATCCCGGACCCCCGAATCCCGGACCCCGACCCGCTGGACCCGGTGCGCCCCAGCGTAATTCGGTCCAGCCCAGTCAGCAGCGTCCAGTGGGGCCGCCACCGAATATGCCCCCGCCGAATATGCCACCCCCGAATGGTCGATCCCCGATGGTGCAGCCGCATCGGCCCGGTCCGCCCGCAGGCCCGGCCGGACGAGGTCCCAATGGCGGTGCGCAAGCCTCGCCGGGGCCGTCGGGACCGCGCCGGCCGGCGCCACCCGCCGCCGGTCCGCGCTAGCGAAACCTGAACTGGCAGATGCCTTTATACGGGGAGTTGCTCGTCGCGCTGGCGATTTGTGTCGGACTTGTCGGCATCGTGCTGCCAATCCTGCCGGGCACGTTACTCGTCGGGGCGTCAATCTTGGTGTGGGCCATCATCGTCGGTGGCTCGGCGTGGGCGGTGTTCGCGGTGGCCGCCGTGGTGATGGTGGCCGGGGAAGTGGTTAAGTATCTCGTCGCCGGTCGCGGACTGAAAGCCGCTGGCGTGCCGAATACGACCATTATCGTCGGCGGCATCGTCGGAATTATCGGCTTCTTCGTGATACCGGTTATCGGCCTATTTCTCGGATTTGTGTTGGGCGCGTACGTATCTGAGCTAATTCGAAATCGAACATTCTCGCATGGCTGGCAAGGTGCGGTGGCAGCGCTCAAGGCTGTCGCGACCAGCATGCTGATCGAATTGCTCGGGGCATTGGTTGCTTCGGGTATTTGGCTGAGCGCGGCGTTCTACTACTAGCGTCGCGAGCCGACCGGGACGATCAAAGGCCCGCCCGAGACCGGATCCTCGATGATCTGTGAGCGCAGTCCGAACGCGTCGCTGAGCAGCTCGGTAGTAAGCACGTCGGCCGGCGCGCCGTGTGCGACGATCTCGCCGGAACGCATCACGAAAAGTGAATCACTGTAGCGCGCGGCAAGATTCAGGTCGTGCAGGACCATGACGACGGTCTTGCCGTGTTCGGTGCGCAACGTCTCGACGAGGTCGAGAACTTCCACCGAGTGGGCGAGGTCGAGGAAGGTGGTCGGCTCGTCGAGCAGCAGCAGATCGGTCTCCTGCGCGAGTGTCAACGCGATCCACACGCGTTGACGTTGGCCGCCGGATAGCGCTCCCACTGGGCGGTCGGCGAGGTCGAGGGTATCGGTCAAATGCAGTGCGTTGGTGATCGCGCGTTCGTCTTGCGCCGAAGCCTGCTGGTACCAGTGTTGGTGCGGATGGCGGCCCCGTGCGACCAGATCGAATACCGTAAGCCCATCTGGCGCAATGGGATTCTGCGGGAGCAACCCCAATGTTCGGGCAACCTCACGCGGCTTGATGGTGGTGATGTCGGCGCCGTCGAGCCACACCGTGCCGGCCGTTGGACGCAACAGGCGGGCCAGGGTGCGCAGCAACGTCGACTTTCCACAGCCGTTGGGGCCGATCACGGAGGTTATCGCCCGGTCGGCGATGGCGATGTCGAGGTCGGCGATGATCGGCGGGCCGTCGTATCCGACGGTGAGACCGGTTGCGGCTAAGCGGTTTTGATGCCGATTCTCGCTCGAAACGAACTCGGTGGACGTCGACTTGTCGGTAGTTGTCACGTGATCGTCCTCCTGGACATACGGATCATCAGATAGACGAGGAAGGGGCCGCCGAGGGCAGCGGTGACGATGCCGACGGGGAGGCCGCTGGGAAGTACGGTGCGGCACAAGAGGTCTGCGGCCAAGACCAGCACCGAGCCGGTCAGTCCGGAGATGATCGGTCCCGGGGTCGCGGTGCCGGCGAGACGCATCGTCACCTGCGGCGCGAGCAGTGCGACGAAGGCGATCGGCCCGGCGGCCGAAACACTCAGTGCCGCAACCACTACGGCCGTCAGCAGGATAATCGCCGTTGTTCTGTTGGTCGCTACCCCGAGTCCCCGGGCGACGTCGGTGCCCAGGCTGTAAACGCCGATGGTGGACGACAGCGAGGAGACCACACCGATGCCGATGACCACCGCGATCAGCGCGGGCCATACGTCGGCCCACACCGCCTGTGATACCGAGCCGACCAGCCAGTGTTGTGCCTCGGCGACGTCGGTGACACTGGCGCGAGTCAATAGATAGCTGGTGAGGGCTTGTAGTAGCCACGTGATGCCAACGCCGACGAGCACGATCCGGAACGGATCGAGTCCGCCGTTCTGGGAGCGGCCCGGCCAGGCGAGGACATACATCGCGGCTGCGGTAGCAAGGCCACCGATGAGTGCGGCGATCGGCGTTCCGACATCGGCCAGCCACGCTCCCCAACTGGTACTGAACGCGATCGCCAGCACCGCGGCGGCACCCGCTCCCGCGGTGATGCCGAGAATATCGGGGGTTGCCAACGGATTTCGAGTGAGAGTCTGGGTGAGCGCACCCGAGAGTGCCAGACCGAATCCGACTAGGAGAGCGACCAACTCGCGCGGTAGCGCCGCGTCGAACACGACGAAATTCTCCGCACGCCGACCACCGCCGAGCAGGATGCGCCCGACGTCGAGGAAACTCAGTGGATACTCGTTGATCTTGATCCCGACGATGAACAGAACGACGCAGGCCAGCAAAAGCGCCAGTCCGGTGACGACGGCACGCGGGCGAACCACCCAAGATGTGCCGCCGATCCGGCGGATCTGTCGGGTCGCGTGGATCGATGGGGGAAGCTGTGGAGTACGTGTTTGAGTCATACCGTGGCCAGTTTCTGTCGACGGACCATCGCGATGAGGAAGGGCGCGCCGATCATCGCGAGTACGACAGCGACTTGAACGTCTTCGGGTCGGGCGATGACGCGCCCGATGACATCAGCGACCAACATCAAAATGGCACCAAGCAGAGCCGAATAGGGAATCACCCACCGATAATCGGGACCGGTGAAGGCCCTAGCGATATGTGGGACGACAAGGCCGAGGAAGACGATCGGTCCGCAGGCCGCCGTTGCCGCGCCGATCAGCAACGTGATCGCCGCGACGCCGGCCACACGAATCAATACCACTCGGCCGCCGAGCGACTTGGACATATCGTCGCCGAGACTCAGCAAGTTGAGGAAGAAGCCACTGGCCAGTGCTATTACCAGGCCGAATACGATAAATGGCACGCTGGCCCGGAAAACGTCGAAGCTACGGCCGGCCGTCGAACCCACATTCCAGAACCGCCAGGTGTCGAGGCTGGCGCCGTCGGATAACACGATGCCCGACGAAATCGCCATCAATAGCGCCGAGACACCGGTCCCGGCGAGGACCAGCGTGAGCGGACTGGCGCCCGACAGCGATGCCAGACCGAAAACCACCACGGCGGCGATCACCGCTCCGAGCATCCCGAAGCCCATGAAGGCCAGCGGGGTCGAAATACCGAGCGTGAAGACGCCCAGTACCACGGCGCACGCCGCTCCGGCGTTGACGCCGAGGATGCCTGGATCGGCGAGCGGATTACGGGTATGTCCCTGGGTCAGCGCGCCGGCCGCGCCGATCGCCAGGCCGACGACCAACCCCAGCAGAGTTCGCGGTAGTCGATGGCCGATGACTATTCCTTCAGCCTCGGTATACCCCCGCGGCAGAGGATTGCCGACAATCGAATCCCAAACGAGTGACGGGTGATCGGTGAGCGTATGCCAGACGAATCCGGGGGCCAGAAACCGATTTCCGATCGCGACTGACGCTATCAGGGCCAGCGCCAGGACCAGCAGTAATACCCCAATCCCGGCTATTCGGCGCACGCCACGGGTAGACACAAAGGTTTACCTTACCTGAGGGCTCATCCGGTCTCTTTCGCACAACAAATTCCCAGAGTCGTGTAACGATCGAGTTAGCTTCTACCGATAATGCAACCAGGAACACGCAGATGTACCAATAGCAACAGGACCTCTTGGTCGGGGAACTCAGTTAGCTCCACCTCGTTCTATCGGAAGGAAATTTCGACATGGTCGCAACAATCAAGAGAATGGTCGTCGCGGTGCTGGCGGCGGTGGCATTGGCCGTTGGCATGCTTGCGGGCACCGGTCAGGCTGTCGCGGCAACGCCCGGCGAGCTGCAAATCCGCGGTGGAGTGGAATGCCACTTCGGACAGCCCGGACAGCCCTGGAATAACTTCTGGTACCAGTATCGCTGGATGACGGTCGTCAACGTCGGCGGCTCGACGATGTACAACGTGACGCTCCAAGAGATCAACGGAGCCACCCGCTTCGCCAAGTCGATCAAGCCCGGTCAGTCGATGTCGACGTACAACACCAAGACCAAGCGCTGGCAGCGTCCGATCGAGACCCGTTGGTTCGGCTGCATCCCGACGTCGATCAGTGGTTACACCTGGGGTGCCACCATCGACAACGTGCTCGACAACTTCGGTTACTGGCGCAGCGACATTCAGCGTCCGGGCAAGTAGGAGCCACCCTCCGCAAACCCGATATAAACAGACATCCCCGACAGCGAATCGCTGTCGGGGATGTCTGTTTGTGTGGGGTTTGCGTTAGCCCTTCTGGACCTTGCCCGGCTCCGACGCCGCCAACATCTCTTCGCGCTCAACGACTTTCACGCGCTCGCGGCCCTGAGCCTCACCGAGTTTGCGCTCGTGTTCATCGAGCCGGTACCAGCCGTCCCACGTGGTGAACGGAACGCCCTTGCTCTCCAGGAGCGCGATGACGGCGTCCTCGGACGGGTTGGCCGGATCGAGCAGGCCGCCGTTGGCCAGGTCGTCGACAACGCACTGAACAGTTTCGTTCGCATCGCCCTTGGTGTGGCCGATGAGTCCGACCGGGCCGCGCTTGATCCAACCGGTCGCGTACATGCCGGTCAGGTGTTTGCCCTCGTCGAAGATGCGGCCAGCCTCGTTTGGGATAACGCCGGCCTGCTGGTCGAACGGAATCCGCGGCAAATTGTCCGACAGGTAGCCGACGGCCCGGTAGACCGCTCCCAGCTCCCAATCGGTGGTCTTGCCGGTTGAGCGCACATTGCCGGTGCCGTCGAGTTCGGTCCGCTCGGTACGGAGTCCGACAACTTTGCCGTCTTCGCCGAGGATTTCGGTCGGGTTCTCGAAGAAGTGCAGGAAGAGTTTGTGAATCGCGCCGGTCTTCGGCTCGCGGATCGCGTAGTTCTCGATGATCGTGGCGACCTGGTCGGTGATCTTCGAGCTGCGTCGTGCGACAGCCGAACCTTCGTCGTATTCGATATCTTCGGGATTGACGATGACCTCGATCGTCGGCGAGTGGTCGAGTTCCTTGAGTTCCAGCGGGGTGAACTTGGCCTGTGCCGGCCCACGTCGACCGAAGACGTGCACCTCGACGGCCTTGTTGGCCTTCAGGCCCTCGTACACATTTGCCGGGATCTCGGTCGGGAGCAGTTCATCGCCGGTCTTGGCGAGCACGCGTGCGACGTCGAGTGCGACGTTGCCGACGCCGATCACAGCGACCTTCTCATGCTCCAGCGGCCAGGTACGCGGGAAATCCGGATGGCCGTCGTACCAGGCGACGAATTGCGCGGCACCGTAGCTACCGTCGAGGTCGACGCCGGGGATGTCCAGTACGCGGTCGTCGGTGGCTCCGGTGGAGAAGATCACTGCCTCGTAGTGGTCATGAAGTTCTTCGAGGGTGATGTCGGTGCCGTAGTCGACATTGCCGAGCAGCCGGACCTGCGGCTTGTCGAGGACCTTGTGCAGGGCGGTGATGATGCCCTTGATACGCGGATGATCAGGGGCGACGCCGTAGCGGATCAGACCGAACGGGGCAGGCATGCGTTCGTAAAGGTCGATGCTCACACCGCGGTCGGCCAATGAATCGTGTTTCATCAACGCGTCGGCGGCATAGATTCCGGCGGGGCCGGCTCCGACGATGGCCACGCGTAACGGACGGCTGGAGTCGCTCATAGGAGTGGGTGTACTTTCGGGTCGTTATCCTGCGATTTGTTTCGCGAACACCTCTACGTTAGGCGTTTGCGTCGCCTAGAGAAAATTCAGTGTGAGGCTTACCTCACCTAATCGTGCCCACGGGTTACCGCGTGCAGGTGACTTGGTATAGCTCGATAAGCTTGGCCGCATGGCGCAAACCGCTGATGACCAGTCTCCACGCACGGGCAATATTTGGCCGTTCGCGGCTGCCGTCATTGTTATTGTGCTGGCCGTCGGTGGGGTCTTGCTGTCCAACGTTTTGCGGCCGAGCGATGACCGAGTATCCGACTCCGCGCAGGTCCAGTATGCGATCAACGACAGCTATACCGCGCGAAATAGCCTCGACTACGCGAAATACCGCTCGACGATGTGTGCCGACGTGGTGGACGCCGCGGACTTCCCGACCGAGCAGGTATTCGTCGAGGAGAATCGGCGTTCGCGCGAAACCTTCGGCAAAATCTTGATTCCGGAGATCGCTGACGTAATGATCGACGGAAACCGGGCGACCGCCCAGGTGCACTGGCATTTCGAAAACAAGGGCTCCGACGCAAAGACCGTGACACCGACAACGGTGGTACGTGAAGGCGATGAGTGGAAGGTATGCAAATGACCTACGCAGGCGATGTGTCCCCCGAGCAGGCATGGAAGCAGCTCGAGACCAATCCCAACGCCGTGCTGGTCGATTGTCGTACCCAAGCGGAGTGGAATTTCGTCGGTGTGCCAGACCTCGAGATTCTTGGTAAGGCGACAGTATTCGTCGAATGGGTGAATTTCCCGGACGGCCAGCCGAATACGAGTTTCGTCGAGCAACTGCGCGAGGCGGGTGTCACCGAGAACAACGAGGTGTTGTTCATCTGCCGCTCCGGCCACCGCTCGATCGGGGCGGCGCAAGCTGCCGCAGCCGCCGGAATTACCAAGTCGTACAACATCGTTGATGGATTCGAGGGGGGTCTCGACGATAACGATCACCGCGGATCGGTCGGCTGGCGCGCCGCCAATCTTCCCTGGAGGCAGTCGTGAGTTCGGTTGAGGTTTGGGGTAGTTGGCGAGCGGCTGGCCTCCACTCGGTATTGGAGTGGCAGTCGTGAGTTTTTCTGGATGGTCGAGTAGGGGCCAGGGAGCGAAGCGACGGCCCCGTATCGAGACCTCGCAAGGTGAAAGTCCAACCCTGGCAATAATCTTCGCAGGTTTCCGGGCGTCGATCGGTGGGCAGTCGTGAATATCTTCAACGAACTGCCCGACGACGTATCCCCGGAAACGATCGGGGTGCGCGGGGGTCTGGCGCGGTCGGGTTTTTTCGAGACTTCCGAGGCGTTGTACCTGAACAGCGGTTATGTCTTCGATTCAGCCGAGGCCGCCGAGCGTGCCTTTACCGGTGAGGACGAGCGTTTCGTCTACTCCCGGTACGGCAACCCGACCGTCGCGATGTTCCAGGAACGCCTGCGGCTGCTTGACGGTGCGGAAGCTTGTTTCGCCACCGCGAGCGGTATGGCCGCGGTATTCGTCGCGTTGGGCGCACTGCTGAAGGCCGGCGATCGTCTCGTCGCCGCCCGCAGCCTGTTCGGCTCCTGTTTTGTGGTGTGCAACGAGATCCTGCCGCGCTGGGGCGTCGAGACCGTCTTCGTCGACGGCGAAGACATGGCGCAGTGGGAGCAGGCGCTGTCGGTCCCGACGACGGCGGTGTTCTTCGAGACACCGTCAAATCCGATGCAGACCCTGGTCGACATCGCCGCGGTTACCGAACTGGCGCATCAGGCTGGCGCAAAAGTGGTGCTGGACAACGTCTTTGCCACCCCGTTGCTGCAGCGGGGAATGGACCTGGGCGCCGACGTCATCGTCTACTCCGGCACCAAACATATCGACGGTCAGGGACGGGTGATGGGTGGTGCGATTCTCGGCGACGAAGAGTTCATCAGTGGCCCGGTCCAACAGCTGATGCGTCACACCGGTCCCGCGCTGAGCCCGTTCAACGCGTGGACGCTAGTCAAGGGGCTGGAGACGATGCGCTTGCGCGTTGATGCTTCGGTGGCATCGGCGTTGCGTATCGCCCAGTTCCTGGAGAACGATTCTCGCGTGCGATGGGTGAAATACCCCTTCCTGCAATCACATCCGCAATATGAACTGGCCAAGCGGCAGATGGCTGGCGGCGGCACCGTGATCACGTTCGAACTCAACGATCGTGCTGGCGTCGGCGGCAAAGAACGTGCGTTCGAGGTGCTCAACGGACTGCGGATCGTTGACATCTCCAACAACCTCGGCGACGCCAAGTCGTTGATCACCCACCCGGCCACCACCACGCATCGCGCGATGGGACCCGAGGGTCGGGCGTCGATCGGACTGACCGACTCCGCGGTCCGGTTATCGGTTGGCCTGGAAGGAGTCGACGACTTGCTCGGCGACCTGGATCAGGCGCTGGGCTGACCGTCACCGTGCGGCGCCGGTTGGGCGCCCAAGGCGCGCAACACGGTTCGCAGCTTCGCGGTGGTTTCGTCGAGTTCGGCTTGTGGCTCGGAGGCAGCGACTATGCCGCCGCCGGCCCAGGTGCGGATCGTGACGCGATCGGCGGCTAGTTGCAGACACCGGATGGATACCATCCACTCGCCGTCACCGTTTTCGTCGCACCAGCCGACCGCCCCGGCGTAAAAACCGCGTGGCTCTTCAAGTTTGGCGATGATCGAGGTCGCGGAATCCTTCGGGGTGCCGCCAACGGCGGGTGTCGGAGTGAGAGCAAGGGCGAGGTCGAGTGCCGTGGTGTTCTCATCGCGCAGGGTGCCCGTGATCGGCGTCGACAAATGCCATATCTCATTGGTGGATAACAGGTTTGGCGTATGCGATGCGTCGAGTTCGGAGCAGAGTGGGGTGAGCGCGTCACGCAGATAGTCGACGACGAAGGCGTGTTCGGCCAGATCCTTCGGCGACTCGAGTAGTCGCTGGCCGGCTGTGGTGTCGGCGACCGGATCTTGTTGGCGTGGAATAGATCCCGCGTAGGGATGGCAGGTAACCGTGCGGCCTTGCTTGCGTATCAACAACTCTGGTGATGAACCGAGTAACCAGGTGCCGTCGAAGTCGGCATCGCCACATGCCGATAGGTCGACGCCGAACGCGTTGCCGTCCGGGTTTCCGGCGGCGAAGTTGGCGAGCAGTTCCGACGGATCGAGTGGCGTCTCCGAGCGCAGTGTCACCGATCGGGCCAGGACAATTTTCTCTGCTTCGCCGGCATTGATCAGGTCGACGGCAGCTGCGACCCGATCGCGGTGGACTTCGGGTTGTGGCGTCGTAGCGAGGGTGGTGATGGCCCGCTCTGGCGGCGTCGACGCGGGGATGGGACCCCCACTTCGACTCACCGATTGTGGGCTGAACAGCGCGGCGGGAGCGGTGGTATCGAATCCGATAGCCCCGACGACGACGATGCCCTCGCGTGCGGCGGCTGCGGCGTCGGCGGCGTTGGGAAACGCGCGGCCCACTCCTGCTGCGGTAATGCTGTGGTCCGGGCGGGACAGAACGAATGTCGAGATGTCGGGCACGAGACAACCGTACAGAATTAGTTTGGGTGCCCTTACATTCACCATGATCGCAACTCTCGCGCACGAAGGAAGAAGTAGGCATAGTGGCTGGCAAGGTCACGAGTACCAGCAACCCGCCGATTCGGTGGGAAAAGCCCCGGCTTGCTGGTCGGCAACCCTCCAAGGCGAACAGCGCGACGAGACGTCGCAGCGGCGGGGTGCTCCGGGTGACGACCCGGCCAGGCGGATGCCACTAGGGGGCCGATCCCCTTCATTCGCACGGCAACCCTGGAGGAAATATCGATGAGCATCGCAGTTCTGAATCGACCCACAACAGGCGTTCCGACAACCCGCGCGCTGACCGGCGTCGACCGCGAACCCATTCGTACCGCGGTGCGGGGACGTATCGACGACGTGGTGCTGGCCGCGGATAGTCGTGCCGACGCCCGGACCGCCCTCACACTGATCGGCGGGGAATTCGGACGTGTCGTGCACTGTGCGGCAGATAGCCTCGGCAGTGTCGACGAGTTGACGTCCCAGTTGCGGGCCGGTGGAGTCTCGACGGTGGTGATCACCGGTGCCGCCGACGTCGCCTCGGTCATCGCGTTGACCAATCATATCCACCGATATGGCGCGCGTGTCGGCGTCGATGCGACTGAAATTATTGCGCGCCAGCCATTTTCGACTGTGTCGCACGGTATCGACTATGTGATCTGTGGAGCTGAGGCATTGCCTCCGGGCCGCGACGGTGCCGTCCTCATCGGCCGCGCCGACTGGCTGACCGACATCGACCTTCGAACCGACGACGTGAAAGGACCCCTCGCATGACCGCAACACTCACCGCTCCAGTGCCGGGCGCCGTCACCGTCGGGCGGCCGCGGTTGCAGGTCGCACTCGCTGGCGACGAGGTGGCCAATACGTTTGGCATCGTCGTGCGGCAGGCCAATTTGCGCGACGCTCAGCGGTCGCGTTCGGTACTGCGCGCCGGTGTTCGGGATCAGGCCAACTACGTCGTCGCGCTGGAAGTACAAGCCGCCATCGCGCCGATCGCCGATTCGGCGCGAGCGTCGGCCGGCGTCGCCACCGGTGACGAGGAGACAGTGCGTTACGTGGGGACCGTGCACGGCCTCTACACCCTTATTCGAGATATCTACGCGGCTGAAGTCGCCGATGCGGTGATCATCACTCCGATCGACGGATCGCCGACCGCTTCGCGCGTCCGCGAGCAAGTGTTACCGCTGTTCGCGAGGTCGGCGGCCTAGCCGCGTATCCCGCAGAGCCGCCTCGGAGCCCGACTCCGGGGCGGCTTTGGCGTGTTCTGGGCAGATTATCCCAGTTGTATGGCGGTCAATCTCGGCGCATACTTGCGGACGCCAACTAGTTGGGGACCCCAAGCAACTACGTGTCGAGGAGGATGCGGTGCAGAACCTCGATGACGCCACCATTGACGAGTTATTCGGCGTGCTGTCGAAATATGTCCGGCTCCGGGAGCGCGCCGCGCAGATGACGCTGCGCACCGAGGATGGCGCTCTGGAAACGGCCGCCTACAAATGTCTATTTCATCTCGCGGGTGCACCGATGCGAACGAGTCGTCTCGCCGAAATCATGGTCACCGATCCGTCGACGGTCAGTCGGCATGTCGCCTCGCTGGTCGAGCTGGGCTATATCCGCCGAGAAGCCGACCCCGACGATGGCCGGGCCACGTTGCTGGTCGCCACCGAAGCGGGGATGGCACGTGCGGAAGAGGTTCGCGCCCATCGCCGTTCGCGGTTGTACACGTTGCTTGACGGCTGGACCGGCGCCGAGTTGGAAACCCTCGTCGCTCTACTCACGCGGTTCGTTGACGCCGCGGAAGAATTTGTCAGCATTGAAAAGGGAAGTGCCACATGACAACTGAATCGTCGACTACGACCGAACAGGCGGGAGCGGGTCTGACACATCGTCAGATCCTCACCATCCTGGGCGGGCTGATGATGGGTATGTTCCTCGCCGCGCTGGATCAGACGATCGTTTCGACGGCGATCCGCACCATCGCCGACGACCTCCAGGGCTACTCGATGCAGGCGTGGGTCACCACCGCGTACCTGGTGACCTCGACCATCGTCACACCGCTCTACGGCAAACTCTCCGACATCTACGGCCGTAAGCCGTTCTTCATGGTGGCCATCTCGATCTTTATCGTCGGGTCGCTGCTGTGCAGTCTGGCGACGTCGATGTATCAGCTCGCGGCATTCCGCGCGCTGCAGGGACTCGGCGCCGGTGGCCTATTTACGTTGGCGCTCACCACAATTGGCGATATCGTGCCGCCACGTGAACGCGCCAAGTACCAGGGCTACTTCCTGGCCGTATTCGGAACGTCGAGTGTCCTCGGGCCGGTGCTCGGTGGGCTATTCGCCGGCCAGGCGTCGATCCTGTGGGTATCGGGCTGGCGCTGGGTGTTCCTGGTCAACGTGCCGATCGGCATCGTGGCGCTCTTCGTTGTGTACCGGGTGCTGAACTACAACCAGGAGAAGAACAAGAGTCAACGCACCGACTATTGGGGTGCGGCAGCGCTCGCCGTCGCGGTCGCGCCGCTGCTGATCGTCGCCGAGCAGGGTTACAAGTGGGGCTGGACGTCGGGGACGTCGTGGCTTTGTTACGTCATCGGAGCGGTCGGCGTCGCCGCCTTTGTCGCCGTCGAACACCGGATGGGCGACGACGCACTGATCCCGCTGCGAGTATTTAAGAACCGAGTGTTCGCGCAGGGCATCGTTGTGTCAGTGATTGTCGGCATGGTGATGTTCGGCGGCATTTCGATGCTGCCGCAGTATTTCCAGGTATTGCGCGGGTCGTCGCCGATGGTGGCCGGTTTGCAGATGTTGCCGATGGTGCTCGGACTGATGATCGGTTCGGTGGCGTCGGGACAGATGATCTCGCGGACCGGGCGCTACAAGGTCTTCACCATCCTCGGGTCGATCATGATTACCGCGATGACCTTCCTGCTGCATCTGGTCAGCAATGCGACGTCGACCGGGTTGGTGATGCTGGCCGCGTTCGGTCTTGGTTTCGGTCTGGGCAACCTGATGCAGCCGATCACGCTCGCGATGCAGAACATCCTGCCGCCGCGTGACATGGGAATGTCGACGGGTACCGCGACCTTCTTCCGGCAGATGGGCGGCACGCTCGGCGTTGCGGTGTTCTTCTCGCTGCTGTTCTCGACGATGGGACCCAATATCGCGACGTCGACCACCGAGGCGGCGTCGACGCCTGAGTTTCGAGCCGCCGTGGTGCAGGCGGCGCAGAGCCCCGACCCGCAGGTGCAGGCGTTCGGAAAGGCGCTCCTCGCCAAGGCCCAGGGGCAGGGCGGTGGTGACACCAGCAGCGTTATGGATGACACGTCGATCATCGAGAAACTGCCCGACGCGATCGCCAACCCGATCAAAGACGGTTTCGCCGATTCGATGGACTACGTGTTCCTGATCGTGTCGATCACATCGCTGCTGGCGGTGCTCGCGACGGTGACGTGGAAGGAGCTGCCGCTGCGTCACGCGAAGGAGAGCGCGGCGGAAGCCGAGGAGATGCTGGACTAGCGCTCCGGCCCGCTCGCTCGGCCCGCTCGGCCCGCCAGCAAACCCCACCCGGCAGGACGTTCCCGACTCGAAAAACGGGTCGGGAACGTCCGCGCGAGTGGGGTTTGCGGAAAAGGTGGGGTTTGCGGAAAAGGTGGGGGCTAGTGGCCCTGGGTCTTCAGCCGCTCGATGGCCTCGGCCAGTACCTTCTCGGCCTGCTCTTTGCCGACCCAGCCGCCCGGGGTGACCTCTTTACCCGGCTCGAGGTCCTTGTAGTGCTCGAAGAAGTGGCTGATCGCCTTGAGCTCGAATTCGCTGACGTCGGAGATGTCCTGGATGTGATCCCAACGGACGTCCTTGGCCGGAACGCACAGCAGTTTGTCGTCGCCGCCGGCTTCGTCGGTCATGGTGTACATGCCGACCGCGCGTGCCTTGACGGTCACACCGGGGTAGACCGACTCGGGCAGCAGGACCAGCGCGTCGAGCGGGTCGCCGTCCTCGCCGAGGGTGTTGTCGATAAAGCCGTAGTCAGCGGGATATCCGAAGGCGGTGTACAGGTAGCGGTCGAGAAAAACGCGACCGGTTTCGTGGTCAACCTCGTACTTATTACGTGCGCCTTTGGGGATTTCGATGATGACGTCGAATGCCACGGTCGTTCTCCTACTTACTCTGCCGATGTGTGGGCGGGGCGTATGAATCGCCTCAACGATACTGTTGGACTCATGTGCGAGATTGCGGAGGTTGTGTGAGCGCTCGAAAAGGCACTCGGATCACGTTGTGGGTCCTCACGTCCGTAGTCATCGTGGCGATCATCGCGGTGGCCTCGGTCGTGGTTGTGCGACAGCTCAATGCCGGCCCCGACATTCCGCCGGGCACTCCCGCCCGGCCCGCGCTCATCGCCGCGTCGCCGACAATCCACGCGGTGTCACCCGATGCGCCCGAACCGACGCCGTCGGGGGTGCGCAGGGCGCTGGCCAAGGTCGCCGCGGCCCCCGCATTGGGCAAGCTGACCGGCGAGGTGACCGATCCACTGACCGGCACCACGCTGTGGTCGCGCAATCCCAACCAGCCGCTCATCCCGGCGTCGAATACGAAAGTCCTCACCGCGGCAGCCGTGCTGTTGGGCGTACCGCACGACAAGCGCCTCACGACGAAGGTGGTGGCCGGGGCCGATGGCCAGGTGATCCTGGTCGGTGCCGGTGACCCGACGTTGTCGTCGCAACCGACCGGCGCGGATACGTTCTTCACCGATGCTCCTCGGATTGCTTCGCTGGCCAAGCAGATCCGCGATGCCGGTATCACCGTGACATCGGTCGCCGTGGACACCGGCGCATATACCGGCCCGACGATGGACTCCACCTGGGATCGCCGCGATATCGCTGGCGGCGACATCACGCCGATCGAACCGCTGATGGCCGACGCCGGGCGGATCAAACCGCTCGACGAGTTCTCCCCGCGCGTCGACGACCCGGCAATCACCGCGGGCCAGGCGCTCGCCGAGGCACTGGGTGTGGATTCCAAGGTGACGATCGAATCCGCCGACGCTGGAGCGAAAGTCGTGGCGAAGGTGACCTCCGCGCCGCTGGTCACTCGGGTCAACGACATGATGCGCTACAGCGACAACGTCCTCGCCGAAGCGTTGTCGATAGAACTGTCGCAGGTTACCGGCGGTGAGGCGTCGCTCGAAGGCGGTGCGCAAGCCGTCCGGCAGACCCTGGAGACCAAGGGCTTCGACCTCACCGGTGTGACGCTGCACGACACGTCGGGTCTGTCCTACGCGAATCGAGTCCCGGCTGCGTTGCTGGACAAGTTGATGTCCGGCACAGCTGGAACTGCTCAGCCCAAGCTGCGACCGATGCTCGACGGTTTGCCGATCGCGGGCGGAACCGGCACGCTCGCTGACCGTTTCGACCCCAAGCTCACCGAGGGGGCCGGCTGGGTCCGTGCGAAGACCGGAACATTGACGGGCGTCAGTTCGTTGACAGGCACAGTGTTGACCGTCGACGGCCGAGTGCTGTCGTTCGCGTTGATGTCCAACGGCACCTCGCCCGCCGACGCCCGCCCGGCGCTCGACGCGGTGGCCGGTGCCCTCCGAGAATGTGGATGCCGATGACCGAAGTGAATAGTCCCGAGTCCGATACCCCCACGGTGAGTATCGGTGATCGCATCGACTGGAGACTGGCGGCGACGACCGGCCGGCGCCTCGCTCGTCCCGGCCCACGCGTCACCGACTACACGGCCGAACAAGCGCGCGCCGAACTCGCCGACGCCGCGGTCCGCGCCGAAGGCCCGGTCCGGGAGGTGACCAAGCTGGCCGACGGGCTGCGTGTGCCGGCGGCGCGGATTCTCGAACGTGGACAGTGGATCGACGCCGCGGCCCAGTCGATGCAGTCGATGCTTGGAGCGGGCGAGGCGCCGGAGTCGGCGAAGCGGCCCGGTAAGTCCGGGATCGGCGGAACCGTGGCGGGCAAGGTCAGTGGTGTACAAGCCGGTGGCTTACTGGCATTCCTGTCCGGAGCGATCCTCGGTCAGTACGATCCGTTCACCCCCGACCCCGACACCGGTGATGCTGGTGTGTTGATGTTGGTGACTCCCAACATCATCGCCGTCGAACGCGCCCTCAAGGTGGTGCCGTCGGACTTTCGGCTCTGGGTGTGTTTGCACGAGGTGACCCACCGAGTTCAGTTCTCAGCCAACCCGTGGTTGCGCCAGTACATGATCGACAACGTCTCAACCCTGACGAGCGAAAGTGGTGAAACCGCAAGCGAACTCGTCACGCGGATAACGTCGGCGCTGCGCTCGGACAAGCCTCGCGAGAAGGGCGTGATCGGTGCGATGCAGTTGTTGCAGAGCCCCGAACAATACGAGGCGTTCAGCCGCATGATGATGTTGGGCACCCTGCTCGAAGGTCACGCCGATCACGTGATGGATGCTGTCGGTCCGGCGCAGGTTCCGACGGTCGCGTCGATCCGAGCGGCATTCGATGCCCGCCGCACCGGACCGCGAAATCCCGTGCAGCGCATCATTCGTGCGCTCATCGGAATGGATGCCAAGATGGCGCAGTACATCCGTGGCAAGGCATTCGTCGATGAGGTCGTCGGCACCGTCGGGATGGAACCGTTCAACGCTATCTGGACCAATGAGTCGACGATGCCGCTGCCCGACGAGATCGACGAACCGGCCAAATGGATCAAACGCGTGCTGTAACAAAGGCGGTCGCGGATTTCGCGGCTGAGTATTTGCCCGACCGGCGAGTGTGTGTCGCGTTGTCGGGCGGGCCGGATTCGCTAGCGTTGACCGCGGGTGCGGTCGCTGCGGGCCTGGCGGTGCACGCGCTGGTCGTTGACCATCAGTTGCAGCCAGGGTCCTCCCAAACTGCTTGCGCGGCAGCGCAATACGCTCGGGATCTGGGCGCGTCGGCGGAGGTGCTGACGGTAACCGTCGACGGCGCCGGCGGTCTGGAGGCCGCCGCCCGCGATGCTCGGTACGGTGCGCTGGAGGCGGCGCGCGGGGATAGGTCGGTGTTGATCGGGCATACCGTCGACGACCAGGCCGAGACGGTGCTGCTCGGACTCGCGCGAGGGTCGGGCCCTCGCTCGATCGCGGGGATGGCTCGGTGGCGTGCTCCGTGGGGACGTCCACTACTGGGCGTCACTCGAGCGACGACCCACGCCGCCTGCCAGCAATGGGGCCTTACGCCGCACCGCGATCCGCATAACGACAACCCGCGGTTCACGCGCGTGCGGGTCCGGCGGGAAGTACTTCCTGTACTCGATGACGTTCTGTCCGGCGGCGTGGTCGCCGCGTTGGCCCGTACCGCCGACGTCCTGCGCGATGACGTCGATCTCCTCGAGCAGTTGGCGGCCCAAGCGTATTCGGACAGTGTGGTCGATGGCGTGTTGTGCGCGGAAACCGTTGCCGCGCAACATCCTTCGCTTCGGCGTCGGGTGCTGCATCGCTGGCTGACCGATGTCGGGGCGACCGAACCGACGGCACGTGTCGTCGACGCGGCCGATGCACTGGTGATGCGGTGGCGTGGCCAGGGGCCAGTTGCCATCGGGGGCAACGAGACTCACCGGCTGGTGGTCGTCCGGCGGGCCGGGATGCTGACGACTGATCGGATCGGGCGGTAGTAGCTGAACCGGTCCCCGCGAGCGTGACAAACGCCCGAAGAGCATCTGCCCGACCCACGGGGACCGGTTCCAGAATCAGTTCGCCGTCTTGGGAGGCGTGAACGGCGAGTTGATGGTTCGCCAGTATTGGAGGCCGAAGACGATGAGACCGCCACCGCCACCGGCGAGCGTGCCGATGATCGAGCCGACCGTTACGCCGCCGATGAATCCGGGTATGCAGCCGACACCGAATATCGGCAGGCCTAGAACGCAGCCGGTGACACCGCCGACGATGGCACCCAGCGCCATGCCGAGGATCGACGAGACGGTCATGGCGGCGCTGACTTGTTCGTTGAACAACGCGAGCGCAACCCGGTCGCGTTCCTCCCTGGTGCGCGGGGTGGCAAGGCGATCATCATTCGCCGCAGCCGGTCGGACGGAGCGGCCGACGATCGGTGTCAAAATTGCCGACCGTGGGGTGGTGGTTGCGGCCAGGCGATAGCGAATACCGTTGAGCTGGAACGTAAGTGGGATGCGTGACCGTTCCTTGCCGGCCCGGCTGCGCAATGACAACGAGTGACGCGAAACGGTAATCGAACCGTCGGTCACAGTGATTCGTACGGTGTGTCCGACCGCGGAGATCCGGTAGTGGACGGGTCCGTTTCCGGCTGCTTCGGCGCTACCGGCGCCGACATGTGCCCCGGTGATAATTGTGAGTGTGCAGACGATGGCGACGAGAAGTTTCATAAAGCTCGATTCCTGAGAGTTGGGCAGAGCTAAAGATCTCCTATAGAGATAGCCGACGAGGCGGGATCGGATGAATGGTTTGCTAACCATTTTCTAGGCTGAACGAGCCGTTGCAGAAGCCGCGTTTCGCGCATCGATGCGGACGTGACAAGCTAAGGACCGTGAGCAGCCACGAGAACCCGTACGGCGACGACATCGAAGCGATTCTGATCACCGAAGAGCAAATTCGTAACCGGACCAAGGAGCTGGCTGAGTCGGTGGCCGCCCGCTACCGCGACGCCCCCGATGACCTGGTGCTCATCGGTGTACTCAAGGGCGCGATCATGTTCATGACCGACTTCGCCCGTGCACTTCCGATTCCGTCGCAACTCGAATTCATGGCCGTGTCGAGTTATGGCTCGTCGACCTCGTCGTCGGGTGTGGTGCGCATCCTCAAAGACCTCGACCGTGACATCGCCGACCGCGACGTGCTGATCGTCGAAGACATCATCGACTCCGGCCTCACCCTGAGCTGGCTGCTGAAGAACCTGGCCACCAGATCACCGAGGTCGCTCAACATCTGCACGCTGCTCCGCAAACCCGACGCCGTACGCGCGACCCTCGACGTCAACGACATCGGTTTTGACATTCCCAACGAGTTCGTCGTCGGATACGGCCTCGACTATGCCGAGCGCTACCGCGATCTCCCTTACATCGGCCGCCTCAATCCCTCGGTATACACCGACTGATCGGAGGGAACGATTGGTCAGTGCTCGGCGTTATACGAACTGATTGTGCGATCTCGTGCGAGTGAGCTGACTGGCCTCCAGGGAATTCCCAGCGGCGTTACGAGTAGCCTAAAGAGCAAGTAAATGGGAAGGACGATGGCGTCTCACGAACCTCGTGGGCGCCGCACCAGCGCGAATGAATCGAAAGACAGTCTTCCGCAATCTGGCGATTGTGCTCCTGATTATCTTGGCCATCTGGGGCTGGAGCGCGATGCGCGACTCCAACCGGGAATACAAGACAGTCGACACCTATGTCGCGCTCACGCAGCTCAACACCAAGAGCAATGTCGAATTCGTGCAGATCGACGACCGAGAGCAGCGCCTGCGCATCAGCCTGAAAGAGCCGGCCGTCGTCAATAACAAGGGCGAGAAAGCCGACAAGATCACCACGCAGTATCCGGCCGCGAGCGCGCGTGAAGTCTTCGACCGCATCGACGCGACCGGCGCTGGCTATCAGACGAATGTGAGCCAGGATTCGATCTTCGGGCAGTTGCTGGTCTTCCTATTGCCGATGCTCCTGCTGCTCGGTCTGTTCATATTTGTGATGAGCCGCATGCAGGGTGGTGGCAAGGGCGGCGTGATGGGCTTCGGCAAATCACGCGCCAAGCAGCTCACCAAAGACATGCCGAAGACGACCTTCGCCGACGTCGCCGGTGCCGACGAGGCAGTCGAAGAGCTGTACGAGATCAAGGATTTCCTGCAGAACCCGTCGCGGTACCAGGCGCTCGGCGCGAATATCCCGAAGGGTGTGCTGCTCTACGGGCCGCCGGGAACGGGTAAGACGTTGCTGGCGCGGGCCGTCGCCGGTGAGGCCGGCGTGCCGTTCTTCACCATTTCCGGTTCGGATTTCGTCGAAATGTTTGTCGGCGTTGGCGCATCGCGCGTTCGTGACCTGTTCGAGCAGGCTAAGGCCAATAGTCCGTGCATCATCTTCGTCGACGAGATCGATGCCGTCGGACGCCAGCGCGGCGCCGGGCTCGGTGGCGGTCACGACGAACGCGAACAGACTCTGAACCAGTTGCTCGTCGAGATGGACGGCTTCGGCGAGCGGTCCGGCGTTATTTTGATCGCCGCGACCAACCGTCCCGACATCCTAGACCCGGCGTTGCTGCGCCCTGGTCGCTTTGACCGGCAGATTCCGGTGGGTAATCCCGATATGGCCGGGCGTAAGGCCATCTTGAATGTTCACGCGAAGGGTAAGCCGATCGCTCCCGACGCCGACCTCGATGGCCTGGCCAAACGTACCCCCGGTATGTCCGGCGCCGATCTGGAGAATGTCCTCAACGAGGCGGCGTTGCTGACCGCCCGCGAGAATAAGACGGTGATCTCCGGTGAAGCCCTCGAAGAGGCCGTCGACCGGGTCATCGGCGGTCCGCGGCGGAAGAGTCGCGTCATCAGCGAGCATGAGCGAAAAGTGGTTGCCTACCATGAGGGTGGTCACACGTTGGCTGCCTGGGCAATGCCCGATCTCGACCCGATCTACAAGGTCACCATCTTGGCCCGCGGTCGTACCGGTGGCCACGCTCTGGCGGTTCCCGAGCAAGACAAAGACGTGATGACTCGCTCGGAAATGATCGCCCGGCTGGTGATGGCCATGGGTGGCCGTGCCGCCGAGGAGCTGGTCTTCAGCGAGCCGACCACGGGTGCCTCGTCGGATATCGATCAGGCCACCAAGATCGCCCGCGCGATGGTCACCGAATACGGTATGAGTGCCAAGCTCGGCGCGGTGCGTTACGGACAAGAGCAGGGTGATCCGTTCCTCGGCCGTTCGATGGGCACGCAGTCGGACTATTCGGCTGACGTCGCCCGCGAGATCGACGACGAGGTTCGCCGCCTCATCGAGGCCGCCCATACCGAGGCATGGGCGATCCTCAACGAGTACCGCGACACCCTCGACATACTCGCGACCGAACTTCTGGAGCGCGAGACACTCACGCGTAAAGATCTGGAGAAGATCTTCTCTGATGTCGAAAAGCGTCCTCGCATAACCGAATTCAACGAATTTGGTACACGTATCCCCAGCGACAAGCCGCCGGTGAAGACTCCGGGTGAGTTGGCGATCGAGCGCGGCGAACCGTGGCCGCCGGAGCCTGAGCCGAAGGCCGAACCCGTCTCCGCGCAGACGCCGAATTACGCACCTGGCTACGCGCCGCAGCCCAATTATCCGGGCGCCGGGAGCGGAGCCAATTATCCCGGCCAGCAACAGCATCCGGGGCAGCCGTATCCACCGCAGCCTTACCCACCACAGCCGTACCCGACCCAGCCATATCCGGGCGCCGGGAACGGAGCGAGCGGGCCCAATTACCCGGGCGCCGGGAACGGAGCGAGCGGGCCCAATTACCCGGGCGCCGGGAGCGGAGCGAGCGGGCCCAATTACCCGGGTCAGCAACAGCATCCGGGGCAGCCTTATCCGCCCCAGCCGTACCCGACGCAGCCTTATCCGGGCGCCGGGAGCGGAGCGAGCGGGCCCAATTATCCGGGCGCCGGGAGCGGAGCGAGCGGGCCCAATTATCCGGGGCAACCGCCGTATCCGGGCCAGCCCAATGGTCAGCCTCCGCAGTATGGGCAACCGCAACAACCAGCGGAGCAGCCGCCGGGGCAGGCGGGTTCGCGACCCGATTATGGCGCTCCTGCCGACTGGTCGGCGCCCGGTTGGCCGCCTAAGTCTCCCAACGGCTCGGCGAATGGAACACCCGAGGCGAAGGGGCGCGATGACGATCAGTGAGGAGACCGTCGTGGGGCAGTCCGATCGCCGCGAACCTGCCGAGTTCGACCAGGCGCGGGCTGAGGCCGCGGTCCGCGAACTATTGATCGCGGTCGGCGAGGATCCTGATCGAGAAGGCTTGCAGCGCACGCCAACTCGCGTCGCCAACGCCTATCGCGAGGTTTTCGCCGGGCTCTACACCGACCCCGACGAAGTACTCGCGACGACCTTCGATGAGAACCACGATGAACTGGTCCTCGTCAAAGACATCCCGCTCTATTCCACCTGTGAGCATCACTTGGTGTCATTCCACGGGGTGGCCCACGTCGGCTACATACCGGGTACATCCGGTCGGGTGACTGGGCTGTCCAAGTTGGCGCGGCTCGTTGATCTCTACGCCAAACGGCCGCAGGTGCAGGAGCGGCTCACCTCGCAGATCGCCGATGCCATTGTGCGCAAACTGGATCCGCGTGGCGTGATCGTCGTCATCGAGGCTGAGCACCTGTGTATGGCTATGCGCGGTATTCGTAAGCCGGGTGCCCGCACTACGACGTCGGCGGTGCGCGGTCTGTTCAAGACCAGCGCGGTTTCTCGCGGCGAGGCACTCGACCTCATTACCCGCTAGCGATGACCCGCCTACTCGGAGTCCTCAATGTGACCGCCGATTCATTCTCCGACGGTGGGCGCTATCTCAGTGTCGATGCCGCGGTCGACCACGGCCGGCAATTGGCGACCGCCGGCGCCGACATCGTCGATGTCGGCGGTGAGTCGACGCGTCCCGGCGCGCACCGGATCGACGCCGGTCTCGAGGCGTCGAGAGTGGTGCCGGTTATCGAGCAACTGTCCGCCGAAGGCGTCACGATTTCCGTCGACACCATGCGCGCATCGGTTGCCCAGGCTGCGATCGCCGCTGGCGCGCGACTTGTCAACGACGTGTCCGGTGGACGGGCCGACGCTCGGATGGCGCATGTGGTCGCCGACGCCGGGGTGCCGTGGATATTGATGCATTGGCGGCCGCTGTCTGACTCGGGACGTGGTGGGGGAGGGCCGTTTTCGCCGGCCGACTTCACTCATCGCGTCGCGGTGTCCGACGGTTACCGCGACGTCGTCGCCGAGGTGAGTGGCGAATTGCTGAGACAGGTCGACACCGCGGTGTCGGCCGGTGTCGACCCCGACAACATCATCCTCGACCCGGGCCTAGGTTTCGCGAAGGACGCCGATCACAATTGGGCGTTGCTGCACGCATTGCCAACATTGGTCGGGTTGGGTTTCCCAATCCTGGTCGGGGCATCGCGTAAACGATTCCTTGGTTCGTTGCTGGCGGTCGACGGAGTCGAGCGGCCACCGGCCGGACGTGAGGTGGCCACCGCGGCCATTTCGGCACTGGCCGCCGCCGCTGGCGCATGGGGCGTGCGGGTACACGACGTGGCGGCGAGCCGAGATGCTATCGCCGTTGCCGACGCTTGGCGTCGCGGCCAGGCGGGACGAGGGGAGTAGCTGATGACCGACCGAATTGAACTGCGCGGCTTACGAGTTCGCGGATTTCACGGCGTCTTCGACCATGAGCGGGCCGAAGGTCAAGACTTTCTGATCGACGCGACGCTCTGGCTGGATCTGGCGCGTGCGGCACAATCCGACGACCTCGCCGACACCGTCGACTACGGGGTGGTGGCTCAGCGGGTGCATGACATCGTTTCCGGCGAGCCGCGTAATCTCATCGAGACGGTCGGCGCCGAAATCGCCGAGACGTTGATGGCAGACGAGCGACTCGCTGCCGTCGAGGTGACGGTCCACAAACCGTCCGCGCCGATTCCGCTGACCTTCGACGACGTGCTGGTGGTGACTCGACGGTCCCGAAAGTCGATGGCGGCCAAGGTCGATCGATGAGTCGAGCGGTTCTGTCGGTTGGCAGCAACGTCGGTGACCGGCGTGCGCATCTGCGCAGTGTCGTGGCGGGTTTCGCCGGCGAAGTGATCGCCGTGTCGCCGGTCTACTCGACGGCGCCGTGGGGCGGCGTCGAACAGGATGACTTCTACAACATCACCCTGATCGCCGAAGGCTCGCGCTCTGTGCGGTCGTGGCTGACGGCCGGTGCGGAACTGGAGCGAGCGGCGCAGCGGGAACGGGAAATACGTTGGGGCCCAAGAACTCTCGACGTGGATGTGATCAGTGTCGAGGATTCCGATGGCATCGTCGTGCGGAATGATGATCCCACCTTGATTCTCCCGCATCCGCGCGCCGACCAGCGCGCGTTCGTGTTGGTGCCCTGGCTCGACGTCGATCCGGACGCGGTACTGCACACGAGCTCGGGGATCGAACGTGTGGATGCGCTTGTCGCGCAGATTGATTCCGCCGAACTCGCCGGGGTGCGGCGACTCGGAGAACTGGATGGGGACTGGTGACACAGCAACACGGGCGACCCGATGATGACGAGCAGGGCATGGGCCCCACCAGATTTCGTGACCTCGCCGCCGTCGCCGCCATTGTCGGCATCGCCAGTTGGGTGCTGGTCGGCTACAACTACGGCGACCTCCCATCGATCCCACTGCTCGCGGGTATCGCGCTGTATGTCCTTGCCGCCGTTGAGGTTGTCGTCGCGCTGATCGTTCGTTCGCGAGTCAGTGCCCGGCAGGTCGGGCGCGCCCGCGGACAGCTACATCCGTTGACTGCCGCGCGGATCGTGGCTCTAGCCAAGGCATCTGCCATTCTCGGAGCCATCATGGTCGGCATGTGGGCGGGGATGCTGGTATTCCTGCTAGAGCAGAATGACTTGGCGCAAGCCGATCACGACAAGCCCTCGGTCATCGTTGCACTCATCGGTGCGGCGCTATTGGTCGGTGCGGCACTGTGGTTGGAGTATTGCTGCCGCGCTCCCGACGATCCAACTCCGGACATACTCGGCGAACACCCCGGATCAGCCTGACGAATTCGCAACTCTCCGGTCGCCTTCGCCCATATTTACTTCGCGGAAAGGTATCTTCTCGATCATGGCGTCATCGAGCGGCCGTTCCGCAGAAACTCGCCGGTCCTCGCGATCGGTCTCCCAGTGGTTGCTGGGCCTGCTGATCCTGCTCGCCCTGGTGGCGAGCGTCCTGATGGTCTTCGTTGACAAATTGACTGTTGCGGCATCGATCGCCGTCATCGCGGCCTTGTGGGCAGCTGTCATCGGAGCGATTCTGGTAACCAAATTTCGTCGGCAAGCAGATACCGCCGAGGCCAAGAGTCGCGATCTGCGATTGGTCTACGAATTGCAACTCGAGCGGGAGATTACTGCTCGCCGTCAGTACGAGCTCGACGTCGAGACGACCATCCGCAAAGAAGTCGCGGCGGAGTCGGGCCACGAATTACTTGAGTTGCAAGCTCAGGTCGCCGCGTTGCGAGCCAGTCTGGAAGTTCTGATCGGTGAGCCGCTGCCCGAAGATCGTGTCGCGTTGCCGAATGAGAAGTTGCGCGAGTTGGCGTCGGGGATCGGTACTAATCTTTACGAGCCCGATGATCGGGTGAGGGCGGCGCACGACTTCGCGTCGACCGCGCCCGCGACGGCCGATGGCCGTCACCAACCGTCGGACAGTCCGCGCTACGACATTCCGCGCGCGGACGCCAACGACATGACCGAGATAATCCCGGTGGTCACCGATGATGACGAGATCATCAGCACTCAGTTCGAGCAGGTTAACCCCGAGCCCGAACCGCATCCGTTCGCCCAGGCGTATTCGGCGTATGAGCAGGTCGATCCCAACGAGCCGCAGTTCACCGAGGACGCGCCAACCGATGCGTGGCAGACCGAGCCGGAGGCCTCGGCCGCGGACGCGGAGGCCGAACTCGAAGACTCGGTCGGCCGGCACGATGATGGTGCGGGCGTCCCGTTCTCCCAGCTGCTGAGCCAGCTGCAGCAGTCATCATCCCCAGCCGGACGTCGGCGCAAAGAGGATTAGTCCTTTCGCCGGTGGCCCGATAGTCGAGTACTGCTGGTCGAGTGCCGTCGTGCGAGCTTGCGAGCCCGCCGGTGTATCGAGACTGGGGGAGTCGACGTACCTGGGCGACCGCTGTCGCTGGCTGAGTTGGCCTTTTGTCGTGCGTGGTCTCGATACACCGTTCGTCTCGCGAGCTCGCCGAACGGCACTCGACCATCGGAGGTGGGTGGCGTCTGATGCTGCTGGTCGAGTGCCAGGCGCCGAGCTTGCGAGCCCGGCTCACCCGCTGCTGGTCGAGTGCCGTCGTGCGAGCTT
>NZ_BAEH01000075.1 GCF_000241305.1 Gordonia effusa NBRC 100432
ACTCCCTTCTCCACCGAGCGCTATGGCATCGGCATGGCTAAAGGCACGACCGACGCGGTCAACGCTGTTAACGAGGCACTACGCGCGATGATGAAGCCCGAAGGACCGAACTCGCCGTGGCAGCAGGCGTTACGCACCAATATCGGCAATGGCACGGTTGACCAGATGATCAGCCGGGTCGGAGATGGATCCACCTATAAGTTCACCCCGACCCCGGGCGATCTGGATTTCGTGAAACCGACCCCGGGCAAGCCGTGCCCGGCTGGATTGAAGTGAGGGGGCGACAACAATGAGTGAACTCTGGTCCGAAATGGGCCCACAACTGTGGCCCGCTTTCTGGATGACCCTTAAACTCACATTCTTCTCGGCAGTCGGCGCCATAATCTGGGGCACCTTGCTCGCCGGCATGCGGGTGTCACCGGTGCCGGTGATGCGTGGCTTCGCGACGACCTACGTCAATATCGTGCGCAATACGCCGCTCACCCTGATCGTGATCTTCTGTTCATTCGGCCTGTATCAGAATCTCGGTTTGCAGTTCAGCAATCAGGTCTCGAATAACAACTTTTGGATCGCTGTACTCGCCTTCATTCTCTACACAGCGACTTTCGTCTGTGAGACGCTGCGGTCCGGGTTCAACACGGTTCCGCTCGGACAGGCAGAAGCCGCACGTTCACTGGGTCTGTCCTTCACCCAGGTATTCGGGATCATCGTGTTGCCGCAAGCGGCCCGGACCGTGATTGGCCCGATGGGCAGTGTGTTAATCGCGCTGACCAAGAACACCACGATCGCCTCCGTGATCGGTGTCGCCGAGGCGTCGCTGCTCATGAAGGAGGAGATCGAGAATTTCGCCGATCAGGTGATCGCGGTCTTCGTCATCATCGCGATCGGTTTCATGATCATCACCTTGACCGAGGGACTTATCTTCGGGTACCTGGCTAAACGATTCGCGGTGAAACGATGAGCGCGCAAGCAACAGTCCTCTACGACGCCCCCGGCCCCAAGGCTCGGGTACGCAACAACATCATCGCCGTCGTGTTCATCGCGGTGGTGGTGGCGATCGCGGCGTACGTGATCATTGTCCTCGCCGATAACGGACAGCTCGACTCCGAGAAGTGGAGCCCCTTCGTCAAAGGGACAACCTGGACCACTTATATTCTGCCCGGTCTGTGGGGAACCCTAAAGGCCGCAATCGTATCGATCATCCTGGCGATGATCCTCGGGTCAGTTCTCGGCATCGGTCGGCTATCGGACCATCGATGGGTGCGCATGCTCTCTGGCACATTCACCGAGGTCTTCCGCGCCATCCCGGTGCTGATCCTGATGATCTTCGCCTACTACCTGTTCGCCGATTACGCGATCTTCCCGTCGTCACAACTGGCTTTCGCCGCGGTGGTCACGGGTCTGACGCTCTACAACGGTTCGGTTATCGCCGAGATCCTGCGCTCGGGTATCCAGTCGCTCCCGCGCGGTCAGTCGGAAGCCGCTGTGTCACTTGGTCTTCGGAAGTCTCAGACCATGCGGATTATCTTGCTGCCGCAGGCAATCACCGCGATGTTGCCGGCACTCATCTCGCAGATGGTGATCGCACTGAAGGACTCTGCCCTTGGTTACATCATCGGCTACATCGAGGTGGTCCGGTCGAGTCTGCAGTCGGCGTCGTATTACGGCAACTATCTCCCGGTGCTGATCGTGGTGGCGATCGTCATGATTGTGATCAACTTCGGGTTGTCGTCGTTGGCAACGTATATCGAGGGAAGAGTTCGTAGTGGTCGGCGGGGTCGTGGCCAAGCAACCACCGAAGAACTCGAATTGGGCGCAACCGAAGCACTGCCGGGACTGAATAAGTAGCGGAACTCAACTCAAAGCGATATGGCGCCGAATTTCTCGGCGCCATATCGCTTTCTAAAAACGGTCTACGTAATGCGCTGGCTGCTTCAGCCGGTACGCAAGGCGTCATTCACCACGTCGATCGACATCGACTGAGAATAGCCACGGCGCACCAACATTCCGACGAGCCGCCGGAACGCCTTCTCTCGACCTGCCCGATCGACTTGAGCTTGTTCAATCAGCGACGGTGTCAGCTTTTTGGAAACCAGCGCCGCCGCGATCTCACGCTCGGCGTCTGGGTCGACATCGGCTAGTGCGTCTTCAACGACAGCTTTATCGATTCCCTTCGCCACGAGCTCGTGACGCAGCGCGATACGCCCTTTACCGGAGTTCGCATGGCGTGAGCGCACCCACTCGCTGGCGAACTCCGCGTCATCGAGGAGACCGGCCGAGTCGAGTCGAGTCATTACCGACTCGACCTCGGCGGCCTCAAACCCTCTGCGCTCCAACCGCTTCCGCATCTCATCCCGACTGCGGGCACGCACCCCCAAAAGGCGCAACGCCGCGTCCCACGCGCTGGCCTTGGACTCCCCCGGAATCTTTCCCGATGGGGGGACTCCGTCTGCCGATGCACGGGTACGCGGCGTCGCTGACTCAGTCATCGCTGCTGCTCGGATGAATTCGATCTAGAACTCAACGGGAGCCGGGGCGACCTCGTCGGCATCCAGCGTCGCGCCGATTCCCAGCTTCTCTTTGATCTTCTTCTCGATCTCATCGCGGATATCGGTGTTCTCCAGCAAGAACTTTCGGGCGTTCTCTTTGCCCTGGCCTAGCTGGTCCCCCTCGTAGGTGAACCATGAGCCCGACTTGCGGATGAATCCCTCGGACACACCCAAATCGATGAGCGAACCTTCCTTGGAGATGCCATGACCGTAGAGAATGTCGAACTCAGCCTGCTTGAAGGGCGGAGCAACCTTGTTCTTCACGACCTTCACGCGAGTACGGTTGCCGACAGCGTCAGTACCGTCTTTGAGCGTCTCGATACGCCGAACATCAAGGCGCACAGACGAATAGAACTTCAACGCCTTACCACCGGTGGTGGTCTCCGGTGAACCGAACATGACGCCGATCTTCTCACGCAACTGATTGATGAAGACCGCGGTGGTGTTGGAGTTACTCAACGCACCGGTCATCTTGCGCAGCGCCTGACTCATCAGCCGGGCCTGCAGGCCGACGTGACTGTCACCCATTTCACCTTCGATTTCGGCCTTGGGCACAAGGGCCGCCACCGAGTCGATGACGAGGATATCGAGCGCACCGGAACGGATCAGCATATCTGCGATCTCCAGCGCTTGCTCACCGGTATCGGGCTGGGATACGAGCAGGGCATCGACATCAACACCGAGCTTGGTCGCGTACTCGGGGTCCAGTGCGTGCTCGGCGTCGATGAACGCCGCGATACCACCCTGTGCCTGCGCGTTCGCGACCGCATGCAGCGCGACGGTCGTCTTACCCGACGATTCCGGGCCGTAGATTTCGACGACGCGGCCGCGGGGCAAACCACCGATGCCCAGCGCGATATCCAGTGCGATGGCACCGGTCGGAATGACCTCGATGGGCTGGCGAGTCTCCTCGCCGAGGCGCATCACCGAGCCTTTGCCGAAATTCTTGTCGATCTGGGCGAGAGCCAGATCGAGTGCCTTTTCCCGGTCTTGTGACGCTGGTGCCATGTCGATCTCTCCTTGGTGAGGACTGAGTGGGTTTCTGGTGTGCCACGCTAGCGAGACCCTCTGACAACTTCGGTTTCGCCACTGTCGCGCCGCCGATATCTTGGACGTTCTCGGGGGTGGATTTGGTTCCGTCGAGTTCCAACAGTAGCGAACGGATGTTCGATTGCAAGTGCGACGCGCCGAGATTTCCGGAGTCAGATCACCAACGGTTACGGGGCACATCGAAGTCGCGGCAGAGCGCGACCCACACCTCACGCGGATCAACACCGGCTTCGATCGCCTGCGCCGCCGTCATGCCACCCAAGTCGGATAACACGTGGTCAATAAGCATGGAACCCGCGCTTACCTCGCCGAATTCGGTGTTGATCAGTTCGGTGAATTCGGTCAGACGCACGCCAGCATCCTACGTGTCTCCCCGGCGCGGTGCCGACCACGCCCGCATCGCGGCTCGTTCGATCACCGGGACCGGATCTACGACCTGGCTAGCCGATGCCGCGACACGAGCGGCCGCGGCAGTGAAGCCAACGCCGGCGAGTACCTCGCGAACCGCCTCGGCAAGCGAGGGCGCATCCAGCGGCCGCACCAGAACGCCCGCACCGAGCCGCTGAACCCGATTGGCCAACTCCCACTGATCTCCGCCGCCCGGCACCGTCACCACCGGCACACCCGCGCCCAGCGCCTTCGCGAGCATCCCGTGCCCGCCGCCGCAGATGACCAGATCCGCTGCGGCGACCAATTCGTCCTGGCGCCCAAAGCCCGCGGTCACGTTCACACCACCTGAGGCACGAATCTCTTCGTCTGACGGAGTCGTCATACCTGAAATCACCACTCGCACAGGAGTATTCAAATGCTCGGGGGACAATGCCGCAAGCGCTGTCGAGGCCATATCGGCTGCGCCGATCACCGCTGTCGACGGCGCGACCATGACCAACGGGCCGTCACCGGAAGGCAGCGGCAACGATGCGTCGGTCGGCTCCCAGAGGAGCGGACCGATCAGGTGCGCGTCGGCAGGCCAGTCCGGCCGATACACCTCGAGGCCGGGCAACGTCGCGACCAAACGCGCTATCTCCCCCGGATCGGCTGGCAGTCCGATCGACATGCGGGCCGCACCGCGCTGACGGCGGCCGAGCCGCAGCGCACGTGCGCTCGACGCGCGCAACACCGTATCGCGCAGATGTCCGAGCGTTCCCTCACCGCGCGCCATGCCCGCACCGATCGGCGGCAGGCCACGGGACTGCGCGTACAACGGATGCGGCGAGCATTCGACCCAGCCGATACCGGCCAACTGAGCGGCCCAGCCACCTGCGACGGTGATGACATCGGTGACCACCACATCAACGCGATGGGCGACGAGAACCGGTGCCAGCGCCACCGCCATCCGCGCGGCCCGCACGGAAAGTTTCGCTCCGGCGTCGGCGTCGTCGTCAGAGAGGTCGACATCAAGTCCGGGAAGTTCGACAACCCGGATTCCGCGTCTGGCCGCGGCGTCGAACCAACGCAATCCGGTGAAGACGACCGGCGAATGCCCAACGGCGGCAAGTTTTTCCGCGAGAGCGAACGCAGGGAACGCATGGCCGGCGTCGGGTCCGGCAACCAGCCCGACGACCAGCGGTCGGCGCGGCGAGTCGATTGTCAGCCTTGGGCCTGGGGGTCAGCCTGCGGGTTCTCCTGCGATTCAGCCGGTTTGGTGAGATTCGCGTTTCCGGATACCTGCGGGGTGGCCTGCTCGCTACCTGCCAACGGCGCTCCACTCATGCTGGCGCGGATCTGTTCGAGTCGAGCGTGACCTGCCATCTGCACACTCGCCTGCTGTACCTCGGCCATTCGTCCCTGCACGGTGTTGCGCGCGAGTTCGGCCGACCCCAGCGCGTTGGCATACCGACGTTCGATCTTGTCCCGGACCTGATCCAGGTTCGGAGTGTTTCCCGGCACGGCCAGCTCGCTCATCTGCTGCAGCGATGCCGAGACCTTCTCCTGCATCTTGGCCTGCTCCAGCTGACTGAGCAGTTTGGAACGCTCAGCGAGCTTCTGCTGCAACATCATCGCGTTGCGTTCGACCGCCTGCTTGGCCTGCTGGGCGGCCTGCAGCGACTGATCATGCAGTGTCTTGAGGTCTTCGACGCTTTGTTCGGTCGACACCAACTGTGCGGCGAATGCTTCGGCGGCGTTGGTGTACTCCTGCGCCTTAGCAGTGTCACCGGCCCCGGTGGCCTGATCGGCGAGGGTCAATGCCTGACGCGTGTTGGCCTGCAAACGTTCAACTTCTTCGAGCTGACGGTTGAGCTTCATCTCCAGCTGACGCTGGTTACCGATCACCGACGCCGCTTGCTGCGACAACTCTTGGTGCTGGCGCTGCGCGTCTTCGATGGCCTGTTGGATCTGGATTCGCGGGTCGGCATTCTCGTCGATCTTGGCGTTGCCGAGCGCCATCAAATAGTTCCACAACTTCACAAACGGGTTTGCCATGTCAGAAAGTCAACTCCATCGAAAGGACTGTCGTCGGGATACCTGCATCAAAACTAGCGCGGCGAATAGCCAGGGGTGTGACCAGGCTATCGCGATCACGCCCGTCGACGCACCCGGCTGCGGCCATCCTCAGGCCGCGGCCAGAGCCGTCGAGCGCTCGCCCGACGACGGTGCCGGGATAACGACCTTCGTAGTCGCCATGACGTCGGCAGGCGCTGGTCGGAGCGCTTCACCGGCAGCGAGCAACAGATCAGCGAGTTCAACGTCAAGCGCATCGCAGATCGATGCCAACAATTCACTCGACGCTTCTTTTTGTCCCCGCTCAACCTCTGAGAGGTATCCGAGACTTACTCGCGCGTTGGTCGACACCTCACGCAGCGTGCGCCCCTGGTCAGTCCGCGCCTGACGCAAGGTATCCCCAAGCGCCTCTCGCAACAGCTGTGCCATCGTGCTCTCCTGTCTCGTCCTTGAAGTCCAACGCGTACGCGGTCCCCCTGGTTCCCGAACCGGTCATACCGACTTAGCGCTCAACTTTAGTGTGTCGTCTCGTGGCGCTATCGCCGACCATGCGAGTTCGTGTCTGCCGAGGTTAGTCGAAAGTGCCCACTGTCGCCGCGAACCACACGCCGCGTCGACAAAACGACCACGGCCTTGCCCCGTCGGCGCCCGCCGCCAGCGAAAATCGTCCGATAATCTGCCAACCTGGGGCAATATGCCCTTCGCACCGTGATATTCGGACGATTTTCGCGGGAGTCAGTTCGTCGAGTTTCGGCGTAGCGCCACCGCTTGCCAGACGTATTCGACGCCGGTGATCACGGTCGCCGCGACTGCCGCCACCATGAAACCCCACGCCACCCATTCCCACGGCTGCGGCAGCGGTAGGAGGAACAGACCGATCGCGAGCACTTGCAGCAAAGTCTTGAGCTTGCCACCACGGCTTGCCGGGATCACGCCGTGCCGCAGGACCCAGAACCGCAGCGCGGTCACCCCAAGCTCGCGACCAAGGATCACCACGGTGACCCACCAGGGCAAATCATCAAGGATGGACAGGCCGATCAACGCCGCGCCGATCAACGCCTTGTCAGCGATCGGGTCTGCGAGCTTCCCGAAATCGGTGACCAGCCCCCGCTCGCGTGCGAGGCGACCGTCATAGCGGTCGGTCAGTGCCGCAAGCGCGAAAATCCCCGTGGTGATCAACCGCCACGCGGTGTCGTGTCCACCGTCGAGGAACAGGGTGACAACGAAAACCGGCACGAGCACGATCCGGAATACGGTCAGCGCGTTGGCGATGTTGACCACCGGCACCACGTCCACCGGATCCGCGATGTGATCGGGTTTAGCCTCCGGTACCGGTAACCGCTCGCTGACGCGCTTGTGCTCGGTCATCCGATTAGCCGACACGTCAATGACACCCTCGGGCCAACGTACACAGTCGTGCATCTCACGTGGATAGCGTAACTACTCGGCCGACACGGCATCGCGGCGCGTGGGTTGCCGCGCTATCTATTCGACGAGAACATTAGGATTTCGGGCATGAGTCCAGCAGATCTGCCACCGGAAAGTGCCGCTACGTCGAACGATATCGTCGTTCGACGCGCGCGCACCTCTGATGTGCCGCGGATCAAGGCCCTCGTCGATCAATACGCCGGCCGCATTCTGCTGGAAAAGAACCTCGTGACGCTATACGAAGCGGTACAGGAATTTTGGGTCGCCACCATCTCCAACGATGGAACCGAACAGGTCGTCGGCTGCGGCGCACTGCACGTACTGTGGGCCGACCTCGGCGAGGTTCGTACCGTCGCGGTGGATGCTTCCCTCGGCCGGCGCGGCATCGGGCATCGGGTGGTCAGCCAATTACTCACGGTCGCAAGGGAATTGGAGTTGTCGCGGGTCTTCGTACTGACTTTCGAGACCGAGTTCTTCGGCCGGCACGGATTCGTCGAGATCGAAGGCACCCCGGTCACCCGCGAGGTGTACGAAGAGATGTGCCGCTCCTACGACACCGGTGTCGCCGAGTTCCTGGATCTTTCCTACGTCAAACCCAACACCCTCGGAAACACCCGAATGTTGGTCGCACTCAACTGATTTCATCAACCCTAGGAGACCATCGTGGCCGTCATCGCCGTCGAATACACCTATCTACCCGAGAAACTCGCCCTGCGCGATGAGCATCGTCCGGCCCACCGCGCATGGCTGAGCGAACAGCTGGAAGCCGGCGCGGTGATTCTCTCCGGGCCGTTCACCAACGGCTCGGGTGCCCTCTTCCTGGTCCGCGCCGACAGTGAAGACGCGGCGCGGACCTTGCTCGCGGACGATCCGTTCCAGAAGGTCGGCGGCGTGAGTGACGTTCGCGCAATCGAGTGGACGCCAGTCTTCGGGCCCGTGGAGCCCTAGGCACCGGGCCCGTAGAACTACTCGATCGGCGACGGCTCCGACTTCTTCCGGGATTTCAGGAGGCTCGCCACCGTGGTGATAACCAATGTTCCGATGATCACACTCAGTGACAGCGGCGTCGAGATTTCCGGTACCGCCACATGCTCGCCGCCGTTGATGAAGCCCAACGTGTTCTCATGCAAGGCGTGCAGCACCAGTTTGACGCCGATGAAGCCGAGAATGAACGACAATCCATAGCTCAGGTACACCAGGCGATCGAGAAGACCACCGAGCAGGAAGAACAGTTGGCGCAGACCCATCAGCGCGAAGGCGTTAGCCGTGAAGACGATATACGGCTCAGCAGTCAGTCCATAGATCGCCGGGATTGAGTCCAGCGCGAACAGAACGTCGGTGAAAGCGATGACAATGAGCACCATCAGCATCGGCGTAGCCATTCGCTTGCCGTTGATACGGGTAAACAAGCGGTCGCGGTCGTAATTGTCGGAGGTGCGGAGGACTCGCTTCACGAACCGCTCCAGCCGACTTTCGCGCTCCTCTTCATGCTCGACCGGGTCGTCGGATTCGCGGATCAGTTTGATCGCGGTATAGAGCAGGAATCCGCCGAACAGGTAGAACACCCAGCTGTAGGTACTGATCGCCGCGGCTCCGACGGCGATGAACGCACCACGTAGCACCAGCGCCATCACGATGCCCAGGAGCAGAATTTTCTGCTGATATTCCTTAGGTACCGCGAATTTCGCGAAGATGATGACGAATACGAAAAGGTTGTCGACCGATAGCGCCTTCTCGGTGACATAGCCGGCGAAATACTCGCCGCCGAATGTCCCACCCCATTTCCACCAGACGAATCCGCCGAATAGCACCGCGATGGCGATGTATACCGCCGACCAGGTACCCGATTCTTTCAGGGTCGGCGCGTGGGGAACGCGAACGTGGGCGAAGAAATCGAAAACGAATAGGCCGAGAATCACCGCAATGGTGACAATCCAGACGATGGCTGATACTTCCAAGGCAAACCTCCAGCGCGCAGCACCGCCGCATAGACAGCGGTGGATCTCATGCGATGCCAGAGGTCTCTCCCACCCGCTATGCGGGTCGACTTCCCGGGTCTTGAGCTCTCAGCAGCGTGATGGCACGTGCCCGGCCCGGCCGTATTGACGGGTTGCCGTTGGGGGATACTCCCCTCTCGGATCGTCGACCAGCTTACCTGAGAATTCGGACATCCGCACAACGCGACTGCGCCGCAGACGAATTAGCCTGCGGCACAGTATATTTCACGCACTATTCGGTCGAGTCATCCTCGGCACCGCCACCGGTGATCGACGTGATCACGCCGGCGAGATCCTCCGGTTTCACCAAGACCTCGCGGGCTTTGGAACCTTCACTCGGCCCGACGACGCCACGAGTCTCCATGAGATCCATGAGGCGTCCGGCTTTGGCGAATCCGACGCGGAGTTTGCGCTGCAACATCGACGTCGACCCGAACTGCGACGAGACCACCAGTTCGATGGCTTGCAACAGGTCGTCGAGGTCGTTGCCGATGTCGGCGTCGATATCCTTCTTGTCGCTGGCCTTGGCCGCGGTAACCCCTTCGGTGTACTCGGGTTCGGCCTGTTCGCGGGTGTAGTCGACGACGGCGGAAATCTCTTCGTCCGTGATGAACGCGCCCTGCATACGAATCGGTTTGTTGGCACCCATCGGCAAGAACAGTCCGTCACCCATACCGATGAGTTTTTCCGCACCGGGCTGATCCAGGATGACGCGCGAGTCGGTCAGCGACGATGTTGCGAACGCCAGACGCGAGGGCACGTTGGTCTTGATCAGGCCGGTAACTACGTCTACCGACGGTCGCTGGGTCGCCAGAACCAGGTGAATACCCGCCGCGCGAGCCTTCTGCGTGATGCGGACAATCGCATCTTCGACGTCGCGCGGTGCGGTCATCATCAGGTCGGCGAGCTCGTCGACGATGGCGAGGATATACGGATAGGGCTTGTACACGCGCTCGGAGCCGAGCGGCGTGCTGATCTCACCCGAGGCAACCTTCGCGTTGAAGTCGTCGATATGACGCACCCGGGAGGACTTCATGTCCTGGTACCGCTGCTCCATCTCTTCGACCAGCCACGCCAACGCGGCGGCGGCCTTCTTGGGTTGCGTAATAATCGGCGTGATCAGGTGCGGGATGCCCTCGTACGGCGTAAGTTCCACCATCTTGGGGTCGATGAGAATCATCCGGACTTCGTCGGGCGTCGCTCGCTGCAGCAACGACACCAGCATCGAGTTGACGAAGCTCGACTTACCGGAACCAGTCGAACCCGCGACCAACAGGTGCGGCATCTTCGCGAGGTTGGCGGTCACGAAGTCGCCCTCGATATCCTTGCCGAGACCGATTACCAGCGGATGCCGGTCCTTCCGATTCTTCGGCGACGCCAAGACGTCGGCCAGGCGAACCATCTCTCGGTCGGCGTTGGGCACCTCGATGCCGACCGCCGACTTACCCGGGATCGGCGCGAGCAGCCGTACGTTATCGGTCGCCGCCGCGTAAGCGATATTGCGCTGGAGTGCGGTGATCTTCTCCACCTTCACGCCCGGACCGAGTTCAACCTCGTATCGAGTGACGGTCGGCCCGCGGGTGTAGCCGGTAACCGCGGCATCGATCTTGAACTGCTCGAGTACGGTACCGATGCGCTCGATCATCTCGTCGTTGGCGCTGCTGCCGAGTTTGGGCGGGTCGCCATCGATCAGCAGTGACGGTGGAGGCAGACGGTAGGTTCCTTCCGAATCCGCCATTGGCCGGGCAAGCGGTTCGTTGTCCGCGTCGTCGTCGCGGTCCTCGATGACCGGTGCGACAACGGGTTTCGGCGCCGAACGAGCCGATTCCTGTGCGGCACGCTCACGCGCGGCTTCACCCGCGGTCTTACGCTTCGGAGTCGATCGTGAAGTGGGCGCAGGATCGGCGAAGAGGTCGTCGGTGTCATCGCTGATCGGCTCGGTCACCATATCCGGTGACACCGGAGTCCGCCGAATTCCGCCGATGGGTTCGGTGGTCAGATCCGCGAGAATGTCGGCCGCGCCTGCTGAGGTTGGAGCGGCCTTACGACTGCGCCGTCGGCGAGCCGGCTGCTCGTCGGGCGGATAGTTGTCATAGGGATCGGCCGAACGCTCGGCAGCGGGGGCCGCGCCGAATTCGTGGTCATCCTCGGCTTCGTCGACGTCTGGCGCCTCATCGTCGTAGTCGTCGTATTCGCCGTCGTCGTAGTAATCGTCGTCGTAATACTGATCGTCGTGGCTGAGTCCGAGATAGCCGGCGATCGCATCGACAACTTCACGCACGGTCCGGCCAGAAAGCAAAAGGCCACCAAATGCCATGCACAGCAAGAAGATTGGCACCGAGATCCACTCGGTGACCGCATTGGTCAACGGCGTCCCGACTACGAAGCCGAGGTAGCCACCAGCGTCCGACCGAGCGTCGAGTCCGCGCGGCGATCCGGCAATCAGGTGAATAAGGCCTAGCAATGGCAGCCCGATAAGCAAACCCGCGCCGATGTAGTGCGGGCGACGTCGCGGGTTCGGCGGCCGGCGCATCAACATGATTCCCAGAGCTACCAACGCGATCGGCACCACGACTGCCACGACCCCCACGATGGCGCGCACCAACGTGTCGATGAACGCACCTGCCGGGCCGGCAGCGGCAAACCACACCCCCGCTCCGATCACCGCCGCGACGACGATCAGCGCGAGACCCGCTCCATCGCGACGATGTGAGTGTCCATCGGCACCCGCTGGCACGCGACGCATGCCGGAGTGGGAATCGCGCGGCGCGGGTTGGTCGAGGAATTCGTTCTCGTCCTCGTCGAAGGGGATCTCGTCGTAGTCATAGCGGTCGTCGCCACCACGGGTCGAGCCCGCCCCCATGCGGGCGAGGCTGCCGACGCCTCGCGCGAGCAGCGTCCAACCCGCGCCAAGACCGCGCCCAGCCGACGCCGCGACCGAGGGGCGGCGGTGGTGAATGTCAGCCGACGCGGTGCTGACCCGACCGGCCGACGCCGACCGGGTGGCCGAACCGGAACGAGTCTTCGCAGCGGACTTGCGGGGGGCAGTTTTTGTTGAGCTACCCTTCGACGTCGACTTGGCCGGCGCCTTTGATTTAGCAGCGTTCGTCGCGGTCGACTTACGTGCGCCACCGCGTTGAGAGCCACCGGCAGATCGGGTGCCAGAGGTACCTCGGGCGCTCGAACCACGGGTTCCTCCGGCAGATGAGCGCGCGCCAGCGCGAGCAGTTGCTTTCGAAGCCATGCCGACAGACTAGTCTCTCAGGTTCACTTCAGTCACACCCGCAACACCGGCATCGGGTCGGCCGTGTCGCTTTCGTGACATCAAGGGCATCGTTAGGCGCAAAGCTGCGACGTCAGCGTCGGCAAGGGAAATATCCCCTCGCAGGCATCGAGGCTGCAGGTTTCAGCTCGGGGCCGTGCGCTAAACCCCGCGAGGCGCGGCCGTCAACGCGGCAACCGCGGCGTCGTCGCCGTGCAGACTCACCTGCACCGGCTCCCGACCGAAGGTGAATAACAGCAGCTCACCGGCTGTGCCAGTGACAGTCACCTGCTCACCGGAGCCGACGCTGGCTACCGCTGCACCGTCGGGCGTACGCAGAATCACTCGTACCGGCGGCTTCGGCATGGCAATCCGCACGGCATTGCGAACCGCGCCAACAAGCGCCTTCTGCAGGCCCGCATCGAGCACGCGTGGTGTCCAGTCCGACGTCGCGTCGACTCCGCCACGCAGCACGTCTTCATGGTGGACGAACATCTCCGAGAGATTCAGCCAGCGGTCCAGCGGACGAAATGGTGAAAACCACGGCGGACCATCGGCCACTCGATCGATGATCGACGTCCACTCCCCCGCCGCCACCTTCGACTGCACCTTTTCGGTATATCCGGCGAGTGCGGGGACCGCGATACCCGGCGCCGCGTCGAGACGTGACTCACGCACGATGATGTGTGCTGCGAGGTCGCGGGCGGTCCAGCCATCGCACATAGTTGGCGCGTCGGGCCCGACGTCGCGCAACGTCGCGGCCAAGGCGCGACGTTCGGAGCGAGCGTAAGTCACCGGGGCGGTCCTTAGTTGTCCCCGACCGCGAGCACGGTCGGCACGATCATCGGCTTGCGCTGGTACTCCTTGGCGACCCATCGACCAACGGTGCGGCGAATCGTCTGCGCGATCCGATGGATCTCGGTAATGCCTTCGGCCGCAAGGCTTTCCAACGCACGGTCGACGAGGTCGGCCGCGTCTTTGAGCGCGGCGGGATCGTCGGAGAAGCCGCGGCCGGAAACCTCCGGTGCACTGACCGCGCGGCCAGTGGCAGCGTCGACGGCGACGGTGATCGCGATGAAACCACCTTCACCGAGAACCAACCGGTCCGACAGCGTCGTCTCCCCGACGTCGCCTACCGACAAACCGTCGACGTAGACGTGGCCGACGGGGACGCGTCCGACAATTGAGGCACGGCCATCAACCAGGTCAACCACTACGCCGTCTTCAGCCAGCACTATCCGATCCGCGGCGACACCGGTCGCCTCGGCCAGTGCCGCGTTGGCGCGCAGATGACGCCATTCGCCGTGCACCGGCATCACATTGCTCGGGCGAACCGCGTTGTAGAGGTACAACAATTCGCCGGCCGACGCGTGCCCGGATACATGCACCTTGGCGCTCTGCTGGGTAATAACCGTCGCACCGCGCTTAACCAGCCCGTTGACCACCGCGAACACTGAATTCTCGTTACCCGGGATCAGCGACGACGCCAGAACCACCAGATCGTCGGAGCGAATGTTGATCTGCCGGTGTTCGCCGCGTGCCATCCGCGACAACGCCGATAGCGGTTCGCCCTGCGATCCGGTCGATATCAGCACCAACCGATGATCGGGCAAGGTCGCCGCGGTGTCGAGGTCGACGACGACGCCGTCGGGCACCGAAAGATAACCGAGGTCCTGCGCGATCTGCATATTGCGGACCATCGACCGGCCGACAAAGGTAACCCGGCGGTTGTGGGTATGCGCGACATCGATGATCTGCTGAATGCGATGTACGTGACTCGCGAACGAAGCGACGATCACACGATGTTTGGCCTTACCGATGACGCTGTCGAGGACGCCACCGATCTCACGTTCGGGAGTGACGAAACCGGGCACCTCTGCGTTGGTGGAATCGACGAGGAATAGGTCGACTCCTTCGTCGCCGAGACGGCTGAAGCCGGCCAGGTCGGTCAGGCGACCGTCGAGCGGCAGTTGATCGAGCTTGATGTCGCCGGTATGGAGCACCACACCCGCCGGGGTACGGATCGCCACGGCCAGAGCGTCCGGGATCGAATGATTGACCGCGAAGAACTCACAGTCGAACGGTCCGTGGCTCGTGTGCTGACCTTCGATGACCTCGACGAGGTTGGGGCGCAAACGATGTTCACGACATTTCGCGGCGACCAGTGCGAGGGTGAACTTCGCACCGATAACCGGGATGTCGCTGCGCTGGCGCAATAGGAATGGCAGTGCGCCGATGTGATCTTCGTGTCCGTGCGTGAGAACGATCGCCTCGACGTCGTCCATCCGGTCCTCGATATACCGGAAGTCGGGCAGGATCAGGTCGACACCGGGCTGCTGATCTTCGGGGAACAACACACCGCAGTCCACGATCAGCAGTTTGCCGTTGTATTCGAAGACCGTCATATTGCGGCCGATCTCGCCGATGCCGCCCAACGCGACGATGCGTAGACCGCCACGTTTGAGTTTGGCTGGAGCGCCGAGGCGATCGGTTGCCTCATTGGCCGCGACCCGCGGCGCCTGCGTCGAATTCTTTTGTGCCGCTGACGGTTTGGCCGATCCTGACTTGCGGCCACCACGACGTTCGTACTTCTTTGCCACGTTTTTCGATGGTTGCTGATCCGCCGACACGGACGTGACCACCTCTTCAACAATGGGCGGTGCCTGCGGAACTTCGGGCTCCGGCGTCTCGGCTTTGCGCTCTATTGGCTGGTCAACCGGAGGCCCGGCCTGACGGGTCGCGCTACGACGGCGACGTGGCCGTTGCGGGGTGCTCACGACAGCAACTTCGCGGCGCGTAGGTCGGCGATCAGACCTTCGATCTGCGCGCCGGTCGGTGCGACCTGCGGCAATCGCGGATCGCCGACATCGAGTCCGAGGATGCGCAACGCAGCCTTGACCATCGACACGCCACCGAGTCGCGCCATCGCGTTGACCAGCGGACCCATCGACACGTTGAGCTCACGGGCGGTTGCGATATCCCCCTTCTCGACGGCCAACTGCATCTCACGCAGACGGTCGGGAACGAGATGGCCGATGACGCTGACGTAGCCGGTCGCGCCGATCGAGAGCCAGGGCAGATTGAGCGCATCCTCCCCGGACAGGAACTCCAGTTCGGTGGTGGCGATCAAATGAGCCGCAGCATGCAGATCTCCCTTGGCGTCTTTGACGCCTTTGATATTCGGATGATCCGCGAGCGCGCGGATGGTGTCGGTGGCGATGGGGACGACTGAGCGGCCCGGAATGTCATAGATCAGAACGGGAAGATCGGTGGCGTCGGCGACCATACGGAAATGCGCCAACAATCCCGACTGTGGGGGTTTGCTGTAGTACGGCGTAACCACGAGTAGGCCGTGCGCACCGGCTTGTTCGGCGTTGCGGGCAAACTCCACGCTTTCCAACGTGTCGTAGGTTCCCACACCAGCGGTGATCTTGGCGCGGTCACCGACGGCGTCGAGCACGACCCGCAAAACTTCGAGCTTCTCTTCCGGCTGGGTCGTCGGCGATTCGCCGGTCGTTCCCGAGATGACGAGGCCATCACAGCCCTTGGTTACGAGGTGGTCGGCGAGTTCTGCGGCCTTATCGAGGTCAAGCGAGCCGTCCGCGGTAAAGGGCGTCACCATCGCCACACCAATAGTCCCAAACGGATGCGCACTCACCGGCGCCTCACCTGCAGTCATAGTGGACAAGGCTACCTGGCCCGATGACCGGTTCGTACCGGGGCACACCGAGTTTCACCGTGGCTGGCGTCACCCGGGTCTAGTCATCCCTCCAGCACGAACGGCGACGTTGCTACCTCACTGCCATCGGACAATTCGCCGATCTCGAAGTCGCCGAAGACCGTCGGCGCGACGGCGAGCAATTCCCGCAGGCAAGCGATTGCCAGCTGCCGGATTTCGACGTCGGCGTGCTCGGTGGCGCGCATGCCGACGAAATGCCGCCAAGCGCGGTAATTGCCGGTCACGACGATCTTTGTCTCGGTGGCATTGGGCAGGACCGACCGCGCCGCCTGACGCGCTTGCTTTCGACGCAGGATCGCGTTCGGCACGTCGGCGAACTTCGCTTCCAACGCCTCGAGCAGTTCGACGTACGCGTCGCGGCTGGCGTCGGTCGCCTTGGCGAATAACTCCTCCAAATGTGCGTCGCCGCGAATCGCCGGTGGCGGCACGACATTCGAATCATGTTCGGGCACAAAACGTTGCGACAGTTGCGAATAGGAGAAGTGTCGATGCCGGATCAACTCGTGGGTACATGAGCGCGAGACGCCAGTGATGTAGAACGTCGCATTGGCGTGTTCGAGCAGCGAAAGGTGACCGACCTCCAGGATGTGGCGTAGGTACCCGGCGTTCGTCGCGGTGCGCGGATTGGGCTTGTCCCAACTCTGATAGCAGGCGCGTCCGGCGAATTCGACCAATGCCTCGCCACCGTCGACGTCTGTCTCCCAGCCGAGGTCGGGCGCGTGAAACGACGTCGCCGCCACCAGTTCGACCTTCAACGGCACAGACCTCGACACGCTTAACACTTCCTCTCACCGATGATCATCTCGGTAAATCTCAGGACTGACGGGAGAGAATGTTAACCCGCTGCTCGGATTCCAATAGTGGCGCACCGTCAGCCGACGTTGTAACAATCACTGGGTGAAGTCTCTCTCATTCGGAAAAATCATGGCAGCCACCATCGCAGCGACGACACTGATCGGCACCCCCGTGCTCGTCGCCGCTCCAGCTGCTGCGGCACCCAAATCCCTTGTCGCGCCAGAGCGTCTGATCAAACTCGACGGCACACAAAACACTCGCACTTTCGACGGATACGCCACCGCCGACCACAAATCGATCAGCTCGGCGATCATTCGCAGTGACAATCTGTCCAAACTCAGCTCCGCCGACAAAGCAAAACTATCCGCGCGCAAGGTCACCGCGGTGATCGACCTGCGAACCTCCATCGAGCGCGCCGCACAACCCGATCACGCGATCCCCGGCGCCAAGTCCTACGAGAAGGACATCCTCGGCGGAACCCCAATCACCAACCTCATCGACCTGAACTCCGCCTACCGTTCGTTCATCACCGATCGACAGGCACGCGCACAATTCGCCTCGACGTTGCGGATCATCACGCGCACTGTCGCCGCGGGCGATTCGGTGATCTTCCACTGCAGTGCTGGTAAGGATCGCACTGGCTGGACCGCGGCAATGGTCCTGACCATTGCCGGCGTCGACCGAGCGACGGTGGAGAGGGATTATCTGGCCAGCAATACCTACCGCCACGCGAGTCCCAACGATCCGCTCAACGGCGTGAACATCTCGTGGCTGCGCGCCTCATTCAACACGGCGAATAAGGTCTACGGCAGCTTCGACAACTACATCCGCACTGGACTCGGGCTGTCTGCCAAAGAGGTGACCGCGCTGCGCGACGCCGTCCGGGTGCCGCAGCGGGTCTACTGAAGTCAGTTGCCGAAATATGTCCCGAGGATGGCACAAACGCCATATGGACGCCCGTCGCATCCTCGGGACATATTTGCGCGGATCTAGCTAGTTGTCGACGATGGCGCTGAGCCGCGCGAACGTGTCGTCGAATCCGTGGACGTGCACGGAGTCGATGCCGAGTTCAATCACCGGCCGGTCGTTGCCACCCTCGTCGAGACGGTCACCAAAGAATAGGATCTCGTCGGTGCCGACACTGAGGATTTCCATCAATCGTGTTGCGCCATAAGCCTTGTCGATACCTTTACGAGTGATATCGACCGACGTCGAGCCGCCACTGCGGACCTCCAGATCGGGTAGCCGCTCGGCAGCGTAGGCGCGAAGGGATTCCTTCTTCGCGCCGTCCGGGTCCCACGCGGCCTTAGCATCGACGGGAGCCTGCTGGCCGAGTGCGCTGAAGGTGATCTGGGAGCCCCGGTCTTCGAGGATCGGCCCCCACGTCCTCGACTCCCACAGACCCAGCTTCTTCGCGCCCTCTTCGACGACGCTCAATGCTCGAGACTTCTCGTCGTCGGAAAGATTTTCGGCGTAGACCGTCTCCCACTCGCTACCTGACCAGCGCACGTACTGCGTACCGTTCGTCGGCATCAGGTGGAGGTTGCCAATGCCGTCGAACTCGCCGATCCGAGCGAGCACCTGCGTCTGGAACTGCGTGTAGTTGCCACCGGAGATGATGCATCCTCGGGTGGTCGCCAATAGCCGGCGAAGTAGCGCGGCCATGTCGTCGCTGAGCGGACTCTTCGACGCCGCGAGCGTGTCGTCGAGGTCGAACATCACCAGCGAATACGTCTTGCCGTTGGCCGATACCGCCATACTTCTCGGTGTTCCTTTACGTGTTATTCCAGCGAGCCGGGCATTTTTGTCGGCTCTACTGTCTCATCCCGCACCGAACATCATCGATCCAGGGTGTTGGCGCGATCGGGCTGCGGTGCGCTAGCGCGCCACTCAAAGGGCCTGGTTCGCGGTCGCGGCAACCTTCGAGCGGTACCAGCGTGTGAAGACGACAGGTAACACGAAACCGGCCGCCTGTACGACGATCTCGACGGTCTGGCCGCCGTCAAGAAAGAAGATGAGCGTCACAGCTGCGCACGTGACGGTGAACGCTATCGCCCAAGCGGCGGTGATCACGATATTGATTCGCTTGAATCGCTCGGTGTGCCAATACTTCTCGGGCACTTCGCGCCGCGCGATGCCCTCGGTGAACGGCTTACCGATCACCAGCGATACCCACGCGGTCAGTGCTAGCCAGCCGAACGACAACGAACTGTCGTATTCGTGAATTGAACTGTCCTCCGCGAGGAATGCTACGACGGTCAGCACCGCGAAGAAGACAGCGGCGCTGACTTCTAAGATCTGTGCGTCGACCTTCGCGCCAGACCTACGGTCGAGAATAGTCAGAAACACGCTCACAGCGAGCGCCGTGAACGCTCCCCACCGCCAATCGACGGACGCCGCGACGATGCCGTAGGCGATCCAAGGGATAAAGCCGCGTAGATAGGTCATCGACGGTTCCTGTTCCTGGGCTTGGTATTCCAAGACATTCCAATTCTGACATGTCAAAGATAGAAACCTATAGCCAGACATGTCAATAGTGGAATATGATCGAGCGATGAGCTTGCGATATGCGTTGCTGGGCCTTCTCGACAATCAACCGGCCAGCGGGTACGACCTGATGAAGATCTTCAACTCGTCAATGGCCAATGTCTGGCCCGCTACCCAGAGCCAGGTATATACCGAGCTCAACAAGATGGCCGGCACTGGACTCATCACCGTCTCAGCCGAAGGCGCGCGCGGGCGCAAGGTCTACGAGATCACCCGCGATGGTCGCGAGGCTCTGCGCATCTGGCTGCGTGAACCGCCGACGAGGAAGCCGAGGCGCAGCGATTTGTTGTTACGGGTCTTCTTCCTCGACGTCATATCCCCAGCCGAGGCGCGCGAGATATTTCGCGCACATCGTGAGCACGCGGTCGCCCAGAAGGCGCATCTGAACCAGATCCTGGAACGGATCGACGGTGACGTTGATTCGATCTCGGTAAATGGACGTATCGCTCTCGAGTTCGGTTTACGCAAAGCCGAGATGGAAATCGGTTGGGCTGATTGGGCTTTCGCGAGATTAGACGCTGATGGTCCGTCAGCTCTGTCGGATCGCCGCACGCAAGGCCGGAGCCAACTCACCCCGTGAGCGCACCTCTACGGTATCGAGCCCACGCCAATGAGCCATGGTCGAGAGGTCTCGGGCAAGGCTAGTCGCCACCGTCGTCCTGTCGTGGCCGGGCTCGATATGTGACGAAAGCACTTGCAGGACACCGGCCTTGCGGTCCGCTTTCAAATCGACGCGAGCCACAATCGAATCGCCCAGTAAATATGGGAGAACGTAGTACCCGTGCACCCGTTTGTGCTCAGGCACATAGATTTCAATGCGATAGTGAAAGTCGAAGAGCCGCTCGGTACGTGGCCGATAGAAGACTAGCGGATCGAACGGCGACAGGAGCGCCGAGTGATCTACGGCGCGAGGAACTTTCGCGGATCGATGTAGATAAGCCGGATCTGACCAACCTTCCACTCTGACCTCGGTGACCTCGCCCGCGTCGATCAGATCACCGAGTACCGCACGCACGTCGGCGGTTTTCAGTCGGTAGTAGTCGGCGAGGTCTGCCACCGTTGCCAGTCCGTGAGCGTTCGCCGCGCGAGATACCAACTGACGGTGCGCTTCTCGCTCGCTGACTACGACGTCAGCGGTTGGCCCCAGAACGCGTGGGGCGAGGTCGTAGTGGCGAACGAAGTGGTCATTGCGGACCGCCGACAGCGTGCCGCCAGCGAACATCGCCTCGCAGAGGTGTTTGACCTCGCCGCGGTCCCACCATGAGCCCTTCAACGCTCCCTGCCGCTCGATGCCGAGCGCCTCTTCGATCTGCCGGGGTGTGCTGGCACCACTGTCGGTGATGACGGCGAGAACGTCGTCGACCTGAGACTTGTTGCGCCGCAGAACCTCTCGCGTATAGCGGTATCTGCCCTCACGAAAGTGGTTCATTCGCCAACCGAACAGGGGCCAGTCGTCAATCGGGATGAGCGCCGCCTCGTGTGCCCAGTATTCGACGAGAAGTCTCGGTGGACGAGGACTCTGGTTCCACGCGGCGCGTTGGAGAACTCCGGTGTCGTAGGCGCCGGCTCGGCTGAACATCGGCATGTAATGGGCGCGGGCGAGAATGTTCACCGAATCCATCTGGATGAGCTTGGTGCGCCGAAGGACGCGCTTGAGGTCGGTGCGACCAGGCGTCGTCGATAGCCAAGAATCAGTGAATCCCTGTGCTGCCAGCGCTATTCTGCGGGCCTGAGCGGCCGACAGCTCTCGGCTACGGGCCACCATCAGGCGCGTCGCCGAAAGTCGACGAAACGGTAACCGACCCCCGACGACGACACTAGCGGCTCACCAGCGTCGGTAATCCAATCATCGCCGATACTCGGAGCGTATGCATCGGCGCCGTCAACCTCGAGGTCAATTTCGGTAATCCGCAACTCTGTCGCGTATCGCATTGCCACGCGGTATATTTCACCACCACCCATGACCGACACAACGTCGTCTTCGGCGAGCGCCAACGCCTCCTCGACATTGCCAGCGACGGTTGCGCCGGCCGACGACCACGACTCGTCGCGGGTCACCACAATGTTGCGTCGACCCGGAAGTGGGCGAAACTTGGGCGGCAGGGAATCCCACGTCTTGCGGCCCATAATCACTGGGTGGCCGAGGGTCAGTTCTTTGAATCGCACCATGTCTTCGGGCACGCGCCACGGGATGGTGTTGTCTTTGCCGATCGCGCCGTTGCGATCTTGCGCCCAGACGAGCCGGATCAGCGACGGTACGTCGCTCACACGGCCACCGGCGCTTTGATCCCCGGGTGCGACTGGTACCCGACGATCTCGATATCGTCGAACTCGTAGTCGGAGATCGAATCCCGTTTGCGCAGTTGAAGTTTCGGATACTCGAACGGTTCCCGCGACAACTGGGTCCGCACCTGCTCGACGTGGTTGTCGTAGATATGGCAGTCGCCGCCCGTCCACACGAAGTCACCGACTTCGAGGTTGGCCTGTTGGGCCATCATATGTGTCAGCAGCGCGTAGGACGCGATGTTGAATGGGACGCCGAGAAATAGATCGGCCGATCGTTGATACAGCTGGCACGACAGTTTGCCGTCGGCGACGTAGAACTGAAAGAACGCGTGGCATGGCGGGAGCGCCATTTGCGGGATTTCGCCCACGTTCCATGCCGAGACGATATTGCGGCGAGAGTCCGGGTTGGACTTGAGCATCTCCAGGGCGCCAGCGATTTGGTCGATATGCTCGCCGGAAGGTGTCGGCCAACTTCGCCACTGGACGCCGTACACCGGGCCGAGGTCGCCTTCCGGGCTAGCCCACTCGTCCCAGATCGACACCCCGCGGTCCTGCAGCCATCGAACGTTGGAATCGCCGCGAAGGAACCACAGCAGTTCGTAGATGATCGACTTGAGGTGCACTTTTTTCGTGGTGATCAGCGGAAATCCCTGCGACAGGTCGTAGCGGAGCTGATGCCCGAAGATGCTGCGTGTGCCGGTGCCGGTGCGGTCGGCCTTCGGGGTGCCGGTATCGAGCACGAGCCGCAGCAGATCCTCATACGGCGTCGGGACAGCGTCGGGCTGGACGCCTCCGGCTGTTTGCGGCGAAGTTGCAACACTCACGGTTAGCCAGTGTAGTGAAGAGTCCTCGTGTGCAGCCGGTGACCTGCGGGTCGGCGTGGCGCCCGGACAGGCCCAGGGCTCGGGGCACGTCCGCGCACGAGGGTGATGGCAATCCAGAGTCGGTCGGGGCCCGATCGTGACCCCGACCGATCCTGAGCCGGCGGGTTCTCTATGAGGTTTTCAACGAACAGGTACTCCAGTACGGCAGATGTGGTCTATAGCTGCCGGTTCGGTCAACAAATCAGGCGGCCGCGGTGGAATCGATGGTCAGAGTGCGGCGGGCCTGGGAGCGCATCCACGACCGCTGGGCGCCGGGACTGATGGGCGGAGACGAGAACCACGGGTGCCCGTCTGATCCCATCCGCATCTCCCATTCGGTGTGGTGGATGATCGTGTGGTGGCGCTGACAAAGGAGTGCGCCGTTGCCGATGGTGGTTTCACCGCCCTGACTCCAGTAACGCAGGTGATGCGCCTGGCACCAGGACGGCGGTTTGCCACAGCCGGGGAAACTGCAGCCCTTGTCACGAATAATCAAGGCGCGCCGCAACTCTGGCGGAAATAGGCGCTGTGTCTTCTTGATATCCAGCGGCACTCCCTCCGCGTCGAGGATCATCGCGGTGAACTCGCAATCGCATGCGACTATCTCGGCGGTCTGCGGTGAGATTGGCTGACCGAAGTCGAGACTGGGCACCTGTGCGGAAGTGGACGCGGGCGCCTGAGATTTTTCGCCAGTGGCGACTGAGCTGGTTCCCTCGCGCCCCGAAATTGCTATGTCGGCTTCACCATCCGCATCGGTCGAATAGTGTTGCGCGCAGCCACCTTTCGGAATGGTCACCGCCACATGCGGTAACTGACCCCCGCTGTACGGACGATCCTCCCCACGCAGATAGGTGTCGAGAATCTGCTCGAAGGCGTCAGCTCGACGTTGCCGGGCTGAACGCGGGTCCGCGCTACCGTCGGGCTGTGGAACAGGCGTCGTCAATGGGTCCAACGCGACGCGAAACTTCTCCCCCGCCAGCACATCCAGATCTAGTTCGGCGTGCGTACGCCCGTCGTCGCCGGTCGACAGCGAGAGTTCATTCAGCTCTCGATCCTCGGCGATCGAGGCCGGCACACTCTCCGGCACCAATTCCAGCGCGGTCTTCCGCGCCCATGTGGTGACGTCATTCGGTGTGCCGCTGACGGCCTGCGCGATCAGATTCGACACCAGCGCCGCGCGCTCATCGGAGTCGAGGTCTTTCACTCGGTTGGTTATGTGCGCCAAACCGGTAACTACCGCGGCCGCGTGCTCTCCGGACAGACGAGCATCGCGAGTAGTCGATGCCAACCCCGGCAATAGCCGCAGTGTCCGCGCGACTTTCATTAGTCTTGACGCCACGAAAGGTGGAATCCCCAGGGAAACAAGCATATTGGCCGCGGTGTCACGTTTGCGAACAGCGACGCCCGCACTCTCGGCGGCGCCCGCGACTCGCGTGAGTAGAGCATCGGCGACGTTCCGGAGGCGGCTAGCTGTGACGAGCGTGGCGAGGAGTTCAGCATCGTCGACTACGGGCTCGGGATAGGTCAGCAGGCGCCCCAACTCGGCGCCGTCACTATGCGCGGTGTCTTCCAGATCGTCGATCAGCGACGAAATGAAGGTATCGATCTCGCTGGCTTTCATGTCCTAATTTTAGCGAGGGGGTATGACAAGAAGCCCTGGAACTGGTGTTCTAGTGAAGATAGTTTCTATTGTTACGCAATGTGTTTCTTGCGGCGTTCGCGGCCCGACGTCTCATTTCCACGAAGTCCACCACGCCTCACCCCTCCATCAGCCCAGCTGCAACCGTCGCGCCCAGCTCCCAACACCGTTCCAGCGCAGCCTTATCCGGCTTATTCGACACCACCACATACTCGGCGGCCTTCTCCCACCCGAGCCCAGCGGTAATCCGGTCAACCGCGCTCTCCGCGCCCTCGGTTCCCTCGTTTCCGTGCAAGTACAACCCAAACGGACGCCCCTGCGTCGAATCAAGAATCTGGTAGTAGCTCTGGTCAAACGCGTGTTTCAACGCCCCGCTGATATATCCCAGATTCGCCGGACTCCCCAACACGTACCCATCCGCATCGAGGAAGTCGCTGGCCGACACGGACAGCGCCGCCCGCCGCACAACCTCGACGCCCTCAATCTCCGGGTCGGTCGCGCCGCTCACTACCGCCTCGAACATCGCCTGGCAATGCGGCGACGGCGTATGGTGGACGATCAACAAACGACGGTTCACTGCCGAATTGCGCGACGACATTACGAGCGCCCCGCGAAGGCTAGTAACCGGTCAGTGGACGATGCCGATCGTGGCGTGCACGCAGCACCGAACAAGCCGAGCCCGCGTAATTCCTCGATCACCGCCGCCGCGTCAGTCAACAAATACTTCGTGACACGCTCTGGAGGCTCCCACGCGACATCTATCCCGCAGCAAAGGTCGTGAGTGTGCAACGTCAAGTCCATTACTCGCATCGTCAACAATTCTCTCCCGGTGCGGCGCCCGGCTCGGTGGTCGACCAGAAGATCGAGGTTGGCCGACCGCGCCACGCTGACAAACAAGTTTTCATACCGCCAGAACTCCGCAACGGGATCGGTGCCGACATAGTCGCTATTTCTGGTCGCCGCGGTATCTTCCGCGCTCGCACCGGTGAGCAACATCGAATACCGATGTCCGCCGCCTGCAACATGATTGATCAGATCACGATTAGTCCAGTCCGCGCAGCCGCTCGAGTCATCAAGCACGTCAGCGCGAACCTGCCCCAGCGCCCCAGCCCATAGCTGCTCGGCGTCGGCAAGTACCTGCATCCCGTGAGCCATGCGCAATTCGCTCGCTTCTACTCCGCCGCCCGGAACTGCTTAACGGCGCGAGTCATCATCTCCCGGGCCCGCTTTCGATCACCCGCGTAGTCATAGGCCCGCGCGATTCGGTATGTGCTGCGCCAGTCCGCCGGGTCAGCTTCCCACTCCTGCTTGACCTGTGCAAACAATTCGTCAGCGGCGTCGCGTTCGATGCGGCCGGACGCTCGCCTGGGCAACTGAGATACATCGAGTTCGCGCCCTTCGGCCTTCATAATCCGAGCCAACTTTTGGTGTTCGATGCCAGCATGCAGCGTGGTGTAGAGCATCCACGCGCCGAGAAGGGGCAGAATCAGCACGCCGAAACCCAACCCGATCCCGACGACTGATCCTTCGGCAATCAGGTCGATGCCTTGTTTACCGAGTAACACCAGGTAGACCACGAGCGCGACACAGATGAACCCGACCATCCACACGATCGGGCGGGCATCTTTGCGCGTGAGGTCGGGCCCCTGCTTGGGGCCCGACGTCGGGTCTGCCGATTCGTCCGACATCGGCTTATAGATCCATCAGCGCGTCGAGGCCGACGGTCAGTCCCGGCCGCGCGCCGATCTCGCGAACCCCGAGCAACACACCCGGCACAAACGATGTCCGGTCGATCGAATCATGGCGGATGGTCAGCGTCTCCCCCTGTGTACCGAGCAAAACCTCTTGGTGCGCAACAAGTCCCGCGAGGCGCACCGAATGCACATGCACGTCGCCGACGACAGCGCCGCGCGCACCGTCGAGCGCGATCGACGTCGCGTCGGGGCTCGGCCCGACACCAGCTTCAGCGCGCGCCGCCGCGATCAGATTAGCGGTTCGCGTCGCCGTACCCGACGGTGCGTCAGCCTTCTGCGGGTGGTGCAACTCGATGACTTCGACGGAGTCGAAGAAGCGAGCCGCCTGCTGGGCGAATCGCATACTCAACACGGCGCCGATGGCGAAGTTGGGCGCGATGAGTACCCCGACCTCGGGGGCATCGGCAAGCCAGCCGCGAATGGTGTCTAGGCGTTCGTCGGTGAACCCGGTTGTACCGATCACCGCGTGAATCCCGTTGTCCACCAGGAATTTCAGGTTGTCCATCACGACGTCGGGGTGGGTGAAATCCACAACGACCTGCGTGCCTGATTCGACGAAGTCGCTCAACGAGTCACCTTTGTCGACACCCGCGCTATAAGTCAGACCATCTGCGCCTTGTACACCCGCGACGATCGCCTGCCCGACCTTGCCTTCACTACCCAGCACGCCGACCTTGGTTACTTCACTCACGCTGATGCGCTCCTTCGACCCGGTGATTAGTCGCGGTGATCGTCCGCTACCCGACCATTGTCCCACCCCGCTTCGTCAGCGTCTGATAAGGCTCCAGACGCGCGTCCTTGCCGTCGCCAGACTTTCTAGACGTTTACGCGCCGACGCACCGTCGACGATTCACAAGAACGTCGATAAAGTTCGCGGCGGCCACTCACCTGGTGACAATCGCTGGTTCGCAGCGTTCGGTGACACTTATCTGATCAATCGATCAGATTTCCGCTAGAGTCCTCAGGAAACAAGCGCCTGCTTGGTGGAAAGTGAGCCTTCGTGACCGACGACCAGACTGGGTTCGACCGTCGTACCTTCTTGCGCACCGGCGCGACGATCGGTGCCGGCGCGGCAATCGCGTCGACGCTCACGACCGCGATCGGCGGACCGGCAACCGCCACACCGACGTCGGGTTATCTCGTCGGCGCGGGCAAGGGCGATATGACCGGCGCCATCGCCGGGCAAGGCATGATGGGCTACTCCGACATGGACCAGGTGGCCGACGGATTGCTGCAACGGACCTGGGCACGCGCGTACATCATCGCCGATGCCGCGAGCGGTAAACGTGTTCTTTTCATCACCGCCGACATCGCGTGCGTCTTCACCTCGCACCACCAAACGTTGCTCGCCGAACTTGCCAAGCGCTATGGCAATACCTACAACGTGCACAACGTGAACGTCAACGCCACTCACAATCACAATTCGTGCGGTGGTACGTCGTGGGACTACGCCTACGTCCTGGCCGCAAAAGGTCACCGGCATAACTCTTTCCGCGCCGAAGTAGACGGGCTCCTAGAAGCGGTCGACGCCGCGCACCGCAGCCTCGGGCCCGGCACCGTCGAACTCGGCCACACCGAACTGCACAACGCATCGGCGAACCGCTCGCTGACGGCGTTCACCCTCAACCCGGCCGACGAGCAGCGCCATTTCCCCAATCATATCGACCCGCAGGTCACCGCACTTCGACTGCGCCGCAACGGTTCCGCTATCGGCGAGATCACGTGGTTCGCCACCCACGGAACGTCGCTGACCGACGCCAACTTTCAGATCGCGCCCGACAACAAGGGATACGCCGCATATCTCGGTGAGCAGCGCGATCCGAATATCGTCAGCGCGCACGCACAAACCAATTCCGGCGACATGACGCCAAACATGTGGCTACGCAAGATGCATCCGGGCGGACCGACCGCCGACAATCGAACCAACCGGGTCATCATCGGCCAACGTCAAGACCGGGCCGGTCAGAATGCCTTGGCCGGCGCACGGCCTATGTCGAGGGCGGGCATCGATGCGACTACTCGCTACGTCGACATGGCGAATGTGTCGATCAGCGGTCACTACACACCACACGGCAAGACGGCGCGCACGACGCCGGCAATGATGGGCGCGGCGGCGGCCGCCACCAGCCAGGAAGACAACACGCGCAGTCAGTTGTCGTTTCTTAACGAAGGTGTACGCAATGAACTCGCGATGGCGCTCGGCGCTGGCGCGAATCCGACTCCCCCACAATGGATCATCGACGCCCAGGCGCCCAAGGCGATTCTCTTTCCACTCGGGCTATTGCCACCTCGTCCTTGGATCGAGCAGACACTTCCGCTCCAATTGATCCGGATCGGCGATCTCGTCTTGGCTGCCATCCCGACCGAATCCACCATCGTCGCAGGACTGCGGATCAGACGTATTGTCGCCGACGCCCTAAAGGTGCCGCTGGAAAATGTTCTGCTACAAGGTTATTCGAACGGTTACAGCCAATACGTGACCACGCCCGAAGAGTACGTCGCACAGCAGTACGAGGGTGGCGAAACCCTATTCGGCCGCTGGACGCTATGCGCGTATATGCAGGAGCTGGACAAGATGGCGAGAGCGATGGCACGCGGCGCGAAGCTCAGCACCGGTCCGCGACCGGCCAACCATGCTGGCCTCCAACCAGATCTGCTCGGATCGCAACCCGCCGATACTCCACATCCCGGATGTCGGTTCGGCGATGTCGTGAAATCGGCGCCGTCGTCGGCACGCGCGGGCCAGACGGTGCGCGTCGGATTTTGTGGTGCCTTCCCCAGCAATAGGATTCACCGGGGCGCCAACACCCGCGGTTACTTCGCCATCGAGCGTTTCACCGGTAGCGGCTGGGAAACCGCCTTCGACGATGACCACGCCTCCACCGAATTGACGTGGTCTCGTCCGGCCGGCAGCGTCTCGGCATCGACGATAACGATCACTTGGCGCATTCCGCGCGGAACGTCGGGACGTTATCGCGTGCGGTATTTCGGCGACGCGAAGGCGGCGTCGGGAAAGATTACGAGTTTCACGGGGACCAGCGGCCGGATCGAGGTCCGATAAGGCAGCCACACCCGGCATGTGCTCGCGGGGCAATTCGGGCGTGCGACAACTCGATTTTACCGTGCACGCCCGCAAAATCGTCCCCGTGGGTTGGCTGGAAGGGCAATATGCCCTCCGATGGCGCTCAGGGGGACGAAAAAGTCAGCGAGGCCGATAGTGGCCTACCACCAAACCAAGGTCAGGGTCTAGCTCGATATGAACGAAAAGCGGCCCGCGACAACATGTGTCGCGGACCGCTCAACGAAACAGATCAGGCGTCGGCGTTGGTCTCGGCCGCTTCCGCGACGGTCTCGGCCGGCGCGGCCTTGGCCTCGTCGTCGACCAGGATCAGGCTGATCTTGCCGCGCTCATCGATGTCGGCGATCTCCACCTGCAACTTGGATCCGACGCTCACGACGTCTTCTACCTTGTTGATCCGCTTGCCACGGCCCAGCTTGGAGATGTGGACCAGTCCGTCGCGGCCCGGCAGCAGCGAAACGAACGCACCGAAGGCGGTGGTCTTGACGACCGTGCCCAAGAACCGCTCGCCGACCTTGGGCAGCTGCGGGTTGGCGATGGCGTTGACCTTGTCGATCGCGGCCTGAGCCGACGGGCCGTCAGCCGCGCCGACGAACACGGTGCCGTCATCTTCGATGGAGATGTTGGCGCCGGTTTCCTCGGTGATGCCGTTGATCGTCTTGCCCTTGGGGCCGATCAGCTCACCGATCTTGTCCATCGGAATCTTGATGGTGGTGATCCGCGGCGCGAACGGGCTCATCTCGTCGGGCTCGTCGATGGCCTCGGCCATGACGTCGAGGATGGTCAGGCGCGCATCGCGAGCCTGGCTCAACGCACCCGCAAGCACCTTCGACGGGATGCCGTCGAGCTTGGTATCGAGCTGCAGCGCGGTGACGAAGTCCTTTGTACCGGCGACCTTGAAGTCCATGTCGCCGAAGGCGTCTTCGGCACCGAGGATGTCGGTCAACGCCACGTAGCGGGTTTCGCCGTCGACCTGGTCGGAGACCAGACCCATCGCGATACCGGCGACCGGAGCCTTAAGCGGCACACCGGCGTTGAGCATCGAGATGGTCGACGCGCAGACCGAACCCATCGACGTCGAACCGTTGGATCCGAGAGCTTCGGACACCTGGCGAATCGCGTACGGGAACTCTTCGACACTCGGCAGCACCGGCACCAGCGCACGCTCGGCGAGTGCACCGTGGCCGATCTCGCGACGCTTGGGCGAACCGACGCGGCCGGTTTCACCGGTCGAGTACGGCGGGAAGTTGTAGTGATGCATGTAGCGCTTGGACGTCTCCGGTCCGAGCGAGTCGATCTGCTGAGCCATCTTGACCATGTCCAGCGTGGTGACACCCATGATTTGGGTTTCGCCGCGCTCGAACAGAGCGCTGCCGTGTGCGCGCGGGATCACGGCGACCTCGGCCGACAGCGACCGGATGTCGGTGATACCGCGACCGTCGATGCGGAAGTGGTCGGTCAGGATGCGCTGACGGACGAGCTTCTTGGTCAGCGAGCGGTAGGCCGCACCAATTTCCTTCTCGCGACCCTCGAACTGGCCGGCGAGCTGATCGAGCAGTTCGCCCTTGAGGTTGTCGGTGGCAGCGTCGCGCTCTTGTTTGGTGGCGATGGTGAGTGCCTGCGCCAGCTTCTCCGATGCGGCGGCTTCGACTGCGGCGTAAGCATCGTCGGCATACGGCGGGAACAGCGGGAACTCGCCGGTCTCTTTGGCAGCCTGCTCAGCCAGACTCTTCTGCGCCTCACACAGTGTGGCGATGAACGGCTTGGCGGCCTCGAGTCCCTCGGCCACGATGGCCTCGGTCGGTGCCTGTGCACCTTCGGCGATGCGCGCCAACACGTTCTCGGTGGCCTCGGCTTCGACCATCATGATAGCGACGTCGCCGCTGTCGACGATGCGGCCAGCGACCACCATGTCGAAGACGGCGCCCTCGAGCTGCTCGACGGTCGGGAACGCGACCCACTGTCCGGCCTTGTTCTCCTCGGTCGGGATCAGCGCGACACGCACACCGCCCACTGGGCCGGAGAACGGGAGGCCAGCGATCTGAGTTGACGCCGATGCGGCGTTAATCGCCACGACGTCGTACAGGTCGTTGGGGTTGAGCGACAGAATCGTCTCGACGACCTGGATCTCGTTACGCAGACCGTCGACGAAGGACGGACGCAGCGGCCGGTCGATCAGACGGCAGGTCAAGATCGCATCGGTCGACGGGCGGCCTTCACGGCGGAAGAACGAGCCGGGGATGCGGCCCGCGGCGTACATACGCTCTTCGACGTCGACGGTCAGCGGGAAGAAGTCGAAGTGATCCTTCGGCGCCTTCGACGCGGTGGTGGTCGACAGGATCATGGTCTCTTCGTCGAGGTAGGCCACGACGGAGCCGGCGGCCTGCAAAGCAAGGCGACCGGTTTCGAAACGGATAGTACGGGTGCCGAAGCTGCCATTGTCGATAACGGCGGTGGCTTCGGTGACGTCGTCGTCGTATTCGACGTCGGTGTTGACTTCAGTAGTCATATGTTCGGGGTTATCCCTTTCACTGCGGCGGGCCGCTCGTCGGCGCCGCCGGATGTTTACACGTTTACGACCCCTGAGCACCAGCATTGCGGGTACGACAAGGTGTCGCGAGACATAGCGAGAATGCGAGAGGTCGCACAGAGAGTCGGCGTTGCACAGGCCCTTCCAACAGGGCGCTGTGATTGCAGACGGCCTTCGATCGAAGCTGTCGGAACCCTTAGGCTCCGGCAGCCACTACCGAGGACCGTTCTGACTCGAACCCACCAAACTTCATCTGTTGACATCTGCAACTGGCGATGTTCCGTGCTGAGTTTATCACTTGACAAGCTGGCGCCTGCCATTCCACGGGATGGCCGGCCGCAATTGTTCCTGGAACTGTCCCCCTGAGCCGAGCAGACGCTATATCGCGGTCCTTGCCCGCCACGGGGACAGTTCCAGCGCTGCTACCCCGCTTCCGCGTCCCCGGACACTCCGAAACGGGCGCGGTATGCCGACGGCGTGGTGGTATAGCGACGAACGAAATTCTGCCGAAACGTCACCGCGCTGCCGAATCCGCACGCATGCGCTATCCGGTCCATCCCCCACCGGGTGTTCTCCAGAAGGACGCGCGATTCGTCGAGGCGCTGGTCGGTAACCCATTGAGCAGGTGGCGTTCCGGTCGCCGCACGGAAGTTCCGTACGAAACTCCGTCGGCTCATATTCGCCTGCGCCGCAAGGACATCGACCGACAGGTCGCCGTCGAGATTGGCCAACGCCCATTCGCAGACCTCTCCTATCGGATCACCGTCCGGCTGCGGAGCCACGGGGCGCTCGATGTACTGAGCCTGACCGCCGTCGCGATGTGGAGCGACGACGAGATACCTAGCGACCTGATTAGCCGCCGACGCGCCGAGATAGCGGCGCACAATATGCAGACACGCGTCGATCGACGCAGCCGTGCCGGCCGACGTTATGACGTCGCCGTGGTCGATATACAGCACGGAAGTATCGAGCACGACATTCGGATTTCGTTGTGTCAGTTGAGGTATCCAACCCCAATGCGTCACGGCCGCACGACCGTCGAGCAGGCCGGCGTCGATTATGGCAGTCGCACCCAAACACAGCCCGACGATTACCGCACCTCGCTCATGGGCCGCGCGAAGAGCCGCGCACAGGCCAGCGTCGGCGGCGGGCAGATCCATTGGCCAGGTAGGGATTACGAAGATATCCGCGTCATCGATGACTTCCGGGCCCGCTACGCCGGACAGTGTGTTGCCCTCGGCGGTGCGGACCGCTTGGCCGCCGAATGACCACAGCACGGTCGACCATTCGATGTCGCGCACCACTCGACCGACTTCCCCGAATACGGCCAGCGGTGCCGCGATATGGAACAACGACGCGCCCTCGAAGACATAGATCGCGATTCTCATGACAACCTTTTCGCTGATGGCCTAATTCCATCGATAGTGTGCATAACGGCCACTCCCATTGCAAGCACGCACCGCGCAGACTCATCGATGTACACAGCACACCTCCCGATTGGAGACCCGAATGACCGCACCACGCAGAGCACTCATCGTCGTCGACGTCCAGCAGGAATACGAGAACGGCCCGCTGCAGATCCAGTACCCGCCACGCGAAGAATCCGTGGCCAACACAATTGCCGCGATCAATGCTGCACAGGCAGCCGGAATGCCGATTGTCATTGTGTCGCATACCTTTCCGGAGCAAGCGCCGGTTTTCGCCGCCGGCTCGGAAGGCTGGCAACTACAGCCCGCTATCGCCGCGGCCGCTCCCGACGACGCCAAGTACGTCGAGAAGAACTTTGCGTCGACATTCGCCGGCACCGACGTCGCTCAGTGGCTTGCGGAGCGGAATGTCGACACCATCACGATCGTCGGTTTCATGACCAACAACTGCGATCTGGCGACCGCGATCGAAGCCGAAGGTCTGGGCTTGCAGGCAGAAATTCTCTCCGACGCCTCTGGCGCGATACATCTCGCGAATGAAGCAGGCTCGGTTACCGCCGAACAGTTGCATACAACGCTGATGGTGATGTTGCAGTCGAATTTCGCGGCTGTCGCGACGACCGCCGATTGGCTCGTCGCGCTTAAAGACGGAACTCCCCTGGTGAAGAACAACCTGGTTACCTCCGCATTGGCGGGTCGCGGCGCGGCGGTATAGCTACACCACATTTCCAAATTCGGCCAACTGCCGTTTCCACCACTGCGCGAACCGCAGCGAGAATACGTCGAGCGGAAAGCTATGCCGCACAGCGTTTTCCGGTGGAATTCGATCCCAGCCGTAATGTTCGACGGTTACCCGGGTTTGGACCGGGTTACCGTCGATCTGATCGAACCGGACATGTAGCTCGGTATCGGCATCGGGCGGAAAGCCTTCCTGACGCCATCCGACCACTAACCGCGACGGCGGCTCCCACACCCTGACGTCGCCGATCTGGAAAACCGTGCCATCGTCGTAGCGTTCGATCAGGCAACCCCGCGGCCCCGGCCAAAATTCCAGTGTGCCAACCGAATTCGGCACAAACTGAAAGAGCGGATTGGGTCGCCACCAGCGGCCGATTTGTTCGGTGAAGGTCGTGAACGCTCGCTCGGCCGTCACATTGACCCGCAGTGCGACTAGCACTCGCGATCCGTCAGGCATCCTCACCCTCCACGAATTCGGCGAACGACGACAGTTGCTCGGACCAGCCGCGCTCAGCAGCTTCCAGCCACGTGCGCAATTCGATCATCGGCGCCGACCGCAGCGTGTAAATCCGGACACGGGCATCGAACTCCGGGTGAAACTCCTCGACGACGCCACGCTGCCGCAGCACACGTAGATGTTTGCTCAGTGCCGACGGAGTGGCTCCGACCGCTTCGGCTAGCTCACCCGATCGCATCGATCGCTTCGCCAGCAATTCGACGACCTGGCGGCGCACCGGATCTGCAAGTGCGGTGATCGTCGAATCGAGGTCGCTCATTCCCAGCTCGACGAGACAATCGGCTGGCCAATGGCCGCTTCCGCCTCTGCCCGCGTCACGTCACGAATATGCTGCGCGAACGTCCAGCAATGGCCTTCGGGGTCGACCACGCGGTAGGTCCGGTCACCGTAAAACTGATCGGACGGTTCTGCCTGCACCACACCACCGGCGGCTTGCGCCCGGCGAAAGTGCGCATCGATGTCATCAGTCAGTTGCACGTGGACCGTTTGAGTATTCGCACCATCGATCGAGGCCGGGCTGCGTGTCCACTCGGCCCACTGGGCGCCGATCATTATCCGACCGCCCGACGGGGCGGCCATCTCGTAATGGGACATCTCCGGCGCATCGGGCGGGCCGTCGATGGCCATCGTCGTCTCAAACCCGAACGCGTCACTCAGCCAAGTGAGCGCCGCCTTTGGGTCCCGGTAGAACACAGCCGAGGTAAATACATTGTCGTCCATATGGGCAATTATTTCCCCATATGGAAACTAAATCAAGGGCAAAAACTGGCCGCGCCACCGAGTGGTGACGCGGCCAGCTGAAATCTGTGCGTTAGCGGCGCAGGCCGAGGCGCTCGATCAGCGAGCGGTAACGCTCGATGTCGACGCTGGCGACGTACTTGAGCAGACGACGGCGACGGCCGACGAGGAGCAGCAGGCCACGACGACTGTGGTGGTCGTGCTTATGCTGCTTCAGGTGCTCGGTGAGGTCGGTGATGCGCTTGGTCAGCAGGGCGACCTGCGCTTCGGGCGAACCGGTGTCGGTCTCGTGGAGGCCGTACTCGGTGAGGACTTCCTTCTTCTGCGCGGCAGTCAATGCCATGGCAGTCTCCTTATTTCAGTTCCGCGTCCATTCACCTGGTGCGCCACCGCGGACTGCAGCAACACCGAGGAGCCAGAGTACCAGCGGGCAACCGGCGCGCCCAAATCGCGAGCAGCTACTCCCCTAGCACTCGTCGCGTCTTTTCGACGTCTTTCGCCATCTCGGCAAGCAGATCATCGATGCTGTCGAAAGCAACCATCGGCCGGATATGTGCGACAAAATCGACTGCCACATGCTGGCCATAGAGGTCCGCGCTGGTGTCGAGGACGAATGCTTCGACGGTGCGGGTGCGACCCGAGAATGTTGGGTTGGTACCAACCGATACCGCGGCTTGATATCGCGCCCCCGGTTCCACTTGTCCCACAACGGGTCCCGCACCCAATACGGTGAACCACGCGGCGTACACACCGTCGGCGGGAATCGCCGAATGCATCGGCGGCGCGACATTGGCCGTCGGGTACCCGAGTTGACGACCGCGTCCGTCACCACGAACGACCACGCCCTCGACTCGGTGCGGACGGCCAAGCGCTTCGGCAGCTGACTCGACGTCGCCGGCAGCGACGCACGACCTGATGTAGGTGGACGAAAATGTCACCGCATGTTCACCGAATAGCGAAATCGCTTGTACCTCAAAGCCGAACCGGGCGCCGGATTCACGGAGTTTGTCGACAGTGCCGGCGGCCTTCTTGCCATAGGTGAAGTTATCGCCGACGACGACCTCGGACGCGTGTAGCCGCTCCACGAGTACTTCGTGCACGAAATCCTTCGGCGACTGTGCGGCCAGCACCGGGGTGAATGGCATAACGCAGAAGACGTCGATACCCATCGCTTCGGCGAGTTCGGCGCGCCGGGTCAAGGTGGTCAGCTGCGGCGGGTGACTCCCCGGACGCACGACCTCGGCCGGGTGCGGATCGAATGTCATCAACACAGATGGCACACCGCGCTGCTGCGCCGCCGCGGTCGCGGCATGTACCAATTGTGCGTGTCCCCGGTGGACCCCATCGAAAACTCCGATGGTGACCACGCATCTACCCCAGTCTGCTGGAATGTCGTCGAGCCCTCGCCAACGCAACACGAGTCACAGCCTACAGGCACCCTGATCGCCACTGCGCGGCAAGGACGTCATCACCGACACGCACGCCAACGACACCAGGCGACATCGTCAACCCTGCACGCCTAGACTGTTACCCATGCCTAACCGCTCCGGCCCCGCGTCACAACGCGTCCCCGACGAGAACGCCGATAGCGCCACGGCACCCCCGACGACATCGGTCGAAGATCTGACGTCGGTCACCCAGGACTATCTCAAAGTGATCTGGACCGCGCAGGAGTGGGCAGAAGTCAAAGTCACTACCAAGATGCTCGCCGAGAAGCTTGGTGTCTCGCCGTCAACGGCGTCCGAATCGATCCGCAAACTCGCCGACCAAGGCCTTGTCTCCCATGAGAAGTACGGCGCGGTCAGCCTTACCGAGTCCGGTCAGATCGCCGCGATCAGCATGGTGCGCAGACACCGGTTGTTAGAAACATTTCTCGTGTCCGAGCTCGGCTACGGCTGGGATGAAGTGCACGATGAGGCCGAGATCCTCGAGCACGCGGTATCTGACCGATTGATGGCGCGGATTGACTCGAAACTCGGCCACCCAGAACGTGATCCGCACGGCGACCCCATTCCGGCGCTCGACGGGTCGATGGCCTTGCCGTCCGCGACCAGGCTGGCTGACCTGTCGGTCGGCGACTCCGGAACCGTCGCACGTATCTCCGACACCGACCCCGACATGCTCCGCTACTTCCACGAGGTTGGCGTCGCCCTGGACTGCGTGCTGACCGTCGTCGAGAAGCGTCCGTTCGCCGGAACCACCAGCATCGAGGTCAATGGCGGCACAACGCTGGATCTTGGCGATATCGCAACGCACGCAATCTATTTGGACCCGCACGCGAGTTAGCGCGGCGCTACTAGCGCAGAGTTGCCGGTCGTACCACCATCACCGACGAGGCCCGTCGGCCCTTCTCGCGAATCAGAGCGATCGGCTGGCCGGCCGGGTCGATCACGACATAGATTTCTTTACGTCCCACCGGTTCTAACCAACGGCCCTGGCTTATGCCCTCCGCCTCTTCGAAACTGATCTGCCGGTGCGGGAACGCCAGTTTTGCTGCCTCGTCGATATGCAGACTGAGCGGCGGCGTCCCCCCAGTCTCCGGATCGCGCACCAGTTCATCAAGCGTGCGCGAGTGTTCCAGCCCGAACGGGCCGACTTTGGTGCGGCGCAACGCGGTCAGATGGCCGCCAACCGCGAGCGCGCCGCCCAGATCGCGTGCCAGCGCACGAATATAGGTTCCCGAGGAACAGTCGACCTCGACGTCGAGGTCGACGAATTGCCCTTCGCGTCGGGTGGCGACGACCGCGAAGCGTTGTACGTTTACTGGCCGCGCGGCGAGTTCGAACTCCTCACCGGTACGCATGAGGGCGTGCGCACGCCGGCCATCGACTTTGATGGCTGACACCTTGGCCGGCACCTGCATGATGTCGCCGGTCAATTCCGCTACGCCAGAGGCAATTTCGCCGTCGGTCAATTCGGACGCGTCGGCGGTCGACACAACTGCGCCCTCGGCGTCGTCGGAGTCGGTAGCTTGACCGAGACGAATCGTCGCTTCATACGACTTGGTCGTCAGTGACAACAGCCCGAGCAATTTGGTCGCTCGCTCGATACCGACCACCAAAACGCCGGTCGCCATCGGATCGAGCGTCCCGGCGTGCCCGACCCGACGTGTATTGAACCCCTTGCGGCACTTGGCTACAACGTCGTGACTGGTCATTCCGGCCGGCTTGTCGACGACAACTAGTCCGGCATTGTCGAGATGTGCGTGGTCCTCCGCCATCAGATCAGCGTGATCGTCGTCGTGATGAAACCCTGGTCGATCAGCCAGCGACCGGGCAAGTGCAGCAATGGTTCTCCCCCGTCGTCGGTCTTTCCGTCGATGAGAATCGTGGACGTGAAGGTGCCCGATGCCGCGCCGCCATCGGAACCCGAAGTCTGCTCGAACACGATGTGTGCGTCCTCGAAACCCAACCAGCGATGGGTCAGCGGAAACCACGCCTTGTATGTTGTCTCCTTGGCGCAGAACAGAAGTCGATCCCAATGCAGCCCCGCCGGACGTGTTGCGAGCACATCGCGCTCCGCGGCGATACTGGTGTGGTCGAGCACGCCCTCGGGCAGTGCGTCATGCGGCTCGGAATCGATTCCGAGCGATCGAATCGCCATCGCATAACCGACGATTGCCGCGCGGTAGCCGTCGGTGTGCGTAATGGATCCGACGACGTTGCGCGGCCAGAGCGGTTCACCGGTCTCGCCGCGCATGATCGGTCCGGCGTCGGCACCCAACTGCGACAACGCTTCTCGTGCGCAATGTCGGGCAGTGATGAATTCGCGGCGCCGTTTTTCCACTGCCCGGCCGATGATCGGTTCCTCGGCGGGCAATGCGGTTAATCCCGCGGGATCGTCAAATGCCTCCACACCGATGACACCGGACGGCAGAATCTGTTCAATCAACTGTGCTGCCTAACTTCTCATGTGACGTTGCCAACGCAATCGCTGCCAACGTCATTTCGACTCCGACCTGCGCCGCGCTTGGCGTTCTTCGAGTTTCCGACGAAACTCGGCGGCTCGTTCTTGATAGTCGGCTGGTAGCTCGAATCGCGCACCATGTTCGGGAAGGTCACTCGGCCTCATTCCGGGATCTGGCCAGATCTGCCGCAACAACGGCTCGGGCAGTCCGCGGCGCTTCCATTCGCGCGGATAGCCAACCGAGACCTCCTCGAAGCGGACGTCGTCGTACCAGGTGGTTCGCGGAATATGCAGGTGGCCGTATACGGCGCAGGCGGCTCGGTAGCGGGTATGCCAGTCGTGAGTGAGTTCGCTGCCGCACCATAGGGCGAACTCCGGGTACATCAACGCGTCGGTCGGCTCTCGTCGCAGGGGCCAGTGGTTGATCAGGATTGTCCGCTCGGCAGGGTCGATCGTGTCGAGGCGCTTTCGCGTCGCTTCGATCCGGGCGCGGCCCCAGGCATCCCGGGTCGGGTACGGCTCCGGAGAGATAAGGAATTCGTCGGTCGCTACGACATTGCGCTCGCGGGCAAGTGCCAGCGCCGCCAGCGCGGTAGTGGTGCCCTCGGGACGAAATGTGTAGTCGTACAACAGAAACATCGGCACAATCCGCACCGGCTCGGAACCGCTGACACCAGCGTCGAAGATCGGGAAGATGTCGTCGGGCGTCACCACGTCGATGTCCCGGCATGCCTGTACGAGGTAGTCGTACCGTGCTACGCCATGAATCTGAAGTGGGTCCTTGGCTGTGGTGTAGAGCTCATGGTTGCCGGGCACCCAGATGACGGTGGCGAAACGTGCGCGCAGACGTCGAAGAGTGTCGATGATGTCGTCGGTGCGTTCGGCGACGTCGCCGGCGACGATCAGCCAATCGTCGGCGTCGGTGGGACGAATCTGATCGACGATGTGCTCGTTGCCGCGGTGCGCTACGTGCAGATCGCTGATCGCCCAGAGAGTTGCCACGGTTTTCCATCCTTCCAGATCGCCCGGCCGCGACCCAAAAACGGGCGCAACGAAAAGGCCGCCGGTGGTCGTTCCGGCGGCCTATCTCGTTGTCAGTTGTCAGGGGCGGTAGCCCGGCGCGCCAGGCCGCAAAGACTTCTTGTAGTTCAGCGTGCCATCTCGATCGGTGACGAAACGACCGGCGCAATTGCCTTTCAACGACGCGACGGTGACGTCCCATACTCGCGAGTCGAAGGATTCGAAAGTGTGCTCAAGACCCAGTCGCGGCAGAGATTCGTTGGCCGGCACCGGGGTCACCCGGCATTGACCGCCGTCGAGGTCGCCGGTTGCGTACTCGCGTGCGCTGCGCACGCCGAAGTACTTGGTCGGACCGGGAGTGTCGTCACCCTTGTTGATCGCGGTCAGGAATTTGTTCCCGGGGCATACTTCACGGCCAACGTTCTGCGAGCAAGCGGCCGAAGAACCGTACTGGGGGCTGCCAATTGCGACGTAAGTGGCGACCTTCTTGGTTCCACCCAATTCTTTGAGGTACCAACGCGCCGACATTCCGCCCATGCTGTGTCCGACGAGCGCGACCTTGGCGCCCGGATGCGCGCGGCGTTCACGGTCGACGGCCTTGCCGATCGCCCTGGCATCGGCCCTGACGTCGAATCCCTTGAGGTCGAGGAGAGTCGTCGGGTACCCGCGTGAGGTGAGGTTGTCCGCCATCAGGGTGTACGGCGTAGTGCCGAACGACTGACCAGGAATGAGCAGCACGCGAGTCTGCTGCGGCGCGGCCTGGGCCGGTACTGCGACCGCGAAGGCGCCCACTGTGATGACACTGACTATTGCGAAGAGAATTCGACGAACCGACATTCTTAGAAGGTTAGCCTAAGTTGATCTGGTTGGTAAGTTGGGTATACGACTCGCGTATTGGTGTCGGCTGGCGCGGATGGATGGTTCACAGCTCGCGGGTCAGTTTAGGCGGTCGAGTGCGCGGCGGGTCCCGATGGTCTAGTGCGCTCGGCGAGCGCCAGCGAGACGCGCGCGTATCGAGACCGAGTGATATCTATCTCGGAATCGATTGCGCCGCAGCGAGTTTGGCGGTCACCTCACCGGGTCTCGATACACCTCGTCGCTAGCGCTCCTCGGAACTCGACCATCTGGGGTGGAACTCGACCATCGAGAGGTTGGGTTTAACTCTCTCCTCGGAACTCGACCATCGGGGGGAGAGAACTGGCTCCCCTCGGCGCTCGACCATCCCGGGGGCCAAGTATTCGCGTGAATGACAGCCATGCCAACCATCGCGACTTTAGCGGCGAGAATTGCCGAGTGACAACCCCACCGCCACCCACGCCGACTTTGCCAACGCCTCCTCGCGAACGCTCCCCGCTCGTCGACATCGCGATCAGCACGGTGATCGGGCTGGTTGTGCTCGTACCAGGCCACATCGTCGGCATATACGACAACCCGGAATATCCCACCGAGAGTTTCGAGACTTCCGGCTGGTGGCCCACTTGGATGTTCGACACCGCTCCGGTGATCTTGTTCGTGATTCTGCTGCTCATCGGGCCGCACACCGGTACGACGCATCAGCGCCGGTGCCGTGGCGGTTGTACTGCTGGGCGCAATACGCATATACGCGATTCCCCCATTTTCTGATCTTCTTCCGCATTCAATTTCGATCTTCGGGCGACAGACGCAAACAAGCACGGCGCTGGGAGCAATCTGGGTTATCGGGTTTGTCGTCTCATGGAGCATCGCGCGTCGTCGCACCGACTTCGCGTGGCTCGGCGTAGTGCCGGCAATGATCATTGCCACAGCATGGGTGGCAATAAAGTTCTTTTGGCCATCTCTTCCTTACGACGTCGCGGACTACACACACCCTTTAGCCGTCGGACTGATCACAGACCTTGTCATCCTGCTCGGCATCCTCGCCATCTGGGCGTGCGACGCCATCGGCATGGCGATGCGCAGGCCACCGCGCCAATTCCAGCCGCAAGGCTATGTGCCGCAACAGTTTCCGCCGCCGAACTATGCTCCTCAAACTCCACCGCCGAGTTACCCAGCTCCGGAAATCCCGCCGCAATCTACCTACCAACCCAAGCACTCCCGACCGGCGCCGCCGACTCTGTGACCGACGCGTCCACTGAGTGGCCTAACTGACGATCACGACGGCAATCGGTACTCGGTCTGAATGACACGGACCCGCATTCCGTCTGCGAAAATTGCCTCGTGACATTCCCACCGGCGAACTACCCACCGACGCCTCGCCAACGTTCCCCCCTCGTAGACATCGTTATCAGCGCGGTAATCGGGTTCGTGGTGATTGTGCCGGTTGACGTCGTCGGCATTGTGCTCAACAGTTCCGATCTCAACCTCACCGACCTCACCGACTTGACCATCTCGTGGATCTTCTGGGGATTGTTCTCGATTCCCACGGTGCTCATCACTATCGCGGTACTGGCGTGGGGCCGCTCGACTGCGCGGCGAGTCGCCGCGGCGGCTACCGCGGTGATCGTGCTCGGCGTGCAGCGGCTGTTAACGATGCCCCCGGTATTCGCGCAATTGACTGCGGAGTCGGGGGTTCACGCCAGCATTCGCTGGATGACGATCACCCTGTGGATCGTCGGGATGGTGCTGTCGTGGGGTATCGCTCGGCGGCGTACGCCATTCGCATGGGTCGGCCTGGTCCCGACAGTCCTTCTGATCGCGCTCGCCATCTGGATAAGCGACATCGATTGGGCACTCGAACCTTGGCTAATCAACATATTAACCACCGCCGCAATCGATCTCGCCATAGTGATCAGCATCCTTGCCATGCGGGCTTGCGACCGCATCGGAATGTCAATGCGTCAGCCCGCGCGAGCGATCACACCACAAGGCTATGTGCCACAACAGTTCCCGGGTACCCCACTTCCCAATCAACCGGCCGCAGCACCCCTACCGAGCCCAGGCACCGCTCCGGTAGCGCAACCATACGGCCATCAGCCGCAGCACCATGAAGACGATCAGCCCGGTCCAGATCCCCGCTAGGCCCCAGTCGAAAATCAGGGACAGCCAGATCAGCGGGAGGAATCCGCCGAGCGCGGAAGCCAATGTCGCGGTACGCAAGAACGCCGCGTCGCCCGCGCCCAACAGCACGCCGTCGAGCGCGAACACCACTCCCGCTATCGGCAACATCGCGATCAAGAACCACCACGGCGTCGCGATGGCATCGAGCACGGCCTGGTCGGAATTGAATACGCGTGGCAGTACCGACGCACCAGCCGCGAGTAACGCGGCGACCACAATCGACACGGCCACCGACGCTGAAGTCACGCGTCGCGCAACGACTTTCGCTTTGCCGACTGCCATCGCGCCCAGCGCGGCACCGACGAGACTCTGCGCGGCAATGGCCAGCGAATCGAGCAGCAGCGTAAGAAACTCCCACACCTGTAGTACAACCTGGTGCGCCGCAACGGCTTCCACCGAGAAACGAGCGGCGACAGCGGCAGCCGAGACGAAGCAGATCTGAAATGAAAGACTGCGCGCGATCAAGTCTCGCGCCATGATGAGTTGTGCGCGGATCACCGTCAGATCGGGACGCCACGACACCGTCGACCCGACCACACGACGCAACAGCGCAGCCGCGAACAACAGGCCGGTGAGTCCCTGTCCGACCAGATTCGCCCATGCGCTGCCGGGTAATCCGAGCCGTGGCAGTCCGCCGACTCCGTGAACGAGGCCGACGCAGAGTAACGCTGAAACCCCGAGCCCTACAATCACATTCACCACCGGGGCGCGCGTCTCCTGAATACCGCGCATCCAGCCGTTGCCTGCCATCGCGACGAGGATCAACGGGACGCCGAAGATCGCGATACGCAACCAACCGGCAGCATCGGCGGCGACGGTGTCGTCGGGAACCAGTGCACGCATAACCCACGGCGCCGCGGCGAATCCCACGCCGACGATAAGTACCCCGACGGCCAGAGCGATCCACGTCGCCTGCACGCCTTCGGCGATCGCACCGTCGCGGTCACCGGAGCCGAAGCGCCGCGCCGAGCGCGCCGTGGTGCCATAGGCGAGAAAGGTCAACTGAGTGCTGAGGATCGACAGGACCAGGGTTCCAACGCCGAGCGCCGCTAACTCATGCGCGCCCAGGCGCCCGACAACAGCAAGATCCAGGAGTAGATAGAGCGGCGGTGCGATGAGTACCGCCAACGCCGACGTCGCCAATACGGCAATGCGACGCCCGCCCGAGTCGAGCGCGGAGGTGGCCGCATCGTCGCCAGGTACTTCAGTCAGAGCGCGTCAACCAAGCGTGCGACAACATCATCCGCGAAGCCGGTATCGCTATACCCAGCGGCGCGATGATGGCCACCGCCGCCATGCGATTGCGCAATGGGAACCAGGTCGACCGACGACTTGGACCGGAGCGACACCGTCCACTCTCCCGGCTTGCCTTCTTTGAAGACCGCCGCCACCTCGGCTTCGGAGACCGTCCGCACGACGTCGATCACGCTCTCCGACTCGGCCCAGTCCAGACCTTCGGAGGCAGCGTGGTCAATCACGGCGTACACCAGACCACGCCCCTGCAAAGCGTCTTCGCGGAGCGTCGCCGTCGCAAGGACTTTCTCGACCATTTGCAGCCACGCGAACGGGTGGCTATCGAGCAGCGTCCTGCTCCATCGAGCACCGTCTACCCCGGCCTCCAGCAGACGGGCGGCAATGGTCAGCGAGGCCGGACGCGCCCACTTGAACGAACCGGTATCGGTGATGAGGCCCGCGTACAGGCACGTCGCAATATCGGCGTCGACGTCGACGCCCAGTCGATCGACAACGTTGAGCACCAGCACCGCCGTGCAGTCAGCACCGGGATCGACATAGTCGATCGACCCGAAGCCGGTGTTGGACACGTGGTGATCGATCACGATACTGCGCGTCGCCTCACTGAAATACGATGCGAGACAAGCTAATCGACCGAGAGTTGCGGCGTCGACAGCGACGACGGTGTCATATCCGACCACATCGTCGGAGGCGACCAACAACTCGACACCGGGCAACTCACTGAGCCCGTCGGGCAACGGCGTGTCGCCGGGGAACGACACCTCGACGTCGAGGCCTAGGCGGCGCAGCGCCAGCCCCAAGCCCAAACCACTGCCGATGGTGTCCGCATCGGGTCGGACGTGACACAGAATCGTCACCGCGTCGGCATCACGCAGAGCATCGGCAATGACATTTGGCGTGTCAGTAGCGAGCATTCCGGTCACTGCGCTCCGTCGGAGTCGTCGGTGGTGTCCTCGGCCGATTTGTATGGATCCGCATCGCCCGCGGGCTTGGCGCCCTCGGCCTGCCGAGCGACCAACTCGTCATTCGCGTGGGCACGTGCCAGCAGTTCGTCCATTTGCCGGGCGGCATCGGGGACGGTGTCGAGAATGAACGTCAACGTCGGGGTGAATCGAACGCCGGTACCCGCCCCAACCTTCGAGCGAAGCACACCGGTTGCCTTGGCCAATGCGGCCGCCGCGCCGGCATAGTCGGGTTCGTCATCGATCGACTCCCCCATCACCGTGTAGAAAACAGTCGCGTCATGCAGATCCCCGGACACCTTCGAGTCGGTCACGGTGACATGCGCCAACCGCGGATCTTTGATCTCCGAACCGATCGCGGAAGCCACGATCGATGAAATGCGCTTGGCCAGTCGCTGCGCGCGCGCCGGATCTGCCACGTCGAATTCCTTTCCCCTGCCACTACCTACAACTAGGTGGGCTGCACCTAACGAAAAACTACTCCTCCTGCTGCGCGGCGGGAGTGAACTCTCATCACGCAGCAGGAGGAGCTAGGACTCAGGAGCTAATCCCGTGCCTTTTCTTGCAGTTCGTACGACTCGATGATGTCGCCGACCTTGATATCGCTATACGTCAGCGTCAAACCGCATTCGAAGCCTTCGCGGACCTCGGTCACGTCATCCTTCTCACGCCGCAGCGACGAGATGGTGAGGTTCTCGTTGACCACGACGTTGTCGCGGAGCAAGCGCGCCTTGGCGTTGCGCTTGACGACACCCGAGCTGATCATGCAGCCCGCGATATTGCCGACCTTGGACGACTTGAAGATCGCGCGGATCTCGGCGCGGCCCAACTCGACCTCTTCGTATACCGGCTTGAGCATGCCCTTGAGCGCGCTCTCGATCTCGTCGATCGCCTGGTAGATGATCGAGTAGTACCGGATGTCGACGCCCTCGCGGTTGGCGAGCTCGGTGGCTTTGCCCTCCGCGCGGACGTTGAAGCCGATGATGATCGCATCCGATGCCGCTGCCAAGTTGACGTTGGTCTCGGTGACGCCACCGACACCGCGGTCGATGACGCGCAACTGCACCTCGTCGTCGATCTCGATGCCGAGCAATGCCTCTTCGAGGGCCTCGACGGTACCCGAGTTGTCGCCCTTGAGGATCAGGTTCAGCTGGCTGGTTTCCTTCAGCGCCGAATCCAGATCTTCCAGACTGATCCGCTTGCGACTACGCGCGGCCAGTGCGTTGCGCTTACGCGCGTTGCGTCGGTCGGCGATCTGTCGTGCGATGCGGTCTTCCTCGACGACGAGCAGGTTGTCACCCGCACCCGGCACCGACGTGAAGCCGATGACCTGGACCGGCCGCGACGGCAGTGCCGCCTCGACGTCGTCGCCGTGTTCGTCGACCATGCGACGCACACGACCGTAAGCGTCGCCAGCGACAACCGAGTCGCCGACTTTGAGCGTTCCGCGCTGCACGAGCACGGTTGCCACCGGGCCACGGCCACGGTCGAGGTGCGCCTCAATGGCAACACCCTGAGCGTCCATGTCGGGGTTGGCCCGCAGGTCGAGCGAGGCATCGGCGGTTAGTACGACAGCTTCGAGAAGAGCCTCGATGTTGTCGCCCTGCTTGGCCGAAATGTCGACGAACATTGTCTCGCCGCCGTATTCCTCGGGAATGAGGCCGTACTCGGTGAGCTGGCCACGGATCTTCGTCGGATCCGCGCCTTCCTTATCAATCTTGTTGACTGCCACCACGATTGGTACATCAGCCGCCTGGGCGTGGTTGACCGCTTCAACCGTCTGCGGCATTACGCCGTCGTCGGCCGCGACCACGAGGATCGCGATGTCGGTCGCCTTGGCACCACGAGCACGCATGGCGGTGAACGCCTCGTGACCCGGGGTATCGATGAAGGTGATCAAGCGATCTTCACCATTGAGGTGAGTATTCACCTGGTACGCACCGATGTGCTGGGTGATGCCACCGGCCTCGCCCTCACGCACGTTTTCCTTACGGATCGTGTCAAGGAGTCGAGTCTTACCGTGGTCGACGTGACCCATGACGGTGACCACCGGCGGACGCTGCTCGAGGTCTTCCTCGCCGCCTTCGTCTTCGCCGTAGGTCAGATCGAAGCTGTCGAGCAGCTCGCGGTCCTCATCTTCGGGACTGACCACCTGAACGGTGTAGTTCATTTCCGAACCGAGCAGCTCCAGCGTCTCGTCATTCACCGACTCGGTGGCCGTGACCATCTCGCCGAGGTTGAACAGAGCCTGGACCAGCGACGCCGGGTTGGCACCGATCTTGTCGGCGAAATCCGACAGTGACGCACCGCGGGCAAGGCGAATCGTTTCGCCCTGGCCGTGCGGCAACCGCACACCGCCGACCGCTGGGGCCTGCATGTTCTCGTATTCAGCGCGTTTTGCCCGCTTGGACTTGCGTCCCCTGCGTGGCGCTCCGCCCGGACGACCGAACGCACCCGCGGCACCACCGCGACCACGGTTACCACCGCCGCCACCGGGACGACCGCGGAATCCACCTGCTGCAGGAGGTCCGCCGGCGTTACCGCCCCCGCCTGGGCCGCCACGGTAGCCACCGCCACCGCCGCCGCGATTACCGCCACCGGGGCCGCCACGACCGCCGGGACGACCCGCTTCGGGTCGAGCCGAACGGCTTGGCATCGCACCTGGGCTGGGACGAGGAGGCATACTGCCCGGGTTAGGCCGGGGACCACCCTGACCAGGACCGGGACGTGCGCCGCCGGGGCCAGGACGTCCACTCGCCGCGGGTCGGCCCGCTGCACCTGGACGACCGCCACCTGGACGCGGTCCACCCTGACCTGGGCCGGGGCGAGGACCGCCCTGACTCGGGCCAGGACGCGAGGCCGGCGGCCGGGGAGCCGGCGCGGGGGCCGACGAATAGGGATTGTTGCCGACGCGGGGTGCGCGCGGTCCGGGCTTGGGACCTGGGCGGGCACTGGGTCCCGGCGCTGGGGTGCTCGGCTTTGCCGACGCCGCGGGCTTAGCGGCCTCGGGCTCTGGAGTCGGCGTAGGGCTCGGGGCGGGCGCCGACGGCGTCGGAGCCGCGGGAGCCTCGGCGGCTGCTGGCTTAGGCGCTCCGGGCTTGGGGCCACCTGGCTTACGGGCACCGGGCTTGGGTCCCGGCGTCGTTGTCGAAGCGTCCGCGGATGCGGCCGCCTTGGGAGTTGCCTTCTTGGGGGCAGCCTTCGGGGCTGCTTCTGCTGCTCCATCGGAGCTGGGGAATGATTCCCGCAGTCGACGCGCCACCGGGGCTTCAACTGTCGACGATGCGGATTTTACGAACTCGCCTTGCTCTTTCAGACGTTCGAGCACAATCTTGCTCGTCACGCCCAGCTCTTTGGCCAGTTCGTGCACGCGGGCCTTGCCTGCCACTGCTCTCCTCACTTGGAGGTCGAGCGGGACCCGCTGCGACCTCGGTTTACGTTAGAAACGTGCTCATCGTGGGAACTTCACGGTGTGCTCATGTCTTCTGCTACCTGTTCCGGCCCACTTCCGTGAGCCTCGTTCTGCGTCGATCTCAGTACAGCTGCGCTGAGATCGTCCGGGTCAACGGTGACCCCGTTGACTCGCAATGCCGCTGGCACCGCCTTACGCCGCACCGCCGCCGACACACAGTCGGTCCGCGCGTGCAGCCAGGCTCCGCGTCCCGGCATGGACTTGCGGTGATCAATCACGATCACCAGCCCGGCGTCACTCTCACGAGCCACGATCCGGACAAGGTCTGCGGCCGCTCCACGTGCCACCGAGCGCTGTCTACATCCAAGGCACATCCGGATCACCGGACGTGTCGCCACATCGACCATTGAACAGTCTACCGTCGTAGGCAAATCGGAATCGAGCCGGCCGCGTCAGGCGGGCGCGCCGGTCTCGTCCGACGCTGTCGGCTCCGGGTCGGCATCGGATCGGATGTCGATTCGCCAACCGGTTAGCCGGGCCGCCAATCGGGCGTTTTGCCCCTCTTTGCCGATTGCCAGCGAGAGCTGATAGTCGGGCACCACAACTCGAGCGGCCTTGCTCTCCTCATCGATTACCGTCACCGACAGCACCTTCGCCGGCGACAACGCGTTGGCGACGAAGACCGCGGGGTCGGCGTCGAAGTCGATGATGTCGATCTTTTCGCCCGCCAGTTCGCTCATCACGTTGCGCACGCGCTGGCCCATCGGTCCGATGCACGCGCCTTTCGCGTTGAGCCCGGGCACGGCGGTATGCACGGCGATCTTCGAGCGGTGGCCCGCCTCGCGCGCAACGGCGACGATCTCGACCTGACCGTTCTCGATTTCTGGGACTTCAAGCGAAAACAACTTGCGCACGAGATTCGGGTGGGTGCGCGACAGGGTGATCTGCGGTCCGCGTTGGCCGCGAGTCACGCCGACGACGTAGCACTTCAGCCGATCGCCATGCTCGTACTTCTCTCCCGGCACCTGCTCGGCCTGCGGAATCACACCTTCGGTTCCGTGCGCGTCGCTGCCGATCTGCACAATGATCATGTTGCGGGCGTTCGCCCGTACATCGCGCTGCACGACGCCGCCGACGATCTCGCCCTCGTGGGTCGCGAAATCGCCGAAATTCTTTTCGTTCTCGGCATCTTGAATACGCTGCAGGATCACCTGGCGGGCCGTCGTCGCCGCGATTCGACCGAAGTCTGCCGGGGTGTCATCCCATTCGTGGACGATCTCGCCGGTTTCGTCGACCTCTTGCGCCATCACACGCACCACGCCAGACTTCCGGTCGACATCGACCCGCGCGTGCTGCGCGTATCCGTCGGTATGTCGGTAGGCGGTCAGCAGCGCCGATTCGATCGCGGTGATGACCGTGTCGATCGAGACACCCTTCTCGACCTCGATCATCCGCAGTGCATTGATGTCGATATTCATGTTGGCCTGTGCTCCTATTTACTTGTGGGTCGCTAGTCGATGCTGTGGTCAAAAGTTGGTGCGGATATGTCAGTTCTTGCGCGTCAGGCGTGCGATTGCCGCGTCGTCCAGGCCACACAATTCCAGTTCGGTGGCGTTCGGGGCACTGAAATCGACCTGTACGACCGCCTTGGTTACCGACTTGAGATCAATCGTCGTCGTGGTGAACCGCCCGCGCTCGTTGCGGATCAAATCAACAACGCCATCGGCTGACCTGCCGATACGGCCCGAGATGCGCTCGGTTTTACCGCCCTCGGACACATCCACGTCGACCTTTCGTCCCTGCGCTCGTCGCCAATGTCGCGGTTCGGTCAGAGGTCGGTTGATGCCGGGGGTCGTGAGTTCCAGGGTGTAATCGGCGTCGGGTACCGCTGAATCGATCATTTCGACGAGGTCGCGCGTCAGTTTTGCCAGCGCGTCGAGTTCGGCTCCGCCGTCCCGGTCGACGACGATGGTTATGGCGATGCCACCGTCGGGTGACGGCTTCGTAGCGAGGTCTTCGACGTCATATCCGTCGGCAGCGATCCGCGGGGCGACGAGTTCGTGTATCTGCTGCGGCGGCATCGGTGCTGTGCTCACGCCGGGGGCTCCTCGTCTTCAGTTGTGCGGTGCGTCGGCGATCTAGTCTAGTCCACTTCGGCCCGTCCGCTTACTTAGGCTCGCTCGTTGCCCGACGGTCCGGCAATCATCGGCGCGCCAATGGCATCATGGTCGATTGTGACCCGCGAGCTGAACCGACGAACCGTCCTGGCCGGTAGCCTACTGGGCCTTAGCGGGCTCGCCGTGGCACCCGCGTTGAGCGCATGTGATCGCGGCCCAACCGCCGATCAACTGTTGGCACAACAGTTGACGCCGGTGGCGACCGCCGCCACGGCCGATGCCGACGCGGCACGCACATTGGTGGCGACCAACCCGAATTATGCTGCGGCACTTGGTGTCGTGCGTGCCGAGCGGGAAGCTCACGCCACGGCACTGCGCGAAGAACTCACTCGACTGGATCCCGAAGCGGCGCAATCACTTCCGGCTACCCCGCCGACGTCGGGCACGCCGTCGACGTCGGCGATCACCCTGGACTCCTTTCGTACCCAGTTGGATCGCTCCGCGCGTCAGGCCGCCGACGTCGGGGTATCGATGGACGGCTACCGCGCCGGACTGCTCGCGTCGGTGAGCGCGTCGACGACAACTCTGCGAAAGGTTCAATTGGCATGAGCGACACCACAGATGCGCTCGGCGCTGCCGTCGATGCGGAACACGCGGCCGTATACACCTACGGAGTGCTGACCGCGTTCACGACGGGTGAGCGTCGGGCGGCGGTTGCCACCTATATCGCCGAACACCGCGCTCGGCGCGATGAACTCAACGATGCCCTTGTGTCGGCCGGTGGACAGGCCCGCGCGACAGCACCCGGATATGTTCTGTCCGTTGAAGTAACGAATTCCGCGACCGCGGCGAAGGCCGCCCTCGCATCGGAAGATGACGCGGCACAGGCATATCGGTCACTCGCCGAGCGCGCCGATACTCAGCCGATCCGGCGGTTGGCCGTGAGCGGGCTAACCGATTGCGCACTGCGTGCCGCGTACTGGCGCGCGGCGTCGGGGATTAAGCCCGCGACGGTCGCATTGCCCGGAGCGAAGTAACTCTGAAAATGTCCCCCGTCACGAGAGCAAGCGGCGATATAGCGCCCGCACCCGTCACGGGGACATTTCCAGCAGCAGAACCTACGCCCGCACCGACGTCAGCACAGCTTCGACGGCACCGTCGACCGGGACGGTCGCGGTCTCACCACTGAAGCGGTCGCGAATTTCGACGGTACCGTCGGCGAACCCACGCCCGACGACGACAATCGTTGGGACACCGATCAATTCGGAATCCTTGAACTTCACCCCCGGCGACGCCTTACGGTCGTCGATGAGCACTTCCACACCCGCGGCGTCGAGATCGGCAGCCAATTGCTCCGCGCCGGCGACCGCAGCCTCGTCTTTGTTTGCGATCACCAGATGCACACCGAACGGCGACACCTCTTTCGGCCAGCGCAGCCCCTTGTCGTCGTGCCATTGCTCGGCGAGTACCGCGATGAGCCGCGACACCCCGACGCCGTAGGACCCCTGGGTGAGCCGCACCGGTTTACCGTTCTCGCCAAGGACGTCGATTTCGAAGGCATCGGTGTATTTGCGGCCAAGTTGGAAGATATGTCCGATCTCAATTCCCTTGGCCGACACCAGTTTTCCCTGGCCGTCGGGTGACGGGTCGCCGTCGCGAACCTCAGCGGCCTCAATAGTGCCGTCCGCCGTGAAATCACGGTCGGCGACCAGATCGACATAGTGTTTGCCGGATACGTCGGCACCGGTGATCCACGCGGTTCCCGAAACCACCCGAGGATCGACGAGGAAGCGAATACCGTTGGCCAGCAACGCCTTCGGCCCGATATATCCCTTAACCAAGAATGGGTTGGCAGCGAAGTCCGCCTCGTCGAGCAACGCGACTTCGGTTGGCTCAAGCGATGCTTCGAGACGCTTGAAGTCCACCTCGCGGTCGCCGGGAATGCCCACACCGAGCAGTTCCCACTCGCCACCGGGCTCACGCACTTTCACCATGACATTCTTCAAGGTGTCCGCCGCGGTCACCTCGCGGTCGAGCGCCCCGTTCGCCCACTCGACGAGGGAATCGATGGTCGGCGTGTTCTCGGTGTCGTGGACAACGGCCTCGGGTAGTCCGTCGAGCGGAATCGGTTCGGGTGCCGGCGTAATTACAGCTTCGACGTTGGCGGCGTAACCGGACTCGACACATCGAACGTAGGTGTCCTCGCCCACCTCTGCCTCGGCGAGGAATTCTTCCGACGCACTTCCGCCCATCGCCCCCGACGTCGCCGAGACGATCACATAGCTCACCCGCAGACGCTCGAAGATCCGCTGATAGGCCTCGCGATGCGCGGCGTACGCTTCTTTCAATCCGTCGTCGGACAGATCGAAGGAATACGAGTCCTTCATCACAAACTCCCGGCCACGCAGGATGCCGGCCCGGGGACGCTCTTCGTCGCGGTATTTCGTCTGGACCTGATACAGGATGACCGGCAGATCTTTATACGACGAGTACTCGCTCTTGACCAGATTCGCGAAGATCTCCTCATGCGTCGGGCCGAGGAGCATATCCGCACCCTTGCGGTCCTGGATCCGGAAGAGCGAATCGCCATACTCGGTCCAGCGCCCGGAGGTTTCGTAAGGATCGCGCGGCAGCAACGCCGGCAACAGAATCTCTTGTCCGCCAATGCGATTCATTTCCTCGCGCACTACATTCTCCACGGCGCGCAGCACCTTGAGGCCCAGCGGTAGCCAGGAGTACACGCCCGGCGCAGCACGGCGCACATAGCCGGCACGGACCAGCAGTTTGTGGCTGGGCACCTCGGCGTCGGCCGGATCGTCGCGGAGGGTTCGCAGGAACAGGGAGGACATGCGCGTAATCACACCGGACAGCTTAGTAACGTGATGAAAGTGTTGGTAATCCTGCCTCCTTCCGAGACCAAGTCCGACGGTGGTTCGGGCGCGCCGCTCGACCTCGACGCACTGTCGTTTCCTGCGCTCAATGAGAACCGGAAGCTCATCGGCGACGCCATCGTGACACTTGCCGCCGACCTCGACGCGAGCCGAAAAGCGCTTGGCCTGGGACAGTCGCAGCTGGCCGAAGTCGACCGCAACGCCGATCTGTGGTTGTCGCCGACGCGCACCGCGATCACGCGCTACACCGGCGTCCTCTACGACGCACTGGACTACTCCGGCCTAACCCGCGCGAGTAAAACCAAGGCCGGTGACCGCCTCGCCATCGGGTCGGCTCTGTTCGGAGTCGTCCGGGCGCGCGATCTGATTCCGGCATACCGGCTCTCCGGCGGGTCCAAACTGCCCGGCATGGGCACACTCGGCGCGGTCTGGAAGCCGGTGCTGTCGTCAGAATTGGACGCGGTCGACGATTTTCTCGTCGATCTGCGGTCGGGCAGCTACCAGCAACTCGGCCCCGTCAAGCGCGCGGTGACCGCGACCGTCGTGTCCGAGGCGCCCGACGGCTCGCGGAAAGTGGTGAGCCACTTCAACAAACACTACAAAGGCCTGATCGCGCGCGATCTGGTAAACACCCGGCGCAATGTCAAAGACATCAATGCGTTGGCGGCGGTCCTATCCGACGCCGGGCAGCATGTCGAGATCGATGGGCCGACGTCGATCACAGTAGTAACCGGCTAGACAGACTCCAGTCTGCGACGTCACCACCACCCGAGGGCCACCTTCCCCCGCTGCGCTGTACTTGCAGACTTCAGCCCGCGTTAGCGGCCTCTTGTGCCGCCTGCCCTTCGGCGACTTCCGCGGGTGTGAAACGCATGAACAGCACCACGATGCCGGCGAGGATCGCGATACCCGCACACGATGCGAATGCCAGCCCGTAACCGTTAGCCAGGGCGTCGAGCTCGGCGTCGTTCATGGTCTCGACCGGGGCCGTAGTCCCGCCGAGAGAGAGCGATCGCGACGTCACCATCGCCCCGACAGCAACCAGTCCGACGGCGCCGCCGATCTGTTGGGCCACCTGAGCGAGCGCGGTCAGCGGGCCGATCTCGTTGGCGCCGACACCGGCGACCACCGACAGGGTCAGTGGGATGACCGCCATGCCGACGCCGAAGCCGATCACGACGACCGGTATCCCAATACTCGGGAAATACGACGGGTCGCCAGTGGCGATGGTCGCCGCGTATATGCAACCGGCGAAGATCACCACGCCACCGATCAGCACCAGCCAGCGGGGCTGAATTCGCAGAGACAGTTTCGAAGCGATCGCGGCGGCGATGCCCAGCCCGAAAGCGAACGGAACGACGGCCATGCCGCTCTGCAGCGGTGAGTACTTCAGGATTCCCTGCAGGTAGAGCGAGATAAATACCGCCATACACATCATGATCGCGCTGGCGAACAGAATCGCGGCCAGCGCGGCCACTCGGCTGGTGTTATCGAATAGGGAGAACGGCAACAGCGGATTGGTTGCGGTCCGCTCGACCACGACGAATGCGATCAGAGCCACCACACCGCCGATCAACGAACCGATCACCACCGGACTCGACCATCCGTTTGGCCCCTCGTTGATGCCGAGAACGACGAGGGTGCAACCGAGCGTCGCGAGTATCGCCCCCGGCACATCGAGCGCGAGGCGTTCACCTTGCGACTCACGTAGGCACCACACCGCGCCGACGGCCACCAGCAGTCCGATCGGCACGTTGATCAAGAAGACCAGACGCCAACTGATCTCGGTCAGCACACCACCGACAATAAGCCCGGCCACCGAACCGATACCGGTCATCGCGGCGTAGATCGCGAATGCGGTGCTGCGGTCCTTGCCTGGCGCGAAAGTCGTTGCGACAAGGGCCATTGCGGTTGGCGCGGCGATTGCCGCCGATACCCCCTGCAGTGCGCGTCCGGCAACGAGCATCCATTCGTTCTGCGCGACGCCGCATAGTAGCGACGTCAACGTAAACGCGACGACGCCGACGATGAACATACGTTTACGCCCGAACGCATCACCCAGGCGCCCGCCGAGAAGCATGAGTCCACCGAATGCCAACACATATGCCGTGATGATCCAGTTGCCGCTGGCCTCGGAGAGATGCAGTTGCTCACGGATTCTGGGCAACGCCAGAGCGGCGACCGTACCGTCGAGCACCAACAGCAGTTGCATCCCGCTGATCACCAGGATCTGCGGGCCGAAAACCTTGCTGAATGCACCGTCGGCAGGTGCGGCAGCGTTCGCCGTTGAATGAGACATGAACTGCGACGCTACCGCGAGATGGCGTCTAGGTGCCAATCACCGTTGGCATATTCGCGGGTTACGATGCCGCGTCAGTGAACCCCGCGACATCACCGATCACCACGATCGCCGGCGGTTTGAGTTGCTGTTCGGTGGCCGTCTGAGCGGCTTCCGCGAGGGTTGTTCGCAGTACCCGTTGCGAGGGCAGCGACGCGTTTTCGATCAGGGCGACGGGTGTGCTCCCGGCGCGACCGCCGTCGAGAAGTGCGGTCGCGAAGGCGTCGACCCGTTCGACCGCCATCATCAGCACGATCGTGCCGCGCAGCCGGGCAAGAGCGGCCCAGTCGGTTAGCGAGTCCGGATGCCCGGGCGGCACGTGGCCCGACGCGATAACCACCTCGTGAGTAACACCGCGATGAGTGACCGGGATACCGGCCAACGCGGGCGCTGAGATGGAACTGCTGATTCCGGGCACGACGGTAACCGGCACGATCTGCCTCCACGCACGCCTGCAACTCTTCGAAGCCGCGACCGTAGACATATGGATCGCCACCCTTGAGCCGCACCACGAATTTGCCGGATTGAGCGCGATCGACGAGGACGGCATTGATCGCCTCTTGTTTCATCGCGCGCCCGTAGGGAACCTTGGCGGCGTCGATTACCTCGACGTCGGGTCCTAGCCCAGCCAATAGCTCGGCGGGCGCGAGGCGGTCGGCGACCACGACGTCGGCTTGAGCCAGCAAGGCCCGGCCGCGCACGGTTATCAGATCAGGGTCACCCGGACCGCCGCCTACCAGCGCGACGCCGGCCGGATGCTTCTCGTCGTCGATCGGCGCGATCGTCGTCGAGCCGTCGAAGACGGCAGCTACCAGGTCCCGGGCCCGTGCCGAGCGTCGATGATCACCCGCGGCGAGCACCCCGAACGTCAGCGCACCGTGGCTACCGCTGGCCGGCGTGACGGCGGAACCGCCGCGCGCGTCATCGGCGCGGACGCAGAAGATACGTGAGCGGTCTGCTTCCGCGACCACGGCCGCGTTAACCGCCGGATCGTCGGTACACGCGATGGCGTACCAGGCGCCGTCAAGGTCACCGTCGGCATAGGCCCGACGATGGACGTGGACGGCGGGATTCGATTCGACCGCCGGCGTCGGGTCGATGGCCACTACATGCACCTGTGCACCCGATGCGATCAGATTCGGCACCCGACGTTGCGCAACCGAACCCCCGCCCACTACAACCACTTTCCGGCCCGACAGATTCAGCCCCGCCAGATAGTGCGGTACGCCGTTCGACGTGTCGTCGGAATCATTGTGGGACGGGGGTTGTGGCATGGGAGAAAATGTTACCGACGACGGCGGCGTCTCACCGAGGCAGGCGTAGGGCGTTCACCCATAAATCGGTGCAGGTTTGCACCATCGCGTCGAAGTCGACTTCCTCTTCGAAGCAGAATGTGTGAAACGCGACGCGAGACACCATGGCCGACAATGCTTTTGCCGAAAGGTCGGGATCGAGATCGGGATCGGCCAGGCCGTCGGCCTGTAATGCGGCGATGGCGCGGGCGTTGCGTTCCACGAACGCGTTGCTCCGCGCCCTGCGCACACCGCGAAACTCCGAGTCGATCGCCGCCACCTGATCGAGCAGCTTCATCATCTTGGCGTTGCGCCGATATCCGTCCAGGTAGGCACGATTTGCCATTTCGATCTGACCGCGCAGCGAACCATCGCCATGCGTCGGGACCTGGGGATGGAGCATATCGTCCTGAATCTTCTCCAGCACCGCCTGGAGAATCTCGGCCTTGTCGGTGAAGTACGTGTAAAACGTGCCCGTCGAACAACGAGCCGACGTGGTGATGTCACTGAGTTTGGTGTCGACATAACCCTTGCGCTCGAATACCCGCCGGGCGGCCGCGATCAGGTTCGCGCGGGTGCGTTCTCCGCGGGCGGTGATCGGTTCGCGTTGTGCCGTCGTGTCGGCGAGGACGGGGATCTCCATCAGGCACACCTAACCATCGACAACCACTTCGAGCCACGCACGATGTGGCGAATGTTGATCATCACGCTCTCCCAACGTGCCAATCGGTCCAGTTCAACGGTCAGTTCTGACACTTGAACCTGAAACTAGGTTCAAGTGGCTTCAGAATGCCATATGGTGACTGACACCACAGATAGTTCCGCGGTAGTGCGGCGTCACAGCAGGAGGATTCGTGACAACAGTCGAGACAGTCAAAGGTCAGGTCGACGTCGAAGATCTGGGCACCGTGCTCATGCACGAGCACGTCTTCACCATCAGCACCGAGATCCGGGAAAACTACCCGAACTATCCGGACCCGTGGGACGAGGAACATCGAGTCGCCGACGCCGTCGCGAAACTTACCGAGGCGACCACTCGCGGGGTGAGGACCATCGTCGACCCCACCGTCATCGGGCTCGGCCGATACATTCCCCGCATCCAGCGCATCAATGCTCAGGTCGACATCAACATCGTCGTCGCCACCGGCATTTACACGTATCACGAAGAGCCCGTGCAGTTTCACTTCACCGGTCCGGGCCGCATCTTCGACGTGAAGGTGGATCCGATGACCGAACTATTCGTCGGGGATATTCGCGAGGGTATCGCTGATACGGGCGTCAAGGCCGGTCTGCTGAAGTGTGCGATCGACGAGTACAGCCTCACCACCGGCGTAGAGCGGGTGATGCGAGCGGTGGCTCAGGCGCATGTCGAGACCGGGACACCGATCACCGTCCACACCCATGCCGCCGACAAGACCGGGCTGATCGCGGCCAAGGTGTTCGGCGAGGAGGGTGTGGATATGTCGAAGGTCGTCATCGGCCACAGCGGCGATTCGACCGATCTCGACTATCTCAAGGAGCTCGCGGCCACCGGCGCGATCTTAGGTATGGACCGATTCGGCATTGATGTCTTCTCTCCCTTCGAGGATCGCGTCAATACGGTCGCCGGGATGGTCGAGGCCGGATACACCTCGCAGATGGTGCTGGCGCATGACGCCTCCTGTTACAGCGACTTCTATCCCGAAGCGGCCGTCACCGCGGCTCTACCGAATTGGAAGTACACCCATATCTTCGACGATGTCCTCCCCGCCCTGCGCGAACGCGGCGTCACCGACGAACAGATCACCACCATGCTGGTCGACAACCCGCGCGCCTACTTCTCCGGGGCCAAGTAGATGGCGGACCGCACCGTCATCCCGATCAGTCGCGACCACAATCCTTTTGCACAGGAAGGTGTTTCGGTCGACGACTTCGGCGTCCCCCATTTCGACGAACTACCGGCTTCACTGGTCGCCATGCTGCGCAGGCAAGTCGAACGACGCCCAGACACGGAGGCGCTGGTAGAGCTGGGCGGCGAGCGACTCACCTATCGGGAGTTGTGGGATCGCGCCGCCCGGGTAGCCGGCGGCCTTCGCGCACAAGGCCTTTCGCCTGGGGACCGCGTAGCAGTGCGGTATCGGGCCGGCAACACCTGGGTCATCGCGTTCTGGGGTGTCATCTTCGCCGGCGGCGTCGTCGTGGCCGTCAATACTCGTTCGACGCCAACGGAAACCGAGTTCGTCCTCACTGATTCGGGTACGACTATCGATCTCGCCGACGGCACTCCCCTTCCCGACGGCGACCCCTATCTGCAAGAGGGACTTGGTCTTTCGGATACCGCGGCGTTCTTCTACACCTCGGGAACCACCGGCAGCCCCAAGGGCGTGCCCACCAGTCACGAAGCCTTCCTGACCAATACTGAGAACGTGGCGCGATGTTTCGCCATCCCCGCCGACATCGGCGAAGGATTGCGGACGCTGATCAGCGTGCCCCTCTTTCATGTGACCGGCTGCAATTCCCAACTGCTCGTCGCTGCCTTCTACGGTGGTACCGCGGTGATCATGCCCGCACTCGATCAGCAGTTGCTGATCGAGTCCCTGATCGCCGAGAAGATCACCTTCATGGTCACCGTTCCCGCGATTTACGCTCTGCTGCTGCGGAATCCGGCGTTGACCGCCATCGACACATCGAAGATAGGATGGGTCGCCTACGGTGGTGCGCCCATCGCGCCGACCTTGGTGCGCGAGTTGCAATCAACGTTTCCCAACGCGCGGGTATCGAACGGCTACGGCATGACCGAGACAGCGTCGTTGATGACGGTGCTCCCGCATGAAGATGCCGTGGCGCACGCGGATTCGGTCGGCTACGCGGTGCCGTCGGTGACATTAGGACTCGCACCGCTCGATGATGCCAATCCGTCATTGGGCGAGCTTGTCGTTCGCGGCGGCAATGTGACACGCGAGTATTGGCGTCGCCCTCAGGCCACCGCGGACACCGTTCGCGACGGTTGGCTCTACACCGGCGACATCGTTCGCGTCGACGATGCCGGACGTATCTACATCGTCGACCGCAGTAAAGACATCATCAACCGCGGTGGTGAGAACGTCTCCAGTATCGAAGTCGAAGCGGCACTACTAGCGGCGCCGGGAGTACTGGAGGCGGCGGTACTCGCGGTCCCCGACGACATACTCGGCGAGAAGGTCGGCGCCGTACTCTATGGCGGCGATGCCGAAGTGAATGTCGAGGCGGTGATCGCGAATGTCGCCGAGGCGATCGCAGATTTCAAAGTGCCGCAATACGTTTCGGTCATCGACGAGCCATTGCCAAGAAACCCGGGCGGCAAAATCGTCAAGGGCCGTATCCGAGAGTCGATACGGTGGGGCGATCCGTTGAGGTAAGGGCTTGTGCGACAACGCTTCCCGAGGCATCTCGCCGTCTCGATACACCGCCGGGCTCGCAAGCTCGCACGACGGCACTCGACCATCGACAAGGTACCGCTGGTCGAGTGCCCAACGAGGCGCCAGCCGAGTCGGGTGTATCGAGACCACCTGCCACCGCACCGCTCAGATCAGCGACCCGCTCGGCGCGACGTCGTTCACCAGCTCATTTCCGACGTGGATATATTTCCACCGAGTGGGGTCATGCAACGTGTGGGTACGCGCGTCGCGCCAATAGCGATCCAGTCCGTGCTTGCGGTCGGTCGCCCCGGTGCCGGCTATCTCGAACAGTTCGTTCGCCGTGGTCACCGCGGTCTCGGCGGCGACCGCTCGCGCAGACGCCACCGCAAGTGACGCCTCGGTCGACTGAGCGCGTGTCGGCGTCAGGCCGGCCACGTCGATGGCATCAGCCGCCTCATGCAGCAACGCCCGTGCAGCCCGCACGCCGACGGCGAGTTTCCCCGTTTCATAGAGCAGATGCGAATCCTGGGAAGCCTCCGCCGCCGGACTGTCGCGGTAGACCCGAGTGCGTGTGCGTACGAATTCCGCCAGTCGCGCTAACGCGCCCTGCGCAATTCCGACATCGAGCGCCGCGTGGATGATCTGCCCGTAGGCACCGTCCACTCGCGGCGGTTCGGCGTCGGCCACTACCGGCACCACCTGCCACGGCTGCACCACCACTTCGTCGAGAGTTGTTGTCCCGCTGTGTGTTCCACGCTGACCGAACCCATTCCAATCGTCGGTAACATGCACACCGGGAGCATCCCGCGGCACGTAGACGATGACCGACGTTCCCGACAACCCAGTCGCGTTCACCGGAATCCATTGCGCCGTATAGGCTCCGGTGCTGTAGTACTTCGTGCCGGTGAGCCTCACCAGCCCGTCAACCTCGGACAACGCGGTCGTCCACTCCGCCATGCCGTTCGACTTTGATCCCGCGTTACGCTCCGCCTGCGCGTTGCCAAGCCGGTTTCCGTCAATCACCAAGCGACCGAAGAAGTCCCGCTGCTCGGGCGTGCCATGAACCAGAGCGTGCCGCAGAAAGTAGAAGTGGTTCTGTAACACCTGCGCGATCGATCCATCCGCTGCCGCGAGCGTCGCCACCACATCAACAAGTGTTTTGGTCGACACCGCGGCCCCGCGCAGTTCAGTCGGAACAGTGATGCCAAGCAACCCGGATAGCCGGATCCGCTCGAGTTCGGCCGTTGGCGTGGAGCCGTCACGGTCGCGCTCGGCCGCGCCTATTTCGAATTCGGCGGCCAGTTCGGCGGCGACCTTAAGCGCCTCCTCTTCCGATCCGATGACCGACGCGCTCGGTAGCGAATCGTTCCAAGTTGACACATCGGACGGCGGCGTGGCTGGCACTTAGGCTCCAATCGACAAGTGGATACTTCCGTACCGTATCGCCACAACACGGGATTACAACCGTTGAAATCGCGCCGATCCCAATCACCTGAAATTGGCGAGCGCCACCCGACCACAGTCGCTCAGAAGTCAATTCGGCCCGCTCGCCTCAGGTGATCCCATACGTCGGCGACCGGGATACCTTCTCGATGCGCGAGTGTCTTGATCAACTCGGCCAGGACCTGCGAACTCACGTAGGCGGCGTGCGGATCGCTCGTTCGAATCGAATTCCACCACGTCATATTCGAACAATCGGCGGCCTCGGCCATCGCGATCACCGTGCCGAATCCGTCAGTCTCGTCAGCGCATTGGCGTCCCTGATCGGCGATCACAGTCATCACGCGCTCCGCTTCGCGCTACGCGCCAGTGCCCGCGCACGCGACTCCTCGAACCGCACGACCTTACTCTCCAGATCGTTCAAGAAATCCGCGAGTTGATCCCGGTAATACTCCCCCGACGGCCCTAAATCATTGCGGGAGAATATCTTCCATTTCCGTAGCACCGGCCGCAATACTTCATTGAGGTGCTGGGGCAGATCGTAGATCGCCCCTTTCGCGATCAGTACCGCGTTCCGGCGGAAGCCGGGCATCGACGATCCCGGCATCGCGAAATTCGACACGATCGTATAGATCGCCGCCATCGCTTCGTCGGGCACCACATCGAGGGCGGCGGCCATCACGTTGCGGTAGAACAACATATGAAGGTTCTCGTCGGCCGCGACTCGTCCGAGCATCGCGTCAGCGATCGGATCCCCGCACGCTTTACCTGTGTTCCGGTGTGACACCCGCGTCGCCAATTCCTGGAAGCTCACGTAAGCCACCGCCAACAGCATTCCGATGCCGCCGCCACCGGAACCATCGATCCGCTCCGCCATTTCGGTGGGAAACGGGTTGAATCCACCCGTCATATGAACCATCCGAGTCTGTTCCAGCTCGACCGGGTCGACGCCGCGGGTAACCACCAAATAGTCCCGCATGACGATGGAGTGACGCGCCTCCTCGGCGGTCCACCGACCGACCCAGAATCCCCACGCGTCGTCGAGCGTGAAGTTCTCCGCGATCACCCGGTGATAGGACGGCAAATTGTCCTCGGTCAGCAGATTGGTGACCATCGCGGCCTTCGCCGTCTCCGAGAGGCTGGACTGCTCGGGATCCCAATCCAGCCCGCCGAGTGCGGCGAAGTTGCGGCCGTCATCCCACGGCACGTAGTCATGCGGATGCCACTCCACCGTCATCGACATATGCCGGTCCACTTCGCGCTCAACCGCCGGCAGAAGTTCTGCCAGTAGATCGTGACCGGATATCGACAGCAACGGGACCTGTTGATTCGCCATATTTCCAGCATCACCGATCTACTACGCGATGTCGTGGGCAGAAAGTCCCGAACCACCGGGACCACTCGTACGGGACTGTGGACGTCACACCGAAACGTTCCGCGTATCGTCGGGACGTGTCTGGTGATCCTGCGACCCACCCAACGATTCGTGCATTTCTGGTCGATGACCACGAGCTAGTGCGGCGTGGCCTGCGCGACCTCTTGGGTACCGCCACCGACATCGAGATCGTGGGCGAGGCCGCTACCGCGGCAGAGGCCCGCGTCGCGATCGCCGCCAGCCTGCCCGACGTTGCCGTCCTCGACGTCCGCCTCCCCGATGGCAGCGGAGTGGAACTATGCCGCGACATCAGATCGGATCATCCAGAGGTGAACTGCCTGATGCTCACCTCCTATTCCGACGACGACGCCCTGATGGCAGCCGTCGTCGCCGGGGCGTCGGGTTTCGTACTCAAACAGATCCTGGGCCACAACCTGATCGCCGCTGTGCGCACCGTCGGTCTGGGTGGCTCGTTGCTCGATCGACGAAGCACCGAAGCTCTGATGAAGCGAATCCGCAGCGGCGCAACGCAAAACGACCCGCTTTCCGAACTCACCGACCGCGAACGTGACATCGTGGCGCTGATCGGCGACGGTCTGACCAACCGCCAGATCGCGCAACGCACCAATCTGGCCGAGAAGACGATCAAGAACTACGTGACGCGCGTTCTGGCCAAACTCGATATGGAACGTCGTACCCAGGTAGCTGTCCTGGCTACCGAATTACGCACGGAGCGTAAAGATTCCGGCCGCTAGCCATCAGTCGACCAGCGGTACGGCCCACGTCAGCTCAGTACCGCCGCCGTGGGGCACCGCCACGGTCAGGGTGCCGCCACATTCGACAGCGCGGTCAGCCAGGTTCCGTAATCCACGCCGTTGCGCGTCTTCGGGCATCCCGTCTCCGTCATCGGTCACGGTCACGATCAGTTGGTCACCGACTGCCACCACGATCTCGACATGTACGGCCGCCGAATGGCGTAACGCGTTGCTCAATCCTTCGCGCACAACGGCTTCCAAATGCGATGCCAATGAAGTCGGCACCAAAGTGTCCACCGCACCGTCGAATCGCACCGTCGGAGTCAGGTGCGCATGCGCGGCCAACTGTTCGATCACGTCGAGAACCCGGCGCCGGATACTCGCCTCCGACGCCCCCTCGGAGACCGACTGCAGCTCGAAGATCGAGGTACGGATCTGAGCGACTGTCGAATCCAAATCGCCGATGACCGCCGCGAGCCGGGATTCAAGATCCGCCGAACCCGACCCTGGCGTGAGCGACATTGTTTGCAGCGCGATTCCAATCGCGAATAACCGCTGAATCACATGGTCGTGCAGATCGCGGGCAATCCGGTGCCGATCTTCGAGCACTTCCAAGTCTCGCGCTATTTGTTGGCGCTCGTCGTAAGCGATTGCCAGCGAGGCGATCTCGGCCACACCAGCCAGGCCCGCGTATACCTCCGACGGAAGATGCGGGTCCCGGGCGTAGGTCAACGAAAGGCGGCCAATCGTACTGTCGCCCGCGGTCAGTGGCTGATCGATCACCCAGTCTGCCTCGGCAGTCACATCCGCGCCGAATCCACCGAGTCGGCGATCCTGGCCTCCGTATGCGGTGAACAACGCGACGCCGTCGGCGCCGGTCAATTCGGCGACATCGGCACACAGACCATCAAGGGTGTCGCGCAACGCGATTCCGGCCAGCGGTTCCGAGCCGCGCCGGGCAAGAACCTCCACCCAGCGCTGCCGTATCCGCGTTTGTTCAAACAGTCGCGCATTGTCGACGGCGACCCCCGCTGCGACCGCCAACACGCCGATCATCGCCTCGTCGGTGCTGTCAAACCGCGCGGCGGATTGTTTCTCGGTCAGATAAATGCTGCCGAATATGTTGCCGCGCACCAGGATCGGTGCACCCAGGAAGGTCTTCATGGGTGGGTGATTCGGCGGAAAACCGACCGACGCCGGATGCGCTCTGAGATCACCGATCCGCAGAACGTGCGGATCGTCCAGCAGCACACCAAGAACCCCGTGTCCCACCGGTAGATGTCCCATCGAGGCACGTGTCCGCTCGTCGATTCCGGTGTAGACAAATTCTTTGAGCAACCCGCTGTGTTCGGCCCGAACGCCAAGCGCGCAGTAGCGCGCACCGAGGACGCGCGCGGCGACATCCACGATCCGCTGCAGCGCTTCATCGAGGTCGAGTCCGCGCCCCACTACGAGCACCGCGTCTAACAGCTCACGCAGCTGGCGCGGATCATCTATGTCGCCGACGATGCTGTGCGGGCCCTCGCCCCGGTCTAAAAAGCTCACACTGGCCCACGGTACGACGTCGCTGCCGCGACGAATCGCGCGATGGCTCGCGGTACGGCAGCGGGATGGATGTGCAGAAATGATCCATGTATCCCTCCGGAGACCAGGCCGTCGGTGGCCGCACCGGTGTCGGTACGCCATCCCCATGCGGCATCGCCGACGCCGGTCACCGTCGAGCGATGGAACTCGTGGCCGGTCACGCGCTCTCCGGCGCGGTAGAGGACGTTGTCTTGCAGACACACCGCGTCGCGATAGCCCAACGTCAGCGACTGCGTGAACATCGCCGTCGCGTCCAAGACCCCCGACATCGGGTGATTATCGAGTGCCCCACACAGATACAGGTAACCGGCACATTCGCCGTGCAGGGGGCCGCCGCCTCGCACATGCGCGCGGAGGTCGTCGCGCAAGAGTTCATTCGCGGCGAGTTGCTCGGCGTACTCCTCGGGAAACCCACCGCCGATTACGACACCGGCCGTACGGTCGGGCAGCCTGTCGTGCAATGGGTCGAATGTGACCACGTCGGCACCCGCCGCGGCCAGCAACTCCGCGTGTTCGGCATAGCCGAAGGTAAACGCGGCGCCGCCAGCCATCGCAATGACTGGATCGCCGATCACCTTGTCCCCCAACGCTTCCGACGACGACCACAACGGACCATTCACTTGGCTCCGCCGTCGCGCGGTGGCCTCGACCGCGGCGAGGTCGATCGCACCACCGATCGCCGCCGCCATCGCATCGACGGCCCGCTCAGCTTCGGGCGCACGTTCGGCCGCCGGAATCAGGCCAAGGTGTCGCGACGGCACCGCGAGTCCTGCGTCGCGACGCACCGCACCCAACACCGGCAGCCCGACCTGCACGCACGCTGCCCGCAACACCGACTCGTGCCTCGGCGATCCGACACGGTTCAGGATCACCCCGGCGATGGTCACCGACGCGTCGAACGAAGCGAAACCGTGCAGAAGGGCCGCGAGCGACTGACTATGCCCGGCGGCATCCACCACGAGTACTACCGGAGCCCCCAAAATCGACGCGACCTGCGCCGTCGACCCGAAACCGCCGGGTGTCGCGCCAACGACCTCGGTCCCGATCCGACCGTCGAACAGGCCCATCACACCTTCGACAACTGCGATGTCTGCGCCCGCACAGCCGGCTGCGAACAGCGGGGAAATAAGCTCTGCACCAACAAGATTCGGATCGAGATTGCGTCCCGGCCGGCCGGCCGCGACGGTGTGATAGCCCGGGTCGATGAAGTCCGGACCTACCTTGAACGGTGCGACCTTGAGCCCGGCCCGCCGTAACGCGCCGATCAATCCGGTTGTCACGGTGGTCTTTCCGCTGCCCGACGAGGGCGCGGCGATGACGATCGCGGGAGTCGAACTCACCCGATCACCACTCGATCCCCTTCTGCCCCTTACGACCCTGATCCATCGGGTGCGCGACCTTACGCATCTCAGTTACCAGGTCGGCGGCGTCGATCAGTGCCTGCGGAGCGCGGCGGCCAGTGATAATCACGTGCTGCCGCCCGGGCCGATCACGTAGCGTGTCGACGACCTCGTTGACGTCGATCCATCCCCAGTCCAATGGATAGGTGAACTCATCGAGCACATAGAAATCGTGCTCCTGCGCGGCGATTCGGCGGCTGATCTCCACCCAGCCGGCGCGCGCCGCATCGGCATGGTCGTCACCGTGATCGGCATTGGACCGCAACCACGACCAGCCCTGCCCCATTTTGTGCCATTCCACCGGCCCGCCCTCGCCGGTTTGCTGGTGTACCTTACCCAACGTCTCCAGCACGGATTCTTCGCCGACTCGCCACTTAGCGCTTTTCACGAACTGAAAGACGGCGACATTCAGACCCGCATTCCACGCCCGCATCGCCATACCGAACGCGGCGGTCGACTTCCCCTTACCGTCGCCGGTGTGAACTCCGAGGATCGGGGTATTTCGCCGCTGCCTGGTGGTCAACCCATCGTTGGGCACATTCTCCGGAACACCTTGTGGCACAGTAATTCTTCTCCCGGTCAGGCGGCGGCGCGCACCGCTGCGACGATAGACGACTGCGTCAAGTCTGTCATCGCCAGACAGGGCGCGTGCAAGTGCCGCGCCAACTGTGCGGCCAGGCCTAGCCGGATCATGCCCTGTTCGCAGTCGATGACGACCGCGTCGATATGACGTCGCGCGATGCCGCGTGCGGCGGCCGATGCGCGCCCCAGGGCATCGGCCCCCGAGGTCGCGCGACCATCGGTCAGCACCACTAACAGCGGCCGACGCTCCGGCTCTCGCCGGGCCGCGGCGGATATCACCGCCAGTGATTGTGCGAGTGCCTCGGCGAGCGGCGTGCGGCCGCCGACCCGAACCCTACTGAGTCGCGATACCGCGAGATCCACCGATCGCGTCGGCGGAACCACCACCTCGGCCCGCTCGCCGCGAGCTATCACCACGGCCACTCGATCGCGCCGCGTGTACGAATCACGAAGCAGGTCAACACATCCGCGAGTGACGGCGTCGAGCCGCTTGCGCGCAGTCATCGATCCGGATAGATCGAGTAGGAAGACCACCAGGTTGCCCTCGGTGCCCACTCGCTGAGCACCACGGAGGTCGTCGCCGGTAACAGCGACACGAGCTGAAGAAATATCGTCCCCCTGACGGGGACCGAAGGGCATATTGCCCTCCGTGTGAGCTGAGGGGGACGAAATTTCCAGGCGGCGGTTCGCGTCTTGCGACTGCGGCATGCCCGCGTGGACGGCCCGCTCGATCGCCGCCATCGCGGTGCCGACCACATGAACGGCCCGCCCTGGTGTGAAATCTATTGCCCGCGTGGTCATTCCGCGATCACCATAGGCTTTGGAACGACGCCCCGAGGCGCCGGTACCAAGTCCGGCAACGCGCAGGTTCCTGATCCGCGAGGGTGGACCGGCGGGCGCGGAGAATCGCGCGCCCGGCGCCCCGGCCGGTCCGTCATCGGGTGTGTCGACGCCACCGCCTGGCCCGTCATCAGGGCCGTCGTCATCAGGTCCGCCGCCGTCAGGTCCGTCGTCGTCGGGACCAGGACTGTCGGGATCGTCGTCGGGTTTAGGCGGCTCGGGGTCACCGGCCGCCTGGTCACCCGCGTCCATCGCGTCATCGACCTGCTGGTCGCTCAACCCCGATTCGTCGAACGGATCGCGTCGGCGCCGATGCGGCAACGCGAGCTCGACCGCAACCCGCACGTCGTCGGCGGTGATCGCATCTCCGCCCCGCCACGCCGCGTGTGCGGTTGCCGCGCGGGCCACCACGATGTCGCCGCGCATACCGTCGACGTCGAGATGTGCACATATCGCGGCGATCCGCCGCAATTCGGTCACCGGCAACTCGACGCTCCCGATAGTGGCCCGTGCCTGCCGGATCCGCCTGGTCAACTCCGCCTCGTCTTCGGCGAATCGCTGGACGAAAGCTGTTGGATCCGAATCGAATTCTAGGCGACGCGTGACAACCTCCACCCGCTCCTCGACGTCGCGGGCAGCGACCACGTCGACCGCCAGCCCGAATCGATCGAGCAACTGAGGACGCAGCTCGCCCTCTTCCGGATTCATCGTGCCGACCAAGACGAATTCGGTCGACGAGGTATGGGAAATGCCGTCGCGCTCGACGGTCACTCGACCACTGGCGGCGGCGTCGAGCAACACGTCGACGAGGTGATCGGCAAGGAGATTGACCTCGTCGATGTACAGCACACCGCGGTCGGCGCGGGCCAGCAGGCCCGGAGTGAACACGGCTTCGCCGTCGCGCAGTGCCCGCGTGACGTCGAGTGAGCCGACGACCCGGTCTTCGGTTGCGCCTATCGGCAGGTCAACCACCGGCCGGGGATGCCCGGACTCGCCGAGTAGTGGGCCAAGACCGCGCACAATTGTCGACTTGGCCGTGCCCTTCTCACCGCGGATCAGCACTCCACCGATCCCCGGGGCGATCGCGGACAAGATCAGCGCGAGTTTGAGCTGATCCTGACCAACAACCGCACTGAACGGGTAGTCGACACGTTCCGGCGCGGCCGACATCGGTTAGACGCTGGTCGGTGCGGGCGAGTTCTGCCGCGCCGCGTCGGTGCGAGAGTTGGTGAGCTGCAAGCTTTTGCTCGACCAATCCCACACCTCGCCGAAGAGCGCGGTGTTATCCGACAGTTTCTGACCGAACGAAGGAATCATCTCGATCAGCTTGGATCGCCAGCCTTCGAAGCTGCCGGGGAAGCATTTGGACAACACATCAAGCATGGCGGGAACCGCGGTCGAGGCACCCGGCGAGGCGCCGAGCAGACCCGCGATGGTGCCATCTTCGGCGGCGACGACGGCGGTGCCAAATTCCAGCGAGCCGCCCACGCCGGTCTTGCGGATCACCTGGACACGTTGCCCGGCGGTCACGAACTCCCAGTCACCGGCGACCGCGCGCGGCGCGAACTCGTTGAGAGTCTCGATACGGTCGGCGGTGCTCGCGGCGAGTTCGCTGATCAGGTATTTGAGGAGCCCGAATTCCTGAGGTGCGATGGACAGCATCGGCAGCAGATTATTCGGCTTGACCGAACTCACGAGGTCGGTGAGCTTGCCGTTCTTGAGGAATTTCGGCGACCAGCCAGCATAGGGACCGAAGAGCAGGCCCGGCTGGTGGTTGATGACGCGAGTATCCAGGTGCGGAACCGACATCGGCGGCGCGCCAACGGCGGCCTGTCCGTAGACCTTCGCGTGATGCTGGCCGATGAGCTCGGGGTCGGTGCAGCGGATGAACTCGCCGGAGACCGGGAAGCCACCGAAACCCTTGGCCTCTTTGATCCCGGATTTCTGCAGCAGGTGCAGCGCTCCACCGCCGGCGCCGACGAAGACGAACCCGGCGTGAACCTTCAGCTTTTCGCCCGTTCGTTCGTTGGTGACCTTGACGATCCAGCTGCCATCGGACTGCTTCGACAGATTGGTGACGCGGTGGCCAAAGTAGATGTCGGCGTCACGGCCGACATAGTTCAGCAGTTGCTGGGTGAGTGCACCGAAGTCGACGTCGGTACCGTCGGTGAACCAGTTCAGCGCGACCGGATCGGAGAAGTCGCGACCGTCCGACATCAGCGGCAGACGTGCCGAGAATTCGTCGGCGTCGGTGATGTACTCCATTCCCTCGAATAGCGGGTGTCGCGACAGTTTGTCGTACCGCTTGCGCAGGTAACTAACGCCGGCCTCGCCGTGGGTGAAGCTCACATGAGGGATGGGATTGATGAACTCGGTCGGATCACCGAGGATGTTCTTATCGACCGCATGGGCCCAGAACTGGCGAGAAACCTGGAATTGCTCGTTGATGTTGATCGCCTTGTCGACGTTGACATCACCGTTGGCGTCCTGCGGGGTGTAGTTCAGCTCGCAGAGAGCCGAGTGACCGGTTCCGGCGTTATTCCACGGGTCGCTACTCTCCGCTGCCGCGGCGTCGAGCACTTCAAACAGGCTGATCGACCATTCCGGCTGCAATTGACGCAGCAATGCGCCAAGGGTGGCGCTCATGATGCCAGCGCCTACCAACACCACATCTGTCTTGATCGTTTGAGACACCCTCGCGCTCCAATTTCTTAGCGGGCTGAATTCTTGAGTCACCGGTCATTCTTCCCCATGCCCTCACAAGCGCCGACAGGGGTTCGTCAGATTGTGCGCTAGGCGACATCATGGGTGCTCAGCTACCACACGCGCACCCCGCTGACACCTGCCCGACGACGTAAGATCGAGCGCGTGAGTTCATCGACCGACGTATCGTCGACCACCAGCACCTGGCAGCCCGATCACCTCCTGGACAACTATCAACTCCTCACCCTCGAGCTGGGCCCCGATCCCGATGGTGAAGATCCGATCACCGCGACGCTGGTGCGCCGGGCCGCGCGGCTGGCGCCGGACAAGATCGTCGGAGCGGTGCTCTACGTCCACGGATTCACCGACTACTTCTTCCAAGAGCCGCTCGCCGAGTTCTTCGCTGAGCGAGGCTATGACTTCTATGCGATCGACCTGCGAAAGTGTGGACGCTCGCTGGAAAAGTCGCATACTCCGCACTACACCACCGACCTTGCCTACTACGACGTCGAACTCGATCTCGCCCTTGACAAGATCATCGACGAGATCGGTCCGGATGCACCGGTCCTTGTTGCCGCTCATTCCACCGGCGGCCTGATCACCCCGCTCTGGCTGAACCGGCTGCGGGCGCAAGATCCCGACCGGCACGCCCGGATAGCGGGTCAGCTGCTCAATAGTCCCTGGTTCGACTTGCAGGGCAAGCCGATTCTGCGTTCGCCCCTGGTCACCACGGTGCTCAAAGCTGTCGCGGCGATCCGCCCGAAGAAGGTACTCCCGCAGGAAGTGTCCGGCGCATACGGCGAAAGTTTGCACGAGAGCGCGCACGGCGAATGGGCCTACGACCTGGCCCGTAAACCGCTCGGCGGTTTCCCGGTCACTTTCGGCTGGCTCAGGGCGATCCGGGAAGGCCATGCTGCCTTGCACGAGGGGCTCGACGTTGGCGTGCCATCACTCGTATTACGTTCGGACAAAACATATTTCGGCGGTTCCTATGGACCACAGTCAGACTCCGCCGATCTGGTACTCGACGTCGGTCAGATCACCAAGTGGAGCGGTTGCCTGGGCAACCGCGTGACGTCGGTCCCGATCGCCGATGCCCGTCACGACGTATTCCTCTCGGTGCCCCGAGTTCGCGAGCGCGCCTACCACGAGGTCGATATGTGGCTGAATTCACTTGCCGCAGTGGTAGATCCGGCGCCGGCGCCATGACGACAACAGAGGTCGACGTTGCCCTGATCGGCTCCGGCAGCGGAAACACCTTCGCCAACCGCGACTTCCACGACACTTCGTTCGCGCTTTTCGAAGAGGGAGTCTTCGGCGGGACCTGCCTCAACGTCGGATGTATTCCGACCAAGATGTTCGTCTACGCCGCCGATATCGCCGACCACATCCGCGAATCCAGCCGGTACGGCGTCGAAGCGACGCTCAATTCGACGGATTGGCCGGGAATCGTCAAGCGGGTATTCGACCGGATCGATCCGATCTCGTCGGGCGGGCGCGACTACCGAGCCGATCGATCCCCGAATCTGAAACTGTACGAATCACATGTCGAATTCGACGGTCGGGACGGCGAGCGGTACCGGCTTCGTACCGCCGACAACGATCTAGTGCTGGCCGATCAGGTAGTCATCGCGGCCGGGTCACGGCCAATCATCCCCGACGTCATCGCCGGCGCCGGGGTGCGTTATTACACGAACAGTGACGTAATGCGGCTGGCCGAATTGCCCAGGCGCATGACGATTCTCGGCAGTGGCTACATCGCCGCCGAGTTCGCCCACGTCTTCTCGGCGCTGGGCACCGAGGTGACCATCGTCGCGCGCGGGCCAAAGTTGTTGCGTCATCACGATTCCGACATTTCCGGACGATTCACCGAACTCGCGACGCAGCAATGGTCGGTGCTGCTCGACCGCACCACCGTCGGCGCATCGACTCTCGGCGATGGAAGTGTCCGACTGAGTTTCGGTGACGGCTCACATGTCGACTCCGACGTCCTCCTCATCGCAACGGGTCGCCTCCCCAACGGCGACCGGCTGAATCTGGGCTCGATCGGCGTCGGACTCGACGACGACGGGCGAATCGAGCGGGACATCTTTGGCCGCACGTCCGCGCACGGCGTCTGGGCGCTGGGCGACGTCGCAACCGAACATCAACTACGCCATGTCGCTAATCACGAGACCCGTGTAGTTCAGGCAAATGTCAAAAAGGGTTGGGACGCAGCCGATCTCGTCGCCTTCGATCATCGATTCGTGCCGTCCGCGGTATTCAGCCACCCCCAGATCGCGACTGTCGGGCTGACCGAAGAACAAGCCGCGCGGGCCGGAATCGATTATGCGGTGAAGGTTCAGGCCTATGCCGATGTCGCCTACGGCTGGGCGATGGAGGACACCACCAGTTTTTGTAAGGTGCTCGCCGACCGTGCCACTGGACAACTCATCGGGGTCCATATCCTTGGGCCGCAGGCGTCAACGGTGATCCAGCCGGCCATTCAGGCGATGTCCTTCGGGCTCGGCGTACACGACATGGCCCGGGGCCAGTACTGGATACATCCGGCGTTGCCCGAGGTTCTGGAGAACGCGTTGCTGGGGTTGGAGCAGGATTAGCCGCAAAATCCCCCTCAACTTGAACAATCGGATGTCGCGGCGAGGGATTCTCCCAGTTCGCGGGGATTCTTAGCCGGCAATTGACTGAGCCGACTGACCATCCGGTCGATGTCATGCGCCCCCGAGTGCGGAGCGAACTCATCCGGCGGCACCGGCGAGGTGATAAATACCTCAATCCGCCTCTCCCACAACACATCGATGAGATTGGCGAATCTCTGCGCGGCATCGGCGCCGGCCACAGCGAGTGAGGGAACATCGGTGATCGCCCATCGCGAGTACTGCTCGGCGAGCCGCAGATAATCGACTGGCGCGGTGGGTGTCGCACACAAAGCTGCGAAGTCGAACCATACTTCGCCGTGATTGGCACGTCGAGCGATGATCGGATGGCCCGACGGTCTAAGGGTGACCTGCTCGTTTGGATTGGGCGGACTCAGCCCTGCTTCGGTCAGCTGATGGTGCGTTCCCGGGGACAGCCACGCTCCCGTCCGGCGCGCGTCGCCACGTGCCCGATAGTCCGTGCCGCCATCGCATTCGACGATCCGGAATTCTCGCTCGATCACGCCGATACACGGCTCGAACATGCTGTGAAACAACGGATTCGGCAGTAACTGCGACGGCGGATAATTGGATGTCACGATCATCCGCACCCCGGATCCGAGCGCGTGGCGGACCAAGGCGGTCACATACTGCGCGTCGGCCGGATCGTGGACGTGAAACTCATCGAAGCAGACGATCTCAACCCCTGCCAGCAACGAATCCAACGCGCGAGTCAATGAACCGCGGCTACGGATTTCCCGGTGGATATCACCGAAAACTTCGTGGAAGTGTTTGCGTAACAGCCGCTTTGACCGCATGGATGTCGTGTAGGCGTCGACCAGTAAGGTTTTACCCCGCCCCGGCGGGCCCCACAGATAGACATGTGGCCCGGTCGGGTCGCGAAGGCTATTCATCGCCGATGCTTGTGCCTCGTCAAGGCTTATCTCGCCGATCATCATCATTTGACTCTACCATCGTAGAGTCTGGTTCAATTGTGAGGTGCCACACCAACCTTCACGCCGCGAACTCATCTGCGATGCCGCGCTCACCCTCGCCGCCACCGGTGGCAATCACGCGGTGACGCATAGCGCGATCGACACCCAGCTAGGCATCGCGAAAGGTTCGACGTCGTACTACTTCCGGACACGGGCCGCGTTGATCGGCGCCGCAATCGCCTATCTCACCGACACCTCTCGAGCGGCATTCACCGAACTTATTGGCACTGCGCCCGAGAACATCACGGTTGATTCGGCAGCCGATTTCATCAGCGACTATCTCGAGGGACTACTGACGTCCCGCCGACGAGATCTCTTGGCACGCTATGCCTTTGCGCCGGATGCGGCGGCCGATTCCGCACTGGCGGATCTGTTGGCGCGATGTGTGTTCGCGCCAGATGCGGCAGCCGCACTGCTGAAGAACCTGGGCGCCAGCGATCCGCGATCACGAGCCGAGGACCTATTGAGCCTGCTCGAGGGGCTCGCTTTTGATTTCACCTACGGATCGCGCGGCCGCGCGACGAATGCGACGCCGAAGCCCGCCGTGCACGACGCGGTACGACGCTGGCTCGTCGCGCTAACCCGGTAGCCGCCCCTCAGAACGGAGACGACCGCAGCGAGACCTCGCTGGCGACTGCCGCCGGGGCCTTTTCCGGCACCCAGTGGTCGACGCCGGTCAACTCGCAAAACCGGAAGTCGGAGTACACATAACGCCCGCTCATCTCGGCTTGCGCACGACCCAATGCTTCGTCACCGTCACTCCAGATCATCGTGGTCGGCACTTCGATCGGACCACACGCCAGTTTGGCACCGATATCCCCGGTGAAATTGGCCCGGTACCAGTTCAGCGCCGCGGTCAATGCCCCCGGTTCCTGCAGTGGGGCGATCGCATCGGCCGGTACCGTGCGCCGCAACAACACCGCGTCGCGAGCGAGCAGCTTCTCCTCGGACCCCTCGGCGATGAACATTGGGATATACGACGACTTATTGCGCTGATCCTCCCCCGACTTCAACGCGTCGGTGATCGCACTGGGATGCCCGGTACTTACCGCGACCAAACCGGTCAACCGCTGCGGATACTTTGCCGCCACATGCCACGCGACCAATCCGCCCCAGTCGTGGCCTACCAACAGCACATGCGGCAGGTCGAGTGCGTCGAGCACACCAATCACGTCGGAGACCAAATGCTCAATCAGATAGTTTTCGACACCTTTGGGCCGCGCGCCCGCACTGTAGCCGCGCTGGTTGAATACGACGGTCCGTAAGCCGGCATCGAGAAGCTTCGGCACAACGTCGTTGAAGCAATCGCGGTTGTGCGGGAAACCATGCAGCAGGAGAACCGTAGGCAGATAGACCTTCTTCTTGCCCTTGGGCTTGGGGGCGTCGTCGGGTGTGCCGATTCGTACCTCGAATGTGAAGTCGCCGACCTGCACCGTACGCTGCTCGATACTCACCGCCCCACTGTAGCGAGTGCGTTGCCCGCTGGCCCGGCTAATTCAGCCTGGACCGAATTGACGGCAGTTCGCCCGCCCCGTTGGCGATGGTCTCGGCGAGGGCCGTCAGATCGATATTCGCGGTCAATAGATCCGCGATTAGATCAAGTTGCTGTTCGCGCATTTGCTCGTAGCCGACCTCGCCGACGGGCACGTCGGTCTTGCCGACCGCAGCGGCCACCTCCCGAAGAAACGCGCGACGAAACCCGTCCTCGGCCAACACGCCGTGCCAATGCGTGCCCCAAATCCCATCGCGCCGTGCCCCTTCTTCGGCTCCGCCGGCGTCGATCAGCCATGCCCGTTCGACGCTGTCGACCACCTGGCCATGGTGAATCTCGTAACCGCGCAACGGAATTCGACCCTCTATGGCAAAGCCGCGTACCTGTCGTAGGGTCTTTTCCGGAGCGAAGACGATCCGCTGATTCAACAACCCGATCCCAGCTACCTCACCTGCCCCCGACTCGACCTCATCGACGATCTCCCTTGCCAGCATCTGATAGCCGCCGCATATCGCAAGGATCGGCGCCCGTCGATGCGCTCGCTCGACGAGTGCCACGTCAAGTCCCCGGCGGCGCAGCCAGTCGAGATCAGTTACCGTCGCCCGCGTTCCCGGCACTACCACCAGGTCGGCTGAGGTGACCGACGCCGCATCGTCGACCCAGGTCACCTCGGCACCCGGTTCACATGCCAACGCCTCGACGTCAGTCGTATTGGAAATCCTGGGCAACCGGATGGCCGCGACCCTCAGCCGCTGACCGATGTGGTCGTCCGGAGGCCCCAGCCGTCGCCCTACCGCGACGCCCAACGAATCCTCGGCGTCGAGCCACAGTCCGTCGGCGAACGGGATAATTCCGAATGTCGGGCGGCCGGTGATGACGCGCAAGGAGTCGAGCCCGGGCGCCAGCAGCGCCGGATCGCCGCGAAATTTGTTGATCAGATAGCCCGCGATGAGTCGTTGATCATCTGCATCGAGGATCGCGGTGGTCCCGAACAGGTGGGCCAGCGACCCGCCGCGATCAATGTCGGAGACCAGCACGACCGGCAGGTTCGTGGCCCGCGCCAGACCCATGTTGGTGATATCCGCCGCCCGCAAGTTGATCTCCGCGACCGATCCGGCCCCCTCGCAAATCACCACGTCATAGTCACGACGCAGCGAGGAAAGTTGATCAACGACGATGCCGCGCAGCCGATTTCGCCACGACGCGTAGTCGAGTGCACCGACTTCCCCGACGGTCTGGCCCAGCACCACCACATGCGATCGACGGTCACTACCCGGCTTGAGTAGTACTGGATTGAACCGCACCGACGGCTCGACGCCAGAGGCCTGCGCTTGCATCGCCTGTGCTCGCCCAATTTCACCCCCGTCGAGGGTGACCACCGAATTATTCGACATGTTCTGAGCCTTGAACGGCGCAACGCGAACGCCCGCACGAGCTAATGCGCGACAGAGTCCAGCAACGACAAGCGATTTGCCGGCGTCAGATGTGGTGCCCCCGACCAGCATTGCGCCGGTCAGTCCCGTAAGAGGCGCCGTCACACCGGGTCGGGCAGCGTCAGGATCTCCGGGCCGTCTTCGGTGATGACCAGCGTGTGCTCAAACTGCGCGGTCCACTTGCGATCGGAGGTAACTACAGTCCAGCCGTCGTCCCATATCTCGTATCCGAGTCCGCCGAGGTTGATCATCGGTTCGATCGTGAAGACCATTCCGGGCTCGATCACGGTCGACACGTTGGGCTCGTCGTAATGCAGCACCACTAGACCGTTGTGAAATGTCTCACCAATACCGTGGCCGGTGAAGTCGCGAACGACGTTGTAGCCGAAGCGGTTCGCGTAGGACTCGATGACGCGCCCGATGACGTTCAACTCCCGGCCGGGCTTGGCGGCGTTGATGGCCCGCTCGGTCGCGATGCGGGTTCGTTCAACCAGGTCGGCGGCCTCTTGCGAGACGTCCCCGGCGAGGAAGGTCGCGTTGCAATCGCCGTGCGCACCATCGATATAAGCGGTGACGTCGATATTCACGATGTCGCCGTCTTGAATCACGGTCGAATCCGGGATGCCGTGGCAGATCACTTCGTTGAGCGACGTGCAGCACGACTTGGGAAATGCCTTGTAGCCCAACGTCGATGGGTACGCGCCATGATCGATCATGTACTGATGCGCGATTCCGTCGAGGTCATCGGTGGTGACACCCGGTGCGACCGCGCGTCCCGCTTCGGCCAGCGCGTTGGCCGCGATCTTGCCCGCTACCCGCACCTTCTCGATGGTTTCCGGGGTCTGCACCCACGGCTCGGAGCCTTCGTTGACCGAGTCCTTCCAGGCGTACTCCGGACGCTCGATGTCGTCGGGGACGCGACGGGTCGGCGACAATTTTCCTGGCACAAGTGGCTGCCGATGAGTGGAGGGTGCAGACATGAGTTCTACTGTAATCCCCCGCTACGTCGGGTCGAATCGAACCGAAGTTAGGGCAACCACACCGGTGACTAAGGTGGATCGGGTGCGAGCGATTCCAAAATCCGCGAAACCCCTCCTGCTGACTATCGGCGCTGTTGTCGCGGCGATGCTCGTTCTCGTCGGCTGCACGACAGAACCACTGGACGCCGGCAGCGGCTCATCGTCAGCCAAGCCTCAATTGCGGTCAGGGCCGTCAACCGCGACGCTCGATGGCCCGGCGGTGATCCCCATCGCCGACAATCCGGTGTCGGCACTGCCCGCTACCGCCGATTCGGTAGCGTCCGGCTCACAGCCCGCAGGCAAGGTGACGGTGACCGATGCGAGTCGCATCGTCGCGGTCGATCGCAACGGGACGTTGGGCAATATCGTCTTCTCACTCGGGCTGGGTTCCCAGGTGGTGGGGCGCGACATGTCGACGACGTTTCCGCAGGCCGCCAAACTGCCGGTCGTGACCAACCGAGGCCACAGCCTCAACGCGGAAGCGACTCTCGCGCTCAATCCGAGCGTGGTCCTAGTGGACTCGCAAACCATTCCGCCCCAAGCCGTCGAGCAGATCCGTTCATCGGGAATACCGGTTGTCGCGTTCAGCTCCACTCGCACCATCGAATCGACGCCGGCACTGATTACCTCGGTGGCCACCGCACTCGGCGTACCGGACGCCGGTGCCAAACTCGTCGCTCGGACAAAGACGCAGATTGACGCCATGCGCACCGCACTTCCCTCGCCCACCGGCAATCCTCGGATGGCATTTCTCTACATTCGCGGGCCGCGCCTGATCCTGCTCGCCGGACCAAATTCCGGCGCCGACAATCTGGTCGCCGCACTCGGCGGCCGGGACGCGGGTACCGCATCGGGCCTGACCGGTGCCTTCACCGCCGTCAATGCCGAGGCGCTGGCCAATGCCAACCCCGACGTCGTTCTGGTGATGACGCAGGGCGCCGATTCGGTTGGTGGTGTCGACGGTGTGCTCAAACTCCCCGGCCTCGCCGAGACCAACGCCGGTAAGGCACGACGGATCATTTCGATGGACGAGACCGAAATCCTGTCCTTCGGACCCGATGTGGGACGAGTACTGCAAGCCCTCGCGAAGTCGATCTACCAGTGACCGTTACCGCCGTCGAGAAGAAGACTGGCCGCCCGACCCCCAAAATCACCCGGGGCGCGGCGATTCTTGCCGGGTTGCTGGTCCTCACGATCGTGGTGGTCGTCATCTCGGCTGGCACCGGACAGATTCACATCTCCCCCGGCGAAGTCCTGGGCAGTATTGCCCACCACTTCCGACTCGACATCGGGCCGATGCCGTCGGACCCGCAAGGCGAACACACGTTGTGGACCATCCGGTTGCCGCGAATCATATTGGGGCTCTTGATCGGAGCCGCGTTGGGTACGGCCGGCTGCTTGATGCAGGGTGTGTTAGCAAACCCGCTCGCCGAGCCGGGTGTCGTCGGCGTGTCTTCGGGCGCCGCGGTCGGCGCCTGCGCGGTCATCGTTATCGGCGGTGTCGGGGTCAACGGCTGGCTCCTGGCCGCCGCGGCGTTTGTCGCAGCCTTGATCACGGTGGCCGCCGTGTATGTGATGTCGCTGCGCAACGGCACGTCGTCGTCGATCATGTTGGTACTCACCGGAATCGCCGTGAATGCCTTCGCGCTCGGCATCATCGCCTACTTCACGTTCCTCGCGTCGACCGCGGCGCGCGAACAGATCGTCTTCTGGCAGTTGGGCTCCCTGACGGCGTCGACGTGGGGCGCCATTTGGGTGGTACTCCCCTTGGTGGTCGCGGGAGTCGGGGCCGCATTCCTGTTGGTTCGCAAACTCGATCTGCTCGCCTTAGGCGAAGTCCAGGCGGCATCTCTTGGCGTGGACGTGGAGTCGGTGCGGCGGCAAACCATTGTGCTGGTTGCCATCTTGACCGCAGCAGGTGTCGCGTTCACCGGAATTATCATGTTCGTCGGGCTGGTCATTCCTCACGTGATGCGGCTGATCGTCGGGCCGCGTCACTCAATCTTGTTACCCGCCAGTGTGATCGGCGGTGCGCTCGTCATCGCCGCGGCCGATCTCGCCGCCCGTACGATGATGACCGGCGCCGACCTACCTCTCGGCATGCTGACGTCGTTGATCGGCGGACCCGCGTTCTTCATTCTGCTGCGCCGCAGCCGCAATGTGGGGGCGTCGTGGTGATCGGCGATCGAGCGAGTGTTCTTGCCGCACATAATGTCTCGATAGCGCTCGATGGTCGGCAGATCGTTTCCGATGTCGAGTTGTCGGTGGCCAGCGGGGAGATTGTCGCGCTCGTCGGCCCCAACGGCTGCGGCAAGTCGACCCTGCTGTCAGCACTGGGCGGCTTTCGCGCACCGTCGTCGGGACATGTCGAGTTATGCGGCGAGGCGGTCAGCGCGCTCGCGGCGAAGGAAATGGGCCGACGTCGAGCCGTTGTGACACAACACAATCGACCCGATATCGGCTTCACCGTCGGCGAGGTCGTGGAGATGGGCCGCTACCCATGGACTCGAACCCCACAGGCCGCCGAATCCGCGCGGATCATCGCGGAAGCCATCGCCGATTGCGACCTCGCCGAACTCGTTGATCGGCCCGTGTCCCGACTGTCGGGCGGCCAGCAGGCTCGCGTCTCGCTGGCTCGTGCCCTAGCGCAGCGCACCCCGGTCCTCTTGCTCGACGAGCCGACCGCGGCTCTCGACATCGCACATCAGGAGGCGACGCTGCAAGTTCTGCGGCGCGCACGTGACCGTGGCGTCGCCATACTCATTGTGGTGCACGACCTTTCGCTCGCAGCCGCCTATGCCGACCGGGTGGCTCTGATGAAATCCGGGCGAATCGTCGCGAGCGGCACGCCCGAGACAGTGTTGACCGACACGTTGCTCTCGGAGATCTACGATCACCCGGTTGAGATTATCGCGCATCCGCGCACGGGTCAGTCGGTGATCGTGCCGCGGCGCGAGTGAATTACGCTCGCAGTGGCGACCGCGCCATCGCCTTCTACCCCAGCATCGACAGGAAATCTCTGGTAACGGCAACGGCATTCGTCGAATCTCCACCGCCGACGAGCAGAGTCGCGAACGCCAGATCGCCCCGATATCCCGCGAACCACGCGTGTGAGCCGCCGGCGAACTCGGCCTCACCGGTCTTGCCGAAAACCGCACCCTGTCCCGCGACCACTGTCGCGGTACCTTCGGTGACCACGGCGCGCATCATCGACCTCAGTTGGTCGATCACACCCGGCGCGATAGTAGGTTGTGGCCCGTCGACTTTCGTCGGTCGGCCCAGAATCAACTGCGGGGTGGTCGCCGAACCGTGCGCGGCCGTCGCAGCGACAAGAGCCATTCCCAGCGGGCTGGCCAGCACCTTGCCCTGACCGAATCCATCCTCACTGCGCGCGACCAGTTCGGGGGCGATAGGCACCGAACCCGACACCGCATCAAGCCCGGCGATCGTGTACTTCCGGCCCAATCCCATCGCGGCGGCCATACTCGCGAGATCGGCTGGACCCATCTCGCTGGCGAGTTTGGCGAAGGTGGTGTTACACGAGTTCGCGAAGGCACTGAGCATCGACACGGTTCCCAGTGAGAATTTGTCGTAGTTCGGGATCAGGCGCGGCCCGATCTGAATCTCACCCGGACACGGCACCTGCGTGGCCGGATGAGCCAAGTTGTGGGTGATCGCCGCCGAAGCGGTGACGATCTTGAACGTCGATCCCGGTGGGTAAAGGCCCGTTGTGGCTATCGGTCCATCGCGGTCGGCCGACGGGTTCTGCGCGATCGCCAGAATGTTCCCGGTGGACGGTTGAATCACCACCATCGCGGTCTTGAATCGCGTGCTGCCGTTGACCGCGGTCTGTGCCGCGCGCTGCATCCGTTTGGACAGCGTGAGCGTCACGGCGGGTGCGGGTTTAGCGGCATTCTCCGACACCATGTCGGCCACCAGGCCGTTGGGATTGACCACCGCGATCCGCCAGCCGACGGTTCCCTCAAGTTCGGAGCCGACCGCCTTCTTCACTTGCGAGAGCAGCGCCGGAGCGAACTGCTTGTCGGTCGAGGTCAACTCCGCCTGATCGGTGGCGATCACCCCGGGGATGGCGAGCTGGTCGCGCAGACGATCGAAGTCGGCATTAGTCAGGCGCGCAATGGGATACGGGTCATCACTCGCGGTGGACCGCTCGATAACCGACTGCGCAGACAACGTCGGGTTGTACCGTCCGATCGCGGCGATCAACCGTGTCACCGAGTCGACGACGTTGCCGCCGGCATCGGTCGCCGCCTTGGCGTCGAAGCTCACGCCGACCATCGTGCCGTTGGTCATCACAGTTGATCCGTCGGCCTCGTTAACGGCCGCACGGGGCGCCTCGGTGACCTGAAAAACGAGCTTCTGGTTGGCGCCCAGATCCGGGTGAATGTCTGTCGAGGTCCAGCGGACTCCCCAGCCGCCATCGGTGCGTCCGGCGACGACGGACGCCTTGTACGTCCACTCCCGGCCGCGCGGAAGCTTCCAGGTGTAAACCACTTCGACATTCGCCGTGTCGGCGTTGATCTGCGTCTTTCCCGCGGTAGCGGTCATCCCGCTGGCCTGCAGTCCACGCCACACGCTGCGCATTGCCGGTTCCGCGGCGACCTTATTATCGGTCTGCGTCGCTGCAGCGGCAACATCACCTGACGCGAACTCAGTCAGAAATCGCTGAACCGCCTGGCGCGGACCGTCATCGGTCGTCGAGCACGCGGTGATACCCACGAGCATCGCAACGCACGCCACCAGGGTGGTCACCGGGGCACTACGTCGCCCAATTCTGTTCATCGGCAATGATTTTAGGGCGATTGAGGGGTGACGTCGGGTTGCCACACCGGCTGCGGGCAAGGTCGCGATTGGAGTATTAGCGCCGTCCCGCAGCGAGGTCGGCGAGCATGCTGAACATGGTTTCTGCCTCTTGGTCAGCTTCGCTGGCTGCCGTGCTGGTGAGCCGATCGATGAGAAGACCTCGGAACGCGGCACCGATAACGGTCGCATGGCCGCCAGCGGTGCGGGCATCGCCACCCATTCGCAAAATTGCGTCTCGTAGCGCCGTTGTCATATCCGCAATCGCCGCACTCGCGAAAGCCCGATATTCACCATTCCCCGCAGTGCCCGCTCCCAGAATCTGAATCAGGAGCCGAGCCTCGGGCTCCTTCGAGCCCGCTGTCATTTCTCGCAGCAGAGACCGCAATGCGAGCACAAATTCTTCGGGACTGGACACCGCGTCGAAAGCAAGTCGAAAATTCTGCCTGCGACTCTCCAACGCGGCCGTGAAAAGCGCTTCTTTAGTACCGAAGTAGTAGACAAGCATCCTGGATGTCGTCCCTAGCCCTGCCGCGACATCCCTCAGCGAAGTGTCTATGAATCCGTTGTCGCTCAAATAGACCGCAGTTTGCTCGATAAGCGCATTGCGCTTCGCTATGTCAATCGGCCGCGGCACCACTTGACTGTAACAGCTGGTTCAGCTAAACAGTGTATCCATGGATGAAGCACTTGGTTCACAAATGGCTCGACGGGCATCGATAACCGCGACCGCTGTCGTGGCGTCACTGGGCGATGACCTTGACGAGCTGTGGTCGCAACTTCTGGACGGACGATCTGGAATTTCAGCTCTAACAGCTGAATTCATCGACGAGTTCGACCTCCCGGTCCGAATTGGAGGGGTACTCCCCTTCCACCCCTCCGACGAACTCACGCGGGTCGAGGTCCGGCGCATGTCGTATGTCGAACAAATGGCGGTCGTCCTAGCAAGACGTCTGTGGCGTGAGGCCGGCAATCCAATCGTTGATCCTGAACGATTGGCGGTCTGCATTGGAACCGGACTCGGTGGCGCCGAAGCCCTAGTCGATGCCGTACAGACCATGGACACCCGCGGGTATCGGAAAATTTCACCGTTCGCTGTGCCGATGATCATGCCAAACGGCCCCGCCGCATATGTCGCGGTCGAACTCGGCGCCCGCGCCGGGGTTTACGCACCGGTCTCGGCATGTGCATCGGGGGCAGAAGCTATCGCACGTGGTTGGCAGCTAATCAGTGACGGTGAAGCTGACATCGTCGTCGCGGGCGGAGTCGAAGGAACAATCAGCGCCGTGCCGATCGCGAGTTTCGCGATGATGCGGGCGATGAGTACGCGCAACGGCGATCCGGCCGGCGCTTCACGTCCATTTGACCGGGACCGCGACGGCTTCGTCTTTGGCGAAGCTGGCGCCTTGATCCTCCTGGAGTCAGCCGAGCATGCCGCGCGACGTGGCGCATCGTCCATCGCTGATGTCGTCGGTGCCGGAATCGCCTCGGACGGCCATCACATCGTCGCACCAGTTCCCGATGGAAGCGGCATAGCTCGCGCCATGCGCAAAGCCCTGACCGCAGCCGGCGTTACCGCCGAGCAGGTAGATCACGTCAATGCTCACGCAACTTCAACCGGAGTAGGTGACGCCGCTGAAGCGCGCGCGATCAGCGACGTGATTCCCAACGCGTCTGTGTACGCGCCAAAGGGAGCGCTGGGGCACTCGATCGGCGCGGTCGGGGCGCTTGAAACCGCCCTTGTCGCAAAGACTTTGGCTTCAGCAACAATTCCGCCGACGCTAAATCTCACCGTCCAGGACGACGAGTGCGAGCTGGATATCGTTCACACGTCGCCCCGAACCGGAACACTCCGCCACGCACTGACCAATTCGGTTGGCTTCGGCGGGCACAATGTGAGCCTTCTCCTTCAAACGCCAAATCAGTCGATCAGCACCGTCGCAAACGTCCCGACCTGACTGAAACCAACCGACTCGTAAACATTTCGGGCCCGGCTGTTGAAGTCGTTCACGTACAGGCTGGGCAGTCGACCGTTGTCCAGTACCGCCTGGGCCACCGCGGCCGTGCCGCCAACCCCGTAGCCGTGGCCGCGCAGATGCGGTGCGACCCAGACGCCTTGGATCTGCCCGACTCGTCGGGACAGGGACCCGATCTCCGCTTTGAAGACGATGTCAGGGCCGTCGAAGCGCGCGAAGACCCGGTGCGAATTGATCAGCGCCGTCAGTCGACGTCGATAGGCGCGGCCACCGTCACCGGCGCAAGGATCAACTCCGACCTCACCGACGAACATTTCCACCGCCGCAGGTACGTAGGCGTCCAGATCGTCGGGCGTCACCATCCGCACCTGCGGATCGGGGGCCACGAGCAGATCGTTCTGCAACGCCATCAACGGCTGATTGCCGCGAATCTCGCGCGGCGGGCCCCACACGGGCCCGAGCGTCGACCACAGTGGCTCGACAAACTCCGCGTGCCCGACGATTGACGAGCAAGCACGTGGCGTCGCCAGTGCGCGATCGGCAAAGTAGCTCATGTCAGAGGCGTTGCCGCACAACGGAATCAGGTTCGCGCCGTTGAAGCACAGCGATGTGGAGGCATCACCGGCAGTCCATAACTGCCCGCCGAGTGAACGCGGCTCGACGCCATGCGCCTCGACTCGCGCGGCTACCATCGCGGTACCAACCGGATCGGCGTCGAGCGCACGAAGGACCGCCGCGGTGTCGGCCGCACCTAGCGACCGCTCGCCCAGAAGCTTTAACACTCCCGACACCTCATCCCTGCCGTGGCACGCGAACCGACTGCGTCATTCAGCCGACGGTGACCACCGGCGAACCGACGGAGCTTCCGTCACCATCCTGACCCGATTCGGCCGCGATGCGCAGCGCTTCTTCGATTAATGTTTCGACAATCTGCGATTCGGGCACCGTTTTGATCACTTCACCCTTGACGAAAATCTGACCGCGCCCGTTCCCCGACGCTACGCCGAGGTCGGCCTCACGGGCTTCGCCCGGACCGTTCACCACACAGCCCATCACCGCGACACGCAGTGGGACCTCCATACCTTCAAGTCCGGCGGTCACCTCGTTCGCCAGCTTGTAGACGTCGACCTGCGCACGACCGCACGAGGGGCAGGACACGATCTCGAGTTTGCGCGGCCGGAGGTTGAGCGACTGCAAAATCTGGTCGCCGACCTTAACTTCTTCGGCCGGTGGCGCCGACAGCGACACGCGGATCGTGTCGCCGATCCCCTGCGACAGCAGCGCGCCGAAGGCAACAGAGGACTTAATGGTGCCCTGGAACGCCGGTCCGGCTTCGGTTACTCCGAGGTGCAGCGGATAGTCGCATTGCGCGGCGAGCTGTCGATATGCCTCAACCATGATCACCGGATCGTTGTGTTTGACCGAGATCTTGATGTCGCCGAAGCCATGTTCCTCGAAGAGCCCCGCCTCCCATAGCGCGGATTCGACCAAAGCTTCGGGCGTCGCCTTGCCGTATTTCTTGAGCAGTCGAGGATCGAGTGAGCCCGCGTTGACGCCGATGCGAATTGGGATTCCCGCATCGCCCGCGGCCTGTGCGACCTCTTTGACCCGACCGTCGAATTCCTTGATATTGCCTGGGTTCACCCGGACGGCAGCGCACCCGGCGTCGATGGCGGCGAAAATATAGCGCGGCTGGAAGTGGATGTCGGCAATGACCGGGATCTTCGACTTCTTGGCGATGATCGGCAGTGCCTCGGCGTCTTCTTGGCGCGGACATGCGACGCGCACGATGTCGCAGCCCGACGCCGTGAGTTCGGCGATCTGCTGCAACGTCGCGTTGATGTCGTGTGTTTTCGTCGTCGTCATCGACTGCACCGAGATCGGTGAGTCCGAACCGACACCGACGCTGCCGACCTTGAGTTGCCGAGTCACGCGGCGCGGCGCCAGTACCGGCGGCGGGCCAGCGGGCATACCCAAGCCGATCACGGGTGCGGAAGCTACCGGATTGTCTGTCATCTCTCGTCTTTCATCGGGTTAGAAGACCGGGATCGGGTTCACGATGTCAGCTGTCAACGTCAGGACCATGAACGCGCCGAGAACGATGACCACCGCATACGTGAGCGGCATCAGTTTCATGTAGTCAACCGGGCCGGCTGCGGTGCGGCCGAACCAGCGTCGAACGGTATTGCGGCCCTTTTCGTACCCGACGATCGCCATATGGCCACCGTCGAGCGGTAGGAGCGGCACAAGATTGAACACGCCGAGGAAGAAGTTGATGCTGATCAGCAGCAACACGAATACGTACCAGGCGTCGTTTTGTACCGCCTTACCGCCAATCACCGAAGCACCGTAGGCACTGACCGGGGTGTCCAACGCACGCTCACCGCCGGTGACTGCGGTCCACAAACCGCTCACCTTCGACGGCATCGACAAGAGCGCATCCCACGTCTGCTTGAAAAGGTCGCCGGTGAACACGAATGTCCCAGGAATGGCGCTGGCGGCGTTGTAATGCGTGACGTTCGGCGGCGGGGTGAAACCGACGCCGATTTTGTGAGCCTGCTCGGACTTTGTTCCCTCGGATGTCTTGGTGATGATGGTGGTGGCCTGCGGCACGACGGTGAAGTTCAATATCTGCCCAGCTCGATCCACGGTGACCGCGACGGGCTCGCTGGTTTTCCCGATACGGTCGGCTACCTGGCCGTAGTCGGAGATCGACTGACCATTGACCTCGACGATCGTGTCGCCGGCGCGCAATCCCTGCGCGGCCGCGGGTCCCGTGCCCTTGCATGGAGCAGCCTGCGGCGGCGCCTTCGTCGACACTGTCGTACTCGATGGCACGCAGGTGACCTCGGCCACTTTCGCGGGTGTGGGGTCGGGATTGAGGATCGGGAGCCCCCAGCTGACCGCCAATACATAGATGAGTACGAAACCGAGAATGAAGTTCTGGGCGGGGCCGGCGAATAGTACTACGAGACGTTTCCACGGTTTCTGCAAATACAT
>NZ_BAEH01000074.1 GCF_000241305.1 Gordonia effusa NBRC 100432
AGAATGTCGCCGGGACGGCGATCAACTTCTTTGCCGCGCAGGGACGGCACAATGCAAAACGTGCAGGTGTTATTGCATCCGACCGACACCGACACCCAGCCCGAATACGCCGAGTCCCGCTTGGCCGGCAGCGTCGACGGAAATTGCTCAAGCGACTCCAAGATTTCGACCTGCGCCTGCGCGTTGTGCCGCGCACGGTCTAACAACGCCGGCAGCGATCCGATGTTGTGCGTACCGAATACGACGTCGACATACGGCGCCTTCGACAGCACCTTGTCTTTGTCCTTCTGAGCCAGGCAACCGCCGACCGCGATCTGCATATCGGGGCGGTCTTGCTTCTGCGGCGCGAGGTGAGAGAGGTTGCCGTAGAGCTTGTTGTCCGCGTTTTCGCGGACCGCACAGGTGTTGAATACCACCAGATCGGGTTCGTCGCCGTCGGCGGCGGCCACATAACCCGCGTCTTCCAGCAGACCCGAGATCCGCTCAGAGTCGTGGACATTCATCTGGCACCCATAGGTGCGCACCTGATAGCGGCGCGGCGCGGACAACTGGCTACTCACTTATCCCAGGGTACGTGAGCAAACCAAATCGAATCCGGCCGCAACCCGGTCGCGCTTCGTCGTGCGGCAGATGAGGCGAATGTAAACATTGCGGTGCCAACCTCCGCGTTGCGTGCGTTGCCGGGCCGCCCGCGCAGTAGTGTGACCAGATATGACCGCTTCGCCCACCGACGACACCACAGTCAAGGCCGCCGACGGCCCACCGAAATCAATGATCTCGATGCGAAATGTGCAGAAGCACTTCGGATCACTGCACGTACTCAAAGACATCAACCTGGAAGTCCCCGCCGGGCAGGTCGTTGTGGTCCTTGGCCCCTCCGGCTCGGGCAAGTCGACGCTCTGCCGCACCATCAATCGCCTGGAACCCATTGACAGCGGCGACATCTCGATCGATGGCCGGCGACTCCCAGCCGAGGGACGTGACCTCGCTAAACTGCGCGCCGATGTTGGCATGGTCTTCCAGTCCTTTAACCTGTTCGCGCACAAGACAATTCTGGAGAATGTCACTCTGGCACCGATCAAGGTGCGTCGAAAGTCCAAGGCGGACGCGGAGAAACGCGGCTACCAGCTTCTCGAACGCGTCGGCATCGCAACGCAGAAGGACAAGTACCCCGCTCAGTTATCGGGCGGGCAGCAGCAACGAGTCGCCATCGCGCGGTCGCTCGCGATGGAACCGAGCGTCATGCTCTTCGACGAGCCGACGTCGGCGCTCGACCCGGAGATGGTCAACGAAGTACTCGACGTCATGGTGTCGCTGGCCAAGGAAGGCATGACGATGCTCGTCGTCACGCACGAGATGGGGTTTGCGCGCAAGGCCGCCGATCGGATCATCTTCATGGCCGATGGCGCGATCGTCGAAGATACCGATCCCGAAAGCTTCTTCACCCAGCCGAAGTCGGAGCGTGCTCGCGACTTCTTGTCCAAGATCCTGGACCACTGATGCGGGCACGGAAATCACCGCGCGCAGCGGCGATCGCCGCCTGTCTGGTGATCATGGCCCTGGGCGGTGCGTTGCTGTCGGCTTGTGGCAGCACCGAGCCGCGTAATCTCCTCGAATCCATCCGAAATGGTTCGGTTATTCTCGGCACCAAATACGACCAGCCTGGCCTCGGCCAGCGCAATCCCGATAAGTCGGTGACCGGCTTCGACCCGGCCGTGTCGACATATGTCGTCAACTACATCGCCGACCAGTTGAAGGTTCCACACCCCAAGATCACCTGGCGCGAGACACCGTCGGCGCAACGCGAAACACTGATCGACAACGGCGAGGTGGATATGATCGCCGCGACGTATTCGATCAACGCCGCGCGGTCGAAGAAAGTCGACTTCGCTGGGCCGTATCTGATCAATTACCAGGGGCTTCTGGTCCGCTCCGACGACGAGTCGATCAAGACACTCACTGACCTGGAAAAAGGCAAAAAGCTCTGCTCAGTGACCGGCTCAACCCCGGCTCAGAACGTCAAGAAGCAGCTTCCCGGTGTGCAGCTTCAGGAGTACGACTCCTATTCCTCATGCGTCGAAGGTCTACGTCGCGGCAAGGTCGACGCCCTGACGACGGACGAAGTGATTCTGGCTGGCTACGCGAAGTTCTGGGAAGGCGAATTCAAGTTGGTCGATATGACCTATCCGAATGCGTATTGCGGGTCGAAGGACTACGAAGGCAAAACGGTCGACAACTACATCAAAGCCGGC
>NZ_BAEH01000073.1 GCF_000241305.1 Gordonia effusa NBRC 100432
ACTGGACGTACTTGGTCGGTACGGATCCTGCAGGCTGCCCCAGCGCGCAAGCCAATGCTTACGTTCTGTTCTCGGGGCTGGCACTCACATCAGCGGAGTGACTAGGTCACTCTACCAGACACACTCACTCACCCCTAATCACTAGGACCGGAGTGAGTGGCTCGTCGTGGTGCGTTGAATAAGTTACGCAGAAACGAACAGGGTGTCAAATCGCCTGGTCAGAGGCGCGCAAATGTTACGAGTCAGTGTCTAGGAAGCGAGCGCCCGCGAAGGTCTTCTTGCCCCGACGGACGACTAGCCACTGACCATGCAGAAGGTCTCCGACCGCGGGCGTCCAGTCCGGGTCCACGATCTTCTCGTTGTTCACGTACGCCCCACCCTCACCAATCGCACGACGAGCGGCCTTGTTTCCGTCGGCCAGACCACTGTCGACCATGATCTGCACCAGCGTCGGCTCAGCGCCGGTCGGGTACTTCGCAACCGTCGTCTCCCCCAACGCCGCGGCGATGGTCGCCTCGTCCAAGCCGGCCAATTCGGCCCGTCCGAACAACGCTGCGCTCGCCTGCTCGACGGCCGCGGTCTGATCCGCACCGTGGATCAGCGTGGTCATTTCCGCGGCCAACGTTCGTTGCGCCCGACGTAGATGCGGAGTCTCCTCGGTTGCCAACTCCAACTCGGCGATCTCGTCGCGGGTAAGGAACGTAAACCAGCGCAGGTATCGGACCACATCGGCGTCGGCCGTATTCACGAAGTACTGGTACCAGGCGTATGGACTGGTTAGCTCGGCGTCGAGCCATAAACTACCGCCGCCCGTCGACTTTCCGAACTTCTTACCGTCCGACGACGTCACCAAGGGAACCGTCAAGGCGTGAACCGCGGCTCCGTCGACCCGACGTGTCAGGTCCACGCCACCGACGATATTTCCCCACTGATCGGATCCGCCGATCTGCAATGCGCACCCATACCGGCGGTTCAGCTGCAAGTAGTCATTCGCCTGCAAGAGCATGTAACTGAATTCTGTGTAGCTGATGCCGTCGGACTCGAGCCGACGCTTCACCGTGTCGCGCGCGAGCATCACGTTGACCGAGAAGTGCTTGCCAACATCACGCAGGAATTCGATCGTGGACAGTGGCCCGGTCCAGTCCATGTTGTTGGCAACTATCGCACCAGACTGAGTGTCGTCATCGGACTCCTCGAGGCGCACGAATCGACGCAACTGCGCATCGATCCGCTGCGCCCACTCGGCGACGGTATCGGCCGAGTTCATCGTTCGCTCCCCCACATCGCGAGGGTCGCCGATGAGTCCGGTCGCACCACCGGCCAGCACGATCGGACGGTGGCCAGCCTGCTGGAACCGACTCAACGTCAACAGCGGAACCAAGTGACCGGCATGCAGACTCGACGCCGTCGGGTCAAAACCCGCGTATAGCGTGATCGGCCCCTTGGCGATCTCCGCGCGTAATTCGTCGAGATCGGTCGATTGGGCGATTAGCCCGCGCCACTCAAGTTCATCGATGATGTCGGTCGCGGTTGCCTGCTGGGCGCCTTCGAGAATCACGCGACCTATTTTGCCCTTAGCCGATGAGCCGCTGATGTTCGGCCTCGTCGACCGACCGCGCCTCGTCGGCGAGCATCACCGGTATGCCGTCGTCGTCAATCCGGTAGGCCACCTGCATACGCGGGTTGTACAGCTCATCCCCGGCATCGAGTAACGGCCCTTGATCCTGTGGGCAGACGAGTCTTTCACGAACGATGGGATCAATCTTCGCTGCACGCGAGGAAGTTTCTGTCGGCATCGGGAATCCCCTGACTTTCTTCGGGCGGATGAAAAGAGCGTCGAGCTACTTACTTGCGCCCCACTGTAGTTGGGCGGCCGCGGATTTCGTATACCGACGGTAGCGACCTCCTTCGTCGCGGTACCAGACTCGCGGGCCGGGAGCGGGCACGCCGCGTTTGGCCATCTCAACCCACAGTGGCCGGTATGACTCCGACACCGGAATCTCGTCGACCAGGCAGATGATGTGCGGGCGTTGTTTCGCGGGTAATCCACCCAACGCCGTGCGTAGTTGCGTGACGGTGATCGAATCCGCCTTATTCGGCTGCCCCTCGTCGGACGTCCGCACGGTAATCGCGGCGATCGCAGTCTGCTCACCCGGTTCGCCGACGACGTAGGCCACCACCTGGTCAATCGCCTTCACCCGCGAGAGGGCGTCCTCGATTGGCGGCAAAAAGACATACCCGTCAGCCGACCGCACGACCGCGGCCGCGGTGCCCATGTACCAATAGTCGCCATCGGGATCTTGCCGGAAGAGATGCCCGGAAAGCTCCCAGCGGTCATGCGACGAGAACACATCGCGCAGGACCGTCGATGAACTCTCGAAACGCTGCCGGGCGCGCGACAATAGGACGCCAACCTCGTCGACGTTGGCGCGTCGCACATACCCGTTGTCGCCGACTTCAAGCGACTCCCGTACCGGGTCGACGCCAGCGATCTGCACCGGATTCGTCTCCGGCAGCGCCTGTCCCATCGACCCGATCTTGTCGCCCGCCACGTTGGCCAAGATCGCCGATCCATCGGCTGTCGCGAAGAACTCCAGGACCTTCGCCCGCGGGAAACTGTCGAGTACTTCCTCCCACAACCCCGGCGGCATACCCGACCCCATGAACAGGCGAATCGGGTTGTGCTGGTTGATCGAGAACTTGGGCGACCGAATGATCTCTCGCATCATCGACCACGTATACGACACGACGGTAACGCCGTACCGATGTACCTCGGTGGTGAATGTGGTGGCGTCGACGCCGTCGGAAAGCGCGATCCTCGAACGTCCGGCAACCGTCGCGCCGAGCGTCGTGAGTAGGCCGGATGCGTGATGGAGTGGCGGCAGGCAGTAGACCGTATCCCCCGACGTCAGGCCGGCAGCCGACGCCGCGCCGAATGCCGACATGGCGAACCGGTGGTTGGTAATGGGCCAGCGGGAGAGTTTTCCGCCAGCCCGGGTGAACAGGACGAACGCCAGGTCACCGGCCAAGCCCGGATCGGGGCGATACCACGACGGAATCTCCACCGCGGCCGGGTCGATCTGCTCCATGTCGATGATCGTGTTGCCGTCGGCCTGGGCGATCGCGCGCGAATCGCCGCTACCGCCGCCGAGGACGAGAACATTCTTAGAATGTTCGACGGCGACGTCGAGATGACTGGGATCGGTCACGATGATCCGGGTGTCGGCCATGCGCAGCATCTCCTCGAGATTCCACTCGCCCGAGAGCATCACCGACACGGCGCCGATACGAGAGAGCGCGGCGACGACCACCAGTGCACTGGGCCGGGTATCCATCAAGACCCCAATGTGCTGACCGGGACGGATCCCACACGAGATCAAACCCGCGACGACATTGTCGATACGCGTATTGACCTGTGCGTGCGTCAGTACCCGGTTCTCGAACAGGAACAATTCGCTGTGCTTGGCGCGCTTATTGTTCTCCGACATGAGCTTGCCGAGGGAGATGCGAGTCCCCGACTGAATCTGACCGAGCCGGAACAGCCGAGGCACGGTGCGCACCGATTCTTGGGCGACCGCGAGCGATGTGCGCTGGATCGAACTGGCCGCCTCGAACACTTCGCGGCCCGCTGCGGCGCCGGCGTCGGCAACCGCTCCCAGTCCATGCGTCAGCCGCGAGGACAGACTCACCCCGCCACCGGATTTGCCGGCTTCGACCTCGCGCATATATCCCATGCGCTCGGGCTTCTCGCCGTCGCCTTCCTGCCAGTTGATCCACTCCGACGTCGTGGGCCAGGTTTGGGCCCCCGCCGTCGAACCGACGACCAGACCAAAGTGTCCGACCGGCACCCGCGATTCGTAGACATCTGCGCTCGGCGCCGCCCGCAGAATGCCACGTACCGCCTTAGGCTGGCCGATATCGTCGGCCTCCCCCACGAAAGCCAGTACGGGACAAGTGATTTCGGCCAGTGATACCAGATCACCATTGATGACGAAGCCGCCCGACACCATGCGGTTGTGCACGACGAACTGGCGCAGCAATTCGGCGATAGCGGGCCCCGACCACGCCACCCAACCGTCAGCTTCGATGAAGCGCCGCTGGTCTTCGCGCGGCAGCAAGGCGTCACGGTCGTGGAGCCGCCGCAAGAAATCGATCCGGCTTCTCGCGGTTTTGACCGGATCAGCCAGCTGGAAGCCGGCCCGAGCCATCCAACTCGGCATGGTGACATGCGGCAGGATCTTGTCCGCCATGAATTCGGCGCCCGGTGCCACCAAATTGGCCGGCAGTCCCAACGGCAACGCGCCGAGCACGTCGACCGGCGAACCGAAGGTGATCAGACTCGCGATCCCCTTCGACCGGCGGTATGCCGCGGTCTGATAGGCGAACATGCCACCCTGTGAGTAACCACCCAGATGGACATCACGACCCACCGTTTCGTGAACGATGTCGATAACCCGGCTCACCGCCACAATGTGATCGGCGAGCGTACGTTCCATACCGCCAACTTCACGGTCGGGCGACCCGAAGTCGATGACCCACGGGATGATGCCGGCCTCGTGCAGGATAGAAACCGCGCCGTTGTGCTCGGTGACGTCGTAAACGTTGGCCGACACCATCATCGGCGGCACCAAAACTACGTGGGGTCCGGTACCGGGATCATCGGGAAAATACCGGCGAAGCCGGAACATATTCTCGGTCTCCACGATCTGGAACGGCGCCGGTTGGGTCCCGGTGTCGAGGCCGCCGAGGCGAAGCACTTCCAAGCCGTTCTGCGCGGTCGCGACAACTCGATCGACCGCACTCCCGACGCTGGGCAAGATCGAAAAGTTCACTTGTAAAACCCCTCACCTCGGCGCGCTCACACTCCTAAGCGCGACCTGGACGTGACCTACATCACCGTTACTGTACAAGCGTCCGATTACCGCCCAGACGTCCGTGCCGACAAACGTGCTGTTCGGGCCGTGGCCTGGACAATTACCGATACTTAGCCGAACGCGGCGCGCAATGCGACGAGCTGTTCTTCCACTACCCTGAGCTGCCGGGCTACCTGCGACGACGACGTTCCGCCGTGCGCGTCTCGCGACTCGATGGAGCCGCGCACCGACAGGACCTCGCGGACCTGCGGTGTCAGCGCAGGGTTGATCGCGGCGAGCTGATCGTCGGACAGCCCGGCCAAATCGGTACCGGCTTCTTCTGCGGCACGCACACACGCACCCGCCACCTCATGGGCGACGCGGAACGGAATACCTTGCCGCACAAGCCATTCAGCGATATCAGTCGCAAGGGTAAATCCGGCCGGGGCCAGCTCGGCCATCCGCTCGGCATGGAAGGTGAGGGTGGCAACCAGACCGGTCATGGCGGGCAGCAGCAACTCTAACTGCGCCACCGAGTCGAACAGCGGTTCCTTGTCCTCTTGTAGGTCGCGGTTATAGGCCAGCGGCTGAGCCTTGAGCGTTGCCAGCAACCCGGTGAGATTGCCAATCAGGCGGCCACTCTTGCCACGAGACAATTCGGCGACATCCGGATTCTTCTTCTGCGGCATGATCGACGATCCCGTCGACCAGGCATCAGCGAGCGTCACGTAGCCGAATTCCGGTGTGCTCCATAGGATGATCTCTTCACTCAGCCGGGAGAGGTCAACCGAGATCATCGCGAAGACAAAGGCGGCTTCGGCGGCGAAGTCCCGCGCCGACGTCGCATCGATGGAATTTTCCGCCGGACCACCAAAGCCGAGATCTGCCGCGATCGCCGCCGGGTCCAGCCCCAACGACGATCCGGCCAGTGCGCCAGAACCGTAGGGCGACACCGCCGTTCGACGGTCGGCGTCGGCCAGCCGATCCAGGTCACGCAACAGCGGCTGGGCATGAGCCAACAATTGATGAGCCAGCAGCACCGGCTGTGCGGCCTGCAAATGTGTCTTGCCCGGCATGACGACGTCGGGATGCGAAGCTGCCTGTGCCACAAGCGCTTCGACAACACCGAGTACCCCTGCACCGACACGCCGCATCGCATCGCGCAGCCACATACGGAACAGCGTCGCGACCTGATCGTTGCGTGACCGCCCGGCGCGTAACCGACCGCCCAACTCCGCACCCACGCGATCGATCAGTCCGCGTTCGAGTGCGCCGTGTACGTCCTCGTCGGATTCGGCTGGACCAAAGCTGCCGTCGGCAACGTCGGCGGCAAGCTGATCGAGTCCCGCGAGCATCGCCACCAGGTCCGAATCACTCAGCAGCCCAGCACTATTCAAGACGCGGGCATGCGCCTTCGACGCCGTGACGTCGAACGGCGCGAGTGCCCAGTCGAAATGTGTCGACTTACTCAATGCGGCCATCGCGGCGGCCGGGCCGTCCGCGAATCGCCCGCCCCAGAGTGCGCCTTCGTTGGTACCCGACGTCGGATCGGCGTCGGAACTCACAGGTTCAGATCCCGGCGGGCCGCGATCTTGGACGAAAGTCCGTGCAACTCAACGAAACCGCGAGCAGCCGACTGGTCGAAGCTGTCGCCCTCGTCGTAGGTGGCGAGGTTGAAGTCGTACAGCGATTCGTTACTGCGGCGGCCGTTGACGATGATCGCGCCACCGTGAAGCTGCAGCCGGATCTCACCGGAGACATGCTCCTGGGTCGAGTCGACGAATGCGTCGAGCGACCGCTTCAGCGGCGAGAACCACAGGCCGTCGTAGACGAGTTCGGCCCATTCGGCGTCGGTGCGACGCTTGAAGCGACCCAGTTCGCGTTCGAGCGTCACATGCTCGAGCTCTTCGTGTGCGGTCACCAGAACCATCGCGCCCGGCGCCTCGTACACCTCACGGCTCTTGATGCCCACCAAGCGGTCTTCGACGACATCGAGGCGACCGACACCCTGAGCGCCAGCACGGCGGTTCAACTCCTCGATGGCCCCCAGCACACTCACCGGGCGGCCGTCGATGGCGACGGGCCGGCCCTTGTCGAAGGTGATGACCAATTCGTCGGCGGTATTCCAGTTGGCGGTGGGGTCTTCGGTGTAGTCGTAGACGTCCTTGGTCGGCGCGTTCCACAAGTCCTCGAGGAAGCCAGTCTCCACCGCGCGGCCCCAGACATTCTGGTCGATCGAGAACGGCGACTTCTTGGACACCGTGATAGGGATGGCGTTCTCTTCGGCGAACGCGATCGCCTTTTCGCGGGTCCAGGCATAGTCGCGGACTGGCGCGATAACGTCGAGATCCGGTGCTAGAGAAGCGAATCCGACCTCGAAGCGAACCTGGTCATTGCCCTTGCCCGTACAACCGTGGGCCACGACGGTGCCGCCGTGATCGCGGGCCGCGGTGACCAGGTGCTTGACGATCAGCGGCCGGGACAGCGCCGAGACGAGTGGGTACCGGTTCATGTAGAGGGCATTGCCCTTGATCGCCGGCAGGCAGTATTCGTCGGCGAACTCGTCGCGGGCATCGACGACAACGGCCTCGACCGCGCCACAGTCGATCGCGCGCTGACGCACGACCTCCATATCCTCGCCACCCTGACCGAGGTCGAGGGCCACGGCGACGACCTCCTTGCCGGTCTCCTTACCAATCCAGCTGATCGCGACGGAAGTGTCGAGTCCACCGGAATATGCGAGTACGACGCGTTCAGCCATTGGTGCTGCAACTCCTTGAAGTAGTTCTTGAATCGGTTGTGCTTGTGTTCTATTGTGCGGTCCTGCCACGGCGTCTCCGACGGCGGGTAGGGGTGGCTCAGATCAATCCGTCTATCCATGCCACCAAGGTGGCTCCGTCGGCCGGTTCCCGGGCGACGACGAAGACGGTGTCGTCGCCCGCGATGGTGCCGACGATGTCGGGCAGGCTGGCTCGATCCAGCGCACTGGCCAGGTACTGCGCGGCTCCGGGCGGGGTGCGCAACACGGCCAGATTTCCGCTCGCGTCCGCCGATACCAACAGTTCGCCCAGCAGTCGGGCGAGCCGGTCGGTGCCGCCGGACACCCCCCGAACCGGCGAGCCGTCCTCGGGCACCACGTAGACGCCGACGCCGCCGTCCGGGGCTCGCAGCTTGACCGCGCCGAGTTCGTCCAGATCCCGCGAGAGTGTCGCCTGGGTGGCATCGATTCCTTCCGCGGCGAGCAGATTCGCGAGTTCGGACTGCGACCGCACCTGTTGCTGCGACAGAATCGCGATGATCCGAGCGTGCCGCCCTGCCCGCGTCGCAGCGAGCGGAGCTGGTTGCTCTTCGGTAGTCATCTGTCTTGGTTCTCAAGTAGCCAGGTGAGCAGCGCCTTCTGCGCGTGCAAACGATTCTCGGCCTCGTCGAAGACCACACTGGCCGGCCCGTCGATGACGGCGTCGGTGATCTCCTCACCGCGATGCGCCGGCAGGCAATGCAGGGCTATCGCGTCGTCTGCAGCGTGGGCGAGCAACTCGTCATTGATTTGATAGGGCCGGAACGGTCCGATCCGATCGAGACCGTCATCTTCCTGCCCCATCGACGTCCAGGTATCGGTCACGACGACGTCGGCGCCGGTGACCGCCTCGACCGGGTCGACTAGAACCTTCGCGGTTGCCCCGGTCTGTGCCGCGCGTTCGCGTACGGAACGCAGCACCGCCGGGTCCGGAATGAATCCTTCCGGTGCGGCCACCGTCACGTTGATTCCGGCTGTTACCCCACCGAGCAGCAACGAATGCGCCATGTTGTTCGCGCCATCGCCGAGGTAGGTCATCGACAATCCGGCGGTCCGGCCTTTGTGCTCGATAATCGTCTGGAGGTCGGCGAGAACCTGACACGGATGAAAAGTATCCGACAACGCGTTTATCACCGGAACCGAGGCGCCAGCGGCAAGCGCCTCGAGTCGATCCTGGCCGAAGGTGCGCCACACCACCGCGTCGACATACCGGGATAGCACCGCACCGGTGTCGGCGAATGTCTCGTCCCGGCCCAGCTGGGTACTACCGCTATCGACAACTACCGGGTGCCCACCCAGTTGCGCGATACCGACCTCGAAGGAGAATCGCGTTCGGGTGGAGTTCTTATCGAAAAGCACCCCGACCCCGCGCGGCCCCTCCAACGGCCGCCGCGAAAACGGCGCCGCTTTCAATTCCGCTGCGAGAGTAAGGACTTCAGCTTGCTCGGCGGGCGTGAGGTCATCGTCACGAAGAAAATGACGGGTCATGGATGCACTCCTTGGGCTGCGGCATGCAACAGTTTGGGCAGGGCCGCGACAAAGGTCGCACCCTGTTCCTCGGTCAATATCAGTGGCGGCGCGAGCCTCAGTACATTCGGTGCCGGAGCGTTGATCAAGAACCCGGACTCCCGTGCGCGCAACTCGGTCGCCTTGGCGATTTCCGAAGTCAGCACGACGCCAATGAGCAGCCCAGCGCCACGCACATGGTCGATGGCCGGGTCTTGAAGCTCTTCGATACCCGCGACGATTGACTTCCCCACCGCCGCAACATGATTACACAGATCAAGCTCATCGATGCGGTTCAGCACGGCAAGCGCCGCAGCGGTACAGACCGGATTACCGCCAAATGTGGTGCCGTGCATCCCAGGGGCGAAGAGATCGGCAGCGGCGTCATCCGATCCACCCGTGGCAATAACCGCGCCGATCGGCAAACCGCCACCCAGGCCCTTGGCGAGAGTCATCACGTCCGGAACCACACCCGCGGATTGATGTGCGAAAAACGTCCCGGTACGGGCGATTCCGGTCTGAACCTCATCAAAGATCAGTAATGCGCCACGTTCGGCGGTAATCCGCCGTGCCTGCGCCAAATAATCGGCAGGCGGTACCACGACTCCACTCTCGCCCATGATCGGTTCGAGAATGACTGCCGCTGTCTTGTCGGTGACGGCCTCGTCGAGGGCTGTCGCATCGCCATACGGCACAAACTTCACACCGGCCGGCATCGGCTCGAACGGATCTCGCTTACCGGGCTGCCCGGTCATCGCGAGTGCGCCCATCGTGCGGCCGTGAAATGCCTTCTCGGCCGCGACGATCTCTGGTCTGCCGGTTAGGCGCGCCAGTTTGAACGCGGCCTCGTTCGCCTCGGTTCCGGAGTTGCAGAAGAACACCCGGCCCGGATGCCCGAACTTGTCCAGCAACCGCTCGGCAAGCTCGACGCCGGGTTCGGTGATGTAAAGATTCGACGTGTGACCAAGTGTCGCAAGCTGTTTCGATACCGCTTCGACGAGTGCCGGGTCGCCATGTCCGAGGGCGTTGACCGCGATTCCCCCGAGAAGGTCGAGGTATTGTGCGCCGTCGGCATCGGTGACTACCGCGCCTTCCCCACTGACTAGCGCGACCGGTGGCGTGCCGTAGTTGTTCATCATCGCGGCCGACCACCGCCGCTGCCATTCCTGCGTCGTCACTTTTGGTGCCCTCCGCTATTTTCCACGACCACGGTTCCGATCTGAGCTGATGTAAGCAATTGGGCGATCACCGAATGCGGCACTCGCCCGTCGATGACATGGGCACGTTCCACCCCACCGATGACCGCACGGAGGCATGCCTCCATCTTGGGCACCATCCCAGCGTCGAGTCGCGGAAGCAGTTGCGCCAGTTCCTCGGTAGTGATCTGGTCGACCAGTGACGACTGATCGGGCCAGTCTGTGTAGAGCCCTTCGACATCTGTCAGCACTACTAGACGCGCCGCACCCAACGCTTCCGCCAACGCAGCCGCCGCGGTGTCGGCGTTGATGTTGTGGACCACCCCGTCGCGATCGGGAGCGATTGTCGAGACCACCGGAATTCGGCCGGCCGCAACGAGATCGGTGACAGCGGAGGTGTTGACCGACGTCACGTCGCCGACCAAGCCGATATCGGTGGCGACACCGTCGACGTCGACCGTGCGCCGCGTCGCGGTGAATAGATGTGCGTCTTCGCCGCTGATGCCGACCGCGTAGGGTCCGTGCGAATTGATCAAGCCGACCAGTTCACGACCGACCTGCCCGAACAGCACCATCCGGGCGACATCCATCACCTCGGGAGTGGTCACGCGGAATCCACCACGGAATTCCCCTTGTAACCCAAGACGTTTGAGCATCGCGGAGATCTGCGGGCCACCGCCGTGCACCACGACCGGATGGATCCCACAGGCACGCAACAGCACCATGTCGGCGGCGAACGCGGTCTTCAACTCGTCGTCGACCATCGCGTTTCCGCCGTATTTCACCACAACCGTTGCGCCCTGCAGACTTTGGAGTGCTGGCAGCGCCTCGGCGAGGACATTCGCCTTATCAAGTGCGGTAAGTGATGCTGTCATGACGAGTACGCCGAGTTCTCTTCGACATATCCATGCGACAGGTCCGTCGTGCGAATGGACGCGGTGGCGTCACCAACTTTGAGATCCACATCGACGACGATATCCGCACCGGAAAGGTCAACTTCCCGGGCTCCCTCGGCGCCCATGCCGTCCACACAGACCGGAGATCCATTGAAAGACACCATGATCGTGTCCGGGTCGAGCGTGATCGGCGCGATGCCGATTGCCGCCAGCACGCGGCCCCAGTTAGGGTCGGAGCCAAATAATGCGGTCTTGACCAGCGAGTCGCGCGCGATCGTCCGGGCGCCGATTAGCGCGTCTTCTTCGCTGGCAGCACCGCGAACGGTGATGACGATGCGTTTGGTCACCCCTTCAGCGTCGGCCATGAGTTGCTCGGCAAGGTCGTCGCAAACGGCCAGGATCGCGGCGTCGAGCTCCTCCTGGGTCGGCACCTTCTCGCTGGCACACGACGAAAGCAGAAGCACCGTATCGTTCGTCGAGGTCGCGCCGTCGACGTCGAGACGGTCGAAGGTCCGCGCGGTCGCCCGTCGCAGCGCCGTATCAAGTTGGGCTGCACTAACTTTCACGTCGGTAGTGAGGACAACCAGCATGGTGGCCAGCGCCGGCGCGAGCATGCCGGCGCCTTTGGCCATCCCACCGACGTTCCAGCCTCCGTCGTGATGGAGGGCCGCCTGTTTCGGCACGGTGTCGGTGGTCATGATGGCGTAGGCGGCGTCGGTGCCGCCGGAGAGGCCGCCAGCCATCTCGTGCACGATCTCGGTGACACCCGCGAGGACCTTGTCCATCGGCAGTCGATCGCCGATCAGACCGGTCGAACATACCGCGACTTCGATTGCGCCCGTTTCGGTTCCCCAGTTCGATAACTCGGCGGCAACCTTTTCGGCGGTCGCGTGCGTATCCTGAAAACCCGCCGGGCCGGTACACGCGTTGGCGCCGCCCGAGTTGAGGATCACCGCGCGCAGGGCAGCGCTCTTAAGCACCTGTTCGCTCCACCGCACCGGCGCCGCTTTGACCTTGTTTGTGGTGAATACGCCGGCAGCCGCGTATTCCGGACCCTCGTTGAAGACCAGCGCCAAGTCGCTCTTGCCAGATGCTTTGATACCCGCGGCAATACCGGCGGCCCGGAAGCCCAGCGGCGCGGTAACCCCTTGGTCCCGAACAAGTTTCACGGTGCGACTCCGACCACTGACAGTCCCTCTGCTTCGTCCCAGCCCAGCGCCAGGTTCATCGATTGCACGGCCGCTCCACCAGTGCCCTTGGTCAGGTTGTCGATGGCGCCGACCGCAACCATGGTTCCGGCCCGCTCATCGACGGTCACCGATAATTGCACCGCGTTGGATCCGATGACCGAACCGGTGGACGGCAGCGCACCGTCGGGCAGCAGATGGACGAATTGCTCAGCACCATATGCCTTTTCGTATACGGCGGCGATATCAGCCGCACTCGCGGTGGTGCGGGCTGTACAGGTGGCGAGGATTCCTCTCGCCATCGGCACCAAGACCGGGGTGAATGACACCGAGACCGGCTCATCGGCCGCGTCCGACAATGCCTGTGAGATTTCCGGGGTATGCCGATGCACACCGCCGACGCCATAGGCCCGCGCCGAGCCGATAACCTCCGACGCCAACAAATCGACACGCAGCGACCGCCCGGCCCCCGACGTTCCGCTCACCCCGACGATTGTCGCGTGGGGTTCGACGATGCGTGCGGCGAGCGCTGGCAAAAGCGACAGGATGGAAATGGTCGGATAGCAGCCGGGCACGGCGATCCGGCTAGCATCGCGTAGCCGGTCGCGATTGCCCGGCAGTTCAGGCAGCCCATAGGGCCAGGTGCCCGCGTGGTCGCCGCCGTAATAATCGGCCCAGTCCTGCGGATCGGACAGCCGGAAGTCAGCGCCACAGTCGATGACGATGGTTGTCGGCGGCAATGCATCGGCGATCGCCGCGGACGTTCCATGCGGAAGTCCCAGAAATACGACGTCGTGTCCAGCGAGGACTTCGGCGGTTGTCTCCTGCAAGACCACATCGGCCAGCGGCAACAGATGCGGATGGTGCCCACGCAGGGTGGTACCGGCGTTGCCGCCCGCGGTCAGAGCGCCGATCTCGATCTCGCCAGATGCATATCGCGGATGCCCGAGCAACAGTCGAAGGATTTCGCCACCGGCATATCCGCTGGCACCCGCTACCGCTATCCGTGTCGTCATAGAATCATTATGCACTAAGGTGCAAGTTGATTCATCGACGGCTCTGCATTCCGCCCCCGGCTACCGCAGCCGCGCCCCGACGCTCGACGCCGCCGCATCGACCGCCGCTAGCTTGGCCGCGTTGGCCTCTTCTTCGGTCAATGTCCGGTCGGGGGCACGGAAACGGAGCGCGAACGCCAACGACTTCTTCCCCTCACCTACTTGTTCTCCGACGAACACGTCGAACAGTTCCAGCGATTCGAGCAGTTCGCCTGCCCCGCCGCGTAACGCCTTTTCCACGTCTCCCGCAGCGACATCGGCGTCGACGACGACCGCGAGATCCTGCAGTACCGCGGGAAATACCGACAACGCTGGCGCCGGTAACACGACGTCGAGCGGTAGGTCGTCGATCGATACCTCCACCGCGCAGGTTCCCTTGGGGAGCCCGGCCCGCTCGAGCACCGCAGGATGCAGCTCGCCCGCCCAACCTACGGTCACCTCACCCCGAGATTCGTTGCCCGGCACTATGACTCGCGCACAACGTCCCGGATGCCACGGCAGTTTCTCCGCGTCGGCGACCAGTTCCACCTCGACGCCGGCGGCTCGGCCGATGGTGCGCGCGGCCTCGAATGCGTCGGTCGCGTCGGCGGCTCGCCCGGCGCCCCACGGTCCCGCCGGGTCCCGCAGGCCGGTAAGAACAGTTGCCACATGGACCGGCTGCAGCGGTAGCGCGGCATCGACCTCGGCGATTTCGGCGTCGGTCGGCCGACGTGTCACATCGAGCGCGCCGACGACCGGCTTCGCTTCGCCGACAACGCCTTCCACAATTTGCCCGATCGCGAACAACGACAGATCGCGCTGCCCTCGCGCGATGTTGCGTACGGTCATCTCCAGCAGCCCCGGCAAGAGGGTGGTATTTAATTCCGGCCGGTCAGCCTCCAACGGATTCAACACCTTCACCGTGGCCCGGCGCGGATCATCGTCGGCTAGTCCCCACACATCGAACACTCCGGCCGGCATGAACGGAAACGGCAAGACTTCGACGAATCCGTCAAGCGCCAATGTCCGGCCGATGCTGCGTCGACGCCGCTGAGCGGCCGTCAACCCGGTCCCGGCTGGCGCGGTCGGCACAATCGCCGGAATGTCTTCCAGCCCTTCGAGTCTCACTACCTCTTCGACAAGATCGGCGCGCTGTCGTAGATCCGGTCGCCAGGACGGTGGATTCACCGTCAACCAATCCCCGTGGTCGGTGACCGCACATCCGACCTCGACCAGTCGTGTGCGTGTGGTCCCCGCCGGGTAGGTCTTGCCCGCCGTCTTATCGACGGCATCGACAGCGATCTCGATCGAGACCGGCTCGGTGGGTGCGACCCGCACATCAGTCCAGTCGTCCGCAACGACACCGCCGGCGATTTCGGCGATAAGCCCGGCGCCGCGCGCCGAAGCGATAGCGGTGATCTCCGGATCGACGAGACGTTCGAAACGCTTACTGGCCTCCGACGTAAGCTTGTGCCGCTTTCCGGTTCGGAAGACTCGGACCTGATCGAATGTGGCCGCTTCCAACAGAACTCGCGTCGTGTCGGGACCGACCTCGGTCGCCGCGCCGCCCATCAAGCCGGCGAGTGCGATCGCACCCGACTCGTCGGCGATGACCACATCCTCGGGATCAAGTTTGCGTTCGACGCCATCGAGCGTCGTCAGCATCTCCCCAGCCGTGGCGTTGCGCACGGTAATCGCACCGGTGATCTTGTCGGCATCGAAGGCGTGCAACGGCTGTCCTAGTTCGATCATCACATAATTGGTGACGTCGACAATTCCGGAGATCGGGCGAATTCCAGCGACGAGTAGCCGCTTGCTCAACCACCACGGCGAAGGTGCGGAGGCATCGACGTTCGAGATGATTCGCGCCGTGTATCGCGTTGCGGCACTGTTAGATTCAATCTCGACCGGCCATCCCTCGGTCGCCTCGCGGCCGACCACGATCTGCGCCGCCGGATCGGCGTAGGGCACCGCGAAAGCGCTTGCGAGCTCACGTCCCAGCCCCCGCATCGAGAATGCGTACCCGCGGTCGGGTGTCACGTTCACATCAATCGCGACGTCAACCAATCCCAGTACCTCGCGAGCGTCGGCGCCCGGCTCCGCGGTACCCGGCGCTAGCACCAGAATGCCGCTGTGATCGTTGCCGATGCCCAATTCGGTCACCGAACAGATCATGCCGTCCGACGTCTTGCCATAGGTCTTACGCGAGGCGATCTCGAACGGGCCAGGCAGCACCGTGCCCGGTAGCGCGGCGACGATCAAATCACCGACCGCGAAATTCCTTGCTCCGCAGACAATCTCACGCGGCGAATCTTCCCCCACCTCGACGGTGCAGAATCGAATCGGCTTCTTGAACTCGGTGAGTTCCTCGATGGTCTCCACCCGTCCGATGACCAGCGGCCCGGTGATCGTCGGGAACGGTTCAATGTCTTCGATTTCGAATCCGACACGCACGAATCCCGCGTCGATCTCCTCGGCTGTCGCCGTCCAGTCGGGGGTACTGACCCGCAGGGCTTCGGTGAGCCAAGACTGTGGAACACGCACGGTGAGTTCTACTTTCGTTTCTGATGAGTTGAGTACGGTGTGGCCACGGCGCTCAGGCGGCCGGGCCGAACGGCGTGGTGAAACGGATGTCGCCCTCGACCATGTCACGCATGTCAGTGATCTCGGTGCGGAACTGCAGCGTGCGCTCGAGACCCATCCCGAAGGCAAACCCCGAATAGACGTCGGGATCAATTCCACTGGCCCGCAACACATTCGGGTTGACCATGCCGCAGCCGCCCCATTCGATCCAGCCCGCGCCACCCTTCTTGGCCGGAAACCAGACGTCGATCTCGGCGGACGGCTCGGTGAAGGGGAAGTAACTTGCCCTCATACGGGTGACGGTGTCCGGACCGAATAGCGTCTTCGCGAACATGTCCAGTGTGCCGCGCAGATTCGCCAGGGTCAGTCCCTTGTCGATGGCGAGCCCCTCGACCTGGTGGAAGACCGGCGTATGAGTAGCGTCCAATTCGTCGGTGCGGAATGTCCGGCCGGGGCACACCACATAGATCGGCAATTCGCGGGTCAACATGGCGCGTACCTGCACCGGCGACGTGTGCGTGCGCAGCACCTGCCGGGACCCCTCCGGCGCGATGTAGAAGGTGTCCTGCATCGACCGCGCCGGATGGTCGGGCAAGAAATTGAGCGCGTCGAAGTTGAAGTGTTCTGCCTCCACCTCGGGCCCCTCGGCGACCTCCCAGCCCATCCCGACGAAGATGTCGGCGACTTGCTCGCTGATCACGGTAACCGGATGCCGTGCGCCAACTGGACGTCGCGCACTGGGCAACGTGACGTCGATGGCCTCGGCAACTAGAACAGCGGCGTCGCGTTCGGCGGTCAAGACCTCGGTGCGCTTGTCGAGCGCGGCGCTCGCACGACCACGAACCTGATTCACCAATTTGCCTGCCGCGGAGCGCTCTTCCTTTGGCAACGATCCAAGCTCGCGGCGCGCGAGTGAGATCGGTGCGCGCTCACCGAGATGTTCAGACTTGGCCGCCTGCAGTTCTTCAAGGGTCGACGCCGCATCAAAGGCTGCGATTGCTGCGACGACGGCATCGTCGAGCGCCGCGGGATCCAGGGGCGAGCGAACATGGTCGGCGGAATCGGTGGCCACGGACGGCGGTCTCCTCATGCGGAATCGGGAACAAATTCACGCTCGACACTAGTGCATCACGCTCGACTCGCCGGACTCAGGTCGTATCACCTGACCTGCGCCGGGGCGCCGCTGCGTGTCATCACCCGCGCGACGAGCGCGCATGTCGCACCGATCGCCAGCCACCACAGTCCGGCACCGGGCAGGCCGCCGCGGGCGAGCATGAGGATCGCTAGCCCCGTCACCATCAGGAGCGCCCACACGACGGCGTCACGCACCGGACTCGCCACGCGATTACGCGCGTCATCCCACCAACGAAGCGGTCTGTTCTCCAACCGGGACAACGCGCCGATCACTGGGATCATCGTCAGAAGCAGTAGAGCGGTCTCGCCGACGATGATCCAGCCGTAACCCGCGGTCGTACTTGATCGATCAAGTCCCAACACCATTCCCCCGCCGATGATCAGTGCCAACACCGGCAGGTGCCAGAGGTAAAGCGTCATCGCGCCGCGGTTTCCGAGGGCGACAAACCACCACACCCTGGGACGCGAAACAATACGCGCCAACACCTGCGCACCCGCTATAGCCAGGCAGCTCAGCACGACGGTGTGACCAGCGAGCAGCAGACTAGGCGGGGTCATGTTGGAGAATTGCTGGCCGGGGACGGTCACCAGGGAAACCTCATATGGCCCGGCGGCAACCAACACGATATTCACCGCCAACATTCCGAGGGCCACTCCGAAGGCGAGGATGGGGCGGATGAGTCGCTTCGCATAGCCGACGCCGAGTAGCGCGGGGATCATCCACACGGTCAGGTAATTGACGTATCCCCACTCTTGAGCCCGGGTAAACAACCGAAGTAGATCCATCACGGCGGTGGTCGCATAGCAGCCGAGAATCGTGGCCACTAGCGTCGCGCCGTCAGCTATCCGCTGCATGAGCGGTACCACCGCGAGAATCATCAGATAGGCACCGAGAAACCAGAGAAGTTGGACCCCAAGCCGGGCCACGACGTCGACCATCGCCGAATCGCCCAGCACCACAAGCACTCCCAACACAGTCCCGACAGCGAGCAGGTACCAGAAGACCGGCCGCAACAGCCGCTGAGTTCGGGTGAAAAGCCAGTGCCCGGCCGTATTCCGGCTGGGCCGCCACCCATAGGTCGACGCTGCGGCGCCGGCGAAGAAGAACAACGGCAAGATCTGGAGGAGCCACGTCGCGACTTGTAGAGCGGGTACATCGCCGAGGATATTTCCCAGCTCGACCCGCCCGTCGGTCACGCTGACTGTCAACATGATCGAATGCCCGGCGATAACCACGATGAGCGAGACCAAGCGGAGCAGGTCGATGACCCGGTCCCGTCCCGGACCGGTAAGCGCGTCGAGGCGGGCCGCGGTCATTCGCAGTCGGGCGTTGGGCAATTGCGGAGATGCGGCAAGGTGAGCCGACGGTAGTCGACGGATCTTCAGCGGCTTAGAAGTGGTGGCGTCGAACGGGATCGACGTCGGGCGGGGCGCGGTTGACACGGTCATACGTCAAGCCTCGCGGGCGCGGCGACGCTGGAACTGAGCAGAACTACTTGGTCATGTACCGCGAACTACGCGAGTTCGGGCGGAATTACCAGCGGAAGGTCGAATCGCGCGAAATCGCGGTCCAAAGTGGCGATCTTGCCGCCGAGCTCGAGAGTAAGTGCCGCAAGGTAAGCGTCATTGGTGAGATTTCCCGCGGTTCCGGCACCTTCGAGTAGCCCTCGCATGAGTTCGAAATGACGCGGGCCGGGCTCGGGGGTGCTCACATTCGGCAGCGCGAGCCAAGAATCAATGACTCCCAACGCCTGAGTGGGCTCCAACGGTGTCGCAAAGATCCGCTGATGAGTGGTCACTCGGATGAACGCGAGCAGACTCACCCACGGGAGACCAACCGGGCGCCCGGACGAAAGTTCATCGATCAGCCAACTCTTACATCGATTCTGTTGCGCCGCATCATTATTCACCGTGTAGATGAGAATATTGGCGTCGACCAGGATCATCGACCCTGTTCCAGCTTGCGAGCGATCTCTTCGTCTTCCAACTCCCCCGCCAACGCCAGCGCATGCGTCAGATCGACCCGTGCTCGACCCATGGAGTAGGTCGGGAAGGTGATATCGCGATTCTTGGTAGGCGGCTTGGCAAGTCCAGCGCGAATAGCGTCGTTGACCGCATCCTTGAAGGTAATGCCACGCTCACTCATCGCCCTGCGCAGCAAGGTCTCCACATCGCGGTCGAGAGTGATGGTCGTGCGTCGCATACTTGAGTTTAGCATCATCGCGTCAAGCATGAAGCATCATGATGCTTCGTTCGAGTTATCTCGCGAGGGCGACACTGCTCGCATAGAGACAGATTGCCGACGCCGCAGCCAGATTCAGGCTCTCCGCCCGTCCCCGGATCGGGATAGAAATGCGATGGTCGGCGCTCACCGCGACATCGTCGGACAAGCCGTGGGCCTCGTTGCCGAATAGCCACGCGGTCGGCCCGGCGAGAATTGTCGACGCGTCATCGAGGGTCAGCTCACCGTCAGCAGCGGTGGCGAGAATCGTCAGCCCGGCTGTCCGCACAGCGTCGAGTCCGGCGGCAATGTCTCGTTCGCGAATGACCGGCACATGAAAGATGCTGCCGGCGCTAGCGCGTACGCATTTGCCATTATGCGGATCGACACTGTCGCCGAGCAGAATCACCGCGTCGGCTCCCATCGCATCGGCGCAGCGGATTAGCGTTCCAGCGTTTCCCGGCTCGCGCATTTCGACGGCGATGGCCAAGAGCCGCGGCTGGGTACCGAGTAGTTCTCCCAAGTCGGCGTCTAGTGACGCGCAGACCGCGAAAACGCCTGGAGTCGTTGATGTTTCGGCCAGTTTGTCAGCAGCGCGCGGCGTCAACTGCAATACCTGAACACCGTCGTCGATGCCTCGGGCGATCAGATCGGCAAACCGGTCGATGTCGGCGTCACGGACCAGCAGGTGCGTCGCGCGGCCGGTGTCGAGGGCGGCGGTCACCGAGTTGGCACCTTCGACGAGGAATTCGCCCCGTTCTCGACGTACCGATGCGCGAGCCAGCTTGGCAATCGAAACGACCCGCGAGGAGCGATCGGACAGCGGTTCGGCTGTCAGATACGCCCTCGCGGGTCGTGACTCTGAATTCAAATCAGGCGGCCGGCGCGTTCACGTCGGCGGGCAGTGCCTTGCGAGCGACCTCGACGAGCGCGGTGAAGGCCGCGGCGTCGGTAACCGCGATGTCGGCGAGGACCTTGCGGTCCACCTCGACGCCAGCGGCCTTGAGGCCCTGGATGAAGCGGTTGTAGGTGATGTCGTTAGCACGGGCTGCAGCGTTGATGCGCTGGATCCAGAGCTTACGGAATTCGCCCTTGCGCGCACGGCGGTCGCGGTAGGCATAAGTCAACGAATGCAGCTGCTGCTCTTTAGCCTTGCGGTAGAGCCGCGAGCGCTGTCCGCGGTAACCCTTCGATGCTTCGAGAGTTGCGCGGCGCTTCTTCTGGGCGTTTACGGCCCTTTTCACGCGTGCCATGTTGTTAGTCCTTTACTTCAAGTCGTGTGGGAAAGAGTGATCAGCGGTTGAGCAGGCGCTTGATACGCGGTGCGTCGTTCTCGCTGACGACGGCAACGCCGTCCAGACGCCGGGTGCGGCGTGACGACTTGTGCTCGAGGAGGTGGCGGCGGTTGGCCTTCTGGCGCACGATCTTGCCGCTGCCGGTCACCTTGAATCGCTTCGCGGTGCCCTTGTGAGTCTTGCTCTTTGGCATGGTGAGTTCCTTTTCGTCAACGGCTTCGAATAAACCTCGGCCGTTCATGCTTACTGTGCAGCTCCCCTATGGAGACCTGCGATTGGTCTATAAGTCTTGGCGCGTTATTCGGCTGCCGGAGCAGCGTCGTCGCCTCGCGGTTGACCCTGCGGCGCGGCCTTGGCGCGAGTCTTCGCACCCTTGTGCGGCGCGAGCACCATCGTCATATTGCGGCCATCCTGTTTGGCGGATGTCTCGACGAAGCCGTACTCGGCGACATCGTTGCCTAGGCGCTGCAGCAACCGGAATCCGAGTTCGGGCCGGGACTGCTCGCGACCACGGAACATGATCGTCACCTTCACCTTGGACCCAGCTTCGAGGAAGCGGACGACGTGACCCTTTTTGGTCTCGTAGTCGTGGTCGTCGATCTTGGGACGAAGCTTCTGTTCTTTGATGACGGTCATCTGCTGGTTGCGACGCGATTCGCGCTGCTTCTGAGCCGCCTCGTATTTGAACTTGCCGTAGTCCATGATCTTGCAGACGGGCGGCCGAGCGTCGGGAGCAACCTCAACCAGGTCGAGATCGGCTTCATACGCAAGGCGCAGCGCATCTTCAACACGCACGATGCCCACCTGCTCCGAATTCGGTCCGACGAGTCGGACTTCGGGGACGCGGATGCGCTCGTTGATGCGAGTCTCAGTGCTGATGGGGCCTCCTAATTCAATACGTACAGGTCTGGCTGCCCGGCGCCGGGAGCGCGCGAGCGGGCCGTGGCTACTCGAGCGCCGGGAGCGCGCGAGCGGGCCGTTTCACGACCACACCAAGCCCGAAAGGGGAACTCACCTCAGCAAAGAACCCCGTCGACGATACGCTTTCGCGTGCGCCACGGGGCTCCGAAACCGACCGATCCATCCAGGTCTCGCCGCAGCCACAATGGACAACGCCGAACCCGCGCAATTGCTTCCCAACTGGGAGAATTGCCGTTGGACCGGACCGTGCAACTACGCCAGGCAAGCTGTGCGTCGAACGGTGGGAGCGGAACTCCACTTGCGAACCCCGGCAAACACCAGGGCGGTCGTACTGTGGAAGTCTAACAGTCATGAGTGAGAACTCCTATTCGGCTGCCCGCGGTGACGATGACGGGGTCGACGTCGATGACGTGCGTGACCTGGTCGATATCCCCGCAATCGAAGTCATCACTCGATCCATCGTGATGCTCATGAGTGCGGCAGCCGAGAAACTCGGTCTTGCCGAGGGTGCTTCAGACGACGTGATCGACCTCGACGAAGCGCGCAAACTTATCACCGCACTGGCCGGGATTGTCACCGCCGCTCGCCCCGATCTCGGCATTCATGCCGCGCCGATCCGCGACGGACTCAAAGGACTACAACTCGCGTTCCGCGAAGCGAGTGCGCATCCCGACGAGCCCGGTGAAGGTCCCGGCGAGAAGTTGACGGGTCCAGTGCGATAGCGCGGACTACGCTGGTTCTCATGACTGACACTTCGGGCGACGGCCTCACCCCCGCGCAAACAGGCGACATCGTCGACGCCGAGGTCGTCATCAATCCGCAAGCCCTGGACCCCGCCCTCACCGCGACTCCGTACACAGAGTCGGGCGTGCCGACCTTCGATCATGTTCGCGACAAGATCGAGCAACGAGTGACGAGAGCCCTCGGCTCCGAAGAGCTTGCCAACGAGACGTCCGAAGGTCAGGCCGCCGACGAGTTGTACCGCAAGAACAAGGAAGCCGCGGCGTCAAAGCTGGCGGAAATCCGCAAGTCGATGGGCCAGTAGCCTCGAAGCGGCCAATAGCTCTGCGGCCCAACCCAATTCACCTCTTTACTCGTATTCACCTCGCCCGAAGCTGAGGTGAATACAAGTAAAGAGGTGAATTTCTCGGCCAGGTCCGGCCGGACCAAACTCTGCCAGGCCCGCACCGCGCCTAAACCTGCAGAATCTCCGCCAAGAATTTGCCGGTATGACTCTCCGCCGCCGTCGCGATATCCTCCGGAGCGCCTTGCGCCACAACGGTTCCACCGCCATTACCGCCCTCTGGCCCCATGTCGATTACCCAGTCGGCGGTCTTGATGACGTCGAGGTTGTGCTCGATGACGATGACGGTGTTGCCCTTGTCGACGAGTCCATTGATTACGCCGAGCAGCTTCTTGATGTCCTCGAAATGCAGGCCGGTCGTCGGCTCATCCAGAATGTAGACCGTTCGTCCGGTTGACCGCTTCTGCAGCTCAGCAGCGAGCTTCACTCGCTGAGCTTCACCGCCCGACAGCGTCGGCGCGGGCTGACCGAGACGCACATACCCGAGCCCAACCTCGACCAGCGTCTTGAGATAGCGATGGATCGACGTAACCGGCTCGAAGAATTCCGCGGCCTCTTCGATCGGCATATCAAGCACTTCGGCGATCGTCTTGTGCTTGTAGTGCACTTCCAGCGTTTCCCGGTTGTATCGCGCGCCGTGGCAGACCTCGCACGGGACGTAAACGTCGGGCAGGAAGTTCATCTCGATCTTGATGGTGCCCTCACCGGTACACGCCTCGCACCGGCCGCCTTTGACGTTGAACGAGAACCGGCCCGGCTGATAACCACGCACTTTCGCCTCGGTGGTTGCCGCGAAAAGTGTCCGGATTTTGTCGAAGACCCCTGTGTACGTAGCCGGATTGGACCGCGGAGTTCGTCCGATCGGCGACTGGTCCACCTGCACCAACTTGTCGAGATTGTCGAGACCGTTGATGCGTTTATGCCGACCCGGAACCTGTCGGGCACCGTTGAGTTTGTTGGCCAGGGTGGTAGCCAGGATGTCGTTGACCAGCGTCGACTTGCCCGACCCCGATACGCCGGTAACCGCGGTCAGCACACCGAGCGGAAATGAGACATCGATGTCGCGCAAATTGTGCTCGTGTGCGCCGACGACGGTCAGTTGCCGTTTCCGATTGATGGGGCGCCGAATCTCCGGCACCGGCAGAACATCGCGCCCGGCCAGGTATGCACCGGTCAGCGACTTCTTGTTCTTCAGCAGGTCCTTATAGCTGCCACTGTGGACCACTTGACCGCCGTGTTCGCCGGCCAGCGGACCGATGTCGACGATCCAATCCGCGGAACGAATGGTGTCTTCGTCATGTTCGACGACAATCAGGGTGTTCCCGAGGTCGCGCAGATGCGTCAACGTCTCGATAAGCCGACGGTTGTCGCGTTGATGGAGGCCGATCGACGGTTCGTCGAGTACATAGAGGACCCCCGCCAGACCCGCGCCGATCTGCGTGGCAAGCCGGATCCGCTGCGCCTCACCGCCGGACAGTGACCCCGCCGCACGGGACAGCGATAGATACTCCAACCCGACGTCGAGTAGGAATTTGATGCGCGCCTGTACCTCTTTGAGCACCCGCCCGGCAATCGCCTGCTCGCGTTCGCCCAATTTCAACCCCGACAGATAGTCGGCGCATTCGGCCACCGATAGTTCGGCGACGGCCGCGATGGACTTCGGACCATGTACCGCGTTGTCGAGAGTTACCGCCAGAATTTCGGGACGTAATCGCGCACCCGCACAGACCGGACAGGGCACATCGCGCATATAGCCCTCGTACCGGTCCTTCATTTGCTCGGACTCGGTCTGCTCCATCCGACGCGCGAGGAATGCCATCACTCCCTCGAATTCCGTGTAATACGAACGGGTACGCCCGTATCGATTGCGGAACTTCACGTGCACTTGATGGTCACTGCCGTTGAGGATCGCGCGACGCGCTTTGATCGGCAGCCTGCGCCACGGAGTGTCGACGTCGAAACCCATCTGATCGGCGAGGCCACCCATCAGTCGCAGGAAGTAGTCGGCATTATGTCCCGACGACCACGGCGCAATCGCGCCCTCCGCGAGCGAGAGGTCCGGGTCCGGAACGACGAGGTCCTCGTCGACTTCCTTTCGGATCCCCAAGCCGTCGCATTCGGGGCACGCGCCATAGGGCGAGTTAAACGAAAAAGCCCGTGGCTCAAGGTCATCCACCGCGATCTGGTGCCCATTGGGACACGCCATCCGCTCCGAGAAACGGCGCTCCCGCTTGGGGTCGTTCTCTTCGAGGTCGACGAAGTCCAGCACCACGATCCCATCGGCCAAGCCGAGTGCGGTTTCGATCGAATCGGTCAGCCGCTGCTTCGACGTCGGCTTGACGGCCAATCGGTCCACGACTACTTCGATGTCGTGTTTCTCCTGCTTCTTCAGCTTGGGAGGCTCGGTGAGCGGATATACGACGCCGTCGATCCGGGCGCGCGAATAACCCTGCGTCTGCAGGTCGGCGAACAGGTCGACGAACTCCCCCTTGCGGGTACGCACTACAGGTGCGAGTACCTGGAAGCGCACTCCCGATTCCATCGCCAGCACCTGGTCGACGATCTGCTGTGGAGTCTGTTTGGCGATCGGTGATCCACACTGAGGGCAATGCGCCTTACCCGCGCGGGCATAGAGCAGACGTAAGTAGTCGTACACCTCGGTGATCGTGCCGACCGTCGATCGCGGATTGCGGTTCGTCGACTTCTGGTCGATCGACACCGCCGGCGAAAGTCCCTCGATGAAGTCGACGTCTGGTTTATCCATCTGGCCGAGGAACTGCCGGGCATAGGCCGACAGCGATTCCACGTACCGACGTTGTCCCTCGGCAAAGATGGTGTCGAAGGCCAGTGACGACTTGCCCGAGCCGGACAACCCGGTGAAGACGATGAGACTGTCTCGCGGCAGATCGACATCGATCCCCCGAAGATTGTGCTCCCGCGCACCGCGCACGATCAGGCGATCAACCACTGGATTCCTCACATATTCACGTTCGAGAATTCGTACGTATCCACGATACCGAGGGGCACTGACAAGTAGAGATTCGCCGACTACCGTGACCGGCATGGCCAAAACCAGCTCTGCCCCACCAGCCCCACACGTCAACCTCGTCACCGACCATGCGACCATCACCGCGTTGTCCGTCGGGCCGATGGACAACAACGTCTACATCGTGACCTGCCGCGAGACCGGCGACCAATTGCTGATCGATGCCGCCAACGACGCCGAGCACATCGAAAACCTACTCGCCGGCCTTCCCGGCCAGCTCAGGAGCATCTTCACCACGCACCAGCACCCCGATCACGTGCAAGCGCTCGAGGCTATCAACACCGCCCATCCCGGTGTCCCGACCGCGGCCGGCCGCCACGACGCCGCGGCATTGCCGGTGGCACCCGATGTCCTCGTAGACGACGGCGACACCATCACCGTCGGCAACCTCACGTTGAACGCCATCCATTTGGTCGGTCACACCCCCGGCTCGATCGCGCTCGCTTTCGCTGATACCGACGCCGATCACTCCCAGCCGCGCACACACCTGTTCACTGGCGACTGCCTGTTCCCCGGCGGCGTAGGCAAGACCTGGCGACCTGAGGATTTCGTCACGCTGTACCGCGACGTCACCACCAAAATCTTCGACCGCTACCCCGACGACACCGAGGTCTACCCCGGCCACGGCGCCGGCACCACGCTCGGGGCCGAGCGCGGCTCCCTCGACGAATGGCGTCAACGCGGCTGGTGAGAACAACACACAAGTCGCTCTCGCCGTACACGCGTAAGATTGTTCGAGTCTCTTTCGCGATGGCATAGGCCGCCAGGAGGTTGTTGACCCACCGTGACGCATACGCGCCCCTCTTCCGGCGACGGCAGCATCGACCCGCGCATCACCGACGAGCAGACCCACCTCGACGCCGTGTACGCGCGTCTCGATCGGATGCGCTCGACCGCCAAACGTCGCCTCTCCGACACCTTGCGCGAATCGGCGGACACGCCACAAGCACTCTCCGAACGTGAGTCCTATGAACGGCTCTATGTCGAGGACCTGGCGAAATTCGATGCCGCCGAACACAACTTATACTTCGGACGTCTCGACCTCGACGATGGCGAGACCAGGCGCATCGGACGTATCGGCATCCTCGACGACGACGCCGCCGATTCGACCCTCCTCCTCGACTGGCGCGCTCCCCTGTCCCGACCGTTCTATCTCGCGACCCCCGCAGCCGCCGAGGGCGTCACCCGACGCAGGCATATCCGCACCCGCAACCGGGCGGTACGCGGACTATCGGACGAGGTCTTGGCCGCGGGCGAAGCACAGCTCGACGACCTGGGACACGGTGACGTTGTCAACGAGTCAGCGCTCGTCGCTGCCCTGAACGCGGCGCGCACCGGCGAGATGACCGACATCGTGGAGACCATCCAGCGTGAACAAGACCTGATCATCCGCTCAACCCATCGCGGCATCAGCGTGGTGCAAGGAGGCCCGGGCACGGGTAAGACCGCCGTCGCACTGCACCGCGCCGCCTATCTTCTCTACACGCACCGCGAAATCCTTTCGCGCAGTGGAGTTTTGATTATCGGACCGAACGCCGAATTCTTGCGCTATATCGGCCAGGTGCTGCCGTCGCTCGGTGAGACCGGCGTCGTGTTGTCCACCGTCGGCGACCTGTTCCCCGGAATCTCGGCTCAGCACAACGACTCTCGCGAAACTCGCGCCATCAAAGGCGACCTCCGCATCCTCGACGTCCTCAAACGCACTGTCCGCGCACGACAGTCACTCCCCAAGCAACGGGTCGAGGTCAGATTCGACGGCTACCCGTTGTTCATCGACGCCGAGTTGGTCAAGGCCGCACGCGGCAAAGCGCGCGGTTCTCGACGCGCGCACAACCAAGCGCAATCGGTATTCCTACGCGCGGCATTGGACGGCCTGGCCGCGGCCCATGCGCGCACCATCGGTGCGAGCGTCCTGGACGGGTCACAAATGCTAACGTCATCCGATCTTGCCGACATTCGCGACGACCTCGGACGCGACGATGACATCCGCGCCGCCATCCTCGAGTTCTGGCCGTACCTTACCCCGCAGCGTCTGCTTACCGACCTGTTGAGCACGCCATCAGATATCCGACGGGCGACGCCGGGCTGGTCGGAGGCCGACCGAGCCGCACTGCATGACTCGACTATCGTCGCGCGAGATACGTTCTCCGACAGCGATATTCCTCTCATCGACGAGTTAGCCGAATTGATCGGCTACCAGACCGAAGACGCCAATGAGGCCGATAAGGCACGTTGGCGTCAGAAGCTGGCCGAAGCTCAAGACGCTCTCGATATCCTGACCGGCTCAGCGCCGCAGGACATCGAAGACGAACTCGATCCCGAGATTCTGATGGCCTATGACCTGATAGATGCCGAACAACTCGCGGCGCGTCAGGTGGAAACCAAGCGGATGACGACGGCCGAGCGAGCGTTTGAGGACCGCACGTGGACGTTTGGGCATGTCATCGTCGATGAGGCGCAGGAACTTTCGGCGATGGCGTGGCGAATGGTTATGCGGCGCATACCCAATCGATGGATGACGATCATCGGCGACACCGCGCAGACCAGTGATGTGGCTGGCACTACCTCGTGGCGAACAGTATTCGAGCCGTACGTCGCTAACCGCTGGCAGCTCCACGAGCTGACCGTCAACTATCGAACTCCGGCCGAAATAATGGAGTACGCGACCGAAGTTCTCGCCGACATCTCGACCTCGCTGCACGCACCGACGTCGTTGCGCAGCAATGGGATAAAACCACTTGCCCGCAAAGTTGACGCCGCGCAACGCATTTCGACAGCGATAGAGATAGCGCTGGAATCCGATTGGCCGGGGCTGACAGCGGTCATCGTTCCCGACGCGCTGCTCGACGACGCGAGGGCCGCCCTGGATGCCGTGCCAGACTCGCCAGAGATCAAGGTGCACAGCGTCGTCGAGTGCAAGGGCCTCGAATTCGACAACATCATCGTCGTCGAACCTGCCGAACTCATCACCGAGTCACCGCGCGGCAACAACGATCTGTACGTGGCGTTGACCCGCGCTACTCAGCGTCTGGTGGTCGTTCACAGCCATGAGTTGCCCCGGGCACTGGCGCAGATGCCGACGACTACCGCGTGAAGTCCGCGAGGCCCAATAGCTTCAATGCCGACCGGGCATAAACAAAACACCAACCCGGCCGCGGCCGGGTTGGTGTTCTATCTGAGTGCGTTCGACTAGGTCGTGTGGACGATCAGGACATCATTCGACGCCTTGCGAGCAACATCCGCGGGTACGGAACCGAGCAGTCGGCCGGCCAACGAGTTGAGGCCCCGGTTACCGACCACCAGCAGGTCGGCACTGGTGTCCTCGACGAGCTGCAGCAGCGCATCGACCGGTGCACCCTTGACGGGGCGCAGCTGAACAACCTCGGCCCCCGCCTTGTTGGCGCGTTCGCGCGCACTGCGAAGGATCTCCTCCGTCGGCGCCGAGCCGTGGACCTGGTACGCGTCTTCCTTCAACACATCCGACATCGCATCGATGTCGCGGTGATCGTTCGGAAAATACGCGCAGGCGATGACCAGCGTGGCATCACTGCCGGCAATGGCGCCAGCTCGCTCGACTGCCTTCAACGACGATTCGGAACCGTCGGTGCCGACGACGATCGTCTGGTATGCGCTCATTGAATTCCCTCCAGAGGTAACAGAGCTTTAGAACAGGTCTGGCTAGTGAGATTAGTTTGCTTCAACAGAGTTTGGGTCACAATCGTGCCGATCGACACAGTTAGCCTGCTTACAGTACTCGATGAAATGCGAGTTGTTACGAAATCCCGGCGGCATCCATACCGCGCAACTCCTTCTTCAGATCGGCGATCTCGTCACGGAGACGACCGGCAAGTTCGAACTGCAGGTCGCGGGCCGCCGACATCATCTGATCGGTTAGTTGCGACACCAGATCCGCCAATTCCGCGCGTGGCATCGCCGACACATCGCGTTTCTCGACAATGCCCGAGCTACCGCGCTTCGGTCCGTCTCCCTGCGCACGACGGCCTCGACTCGCGTTGCGACCCGATCCGCCCACGGCCACCGAATCGTCGTCGGCTTCGCGATATACCTGGTCGAGGATGTCGGCAATCTTCTTGCGCAAGGGTTTCGGGTCGACTCCCATCTTCTTGTTGTATTCGATCTGCTTTTCGCGGCGCCGTTCAGTTTCCTCAATGGCATTGCGCATCGAATCGGTGACTTTGTCGGCGTACATATGCACTTCACCGGACACGTTTCGCGCGGCGCGCCCGATCGTCTGAATAAGCGAGGTAGTGCTACGCAGGAATCCTTCTTTGTCGGCGTCGAGTATGGCGACGAGCGATACCTCCGGAAGGTCGAGACCTTCCCGGAGGAGGTTGATACCGACGAGGACGTCGTAGTCACCGGCACGGAGTTGCCGAAGCAACTCCACGCGACGAAGCGTGTCGACTTCCGAATGCAGATACCGCACCCGGATATCGAGTTCAAGCAGGTAATCGGTCAGGTCCTCGGACATCTTCTTGGTAAGCGTGGTGACCAAGACGCGTTCGTCGCGCTCGGTGCGTTCACGGATTTCGTGAACGAGGTCATCGATCTGTCCCTTGGTGGGTTTGACCACCACCTGCGGGTCGAGCAGCCCGGTCGGCCGAATCACCTGCTCGACGAATTCGCCATTGGATTGACCCAATTCGTACGGCCCCGGCGTTGCCGACAGATAGACGGTCTGGCCGATGCGATCTACGAACTCATCCCACGTCAGCGGGCGGTTGTCGACCGCCGAAGGCAACCGGAAACCGAAATCGACAAGATTACGCTTCCGCGACATGTCACCCTCGTACATCGCCCCGATCTGGGGCACGGTGACATGGGACTCGTCGATGACGAGCAGGAAGTCGTCGGGAAAATAGTCGATCAGCGTCGCGGGTGCCGTACCAGCGCCACGGCCATCGATATGGCGTGAGTAATTCTCAATACCGGAGCAGAACCCGACTTGCCGCATCATTTCCAGGTCGTATGAGGTGCGCATACGTAGCCTCTGCGCCTCCAGCAACTTGCCCTTGTTCTCGAGTTCTTCGAGACGTTCGGCGAGTTCCGCCTCTATCGAACTCATTGCCTTTTCCATCCGTTCCGGCCCGGCAACGTAGTGCGTCGCCGGGAAGATCCGCAGCGAATCCACTTGTCGCACAATATCTCCGGTCAGCGGATGCAGATAGTAGAGCGCCTCCACATCGTCGCCGAAGAACTCGATCCGGACGGCAAGCTCCTCGTAAGACGGGATGATCTCCACGGTGTCGCCCCGTACCCGGAAACTGCCTCGGGTAAATGCGTGATCATTGCGGGTGTACTGCACGTCGACCAGCAACCGCAGGAGTGCGTCGCGATCGATTTGTTCGCCGACGGCCAATTCCACCGAACGATCCAAATATGACTGCGGCGTTCCGAGACCGTAGATACATGACACCGACGCGACCACCACCACGTCTCGACGAGACAACAGACTCGACGTCGCGGAATGCCGCAGGCGCTCCACATCGTCATTGATGGACGAGTCCTTCTCGATATAGGTGTCGGTCTGGGCGATATACGCCTCGGGCTGATAGTAGTCGTAGTACGAGACGAAATACTCGACCGCGTTGTGCGGCAACATCTCTCGCAACTCGTTTGCGAGCTGAGCGGCGAGAGTCTTATTCGGCGCCATCACCAGAGTTGGCCGTTGCACTTTCTCAATGAGCCATGCGGTGGTCGCCGATTTTCCGGTGCCGGTGGCACCGAGCAGCACGATGTCACGCTCGCCCGCGGTGATGCGTCGTTCCAGATCGGCGATGGCCGTCGGCTGATCGCCTGCGGGCTCGTGCTCACTGACCACGTCGAACCGCGCTTCGGTCCGTTCGATGTCGCCGATCGGACGAAACTCGGAGTGCGCGACGATCGGTTGCTCTGCTGCAAACGCCATGACCACAGGGTAGCCGCGGCCTATGACAACACTCCCGATCGGCGTAACGTCAGGATCGGCTGGCAGCACATGCGCCACGACTACATCGAAATTCAGTCGGGGTCACCTCACCGAGGTTTCAATGTTCACTCAACTCAATGCTCGCCGAGTTCTCACCCGTCTCGTGGCCATCGTCGCCACGACCGCGGGCCTCGCGGCCGGCGCCACCGCGGTCGCGCCCACGGCTTCGGCCGCGACTCCCGCAGCGCTCGGCATCCACGGCGATATGGTCATCGGCAACTTCCATTCGCTACGAATTGACGCGGTAGGAGTTCGCACCGCAACCGGAAACACCACCGGAACCTACCGTGCCCAGGTACTCAATGGCTCAGGACCGATCGGCGTCGAATTCCTCGGCCCGGTTACCTGCATATATGTCCGTGGCAACGTCGCATCACTGGTCTATCCGATCCGGGCGGTAGTCCCGTTGGGCGAGCCGGGCGGGCTGACGAACGCCTACGCCATCCAGGTAACCGTGCGCAAGGGACCAAATAATCGCGGCAGCAAGGTCGGCTTGATGGGGCCGCTACCTACCAATAGCTTCCGAGGCTGCTCCCCTGCTGCGACTCCCTTCGCGTTCGTCGGCACCATCGTCACTTATGGAGGTTGACCAACTCGCCTGTGCGAACTCGCCGAATGCGCGATGATAGGCGGCACAGCCCACATAACTCAATGATTGCCCCGAAGGGACTTCCCGATGGATGACCAGCCCACTGTCACCCGTCGTCGATTCGTTGCCGGAACCGGTGTAGCCGTCGGCGTTACGGCCGTCGCGCTGGCCGTATCTTCTTGCGGCAGTGACGATTCCGAATCGACGACCACCAGCGACACCCAAGCGTCACCACCCAGCACTAGCGCGGCGGCAGGGGTCCTAGCCCCACTCGCCGACGTTCCGGTCGGCGGCGGAATCATCGTCGGCGACACTGTTCTCACCCAAGCGACGGCCGGCAAGGTCGCCGGCTTTTCGGCGACCTGCACCCATTCCGGCTGCAAACTGAGCGGCGTCACCGATGGCAAGATCGACTGTCCCTGTCACGGCAGCAAATTCAATCTCGACGGCACGGTCGCCAATGGCCCGGCGAAAACCTCGCTGCCCGCGGTAGCCGTCCAAGTCACCGGCGGCAACGTCGTCAAGGCGTAACGCAGCGATGGTATGTGTAATGAATGAGCAGCGACCTCCACCCGCCCAAGCGTGAGGTGTTCGACGTCCCCGCATCGACAAACACCGACAACAAAGGTTTCGTCCGCCCGGTCGAACAATACGGGCAGACCGACTTCGGCTTGTATATGTCGCGCACCGCGGACCATCCCCGCTTCTCCCACTTAGAGAGCTGGCTTCTACCCTCACTCGGACTGCGCGCCAGCATCTTTCACTTCGTTCACGGCCATCGCACCGGTCAGCGTCTCTATCTCGACGTCGGGCGATTCGCCGGACCCGACACAGCCGGACGGTGGCACGCCGAAGATTGGTATCTCGATCTGGTCGACGTTCCCGGCGCACCGCTCGAACTCATCGACATCGATGAGATTTTTGATGCCCACGCAGCGAACTTTCTGACCACGACGCAATGCGAAGAGGCCGTCCAGATAGCGACACGAGCGTTGGTCGGCGCGGCAGCGCATGGCGACGACGTTCAAGCTTGGCTCGACGACGAGGTCGGCGAGAAGATGACCTGGCTCGACAGAAAATAGCTAGGCCGGGAACATTTTCCGTGCGGCGTGCGTTGCAGAACCGCCACGCCGCACAAGAACCGCATTTCACCGGAGGTCCCCCCTGCCTTCTCCACAGGCCACCTATCTACCCGACCGACATGCTTTTGCACTATGGTCGACGCCCGGTTCAGCCAAACTGACCGACGTCGACGAAACAATCTCCCTCGCCATCCCCGGCTTCGGGGACGACGCATCAGGACTGCGTATTCGATCGACCGAGGTTGACTGCCGGATTATCGAGCCCGCCGACCTGAGCGGCATCGCCGCCAGCGAGCCATCCGCGTCACTACGCGCGTGGCAGACGCTAGTCACCGACATCGAAGCAGATGTCCCGCTGCCCGTTGCCGCGCACGCTGTCCCCGACGCACTCGGAAACTCGATCACCACAGCCGACTTCGCCACGACAACGCTGCGCGACACCATCGAGCTGGGCGCCACACTCGACGATCAGCTCGGCGCCACGCTGCGCGGCTACCAGGTTCGCGGCGTCGGCTTCCTGCTGGACGCGGTGGACACCTTCGATGGAGCGGTACTCGCGGACGAAATGGGCCTGGGTAAGACGCTGCAAGCCATCGCATTCCTCGTCCACCAGTCGATGCGACTGTCGTCGACGGCGCTGGTCGTATGCCCGACGTCTCTCGTGACCAACTGGCTGCGCGAGATCAACCACTTTGCTCCCCAACTCAATCCGAGTGCATATCGCGGTGGGGAACTCGAGGTCCCCGACGATTGCGCCGTCGTTGTCACCGGTTACCCAACGCTGCGCGGACATCATTCGACGCTCGCGCAACGACACTGGTCGACGACGATTTTCGACGAGGCGCAGTTTCTCAAGAATCACCGCACGCAAGTGTCCAAGGCAGCGCGCGCCCTGGACAGCGACGCCCGAATAGCGCTGACCGGCACACCCGTCGAGAATCATCTCGACGAATTATGGTCGCTACTCAACCTTGTTGCCCGGCAACAATTTTCGAACCGCGCTCTCTTTCGACGGCGCTTCACTCTGCCCATCGGCCAAGGGTCGCCCGACGCCATGCGCCGAATGCGCGCGACGATCGCGCCAATCGTGTTGGGTCGCAACAAGACCCAAGTGGCAGCCAGCCTACCCGCCAAGTTACATACCGATGTCGTCTGCGATCTCACCGACGAACAGGCAACGCGCTACGATCAACTACTCAATGCCGCAATCGATGAGGGCTTCGGCCACGGCACACAACGGCACGGCCGAATTCTGGCGACTCTCACGCGTCTCAAACAGGTCTGCAACCACCCGGCGCTCGCCGCCACCGCGCCGACATGGCAGGTCGACCAACTTATCGGACGTTCCGGAAAACTCGACACCTGCACCGAAATCGTCGGCGCGAATCTCGAAAATGATTCCCCCACAATAATCTTCACGCAGTATCGAGAGGCGGGCGAACTGCTGTGTGCACATCTCGCCGAACTGTTCGGCGTCGCCGTGCCGTTTCTCCACGGCGGTCTTCGCCAATCTGTCCGCGACTCGATCGTGGACGACTACCAATCCGGTCGCGGCGCCGGTCTGTTGGTCGCGAGCCTCAAGGCCGCCGGCACCGGCCTCACCTTGACTCGCGCCGCAGACGTCATTCACTTCGACCGCTGGTGGAATCCCGCCGTTCAAGCGCAGGCATCTGATCGCGTTCACCGCATCGGCCAAACCCGAACGGTCACCATCACAACGTTGAATACCGCAGGCACCATCGAGGAACATATCGCCGCGATGCACGAACGGAAATCCGCACTGACCCTCGATTCCGATGCTTCGGCACTGTCAGCGCTGACCGCGCTGTCCGACGAAGGACTGATCGATATTCTGCGCAGGACACGCGACGAGGAGGCCTGATGAACGAATTCGGTTATACGGCTTGGGGGATGGACTTTCTGCGGCTTGCCGAGCCCCTGTCGACGAATCGACCCGAGCCGATGTTGCCGCGAGCACGGAGCATCGCTCGCAACGGCTGTGTCACAGTGTCATTCGACGGACGGGAAGCACGCGCGACGGTCCATCGTGGATCCGAGGCGTCGGTGGTCAGTGTGGAATTCGGTCCAATGACGCGTGAGTTGACTTTGGCCATAGCCGATCTCGCCGTGGCATCGCGAGGGCCGAGCGAAGACAACCATCGCGCACTCAACACGGCTGGACGGTCCACGGCTCCGACAATCATAGGATCGGATTGTTCGTGCCGGGCGCGCTCGCCGCGGTGCCTCCATTTATTGGCGGTACTTTACGAAGTCGCCAGGCAGGTAGATGACACACCCGCACTCGCACTCACCCTGCAGGGCTATGGGCAGGGCACAGACAATGCCGCGTCGGAAAGCATGCCGGTATCGAAGTGGCTGTCGATCAACGAGATCGATCCGCGTACGTTCTATGAGGTGTGACTACTCCCGACCGACTTTCCACGCGCCTACCCGCAGATATGCCTCGTCGAACCACGGTTCTTTCGCCGCCGTGTAGGCGTCACCGTCGCCATCGGCGGCGGCGAGTGCTTCTCGTTTGATCTCCTCGTACTCGGCGCGCGCTAGCGGATCGTCGATCAACCAGTCGCGAAAGTCGAGTGCGAAACGCTGGCCCGGCGATCCCGCTGCCCGAATGTGTACGTTGACCGGGCGGCCCGGATCGGCTGAGCCGTGAAAACGCTTGGCCCACAACAGTGGATCGATGATCTGAGTTTCCGGATCAGCCTTCGGACGGTCCGACCGCACCTCCTCGATGCGGGGAAAACCACCGTCGGCGAGCAGGTCGGCAAATTGATCGGCGACGTCGAGGTCGGCGACACTCACTTGAATATCGATCGTTGGCTTGGCGTCCAGGCCGGCAACCGCCGTTGAACCGATGTGATCAATCGCGATTGCCTTGTCGCCGAGGAGGGCCCACAAGCGGTTGACAATCTTTCGGCCTGCCGCTGCCCACGTGGGGTCCGCGACATCTAGGCGAATAGGGCCACGCACCACACGCCGTTCGACGACGTTGCGCGCAAATGGCGCAAGGCGCTCGTCCCATAGCGCAGCCGCCGCAGCGGCCAAATCCGCTGGAGAGCCAGAATTCTCCAGCCAAGCATCGGCGACCTCGCGGCGTTGCGCTTCGGTAGCCTGCGCGGCGATCCGGGCGCGGGCATCGGCCTCGTCAAGGCCGCGCGACGTCGTGAGTCGGTGAATACGCACCTCTTCGTCGGCGTCCACCACCACAACGGCGTGAAAGAACGGGGCCGTGTGATTCTCTACCAGCAGCGGAATATCTTGCACCACAATCGCATCGCTCGGAGCTGCGGTCAGCAATTCTTGGGTGCGCGCGCCAACGAGAGGATGGGTGATCGCGTTGAGCTTCCCGCGCTGTTCCTCATCGACGAACGCCTTAGCGGCCAACGCGGGACGATTCAACGAACCGTCATCACTCACGATGTCGTCGCCGAATGCCTCGACAAGCGCCGTGAGTCCCGCACTGCCCGGCTCGACCACTTCGCGCGCGATCTTATCCGCGTCGATCAGATATGCACCGCGCTCGGTGAACGTCTTGGCCACTGTCGATTTGCCCGCACCGATTCCGCCGGTCAGCCCTACCCTGATCACCGGTCCAGTCTGACAAATCTCTCGGCTACACCGTCGCCCACCCCACTCTTACCGCCTGTGGCGGGCGATGTCGCCGGGTACGTTGGCATCATGCCCTTCCCACCTAGCCCGACGATGTCGGTGACTCTGCGTTGGCAGCATCATTGTGTGGCGAGCGTTTCGACGAAGACCGGCCGCCAGCTGTGACTACCGCGAACGAACTGGTCGCCGCCGAGGTCCGCATGCAAGGCAAGGCATGCGGCAATCTCGGATCACCGCTGTACCGCCAGTTGATGGAGGCCGCCGCAACCGACGCGGAAGCAGGCGGCATCATCGCCGATATCCTCGCACCGCTCGCATTCGAGCCGACTGGTTCGGCAATCACCTTGCGACTCTTCGGCGCGATGCACCGGCTCGCACTGGCCGGCCGCGCACCTGATCTGGCCCGCGCGTATCCCAGCTGCGGCGGTGATCCGGCCGGTGTTACGCCTCGCGACCTTTGGGAGGCCTTCGAAAGCACCTGTCGCACAATGCAGTCCGAGATCACCGGCCGCCTCAATCAGGCGCCGCAGACCAATGAGGTCGGCCGGAGCGCGGCCCTACGCGGCGCACTCGACATCGTTGCCGCCGCCGCTCCACTACCGATCCGCCTCGTCGAGATCGGAGCCTCGGCGGGACTCAACCTGCTAGTCGACCACTTCGCACTTCGCTGGCCTGGCGGTTCACGCGGGCCACTGACGTCGCCCGTCCGGCTCGACGACGCGTGGACGGGAAACACGCCGCCCGAAGGAGACCTGCTGATCGTCGATCGTCTCGGATGTGACATCAATCCGCTCGATGCGACCGCCCCCGACGACGCGCTGTCCTTACAGTCATTTGTCTGGCCGGACCAGACGACCCGCTTGGAGCGGCTGCGCGGCGCACTCGATATCGCCTCTACCACAACGATCTCCGTGCGACCGGAGTCTGCTGACTCGTTCCTCGCGGCAATCGAGCCCAGTCCCGGTGTACTCACCGTAATCTCACATTCGGTGATGTGGCAGTACCTGCCTGACGACGTGCGCGCGGCAGCGTCCGACCAACTCGGCCGACTCGCGGCGGCCGCCACTCCAGACGCGCCGATCGCTCATATCGGTCTCGAACCGCCTCGCACCTCCGACGACTCCGATGTCGATTACCGAGCGGCGCGACGTCACGGCGGCTTTGTCATCACTGCCGGCTGCGCTCCGCACTTCTCAGATCGTGTCGTCGGATACTGTCCACCCCACGGCCCGCCGGCACATTGGCTGTAGTCGAGCCGCTACCCCACAGCTGAATCGACGTACACGACAATTATTGTCGCGAAAGGTGGAATTTCTGTGGGGCAGCCAGCGCATAGCAAAAGAACAGCTCCCCGATCCATAGACCGGGGAGCTGTTCTGTATCTAGCTATAGATCAGCGAATCAGGCGTTACCCGAAAGCTTTTCGCGCAGAGCAGCGAGCTGCTCGTCGCTGGCGAGCGAACCACCGGTGGAAGCCGGCGCCTGCTGCGCGGCCGCACCATCTGAGCGGTTCTCATCCGACGAGGACGAGTAGTCCGTCGGAGCATTGGCTGCCTCGGCGGCCGCTGCGGCGAACTTCTCCATCTGGGTGGTGTGCATCTTGTGACGACGCTCCGCCTCGGCGTACCGAGCCTCCCAGACACCCTGCTGCTCCTCGAAGCCTTCGAGCCATTCGTTGGTCTCGGCGTCGAAGCCCTCGGGGAAGATGTAGTTGCCCTGATCGTCGTAGCTGTCGGCCATGCCGTACTTCGACGGGTCGAACTCTTCGGTGTAATCCTCGTTGGCCTGCTTGAGGCTCAGCGAGATCCGACGACGCTCCAGGTCGATGTCGATGACCTTGACCATCGCGTCATCACCGACGGCGACAACCTGATCCGGAACCTCGACGTGGCGCTCGGCCAGCTCGGAGATGTGAACCAGACCCTCGATGCCCTCTTCGACACGGACGAACGCGCCGAACGGCACCAGCTTGGTGACCTTGCCGGGCACGATCTGGCCGATGGCATGTGTACGGGCGAACTGACGCCACGGATCTTCCTGAGTTGCCTTGAGCGACAACGAAACACGCTCGCGGTCGAGATCGACGTCGAGCACCTCGACGGTGACCTCGTCGCCAACCTGAACGACCTCGTTCGGGTGATCGATGTGCTTCCAGGACAGCTCGGAAACGTGCACCAGACCGTCGACGCCACCGAGATCGACGAATGCGCCGAAGTTGACGATCGAGGACACGACGCCCTTGCGGACCTGGCCCTTCTGCAGCTGATGCAGGAATTCGCTGCGGACCTCGGACTGGGTCTGCTCGAGCCACGCGCGACGCGACAGGACCACGTTGTTGCGGTTCTTGTCGAGTTCGATGATCTTGGCCTCGATCTCCTTGCCGATATACGGCTGGAGGTCACGGACGCGACGCATCTCGACGAGCGACGCGGGCAGGAAGCCGCGCAGACCGATGTCGAGGATCAGGCCGCCCTTGACGACCTCGATGACGGTGCCCTTGACGGCCTCGTCCTTTTCCTTGAGCTCCTCGATGGTGCCCCACGCGCGCTCGTACTGTGCGCGCTTCTTGGACAGGATCAGGCGGCCTTCCTTGTCCTCCTTGGTGAGGACGAGTGCTTCCACCTCGTCGCCGACATTGACGACCTCATTGGGGTCGACGTCGTGCTTGATGGAGAGTTCGCGGGAAGGGATGACGCCTTCGGTCTTGTAACCGATGTCGAGCAGAACCTCGTCCCGATCGACCTTGACGATGGTGCCTTCTACGATGTCGCCATCGTTGAAGTACTTGATCGTGGAGTCGATGGCGGCGAGAAAGTCCTCAGCCGAGCCGATATCGTTGACGGCTACTTGCGGCGAGGTGATCGTGGGGGACGACATATGTTGAGTTGCTCCGGACAGGTATGTAGTAGGTGTATGTTGTTGATCTGCCGAACCTGGTACCAGGCCTTTCCGAGGAAAGACGGATCGGGCACGACAACGCGCGCGAGACTTCACGCGCGCACGTAACACTACGCCATCCCGATTGCGCTGGGCAAATGAGGCCGACGATACGATTACGCGCATGAATTGCAAAGGCGGCGTCGCACTCTGGATCGGGCGCGCCGTCGGCAGCGGTTTACTGGTGATGAGCATCGCTGTCGCAGATGTCGGAATTCTCGCATGACGCACTCAATCGAACTGCTTCCCGACGACACCGCCGACGCATTGAACGTGGACACCCCACATCACGCTGGCGCGCCGTCTAACCTCGCAGCAACTGGCCATCGCCCTCGAGTCGCTCGACCTCGACGATGCACCGGTCAGATTCTCTGCGGTGCGCCAGTGGGACGGCGATGCGCGAACCGAACATGTGCTGCCCGGCCGCGACTGCTGACGACTATCATCTCCGTACATGAGTTCTGAGGGTGAAACCGACCGGCCACCAAGGCTTCTCGGCGACATTGACTCGCCCACCAGCGAACGCGCCAACCGCGCGTGGTGGGATAGCGACGCCGACGATTATCACGCAACCCACGGAGACTTCCTCGGCGAGCACACCGCCGGCGGCGACTTCGTCTGGTGCCCAGAAGGATTGCGCGAAGCCGAGGTCGAGCTACTAGGTCCGATCGCCGGAAAGGTGATCTTGGAGGTCGGCTGCGGCTCGGCGCCGTGTTCACGGTGGCTCGCGGCAAACGGGGCGCATCCGGTCGGTTTGGATCTCTCGAAACAGATGCTTGCGCATGGTATCTCGGCGATGGCTGGCGACAGAATCCACGTCCCGCTTATCCAGGCAGGTGCCGAGCACCTGCCATTCGCCGACAATTCCTTCGACCTAGCGTGTTCAGCGTTCGGCGCGGTGCCCTTCGTGGCTGATTCCGCTCGCGTCATGGCCGAGGTCGCGCGAGTATTAAAGCCCGGCGGCCGTTGGGTTTTCGCGGTCAACCATCCGATGCGGTGGATGTTCCCGGACGATCCGGGCCCGGCCGGACTGACCGTAGCCATCCCCTATTTCAATCGCACGCCCTATGCCGAATTCGACGACGACGGAGTCGCGACCTATGTCGAGCACCACCGCACCATCGGCGACCGGGTGCGTGAAATACGTTCAGCGGGAATGATTCTCGACGACATCGTCGAGCCCGAGTGGCCCGAGGGCTTCGAACGCGAATGGGGGCAGTGGAGCCCGCTGCGTGGGTCATACTTCCCAGGTACCGCGATTTTCTGCGCACATAACCCGCTCGGCTGAGACGCGGCGCTGCGTCAGTCAGAATCCAACCGTCACCGTCGACAACGTGACCGGCAGCTTTGGTTTACCGTCCACGCCACCCGCCGTTTCGGCGATGACTCCACCCGACGAAATCGTGTCGAGTACCTTGAGGCCTTCGTTACTGACCTGTCCAATCACGGCGTACTGCGCGGGCAATGGGCTATCGGCGATGGCTATGAAGAACTGGCTGCCTCCTGAGTTCTTGACACCGGTGTAGGTGCTATTGGCATTCGCCACGGCGATCGTGCCCCGCCGATACACCACTGACTCCGGCGTCGAACCCGGCTCGAGTCCCTTCGGCGGTTCGTCGGGACTACTCCACCCCGGCCCGCCAACGCCGGTGGCTGTCGGATCGCCACACTGCAAGACTCTCAGTGTTTGAGCCAACGCGAGGCGGTGGCACTCTGTGTTGTCGAAGTATCTATTCTGAGTCAGCGAGACAACAGCATTCACGTTGCAGGCGGCGTTATGACGTATCAGGGTCGCTCCGATGACTCCTCGGTTCGTCGCGATCGTCCACACGACTTCTCCCTCGGCGGCGGCCGAGCTATCGGGTTTGGGCGCCGACCGCTTCTTTGCCGCACCCGCCTTCAGTTCTCCGATCTGCTTGAGCGCCGCGATTCGCTGATCCTCGGGCACGCCCGGTGGTGCGGCGGTTGGAATTTTCGCGAATGGATCCGCCGCGTCGGGGTATGCGCATTGCACAGTCGACGCCGGGCCCGCACTCGAGCTCGGTGCCGCGCTTGGTGACCCGTCGATAGTGCATCCACCAACCGCTGCGACCATCATCGCGACGACGATGAACTCCCCCGTCCGCTTGCGCATCCCACTCTCCCTATTCCACGTTCACAAGCGCCGAAGAACCTCGGCGGCGAAATCCGACGTACTCGCCGTACCGCCGAGGTCCCGTGTCGCGACTCCAGCGGAAACGGTGGCGATAAGCGCCGAATCAATCTGCGCTGCCGCCGTCATCAGCCGCTCATCTCCGTAATGCTGTGCCTGCCATGCCAACAGCATCGCCGTCGAGGAGATCATTGCCGCGGGATTCGCGACGTCGTGCCCCGCGATATCGGGCGCCGCGCCATGCGCCGCCTGAGCCATCGCCTTGGTCGCCGAGCAGTTAATCGATGCCGCTGTGCCCAGTGACCCAGCGAGTTCGGCGGCAAGATCGGACAAGATGTCACCGAAAAGATTCTCGGTCACCACTACGTCGAAATCGGCCGCACGGCGCACCAGGTGTGCGGCCATCGCGTCGACGTGTTCTTGCGACACCTCGACGTCGGGGAATTCGGCCGCGACGTCGAGACACGCGTCGCGAAATAGCCCGGTCGTCATCGTCAGCACATTGGCCTTGTGCACCACGGTCACCTTTCCCCGACGTCGCCTCGCCCAGGTAAAGGCTTCGCGCGCAATACGTTCGGACGCCGCTCGAGTAATGACCCCGACCGCGAGTGCGACATCGGGGGTCGGCATGAACTCTCCCGAGCCGACGGCCATATTCCGATCTGCGTACAGACCTTCACTGTTCTCCCGCGCTATCAACAGATCGATATCGGGAGTGGTCGCCCGCGCTGCGTCCAGAGCTTTCGCCGGGCGAAGGTTGGCAAAGAGGTTGTAGCGCTTACGAATCACCGCGCCCGGTGTGAGTTGTCCGCGAAATTCGGACGGATACGAGGCCGAATCGTGCGGCCCCAAAATCCACGTGTCGAGTTCATCGAGGGCGGTTAGTGTCTCCTGGGGAGCTGCTGATCCGTGCGAGTCGATCGCGGAACGGCCGAACGGCAATGCGACCCAGTCGACGTCCAAGCCGTTGCGCCGCAACGCTTTCGACGCCACCGACACTGCCACCGGAACGATCTCCGGCCCGATGCCATCACCATCGAGCACTCCGATACGCACGCTCGCGCCGATGCCGCTCACAGTAGCTTCGACAGGAATGCTTGAGTCCGCTCGTGGGTCGGGTTCGCCAACAACTCGCGCGGATCACCCTTCTCCACCACCACGCCACCGTCCATGAACACGAGTTGATCGGCAACCTCACGGGCGAAGCCCATCTCATGGGTCACCACCAGCATCGTCATGCCGCTGGCCGCCAGCTCCCGCATCACGTCAAGCACATCGCCGACCAGTTCGGGGTCCAACGCCGACGTCGGCTCGTCGAACAACATCAGCTTGGGATCCATCGCGAGCGCGCGGGCGATCGCAACACGTTGCTGCTGTCCACCGGACAACTGCGCCGGGTACGCGTCAGCCTTATCTGCCAGCCCAACGCGTGCGAGCAATTCACGGGCCCGCTCGACGGCCTGCGCTTTGGGTGTGCGGGCCACTTGCACGGGTGCCTCGATGACATTCTCCAACGCCGTTCGATGCGGAAACAGATTGAAATGCTGGAACACCATCCCGATGTCTCGACGTTGGCGCGCAGCGTCTTTCGGACTCATCTCGTAAAGTTTGCCGCCACGTTCGCGGTACCCGATAAGCTCGCCGTCAACTACGAGGCGGCCGGCGTTGACCACGTCGAGATGATTGACGCAGCGCAGGAACGTCGACTTACCCGAGCCAGACGGCCCGATAAGACACGCGACCTCGCCCCGCTGCACTTCCAGATTGATGCCCTTGAGCACCTGCAACGCGCCAAAGTTCTTACACACCCCGTCCGCGCGCACCATTGGAACAGTCATGGCTCTCACGCTTCCCTGTTGGTCTTGGTGTCGGACTTGGAGTCGACCGCGGCCGCCAGCGCCTCTAGTTGACGCGCTGACAACTGCCTACTCGCGCCACGCGCGTAATACCGCTCCAGATAGTACTGACCGATCATGAGCACACTCGTAACCGCGAGATACCAGGTGGAGGCCACCATCAACATTGGGATCGGCTGGAAGTTCACCCCGGAAATATCGCGAGCCCGACCGTAGAGTTCCCCGCTGAACGGCACGGCGGCCACCAAGCTCGTCGTCTTGAGCATGGAGATCACCTCGTTGCCGGTGGGCGGAATGATGACCCGCATCGCCTGCGGCAATACTGTGCGCCGCATCGTCTGCGACCACGACATACCAAGTGCCACAGATGCTTCGGTCTGCCCCTCACCGACAGACGAAACTCCGGCACGGACTATTTCGGACATATATGCGGCCTCGTTGAGTCCGAGTCCGATCACCGCGAACAGGAACGCAGCGTTGAGGCTCTGCACGTCGAAATGCGCGAACTGCACCGTAAACGGAATGCCAATATCGATGCGTTTGTAGATCGACCCGAACAACCCCCAGAACACCAACTGCACATAGACCGGCGTACCTCGAAAGATCCACAAATAGGTCCAGGATGTGTACCGCAACACCGGGTTTGGCGATAGCCGCATGATGGCGAGCAATACACCAAGTACCACCGCGATGACCATCGCGAGCACGGTCAGCGCGAGTGTGTACCAGACGCCGGACAGAATTCGAGTATCGAAAAGGTACTCCCGGTAGGTGCCCCACCGATAGGCGCCGTTGGTGGCCGCGCCATAGAGGAAAAGTGCTGCGAGCACCGCGATTACGGCCGCCGCGATCCATTGCCCCGGATGACGCAGCGGCACCGCTTTGATCGGCGCGGCGGTATCACCGCCATCCAGCTTGTCGGATACTGTCATCGACTCTCCTGACCCTGCATATTCGACACCATTTCAGTCTTTGGCGGCGTCGTTGATCTTGGATGTGCCGATCATGCCGCTCTGCACACCCCAGTGTTCCGAGATCGTCCGATAGAAGCCGTTGTCCATCAGGTATTGCATCGCCCGCTGCAGGGCCGGACCAAGCGACGAGCCCTTCCGGACCGGCAAACCATATGGAGCAGCGTCGTAGACCGGGCCAACCACTTCTAGTTGACCATCGGTCTTCTTGACCGCGTAGGCGGTGACCGGCGAATCGGCCGACAGTGCATCGACTCTGCCCAGCAGTAGAGCATTCACCGCCTCGTCCTGACTATCGAATTTCACCTTGACGATCGGTTCCTTACCCTGCGCAACACATTTCGCACTCTTGGCGGGCACTTCGTCGGTGTCTTCGTAGGTCGTTGCCTGAACGCCGACCTTCAGTCCGCAGGCATTGTCCGGGTCGACGTCGTCGTCGGTCCGTTGTGCCCACAGCACACCGGCACTGAAATAGGTGACGAAATCTACCTGCTTCTCACGCTCGGCCGTGTCGGTGAACGACGACATTCCCATGTCGAAAGTCCCCGACTGAATAGCCGGGATGATCTTGTCGAAGTCGGACTCTTTGAACTCCGGACGCAGCCCGAGGACCTGCGACACCGCGCGCATCAAATCGACGTCGTATCCGATGATCTCGCCGTCGCGGTTCTTGAACTCATTCGGCTGATAGGGCGGATTGGTACCGATACGGAGCACGCCTGACTCGCGAATCTCCGCGGGCACTATCTCGGCAATCGCCGGCTGCTTCGCGATTGTCAAGGTGATCGGCTTGGTGTCCAAAAGGGATTCGTCGTTGGTGCAGGACGACAGAGATAGAACTGCCGCGACCGCGATGATCACGACGGCGACGAACCACCCGTCCCGCGCCTCGCGTCGTCGAATCAACACTCTTGTCTCCTGCCTGGTTACCCGGAGTCGAACACCGGGAATCTCCAGAAGAAACTTACTGTGTCATCGGGTTCGATGCTGGCTAACGGTGTATGCGCGGCGCGTCTGTGGGCTCAGTGTGCGGCGTCGTCCCAGGACCGGCCGAAGCCGACCGACACATCAAGCGGCACTGACAGTTCGATTGCCGAACCCATTTCTTCCCGCACCAGCTTCTCGACGTCGTCGCGCTCGCCGTCGGCGATCTCCAGGACCAATTCGTCGTGCACCTGCAGGAGCATGCGGGAGCGTCGTTCCTCGGCGACCAACCGCTTGTGCACGTTGATCATCGCTACCTTGATGATGTCGGCGGCCGTGCCCTGGATGGGGGCGTTGAGCGCCATCCGCTCGGCTGCCTGACGCCGCTGCCAGTTGCTGTGAGTGAGATCTGGCAAGTACCGTCGACGGCCGAAAAGCGTTGCGGTGTACTCGTTTTTGCGCGCCTGTCCAACCACGTCGCGCAAGTAGTCACGCACTCCGCCGAATCGCGCGAAGTATGCCTCCATCTGTTCACTGGCCTCGTCACGACTGATACCGAGTTGCGCGGCGAGCCCGAACGCGCTCAACCCGTATGCCAGTCCATAGGACATCGCCTTGACCCGATGCCGCAATTCGGTTGTCACTTCATCGATCGGCACCCCGAACGCCCGCGATCCGACGAAATTGTGCAGATCCTCCCCCGAGTTGAACGCTTCGATAAGACCCGCGTCCTCGGACACATGAGCCATGATGCGCATCTCGATCTGGCTGTAGTCGGCGGTCATCAAGGTCTCGAAACCCGAATCGTCCCCCGACTCCACCACGAACCCCTTGCGGATTTCCCGGCCAGCAGCCGTACGGACTGGAATGTTCTGCAAATTGGGTTCGGTCGATGACAGGCGGCCGGTCGCGGCGATCGTCTGATTGAATGTCGTGTGGATTCGACCATCGGGCGCAACCGATTTCAATAGACCGTCGACGGTCACCTTCAATCGTGTCGCATCACGATGCTCCAGCAGGTGCGCCAAGAACGGATGCTCGGTCTTCTCGTACAGACTCTGCAGCGCGTCGGCGTCGGTGGTGTACCCCGTCTTGGTCTTCTTGGTCTTCGGCATATCGAGCTTGTCGAAGAGGATTGTCTGCAGTTGTTTAGGTGAACCCAGATTGACCTGCTCGCCGATGACCGCGTACGCCGCATCTGCCGCGGTCCGCACTCGATCGGCGAAACCCGCCTCAAGTGTCTGAAAGTGCTTGGTATCGACCGCGATTCCGGTCGCTTCCAGTTCGGCGAGTACGAACAGCAGCGGCAATTCCAGATCGGTTAACAGCGACCGAGACTCGATCTGTTCGAGTTCGGCGTCGAAAGCGTCGGCCAACTCCGCGACTGCGCGGGCCTGCAGCATCTGTTGCTGGGCCTGCTTGTCGTCGGACGCGTCGGCGTCGAGGAGCGACATCTGACCGTCGCCGGGAGTGTCGTCGGCACGCAATTCTCGGCGCAGATAGCGCAGCGCGAGATCGTCGAGGTTGAAGGTGCGCTGACCGGGCCGGACGAGATAGGCGGCGAGTGAGGTGTCGCTACTGACACCTTTGAGCTTCCAGCCACGGCTACGCAAAGCATGAAAAGCCCACTTAGCCTCGTGTACCGCCTTGTCTGCCCCATCATCAGCAAGCCAGTCACCCAGGGCCCGCTCATCGTCGGGATCGAGCGTGGCGGTGTCGAGGTACGCCGATACGCCGTCGGCAGCGGCGATGGCCAGCCCCTCGGTGTCAGAATCCATCACCGACTGCGCACCAACGATCGACAAGCCGCTGCGTCCGGTGCGGGCATGTTCATCCAGCCAGGCGCGTACCGTCCCGGCTGCCAACAACTCTCCATCAACTTCGAATCCCGCGTCGGCTTCCGGTTCGACTGACGTCAGTTGTGCGAACAGGCGATCACGCAGCACGCGGAATTCCAGCTCGTCGAACAGAGCGTGAACTCGCTCGCGATCCCACCCCACCACCTTCAGATCGTCTGGGCCGGAGGGTAATTCGACGTCTCGAATCAACTGAGTCAGTTGCCGGTTGGTTTGCACGGATGCCAAATTCGCCCGCAGCGCATCGCCTACTTTGCCGCGGACCTCATCCACGTGGTCGACCAGTTCTGACAACGATCCATAGTCTCGGATCCATTTGGCGGCGGTCTTCTCGCCGACGCCGGGGATATTGGGGAGATTGTCGCTCTTGTCGCCGCGGATTGCCGCGTAGTCGGGATACTGCGCCGGAGTGAGCCCGTATTTCTTCTCCACTTCTTCCGGCGTAAAGCGCGTCAGCTCCGACACTCCGCGCTTGGGGTAGAGAACCGTGATGTTGTCGTTAACCAACTGCAGGGCATCCCGGTCACCGGTCACCACCAACACCTTGTAGTCACGCTCGTCGGCCTGAGTGGCCAGGGTGGCGATGACGTCGTCGGCCTCGAAATTCTCCACCGAGAAATGCGGGATCCCTAGGACGTCGAGCACGTCTTTGATGATGTCGACCTGGCCGCGGAAGGCATCCGGTGACGACTCGCGCTGCGCTTTGTATTCGGGAAACATCTCCGAACGAAATGTCTTACGCGACACGTCGAAGGCCGCGGCCAGGTGCGTCGGCTGCTCGTCGCGCAGGAGGTTGATCAGCATCGAGGTAAAACCGAAGACCGCGTTGGTGACCTGCCCGGACGCCGTTGTGATGTCCGGCGGCAACGCGAAGAAGGCCCGGTAGGCCAGCGAGTGCCCGTCGAGGAGCATCAGGGTCGGCGTCTCTTGGGCTGTCTTGGTGTCACTCACCGTGTGGAGTCTAGTGCCTACTACCGACAGGGCGGGGCGCGGTTACGCGACTCCCAGGTAAGCGTCCCGCACGGCATTGTCATGCAGCAGATCACGCCCGGCGCCTTCTTTGGTAATGACGCCGGTTTCCATGATGTAGGCGCGGTCGGACCGACTCAGAGCCTGCTGTGCGTTCTGTTCGACCAGCAGCACAGTGGTCCCCTCGGAGTTGATCTGTTTGATAATCGCGAAAATCTGGGCGATTACCTTGGGCGCCAACCCCATTGACGGTTCATCCAGCAATAGCAGCCGCGGCCGCGCCATCAGCGCCCGCCCGATAGCGAGCATCTGCTGTTCGCCACCGGACATCGTGCCGCCGTACTGGCCACGTCGCTCGGCGAGTCGCGGGAACAGCCCCAGAACGTGGTCAAGGGTCGATCTGTAAGCCGGTTTGGACTCGAATTTCCTTGCGTAACAGCCCATATCAAGATTCTCTTGCACGGTCATGCCCGGGAAGATGTGTCGTCCCTCGGGAACCTGAATGATGCCTTGTTTCACTCGAGAATGGGTTGAGGCAACCGTGATATCGGTGCCGTCGAACATGATTCGCCCGGTTGTGGGTTTATGCAGTCCCGACAACGCGCGCATCGTCGTCGACTTTCCCGCGCCGTTCGCGCCGAGCAGAGTTACCAGCTCCCCGGGCCGAACATGCAGCGAAATCCCATGCAGGGCTTCGATCCGACCGTAGTGGACCGCGAGATCGTCGATGATCAGTAGCGGGTCGTCAACCGATTGCTCAGGCGATCTCGTCATCAGGTACTCCAAGGTAGGCCGCAATGACTGCGGGGTTCTCACGCACGTGCGCCGGTGTCCCCTCGGCGATCTTACGACCGAACTCCAGCACTACGATTCGATCGGTTACCCCCATGACCAGGCGCATATCGTGCTCGATGAGCAGTACCGTGTAGCCGTCGTCGCGGATCTTACGAATGAGATCCATCAATGCGGCCTTCTCCCGGGGGTTGAATCCGGCGGCCGGCTCGTCAAGACATAGCAGTTTCGGTTCGGTTGCCAACGCCCGCGCGATTTCCAGCCGCCGCTGGTCACCGTAGGACAAGTTGGATGCCTTCTCGGCGGCACGGGACGCGATGCCCACGAATTCCAACAAGGCCATCCCGCGGTCGACGGCGTCGTGCTCCTCGCGGTAATGCCGCGGGGTGCGGAAGATCGCCCCGGCCACCGAGGTGTGGTGCCGGGCGTCGGTCCCGACGGCCACATTCTCCAGCGCGGTCATCTCGCCCCATAACCGCACGTTCTGGAATGTACGGGCGATACCCAGCCGAGTAATCTTGTGCTGCTTGACTTTTCCGAGCAGCTTGCCGTCGAAGACCACTGTGCCGCGGCTGGGTCGGTAGACGCCGGTGATGGCGTTGAAGCATGTCGTTTTGCCCGCGCCGTTTGGCCCGATGAGACCGAGGATTTCGCCGCGCTTGATATCGAAGGTGACGTCATCGAGGGCGGCCAGGCCGCCGAATTCTACCGTAATGCCATCGACCTCGAGTAATACCTCACCTTCAGCCGATGCCATCTCACGTTGCGGCGCAACGATTTCCGCGACGGCCTCCGGATCAGCCAGAGCCGGATCGATCGCGGCCGGATCGACCACCACGGTGGTGTCGGCAGCAGTATCGTCAACAGCGACGGAATCGGGTTGCACTTCGGTCTCGGCGTCCGACTTGGTCAAGTCGGCGGGTGCCTGCGTGTCGGGCTCCTGCACCGAATCAGCCGTCCAGTCGTCGGAACGTCGATGTCTCATGAGCGAACCTCCTGCGCGACGGCTTCCGAATCTGGTACCCGCCGCGCCGTCGAATAGACCTTGCGGCCGAAGGTAATTAGCTTGGCCCGCGCCGGGAACAACCCTTGTGGGCGGAAGATCATCAAGAGCACCAACGCGATTCCGAAGAACAGGTATTTGTAGTCACCGAGCGATTGTCCGCCGACTTCGATGCCCTGCACTTTCGCCGGTAGGTACACGACGATAAACGCACCGACGATCACACCGAGTTTGTTGCCCTGACCACCGAGTACCACCGCGCACAGGAACAGCATCGAGTTGATGACGGTGAATGCCTTCGGGTCGACGTACTGAACCTGTCCGGCGTAGATGGCACCCGAAAGGCCACCAACTCCGGCGCCGATAACAAAGGCCCACAATTTGTACTTGAACGTCGGGACGCCCATGATCTCCGCCGCATCTTCGTCTTCGCGGATGGCGATCCAGGAGCGACCGACCCGGCTACGCTCCAGATTGCCCACCACTAGCAGCACCAAGATGATCGCGGCGATACCCAGCCAATACCACCAGACACCGTAGCTAATTCCAGAATCATTCGAGTTAGAGAAGACGCCCTCGGGGTGCGCATCGGACTTGCCCAGTTCCGGGAATAGCACGTTGTTGAGGCCGGCGGCTCCGTTGGTGAGACCCTTGAGGTTGTCGGCCAGCAGCCGGACGATTTCGCCGAAACCAAGCGTGACGATCGCGAGATAGTCGCCCCGCACGCGCAGCGTCGGCGTACCCAAAATCACGCCAGTCAGGCCGGTGATAATGATCGCCAGCGGTACACACGCCAGCCACGCCCACGGCCCCGAGAACAGTCCGTGGTCGGCACTATCCCAGAGCGGACTGGCCGGGCTGGTCAGCAGTGCGACCGCATACGCACCGACCGCGTAGAACCCGACGTAACCCAAATCGAGCAAACCTGTCTGTCCGACAACAACATTCAGGCCGATCGCGATCAACGCGACCATCGCGACCTGAGCCATCGTGGCACCGAAATCAACGGCGGTGGTGGTGATGAACGGTGGCTTGATTACCGGCAAGAGGGCCAGTAGCAGGATCAGCGGTGCACCCGCTACCCATTGCATCGGACGGGATAGATCGTTCCAACGATCGCGGATCGGTATCCAGATCGACAACCATCGCTCGACGAACTTGCTCATACGCGCGCCTTTCCAAGCTTCTCCCCAAGGATGCCGGTCGGTCGGAACATCAGCACGAGAATCAACAGGGCGAACGCGACGACGTCTTTCCACTGATTGCCGAAGACGACCGAACCGTAGTTCTCCATCACGCCGAGCAACAGACCGCCGAGCAGGGCGCCGCGAACGTTGCCAATACCGCCGAGAACCGCCGCACAGAACGCCTTGATGCCGAGGATGAAGCCGCCGTAGTAGACGATATTCGTGGGGATACGCAAGGTGTAGAAGAGCGCCGCGGCGCCGGCGAGTATTCCGCCGATCAAGAAGGTCACCATAATGGTGCGTTCCCGTGAGACGCCCATAAGGAGCGCGGCGTCGGGGTCTTGCGCGACCGACCGGACTCCACGGCCGAGTTTCGTTTTGTTGAGCGCCAGGTCGGTCCCCAGCGCTAGCCCGATCGCGACAATGATGGTGACCAATGTCAGGTTCGACACCGACGCACCAAAGATGTGGAACTGGGTAGTCGGATCGACGAGTTTGATCTGCGGCTGCGCGGTCGAACCACCGAGCCGCGGAGTGGTCGGGATCTTCGGCAGGAGGTAGTGCACCACTTCCTGCAGGACGAACGACATACCGATCGCGGTAATCAGGAAAGCGAGCGGTTTGGCACCTCGACGTCGTAGCGGCCGGTACGCGACGAACTCCAAACCGACTGCGGCGGTACCGGATACAGCCATACCGAGCAGACCGGCGACTAACAAGTACACGATTGTCATCATCGTGCCGGAGTTGTAGGTGTCGCCTGAGGGCGAGAACCCCAGCAGCAGGAGACCAACGTACTGCCCGAACATGCCGAGCATGAAGATCTCGGAGTGCGCGAAGTTGATGAGTTTGAGGACGCCGTAGACCAATGTGTAGCCGACCGCCACCAGTGCGTAGATCGAGCCATAGGCCAGGCCTTCAATGGTCAGGCTCCAGAACCCGGCGCGTAGTGCGCCGAGGTCGAAATTGAGATCAGAGGCGATGGTCTGCGGTTCGAGCACTTGAGGTGCCGTTGCTATCGTCTCGGCAAGGGTGTGGACGATCATTCGTGGAGTTTCACCGCGCTATCTTCTCGCGTACCGACAGGTCACAGCATGTGAGACGACAGCATGCCCGGACACCAGGGTCCGGACATGCTGTGCGTCATCGAATTACTTGACCTGGTAGACCCAGATATTGGATGAGGTCAGCTCACCCTTCGGAGTCCACTGGTACTTACGCGCCAGTCCGTTCCCGCTGTAGTTCTTCACGTAGTTCAGTAGCGCCGAACGAGTGCGCTTACCCTCGGTGATGCCCTTCATCAGGATGGTCGCGAGGTCGTATGCCTCCACCGAGTAGACGCCCGGCTTCTGGTTGAACTTCGCGGTGTAGTCAGCTTTGAACTTGTCCGGCGCCGGGCCACACGGGCAGGACAGCACCGCACCCTTAGCCGAATTGCCCGCCAGGGAAATGAAGTTGGGGTCATTGGCGCCGTCACCGGAAACAAAGGTGACGTCGGGGGCAGCCGACTTCAATTGCTGCGCAAGAGGTGCGGCCTCGGAGTAGTACCCCGCGTAGAACACGGCGTCGGGGCTAGCCTGCTGAATCTTGGTCACCACCGCCGAGAAGTCACGCTCCCCCTTCTTGACATCGCCATCGCAGTCGGCGTTGGCCGATCCCAGCGAAGCGCTGACCGCACGCGCCAGTCCCGCACCGTATTCGGTGTCGTCTTTGATGACACACACCTTCTTCTTGCCGAGCTTGCCGGTGAGGTACTTGGCGACCGCGGGTCCCTGTACGTCGTCGTTGGCCAGTCCGCGGAAGAAGGTCTTCCAGCCGTTGTCGGTCAGTGCCGGGTTGGTCGCGGAGGCAGTCACCGAGACCAGACCGGCTTGGCTGAATACGCCACCGGTGGCCTTGGTTTCACCGGAGAAGGCCGGACCGATCAGCGCGACGATTGAGTCCTGCGAGACGATCTGCGGCGCGACCTGTGTTGCCTTCTGCGGATCACCTTCTGTGTCAAAGGTTTTCAGCGTGATCTGGCAGTCGGCATTGGCCGCGTTGTGTTGATCGACGGCCAATTGTGCGCCGTAGCGGATGTTGATACCCAACGCGGCGTCGGCGCCGGTGAGCGCACCAGCCATCGCGATGGTCGTGTTGGGGCATTTGGCTTTGCCGTCCCCGGCCGGGTCAGCAGCGTCGGTCTCGGCGGTAACCGGAACCTCTTGGCCGGATGTGTTGATCTGTGCCAACTTGTCGATCGACAGTCCGGAGCTGGGCGCACCTGCGCTGCTTCCGGACTCATCGGAGTTGGTCGATTTGCTGCCACACGCGGAGACTGCGAGCACTCCGGTGAGTGCCACCGCTAGGGCGGTCGTGGTCATGCGACGGTGCATTTAGCTACCTCTCACTTGCCCTCCGACGCCGGTACGCGGAGGTTCTACTAGGGAAGACCCTCGCAAAAAGATAAACCGAACGTCGTGCGGGCGCGCGCTTTTGGGACAACCGTGCAGGCACTCTTGTGGGAGAGTTTCACAGATTTAACACGATGTCCGCTTTAGGCGGTATGTGAGAGATCAACCGAGAGTTTCGACGACGACCTGCGCGACGGCCTTCATGGTCGTGCGGCGGTCCATCGCGGCGCGCTGAATCCAGCTGAACGCCTCGGGTTCGCTCATCGATTGCTTGGCCATCAGAAGTCCCTTGGCGCGGTCGACGAGTTTGCGGGTTTCCAGGCGGTCGCCGATCGTGGCGACCTCCTTCTCCAGCGCGGTCAACTCCTGATAGCGACTAACCGCGACTTCGATCGCGGGCACCAAGTCGGTTTTCGTGAACGGTTTGACGAGATATGCCATCGCGCCTGCGTCGCGCGCCTTCTCGATGAAGTCGCGCTGGCTGAACGCGGTCAGCATTACTACCGGCGCGAGTCGTTTGGCGGCGATCTCGGTGGCGGCGTCGATACCGTCGCGGACTGGCATCTTGATATCCATGATCACGAGGTCGGGATTGAGTTTGACGGTGAGGTCGACGGCGACCTGCCCGTTGGGCGCCTCCCCAACGACGTCGTAGCCCTCTTCGCGCAGCATTTCGATGAGGTCCATCCGGATCAGCGAATCGTCTTCGGCGACCAGGACGCGGTGCGCGGTCGGCGTTACCTCGCCTGCCTGCGTGCTGTCTGTCATCGCTTTCGCCTCTCTCCCAAACACATTCGCCGACGATCACCGCACGTCGCGCACCCATGACCCTACCGGGTTGGATTCTCCTGGCACCGATCTACTAGAGTGATCTCTCGCGGCTCTCACGAGCCGCATGCCCTCGTAGCCCAATTGGCAGAGGCAACGGATTCAAAACCCGTCCAGTGTGAGTTCGAGTCTCACCGAGGGCACAGTGAGACCCCTGTTCAGCAGGGGCTGCGTTTTCAAATGCGGTCAGAACTGGTGTCTGGCCATGTCGAATTGCCTGCGTTTGGCGTCGCAGCCGCCATACTCACCAAGTACGCACTCATCCAGACCACTTCATCAAAAGCTGACACCTCAACTTGACGGCGGGCGACCGTCAGCGAACCAGGCTCGCAGCTCTCGCGGCCCTAGCCCTACTTCATGAGCCCCGTGGGCGCGCATCGATTTTCAGCCGTTCGCCATCTTGGGCCCGAATCGGCGACCCCAGTTGTGCAGCGATTCCCCCCGTGCGAGGATCCGCCTAATCCATCAACGCTCGCGCCGCAGTCCGCGCGTCCCGCGCAACCGCCACTCCACCCTGGATTGAGGCCATGACGATCGCCCCTTCGGCTAGCAGACACAACGGGACCGCCAGTCCGTCGCCAACGTCATTGGCCCAGGTAGCAATTTGCCTATGGAAAGCGTCCTTGTGCGAACGCACCTCGGCGAGAATCGCCGGCGATGCGGAGCCGAGCTCGCCATAGACATTGATCCACGCGCAGCCACGAAACTCCGGCTCGGCAAACCATCGCTCAAGCCAGTCAAAAAGAGCGAGGACCCGCTCGCGCGGTTGGTCATATCTCCGCACGTATTCGACAACGCTTGACCGCCACCGCAGGTCACGTCGTTTCAGTACCGCGACAACAAGATCCTCCTTCGTCGGGAAAAGTCCATAGATCCGCTTCAGCGATATGCCAGAGGCCGCACGTACCGCATCCATACCGACCGCTTGGATACCGCGCTCGTAGAAGAGAGATTCTGCTGCGTCGAGGAGTGCCTGACGCTCGCGGTCTAGCTGCTCCGGGCTTGTGCGAGTGGGCAAATCGGACCTCTCCTTGACCTTGAGAACGTACGTTCTCTACTCTAACCGACAAGTCCGAGAACGATCGTTTTCCACCGAAAGGTTGCAGCAATGGCCGAAACCCGACCACCGTTCCCGCCGTTCACCGAAGAGACGGCCATTCAGAAGGTCCAGGCAGCGGAGGACGCGTGGAACACGCGTGATCCCGAACGAGTGTCGCTCGCTTACACACCCGATTCGACATGGCGCAATCGAGACGTATTCATCTCGGGCCGACTCGAAATCGTCCAGTTCCTCACCGCCAAGTGGGAGCGCGAACTCGACTACGCCCTCCGAAAAAGCTTGTGGGGCTTCCGGAATAACCGAATGGCGGTGCGATTCCAGTATGAATGGCACGACTCCGATGGCCAGTGGTGGCGCAGCCACGGGAACGAACTGTGGCAGTTCGATACGGAAGGGCTGATGGAAAGGCGCGAAGCCAGCATCAATGACGTGGCGATAGCCGAGACCGATCGGCGCATCTTCGGCCGGCGAACCGATGAGGAACGAGGCGTGGAGATTCCACTGCGATAGTTACCAAGAAGCCTCCGGCCTCCTTGTGACCCACCTCACTATCGGCGTAGTCTGAGACAGCGCACCGCCAACCCAAGGAGGCCACCATGGCCCTGCTTTCAACTTCGCGCCGCCTCGCCGCGATCACGGCGGCAACAGCAGCAGTCATCACCGGAATCGGTGGGCTCAGCGCCGCCAATGCCGCCCCGGCGCCCGGCACATCTTGTGGCCCCAACAAGGTGATTACCACCGTCCACACCTGTGCGCCGATCAACTCACACTGCACCGGATACGACCTCATGCTCATCGGACGCGTCGACCGCGCCGGACGCTGCGTCATCCCCGGAATGAATGGCACCACTTGGTGACCCAGTGACACTTCTGCTCGTCGGCTTTGTCGGCGGGATCCTCGCCGGCATTTCGCCGTGCGTCCTCCCGGTACTCCCGGTCGTCCTGATGGGCAGCGCCACAGCCCCCTCCCCTAACGGCGCAGGATCCTCTACCTCGCTCGGTCGCCTACGGCCGGTCTGCATCGTCCTCGGCCTCACCCTGAGTTTCGCGCTCATAACACTGTTCGGCACGTTACTGCTCGCAGCACTGCATCTGCCCACATCACTACTTCGATGGCTCGGACTCGCAGCACTGGTCCTCGTCGGGTTAAGCATGCTGATCCCATCCCTCGAACAACTCATCGAGCGTGTGTTCGCCCGAATCCCACAGCGCCACATCACATCTCAAGGCTCCGGTGCGCTCGGCGGATTCGTGCTCGGACTCGCGCTCGGCGCGGTATTCGTTCCGTGTGCCGGGCCAGTACTCGCAGCGATCGCCGTTGCCGGCGCTACCGGAACCATCGGTGTGGAAACCGTTCTACTCACCGTCGCATTCGCGGCAGGCGTGGCGGTACCCCTACTCATCGTCGCGCTCGCGGGAAACCGATTGAGCGCCCGTGTCCGCGGGCTCCAACGTCGCCAACGACTCGTCCGCGGTATCGCCGGTGTACTAGTCATCGCGCTCGCCGTCGCACTAACCTTCGACCTGACCGGCGCTATCCAGCGCCGAATCCCCGACTACACAGCGTCTCTCGCCGATCCGCTACAAACTCACGTCACTGTCCCGGCGGCCGCGGGAAACGGGTCACTGCGAACATGTCAGGAAGCCGCGTTCAACGCCGAAGAGAAGGGGCTGACCGACTGCGGACGCGCGCCCGAGTTCGCCAAGATCTCCCAGTGGCTCAACGGTTCCCCGACGACAATCGCGAAACTGCGCGGCAAAGTCGTGCTGATCGACTTCTGGGCTTACTCGTGCATCAACTGCCAGCGCGAGCTCCCGCACGTCGAAGCGTGGTGGAAAGCCTACGCCCCCTTTGGGTTCCACGTCATCGGCGTGCACACACCCGAATACGCCTTTGAACACGACACCGGAAACATCGCCTCGGGAGCCGCGAAACTCGGCCTGACATTCCCGGTCGCGGTCGACAACGACTACGGCACCTGGACGGCGTATCAAAATGTGGCCTGGCCGGCTGGATACCTCATCGACGCGAAAGGAGTGATCCGGCATGTCAGCCTCGGCGAGGGCAAATATGACCGCAATGAGAAGTACATCCGCGACCTATTGACGACGGCCAACCCCAACGTCGAACTCCCCGCCGCCACCGACCTCGCCGACAAGACGCCGACCGACCGGCAACGCACTCCCGAGACATTCCTGGGGATCTCCAAAAAGCAGTCCTACAGCGGCACAGGCGTTTACGCATCCGGGCCACAATCATTCGCCGACGAAGGCACACCGGCTGCCAATACCTACCGACTTAGCGGGACCTGGACACTCGCCGACGACGACATCATGGCCGAGGCCGACGCGCAGATCACGCTGACCTACCGGGCGCGGGAGGTCTATCTCAACGTCGGCGGCACGGGCACACTAACGGTTACCGAGAATGGATCGACAAGGACAATCGGCGTATCCGGTCCACCCGACATTCGCACGGTCTCCGCCAATACCGCGTCGCAATCCGGAACTGTCACCATCGCATTGTCCCCGGGCTTACACGCCTACTCATTCACTTTCGGTTGATATGCCCAAGACTTTCGTGGGAGTTAATGCGACGGCGCGCCCACTAGAAAATCGCACTAACGTCAACATAGTTCCGCATAGTTATCTCGTGGCGCCACGCCATGTCGTCTCGAAAAAGTTTAGGTATACCTTCCTTCCTAATTCGGTTAGTGTTTGAACGTGCAATCACATCGCTCAGACTCCTCACAGGTTTCGCGCCGCACCTTCCTGCGCGGGGCCCTCGGCACATCAGCGATTGTCGCCGGCGCGGCTGCTGCGGGGTCGCTTGGCGCCACCCCCGCAGCAGCAGCTCCTGATGGCGCGACCGCCATTGTGATCGGCAGCGGGTTCGGCGGCGCTGTCGCCGCACTGCGCCTGGGCCAGGCAGGTATCAAAACCACCGTCTTCGAGCGCGGCCGCCGCTGGCCAATTCGTAAGGACGGCAACACTTTTGCCACCTTCGAGGCTCCTGACAAGCGCGCCGCGTGGTTTAGTCCCACCGCCGGTATTTCCAGCACGCTGCAAGTACCTGTCGAGCCGTACCCTGGCGTCCTCGACGCCATCAAAGGCAATGGAATCGAATCGGTCTACGGCGCAGGTGTCGGCGGTGGATCACTGGTCTTCGGCGCCTTCTCCGTTCAGCCCGACAAAGTCGACTTCAACGAGGTCTTCCCTGGGGGCACGGACTACGACCAACTCGCGAGCGTCTACTTCCCACTTGCTCGCAAGATGCTGAACGCGACGCACCTTCCCGACGACATCCTCGCCCATCCCAACTACACCGGCGCGCGCACTTGGCTGAATACCGTGGCTCGTTACGGCACCAAGCCGAAATTTGTTGACTACCAGATTGATTGGGACCTGGTACGCCGCGAACTCGCCGGCAAAGCGCGCCCCGGCGTCAGCGTCGGCGACCTGTCGTATGGTGTCAATAGTGGCGCCAAGAACTCTGTCGACCACAACTACCTGCCAGCAGCCGAAGCTACCGGCAATGTGACCATCAGACCGATGCACGAGGTCTTCGACATCCGGCCGCGCAGCCGAAAGAAGGGCTTCGTCGTACGGGCGCGGCTGATCGACGACAAACATCGCACTATTCGCACAGTCACCGCCGAAGCCGACTACCTGTTCATGGCAGCGGGCTCGTATCACACGACGTCCCTGCTGGTCCGTGCTCGCGCGCAGGGTGCATTGCCCAAACTCTCGGGCAAGATCGGCGACGGATTCGGCGGCAACGGCGACTTCCTCATCGTCCGAACCAACCTGCGCGATGCCCAGGGACCGCGCCAGGGTGGCCCCGGGTACGCGCGTATTCGCGACGATCGCCTGCCCGGCGGACCAGCGGCGATGATCTACCAGGCTAGCCCGTTCCCCGCGCCACTGGGCGGCGTGGCCACCACGCACCTGATCCAGGTACATACCGACGAGCGCGGCACCATCGATTACGTCCACGGCACCCGCGGAACCGAACTGAACTATCCGTTCGGTGAAGGCACCAGCACACTGGACCGACGTGCCAACGCATTCGCGAATCACTTCCACTACCAAACCGAAACCCGCCACGGAACGCCGAACAACGGAATCGTAATCTCTTCTCGCGCCGCCGGATTCGGCTCCGGTTCGACATTCCACGGACTCGGCGGCGCGGTAATCGGCAAGGCCGCCAACCCCGACGGCACTATCAAGGGCTACGACAACCTTTATGTCGTCGACGGTTCCTTCTGCCCCGGCGCGGTAGGACTTGTGAATCCGTCGCTGACCATCACCGCACTCGCCGAACGGACAATGGATCGATTCCTTGCCTCACGTGGCTGAGATCAGTTCCCCGGCACAGTGATTCACTCTGGATCAGTGCGCCAAAGCGAGCTGTCGACGTCGGGCGTAATTGGTGTTGTGCGGGTCCGACCCGGCATCGAGTGACGGAACGGGCCTGCGCCACTGTCATTTCCGCACCGAAGGGCTGCAATGAATACTCCATCTCCACGTACTGACCTCGACACGAACCCTCCGCTCGACGGCGTAATCCGAGTCGAAACCCACGGTCGCGCCGAAAATACCTACCGCGTCGTCGACATGATCCGGTCGGTCTATCCGCATAACCAGATCTACGGCGACTTCTGCACCGTCCAGGGATATGTCGACGCTCCGCCGCGCGAACTCTACGAATGGCTTTCTCACACACAGTCTCTCGAAGAATGGACGTACAGCACCCGCGGCCTGACCCCGGCCGACGAACCCGATCTGTGGGTCGGGTTTGACAAACTCAACCCCGATACAAAACTCTTCGTCCGCACCGTTGCCAATCCCGACGCAATGACCGTCGACTATCACTGCGCTTGGGATCAGGGCACCGACCTGTGGATGATCTATCTAATGCGCGTAGTCGACGCGCAGTTGGTACTCGGCAAGCCCGGTTCCGTTGTGCTGTGGACTAATTGCCATCACCCCTACTACGACGACAACCCATACCCGGAGGCCGCTCCCGCCGACCGTGAGGAATGGGTCGGCGACCTCTGGGACATGTTCTGGGCCGGGCACCAAATCGAACTCGACAACCTCGTGCGCATTGCCGAATACCGCAACCGCAACGATCTGCCGCTCACTCCCGATTGGATGCGCCGATGAATTCCGCTGCTACACCGGTTGTTTCGCTAGCCGATATCGCCACCTACCGACCCGCGAATAAAGTTCCGGCGTCGTATTTCGCCGACTTCGCGCAGGACGATGAACTTGCCGACAACGTAATGTTCCGTGCCCCCGCGTTCCGCCATCATGCCGCCGACGGAGAAACGTCCGCGGATATGATCCTGCGTGCGGCCACAACTCTCACCGAGCGGCATGGCTCCGACTACCTCAATGACGTCGACGTCGTGCTCACACACAGTCAATTGCCCGAGGTCCCGGTACGCGGGTGCGGCGGCGAGGTCGCCTACCGACTCGACCTGCGCCCATCGACGGTCCTCGATGTACACAACGGCGGTTGCGCGGCGTTCGCACACATGATTGACATCGCTGCCGGGCTCCTCGCCGGGAACGGCGGCCGCAAGGCCCTAATTGGATTGGCGCAGAACAGCGCTGGACAGATCTTCACTCAAGAGCAGGTTCGCGGCAAGCCGCAAGCGGCGATCCCAGGTGATGGTGCGGCAGTAGCGACCCTGACGTTAGGGCCCAGCGGCAATCCGGTGTTGACCACCGTCTGCCGCTCCCTCGGTGAATATGCCCCGGACATGACGGCCGTGTCCGAGCCGCCCCGCAAATACTGGGAGGCCGGCCCGGGTCAGATTCACGTGGGGTTCACCAACGCGAAAATCGCGAAGGTGCTCTCCCGAGGCAACCGACTCGTACCCGAAGTCGCATTAATAGCGGCCGAACGTATCGGTGTCGCACCCGCCGACCTGGACTGGTTCATCACAAATCAACCCAACCGCGTCTTTCTCCGCAATTGGCGTGAGGCACTTGAGCTTACCGCTGAACACCATCCCGACACTTTCGACGAATGCGGAAACCTCTTCGCCGTCGGAGTGCCGATGACGCTGGACGCGCTCATCGACTCCGGCCGACTGGAGTCAGGCCAGATCATCATGACGGCCGCGTTTGCACACGCGGGTGATTTTGCCGCAGCAGCAGCGATCAAGTGGAACGGCAGGGCATAGCGCTCAGCGCTGCGGAAATCCGCCCGCCCGACCCAACAGTGCCGGAACGTCCTTCTCCAGTGCGATGCCCAGCCAGTCGGCGGCCTTGACCAGGGCGTCCATGTCGACGCCTGTCGTCACCCCACTGCGATCGAGGGTGTACAGGAGGTCTTCTGATGCGATATTCCCCGTGGCCGCGGGCGCGAACGGACAGCCACCGAAGCCGCCGATGCTGGCGTCGAGTGCGCTCGCGCCGACGTCCAGGGCAGTCAGCGCATTCGCGTATCCGGTATTGCGCGTGTTGTGAAAATGCCAACGCTGCGGGATCCCCGGCGCGTTCGCGGCGGCAATTTCGGCCAGTGCACGCACCTGGGCGGGTACACCGACGCCGATGGTGTCGGCGAGGGCGATCTCGTCGGGCGCCGCACCGCCGACCAACTGCGCGATGATCTCGCCGATCCAGGTAGCGGCTACCTCTCCGCTGAATGGGCAGCCGAATGATGTCGCTATGGTCACCGTGCTGAACACGCCAGCGGCACGCGCGTCGCCGACGATGTCGATTGCCGCCGAAATCCCCTCTGCCACACTGCAACCCTGGTTTCGCTGACTGAACTCCTCGGTCGAGACGACTACCACGTTTACCTCGTCAACGTCGGCTGCTAATGCCCGCTCAAGTCCGCGTCGATTCAAGACAAGTCCGATGTAGGACACTTCTTCGCGGCGCGGCACTTGTGACATGACGTCCTCTGCCCCAGCCATCTGCGGCACTCGCTTTGGGTTGACGAAACTCACCGCCTCGATGCGGCTCACTCCGGCGTCGACGGCCCGTGAAATGAGTTCGACTTTGGCGTCAACACTGAGCGCCTTCTTCTCGTTCTGCAGGCCATCACGTGGACCAACTTCAACCAGTTGCACAGCGGACATTTCTCCATGCTGCCCGCTGACGGCGTTGGTGCGCAACGCTGAGCGAATCTGCCTTGGCGGTGTGGGTCATCGTCTCTCGCCTGCACATGGAACCGTTCGGCCACGCGCCGCGTCCAACCCCTATGACGTCCGACCACTCATCGACAGCCCGACAACTGGCCTTTCGTGGCCGCTATCTCGAACGCATCCCGCTGCGATGGAAACGGGATCTCGCCGAGGACATTCCATTGCCACCCTTTTCGAGTCCCCGCGAGTACGACAACTTTCTTCGTAGGCTGCGATGCCAGGCGAACGCTCAGGTCCGCACCACTGGGTCGCCGACCGCACAGGCAGTCACCGAGATGCTCGGAAATGGCCGCGATCGGCGCGATCCTCATGATCATCAGATTCAGTTGACGGCAACCGAACTCGCCGCCGCGTTCCTGACGCACCTACCCGCGCCGTGGACCGCTGACACCTTAGCTCCCGCGCTGAGCGCGGCCGGCATGTCAATGACCAGAGGGGCTCGCGGCCGCTGGATCGTCGACGGAGCATCTCGGTTCTCCGCACACTCACCAAACGGAAATAGCTGGCAGGTAACAGTTTTCGAGGAATGCACCAGGCACCGCGGTGTCATCGATGACGACGAATTCGTGCTGTTGCTGATGCAGCAGTTCCTCGCGAAGAATCAGGCTGGCCCGCCATGTCCGATGGGGTGGGCATTCGCCCCGAACGAATTACGTGCATTGATTCCTGGAGCGGTCGCCGTCGGGCTCAAGTACGCGGCGGACATCTTGGAACCAATACCGGCCACGTGGATTCGAGACCACGCGCTCGCCTATGCGCACGACCCGTCGTCACTCGCGCCCGAGGACCAGGCCGAACTCTGGCAGCTGCGATCACTGACCATCGCCCGGGCGCGAGATGAGTTGAGGGTCAAGACCGTTGCCCGACGCGGCGTCGGCGCACATCTCGCCAGATAACGTCAGTGCGCCAGCCATGCCTTCGCGATGTCGAGTCGCTGCCAACCACCGTCGTATCCGGTCTTGTCCAATGGATACCCCGCGGGCAGAGCGGTACGCGCCAGAAGTTGACGCAACTGCCCTGTCGACATATTGGGATGCGCGGCCCGAATGAGGTTCTCCGCACCCGCGGGCACCGCCAGGACGCGAGTGGTGTTACCTTCTGCGACAAAGGAATACGTCGCACGCTCGCGGTAAGACTTCAGCGCGTCGCCGGTCGATTGGTATGGCGTCTGACATGCGACGGCACGCGCGATCGGAGCACCCACGCGTGCGGTCAGTACCGCGCGAAGTTCCTTCTTTGCCTCCGCCAGCAGTCCAGCGAATGTCGAGTCGGAAAGCACCTGCGCCACAGTCGATTCGGCTTGCATGCGACCGCCGACTACGTCGAGAGGGTAATGCACGCCCAGCACCACTCGGTGGTAACCATATTCGGCTGCGCGGGCCAGCAACTGCGGACCGGCCTCGGGGATCATCGATGCGATCAGGAACGCCTGAGCGAATCCCCAGGTGGTGTGGCCTGATGGATAGGAACCAGTGCCACGGACTGCCTCGTAGAGATCTTTGCGGCCGTCGCCGTAGTGCCGAATCAGTTGCGGCGCAACCTCAAACGGGCGCGGGTTGTGGAAGTACTTCTTCTCCTTCGACGTACCTACGCGCTCACCGACGAGCGCGTCTTCGCCGAGTAACAACGCCGCAGTCTTGGGAAGTTGACCAGCACGCAAGGCGGCGTAGAAGGCCGGCGACAACTTGGACCCGAGAGCGTTGAATATCGCCGGTCCTTCGATGTCGTAGTTATCGTTCACGGCGTAGCGCGCAACTGCTGGCGACGACGTCACGTTGATCGCGATGGCATTTGCGAGATTCTGCTGTCGAACAGCCTCGGAGATTCGGCTGAAACCGTCGAGCACGCCAACATGATTGGCTGGAGCCGTTGTTGCGAACGGCGACGCCTTCTGCGCGGCGCTATAGCCGACACTCGTCGGCACCGCCGTCGGGGTAAACGAACATGCCGAGGGCGCGGCGGCGACATGTCCGGGGGCAAGCAGACCACCTGCGACGATCAATGCCGCTGCGACTGCTTTCAGAGAACTTCCGATGACCTTCACCGCACGGAAATTGCCAGAGACTCGTAAACCGAGTCAGTTAGCAAGGTGAACAATTGGGTGGTATCAGGTGACAGGTCTTGCCACCATGTCAGTATTGACTTCTATGACCGACTGGCAGACTCGAGCTGTGCACGTGGTCCTGCAGCCATCCTGTTCGGCACCGTCGCATATCCGTACTGTCGCATTGACATAGGCATCGACTCCCAGACAGGAGCATTATGACTTTCTCCGGTTTTCCCGAGGCAGCCTTCGACTTCTACGACGATCTCGAAAACGACAACAGCAAAGTGTTCTGGGATGCGCACAAGGATCTCTACCGCAGCGCGGTTGTCGAACCGATGACCGCACTCACCGAAGAGCTCGCGGATGAGTTCGGTCAGGCTAAAGTCTTCCGTCCGCATCGTGATATCCGATTCTCGAAGGATAAGACGCCATATAAGACTCATCAGGGAGCGTTCATTCCGGTTGGTCCGGCCACCGGCTACTACGCGCAGATCGCCGCTCCGGGTTTCACCGTCGCGGTTGGCTTCTACGATGCCAATGCCGAACGACTCGCCGCTTTCCGCAAAGCCATCGACCACCCGCGACACGGTCCGGAACTAGAGAAATGCATCGCGTCGCTGAAGCGGGCCGGATGGAAGGTCGGCGGCACCACACTCAAGACCGCGCCACGCGGATGGGACGTGGAACACCCCCGCATCGAACTACTCCGGCATAAATCATTGACCGTCTCTCGCGACTATGGATTCGACGAAGTCATCCACACACCCAAACTCATCAATCGAATTCGCACGCATTGGCGGCAAGCCACGCCGCTCATCGACTGGTTGCAACAACACGCATAGGCGGCGCACAAATGTGACGCGAGCCATCTCTGAGCTCTAATTCCGAAGAATCTCGTGTCCACAGGACATAATTCGGGAATGCGTTCTCAGGCTCCGACCACGGTTATCGCGGTCCTCATCACGTTATTCACGTGCGCAATCGCGTTTCTCGCCTACCTCATGTGGAACAGCAAGAACGACGCGCCTAGCGCGGCAAGTCCAACGACCACTGTGACCACCACCAGCGTGCTCACCGAAACCACCACCGAAACACCGTCGACCGTCACCGTGACGAGTTCGCCGTCGACATCCCGGCGCAGCTACGGCAGCTACGCCGCCGATGGCGAGCCGTGTACCTCAGACGAGGTGAACACGCAGGTCAGCATCGATGGTCGCACGCTGGTCTGCACCTACCAAGGTGAAGATTCGCCCAACGAATACGAGTGGGAGTACCTGACGAGCAGTTACTGACGCTTGCGCCGCATCCGACCGCGCCGGGCGAAGGTGGCGCGCACCGGAAGGAATAACCGCGCCGTCGGGACTCATTGAACCAACCATGGCATCAACACAGAGTTCGATCCCGTCCATCAATCTCAACAACGGCATTACCATTCCGCAGCTGGGCTTCGGCGTGTTTCAGATACCCGCCGCGGACACCAAAGCGGCGACGCTGACCGCACTCGAACTCGGCTATCGCCATATCGACACCGCGCAGATGTACGGAAACGAGGCGGAGGTCGGCCAGGCAGTCCGCGAATCAGGCATCCCCCGCGACGAGATCTTCGTGACCAGCAAGCTGAACAACAACGCCCACGCACCTGAGGCCGACACCGCGGCCGCCGCACAACGCACCGTCGACGCGCTCGATATCGGTCCGGTCGATTTGTACCTGATTCACTGGCCACTGCCCGAGGTCGGCGACTACGTCGCAACCTGGCGCATCCTCGAGGAGGCATATCAGGACGGCAAGTTCCGCTCCATCGGCGTGTCCAATTTCCACCAGCCACACCTAGAGCGCCTGCTGGCCGAAACCGATGTGGTTCCGGTCGTCAATCAAATCGAAGTACATCCGTACCTCTCGCAGAATCCCTTGCGGCAGTTCAACTCTGAGCATCAGATCCGCACCGAGGCGTGGTCGCCCATCGCGCAGGGTGATGTACTCGACGACCCAGCGCTCGCACCGATCGCCGCCGAGCTGGGCCGCTCGGTCGCACAGGTGGTGTTGCGCTGGCATATCCAGCGCGGCGACATTGTCTTCCCCAAGTCGGTGACGCGCGCTCGGATCGCCGAAAATCTCGAGCTGTTCGACTTCGAGTTGTCTGACGATCAGGTCTCCACAATTGATGCTCTCAATGCCGACCGACGTCGCGGCCCCAACCCGGATGAGTTCAACTGGGTGCCGTGATGACGCGCCCGGCGTGCCGGAACCGCAGGTCGGCACGTCTACTCTGGATTGGTGCAATACACGAGTACTGAGCCGGTGTCGATCGACTCACCCCGGCAATACTCAGTTCGTCGGTGGGTTGCGGCAGTCGCGATAGGTGTAGCGGGACTGTGCTATTCCTCGTGGGCCTTGGAACATTTGTGGGCCGGCGGCCTCGACCCGATGCGCACATTCCTGAGCGAACTCGACGCGGCGGGCCGGCCGCACCGAGGAATCTATGTTGCCGGCGACATCATTACCGCCGTCGCCGCGATGGTCGCGATGCTGGTCCTACTTCTACCAAGGCCGGCGGTTCGGGGTTATCAGTCGCTCGCCGCTGTCATCGCGTTCGGATGCTTCGGCGCGGCCACCCTCGCCGATGCACTCATGCCGATTGAGTGCATCCCTGGCGTCGACGTCGACTGCCCATGGGAACCGAGCGGTATCTTCCCTCAGTTGCATCACGTGCACGCGCTGACCAGTTCACTCGCGGTGATCAGCCTGTTCACCGCTATCGTCGCCGCGACCCTCGCGTCGTTTACGACCGGTCGGTGGAGATTGTTGCGGGTCGTCGGCTCCACCATTTTCGGAGTGATCATGGTGTCCACCGCCTGGATGCTGATCGCCGACAACCTCAGCGGCGACTATCGATTGGGTTTGGCGCAACGCATCCAGGTCGGAGCGATGTCGGTGTGGATGTTGGTCTGGGCGGTGGCGTTGGTTCGGGAAAGGCGGTCCCCGTGAGTCGGGCATATGCCCTGCTGGCATGTGCTCGCCCACGGGGACCAGTTTGCTAAGTTAGCCGAGATCTACCACTCCCGACGACGTCGCTCCTGAGTACAGTGCCTCGATCCGTTCGGCGTATTTGTCGGCAATTGGCTTGCGCCGCAACTTCATTGTCGGGGTCAGCTCGTCGCCTCCGGGGTCCCACGCTGCCGGCACAATCGCAAACCGTTTGATTTGCTCGACGCGGGACAGCTTGTCGTTGCCCTGCCGGATAGCGACAGTCACTTCGTCGATGACCGCCGAATGTCCCGACACAGTAGCGATATCGTCGTCGCTTAATTTGTGCAGATGCGCTCGGGCAGTCGCGGCGTCGGGATCAAGGACGACCAGCGCCGACACATACGGTCGCGCGTCACCTATCGCGACGACCTGACCTATCAACGACGACGCGGCCTTCATCGCGTTCTCAATGTTGGTCGGGGACATATTCTTTCCCGACTCGGAGATAATGAGTTCCTTCTTACGATCCACGATGGTCACATTGCCCGCCGCGTCGACCGTGGCGATGTCACCGGTAGCGAGCCACCCGTCCGCGTCGATCGTCTCGGCCGTCTTCTCTGGCTGACCGCGATACCCCTCCATGACGACCGGGCCGCGGATCAACAATTCGCCGTCGTCGGCAATCTTCACCTCAACGCCATGGACCGGTTTGCCGACCGTACCGATTTTCAAATTGTCCGCGGTAGTCATCGTCGAAACTCCGGTCGTCTCGGACATCCCCCATACCTCCAGCACCGGAATGCCAAGGCCGAGAAAGAATTCCAGCACTTCCGGAGGGATCGCCGCCGCACCAGACGCGGCAAAGGTGACCTGATCCATGCCAATCGCACCACGTACCTTCGACAACACCAGTTTGTCGGCGAGCGAGTGTTGCATCGCCTCGACTGCCCCCAAACTACGTCCGGCCAGTCGCGCCTTTGCCGCCGCTGCGCCAACGCCCAGCGCCCACGCGCCGAGTTTGGCTTTCACCGGGCTGGACTCCTCGGCGAGTTTCGCCTCGATACCCGCCTTGATCTTCTGCCACACGCGGGGTACCCCGAAAAAGAAGGTGGGGTGTACGTCGGGCAGAGCCGCCGCGATCTCACGCGGGTCCGGCACCGTCGTAATCTGTATTCCGCGAACGATATTCGCCGCGTGAGCCGATACCCGGTCGGCGATGTGGGCCGCTGGCAGATAAGAGACAATGCGATCGTCGAACCCGACGTCGACGTGTTCGGCCAGGGCCGCCAATTCCGCGATGATATTGCGATGGGAGATCTCGACGCCCTTGGGCGGACCGGTTGTACCCGAGGTATAGATCAGCGTGGCTAAGTCGGACGGACGCACCGCTCGCCACCTGGCGTCGAAGTCGAAATCGGGAGCTGGGCTATTTTCGACGTCGGCGAGAGAGAGCGTGCCATCGGGCGAACCATCAATCACCACAACAGTTTTCACTTCAGAATTTGCCGCGGAGATCACCGGCAGGAAAACCTGTTCGGTAACCACGACGGTATTGCCCGCATTGCCGAATAGATACTCCACCTGATCAGGTGAGCTGGTGTTGTAGATGGAGAACGGAACTGCGCCCAGATGCAGACATGCGGTGTCGACGAGGTGAAACTCGGGCCGGTTAGTCAACATAATTCCAACCCGATCACCATGTCGCACACCATGATTGGCTAGTCCAGCGGCGATCGCACGAACCCGTCGGGCATAGTCCGCCCAGGTGATCGACGTTGTCCCGCCTACTGTGCGCAACGCGACGGCGTCGGGTCTGATCTGGACTGTGTGCTGGAAGGCTTCGGGCAGCGTCGAAACTTGTGCGCCACTCTCGTGCGGAAAGGTGATCGGTGTATCAGACATGTGTGAACCTCGAAGGCGTCGATCGGTCATGTTGCACGTCACAGTAGCGAGATTAGGTCACCCCTGGTGTCCGAATTGCCGTTTATCTCTGCTAAGGACTTCCTGGTCCCGCTACCCTGGGATGCCATGCCCGCCGCGAATACGTCGAACTCGTTGTTGTGGATCAACGGCGCATTCGGCGCTGGAAAGACACATACTGCTTTCGAATTGCACCGACGCCTGCCAAACTCGTTCGTCTCCGACCCCGAACTGATCGGTTTCGGCATCCACCGCATGCTGCCGGAGGTCGCTCGCGATGATTTTCAAGATCGTCCGCAGTGGCGATCCGCGGTGGTTGCCACCCTGGCCGACGCTGTTGCCGCTTACGACGGACCTGTCATCGTGCCGATGACTCTGGTCGAACCCGACTACTTCGACGAGATAATGGATGGACTCGCCGACGCAGGTGTCGACGTGCGGCACTTCGCACTGACCGCGTCGCCTGAGACGCTACGAAAGCGACTGCGTCTTCGGCTCGGCTACGGCGTCGGAAAGCTGTTGGGCCACGATGAGACATGGGCGATGCAACAGATCGATCGCTGCACAACGGCGTTGTCCGACAAGCGATTTGATATCCACATCGGAACTGACGACCGCACTGTCCACGACGTCGTCGAGGAAATCGCCGACCAAGCCGGGCTGACGCTGATCAGACCCCGACTGAGCGCCGGGCGATATCAGCTACGGCGTATTCGGGTGGGCTTGGCTCATATCCGGTAGAGGGGCACTCCGGTCTCCCCAGCTCAGCTTCCCAGAATTCTGGACATAGTCCCGACGTCGGGGCAACTTGCCCTCGGCGGGGTTCCTGAATCCAGAATTTGAGGGGCGGCTATGAAATCATTCTCGCCATGAGTGACCGGACGTCGGGAAAATCGTCCGAATAGTTGGTCACCAAGGGCAATTTGCCCTTGGTGAGGAACTATTCGGACGATTTTCACCGGAGCGGGGCCATCGGCGGGCGTCCCGGGGCCTACGACGTCGGCTTCACCAAATCGGTCAACGTCCACTCGCCGTCGCCAACCAGTTGCAGCAACTTGGTGTGGTGCTGGTCGGTGGTACTGCGATGGCTTACCGAGACAATCACCATTTCTGGCAATTCGGTCCGCAGCAGCGAGTACAGCGTGTACTCAAGTCCCTCATCCACCGCCGACGTCGCTTCATCCATGAACACCGCCTTGGGTTTGGTCAGCAACACACGCGCGAACGCGATTCGTTGCTGCTCCCCCGGCGAAAGAACCTTCGACCAGTCCTCTTCCTCGTCGAGCCGTTCGGTCAAGTGGCCCAACATAACTCGCTCTAGAACGGCCTTGAGCACATCATCGGGGAAGGCGTCCGACTCGGACGGATATGCGACCGCCGTCCGCAGATCGCCGAGCGGAATATACGGCACCTGAGACAGGAATAGCGTGTCATTGCCTCCGGGACGAACGAACTCGCCGTCAATGAACGGCCACAACCCGGCGAGCCCTCGAAGAAGTGTTGTTTTGCCTGAACCGGACTGCCCTTTGATGACCAGCGCTTCACCGAGACCGAGCCCGAGGGTCAGGTCGTCGACGAGCTTACGCTCGTCAGGAGTCGCTATCTCGACCTTGTCCAGACCAATGACATCCGGCGAACCAGCCGAAGCCTCCTTCGTCAGCATCGTGGGAAGTGAGCGTGAGCGCACGTTGGCGTCTTCGAGGCCATCGAGACGGATGAGCGACGCTCGGTAGCCGGTGAACGTAACGTACGCATTCCTGAAGAACGAAAGCGAGTCGTGAAGCTCACCGAAGGCTGAAGCAGTCTGAGTCATGTCGCCGAGCTGAATCTGTCCGGCGAAGAACCTCGGTGCCTGTGCTACCAGCGGCACAACCACCGAAGCTTGCGTGATCGAGAAGTTCCACGACGTAAACTTCAACGTCCGGAAAACGATCCGCCAGAAATTGTTGACGATCTGCCCAAACCTACTGAGCAAGCCAACATGCTCGACGCGCTCACCGCGATAGAACGCGATGTTCTCGGCGCCGTCGCGAACTCGGATAAGCGCATAGCGGAAGTTGGCGGCCAGCCGCTCCTGCAAGAAGGTGAGGTGGATCAGCGGTCGACCGATCCAGAACGCTACGAGAGTCGCTATGAGGACGAATGTCATCACCAGAAAGACCATCGCGCGAGGTACTTCCGTCCCAAAGACGTTCATCGGCCCGGAGAGATCCCAAAGAATGATAGTGAACGAAACGATACTGACCGTCGCGGGAATCACACCATTACTGGACGATCCATTCGAACTGAACATCATCACCCGCGATTGCGTAGCAACCACTTGGATGTCTTCTTGGACACGCTGATCGGGGTTATCGACTCCGGCCTGCAAGAGTGAGTCGCCCGCGCCGGCCGCCTGGCCGACGAAACGGTTTCGATAGAAGGCCCGGTCACCCAGCCAGTCAGCGGTGACATGTTCAGTCATCCATGCGCGAAACCTGATCTCGAAGGCGCTGCCGACATAAATCTCGATGAGTGTCCTAATCACATGCATCGACGCGAGCAATACGAATAGCCAAATCGCCTTCCAGAACGACGACTTCGCCTCGTCGAGAGCTCCGTTGTCATGCTGGGCGAGGGCTTGAGCACCATATTGCAATGACGTGTAGAGATCGTTGCTCCAATAGGACAACAACACCGTCAATCGCACGCCGAGGACGGCAAGAAAGGTCAACGCGAACACCAGTCCCCAGGCCAGCACGCGCGTTGCCGGATCTGTGAAGAACCCGCCACCGATCCGCCAAAATTGCTTACCCCACACGGTAAAGCGGGCGATCAAATAGCCGATAATGAGCAAACTGACGAGGCATATCGCCACCACGATGGCGAGCCACTTCAACGACGCCCAGATCTCGTTACCCCAGTCGATACTGGTTTCCACGCACAAACTCCCACTCGCCGACGTTCTGCAGTCGCAGCAGTCTAACCGAGCGTGACCTGGGCCACCGAGTAGCCTCGATACCTATGTCCGAACTGGTGACCTACAACGTCGTCGGCGACGTCGCACACGTCGTGCTCAACCGTCCCGACAAACTCAACGCGCTTACCCTCGATATGCTCGACTACCTCGGTCGGTGCGCTCGCCGAGCCGCAAAAGACAAGTCACTGCGAGCTGTCCTGCTCTACGGCGCCGGGGATAGCTTCAGCGCCGGGCTCGACTTCGGCAGCACCTCCAAACAAGTTTCCCGTGTCGTGAGAACCTTTGTGCCGCAGATACTCTCGGGCAACGCGAACGGTTTCCAAAAGCCAGCGTGGATGTGGCGCTCGGTGCCGGTACCGGTTATCGCAGTCGTCACCGGCCACTGCTTCGGCGGCGGACTGCAAATCGCACTCGGAGCGGACTTCCGGATAGTCGCGCCGACCGCCGACTTTTCCATCATGGAAGCCAAGTGGGGTCTCATTCCCGATATGTCGGCGTCAGCGAGCCTTTCGCAGTTGGTCGGCATCGACGTCGCCAAGAAACTGACCATGACCGCAGAAGTTTTCGATGCCGCGTATGCGAAGGACATCGGGCTCGTCACCGAGGTTGCCGACGACCCACATACGGCCGCCGATGCCCTCATGGAGAAAATTTCGCAGCGCTCCCCGGACTCCGTAGCTTCCGCGAAGGCACTCTTCGAACGCACCTGGGAGCGCAACTCACGCTGGAGTTTCCCGATCGAACAGATGCTGCAGATGCGGTTGCTCCGCGGCAAGAACTCGACGATCGCGCGGGTGGCCGGATTAACGAGGTCAGTGCCGGAGTATGTTCAGCGCCAGTTCTAGTCGGTCAGAACGGGTGCAACACCACACCATCTCGTGACTTGAGGGCTTGGGCGGTCACAAATTGCGTAAAAGGCCCGACGCTCACGTCGTACCCGGCCTGATCCGCACGCACCTGCTCTACTTCGAACTCCGCATAGCACACCGGCGATCCGGACTCGGACTTGCCGACCTGCTTCGGTCCGAGTTTCGTCGTTCCCTCCAGGCGCCCGTCTTGCGCCCAGATTTCGACTTTGGTCCCGGTCTTGATCATGTCTTGAATCACCGAGCCGGATTGGCACGCGACGATGACGATGCCCTTAGCGGTGAACACCGAACTGTTCACCGACCCGACGAGCAGCGCGAACACCGCTATCACGGCCATCAACGCTCCGACAACGGAGCTTCCCACGATGACCGGCATCTTCCAGCGCTTACGCCACGTACTCTGCGTCAGATACGGGCCCGGGGGCATCCACATTTGCGCCGGTTCACTGGGAGGTGGCGGCATGACGCCATACGGCTGGGCCGCACCATAGGGTTGGGCCGCACCATAGGGTTGCGGCGCACTGTACGGCTGGGCCGCACCGTAGGGCTGATCACCGATGTACTGGGCTCCACCATGCTGCGGATCACCATACTGACCATCGAAATGCTGTGGCGCACTTTGATATTGCGGCGCACCCGAGTATTGGGGACCCGTCTCGTAGTTGCCTTGTGGATAGGCCGAGGGCGCCATCCACGGGTCAAACGGATGTGAAGACTGCGCCGGCTGAACCGTCTGATCGGACTCGGCCGCCTGCTCAGGCTCGGCTGCCTGCTCGGACTGTGGCTGCTGAGCACGCTCCCACGGCGCAAACTGTTGTGCCGCAGCAGGTTCGACCTCGGAGGCCGAACCGTCGGCCGTTGCATCAGCCGTCTCGTCGGTTTGCGGCTTCTCGTCGGGTCGATCCGATTCCATCTTCAGTCCTTCTTTTTCGGCGGGAAGTATTTGATCAACGCTTCTTGCACAACCGAAGTCGCCAACGTGCCGTCGCGATTGAAGAATCGCCCGGAGCCGATGCCGCGGGAACCGGCCGCCGTCGGCGACTCCGTCGCGTAGAGCATCCATTCATCGAACCGGAATTCACGATGAAACCACATCGAATGATTCACCGTGGCAGCGAATAATCGATCGATCCCCCACGACAACCCGTGCGTAGTGATGATCGAGTCGAGCACCGTCGTATCCGAGGCGTAGCACATCGCGCCCACATGCAAACTCGGATCGTCCGGCATCGTCCCATCGGTCTTCATCCATACCCGGTTGCTGGTAAGCGTTTCGCCGGCCTCGCGCATCTTCCAACTGGGGTCGTTGGCGAATCGAATGTCGATGGGGTGCAAGGCGTTTACGAACGCCGCTACGCGATCCTCGAACCCCTTGAAATGCTCGCCGAGAGGCGGCAACTCCTCGGGGTAGGGCACCTCGGGAATCTCGACGGCATGATCCAACCCAGCGGTGTTGTCCTGGAAGGCGACCAACATGGTGAAGATAACGTCGTCGCCCTGGACCGCGGTCACTTGCCGGTTAGCGAATGACTTACCGTCGCGATAGCGGTCAACCCGATATGTCATGGGCTGCTTCACATCACCACCGCGGATGAAGTGGGCATGTAGCGCGTGTATCGGCGGATTGCCACGGGTCAGGGTGCGTGACGCGGCGACAACCCCCTGCCCGAGTAACTGGCCGCCGAAGGTACGGGCGGTTACCTGCTCCGGGTGCTGGCCGACGAATTCATTCTCGTCGACCTGCGCGACGTCGAGCAGTGCGAGCAATTTGCCGAGGTCTTCTGACTCGGTCCGCGTATCAGTCACGTCAACCACAGTAGTGACGCGTTGGTGGTGGAGTCACACCCGGCTGGTGTGGCGTCGACGTTGGTCTCGATACACCCGACTCGGCTGGCGCCTCGCCGGGCACTCGACCAGCGACGTAGATACCGCGACTCGCGTTCGCCGGGCACTCGACCAGCGACGTAGATACCGCGACTCGCGTTCGCCGGGTACTCGACCAGCGACGTAGATACCGCGACTCGCGTTCGCCGAGCAACTCGACCAGCGACATAGGTAACTCGACTCGCGCCTCGCCGGGCAACTCGACTAGCGACATAGGTAACTCGACTCGTGTTCGCCGGGGACCAGCGAAGTAGGGCCCCAGCGACCCAGCGCTAACCTCAGTGGTCTTGCTCGCCGATCTTGTGGATGTGGATCAGGTTCGTCGAGCCGACGGTGGCTGGCGGAGCGCCTGCCACGATCACCACCGTGTCACCTACTTCTAGCCGCCCGATATCCAGCAACTGGTGATCCACCTGATCGATCATCTGGTCGGTGTCGGTGACCTTGTCGACGATGAATGTCTCAGTGCCCCAACTCAACGCGAGCTGACTGCGCACTTCCTGAATGGGGGTGAACGCCAGTAGCGGCAGCCGCGAATGCAGCCGCGCCAGCCGGCGCACCGTGTCACCCGACTGCGTGAACGCAACGAGAGCCTTCACGTCGAGCCGCTCACCGATTTCCCGGGCCGCGAACGATATGACGCCTCGTTTGGTACGCGGGACGTGGTCGAGCGGCGGTACCTCCCGTGACCCGCTCTCGACGGTTTTGGCGATGCGATCCATCGTCGCGACCGCTTCGATCGGGAATTTACCCACGGATGTCTCGCCTGACAGCATTACCGCGTCCGCACCGTCGAGGACCGCGTTGGCGACGTCGGATGCCTCGGCACGAGTCGGCCGCGAATTCTCGATCATCGACTCGAGCATCTGCGTAGCGACAATCACCGGTCGCGCGTTCTCACGCGCCATCTGAATAGCACGCTTCTGCACCAACGGAACCTCTTCGAGTGGCAGTTCCACACCGAGATCGCCGCGGGCGACCATAATCGCATCGAAGGCCAACACAATGGCCTCCAAGTTGTCGATCGCCTCCGGCTTCTCCAGCTTCGCGATCACCGGTATCCGACGTCCGACCCGATCCATCACCTCATGTACGAGTTCGATGTCGGCGGGGCTGCGCACGAACGATAACGCGATGAGGTCAACGCCGAGATCCAGTGCGAACTCGAGGTCGGCGAGGTCTTTCTCCGACATCGCCGGAACCGATACGTTCATGCCGGGCAACGAAATGCCCTTGTTGTTGCTGACCGGTCCCCCTTCGGTGACCACACACACGACGTCATCGCCATCAACCGCGGTCACCCTCAGGCCGACCTTGCCGTCGTCGACGAGGAGCCGGTCACCGGCCTTCGCATCTCGCGCGAGTTCTTTGTAGGTAGTCGAGACCCGATCGTGGGTACCGGCGACATCCTCGACGGTGATGCGGACCTCTTCGCCGTTCTCCCACACGGTACGGTCCTGGGCGAATCGACCCAGACGAATCTTCGGACCTTGAAGGTCGGCGAGAATGCCGACGGCCTTGCCGGTCGCATCACTTGCCCGACGCACCCGGCCATACATCTCGGCATGGTCGGCGTGCTCGCCGTGACTGAAGTTCAACCGGGCTACATTCATTCCGGCATCGACGAGTTCGCGCACTCGTTCATCGGTCGACGTCGCTGGGCCAAGGGTGCATACGATTTTTGTTCGACGAGTCACCTAGGCGAGCTTAGTCGTGTCGATACCCCGCGCGTGCACCCCCGCACCACTTGTCACTTCGACGTCATGTGCCGTTACTTGGCGTCAGGAGAATCGTCCGATTCGGACTTGGCGTCTGTCGCACCGGCATCGGCCCGTTTGACGATATTGGGCGTGATATTCGGGGTCTGTGCTTGCTCGGCGATGTCGTCGGACTGGGGCGATCCCGTCTCGGTCGTCCCCGTCTCGGTCGACTCGGTCTCGGTCGACTCAACCTCCGCCGACCCGGCTTCCTCGACCTCCGCCGTGGAAGTCCCGGTCGAATCGCCGTCGAGTTGCCCCTCGACCAACTCCGCGAGCCGATCGATCGACGCCCGCAGCTTGTCTTCGGTCGTCCATCGGGCACGCTCGAGTCGTTTGGGATCGTCGAGCCGCGTCCAGTCATAGGTATGCGTGACGATCGTATGGCCGTCGTCGGCCGCGGCGAGTTCCCAACGCCACAAATGCCCGGGCGGGGTGTCATCCGGTTGCGACGGCAACCAGGCGATCAACTTGTTCTCCTCGAACTCGACAACGTGATTGCGCCGGACTTGGCCACGCGTAATCGTTGTCTCGAAAACGTCTCCCACCTTGTGGATTCGCTGGCCGTCGGCCGCATGCGCCAGATTCCCGTTTCCATCCCAGCGGGGCTGCTGTGCCGGGTCGGCGATCAACTCGAAGATCGTCGCGGCCGACGCGGCGATCTCGCGTTTCGCGGACACAATGCGATCATCATCATCATCGTCATCGTGATCAGCAGCGGCCACAACGGGGACCGCTGCGGCCGCATCTGCGACCGAATCGTCGCCATCAGTTTCGTCGCCATCAGTTTCGTCGCCATCAGCTTCGTCGCCCACGGTATCGTCGCCGCTGGCGGTATCGCTGTCATCAGCGCCCGCCTCCTCGATCAGCTCGTCATCAACCGGTGCAAGCGACTCGGCGGGGTCGGTGTCGGTCAAGTCGCCGTCGAGGTTTTCCACTGGTTCCGACTCGGCGGCATCGACCTTCGTGAGCTGGGTGGTCGGCGCGTCGCCGACGCCGCCGGATTCGACAGCATCGAAACTCTCGGTCGCGGCGCCGTCGTCGAACTCGTTGTCATCTTCAGCGAAGGGATCGACGTAGCCCACGACCCCGGCGTGCTCAAGTTCGTCCGCGCGCCATGGCCGGTACATCGTCAACCCTAATTCGCGCCCCTTTGGCGCCAACGCGAAATAGGCAGCCGCACAGGCGAATACGATCGCTGCTGTGAACACGTTGATCCGTACGCCGAGAATTTCGGTTGCGTGGTCGGTGCGCATTAATTCGATGCCGAACCGCCCGAGGCAATAGCCGGCGACGTAAAGCGCGAACAGCCGACCGTGTCCGATACGCAAGTATCGATCGAGACCGATCAACACCAACACGACGAGCACATTCCACAGCAATTCGTAGAGAAATGTCGGGTGGACCGCTGGCAGCAAACCGCTGTTGACGTTTCCGGTAGACACGCCGTCGATGACGTTGGGTCCAACCTGTCCATAGGAGTTTCGGCGATCGAAGATCTCCAGACCCCACGGCAGCGTCGTCGTTCCGCCGAAGAGTTCCTGGTTGAAGTAGTTGCCGATCCGGCCGATCGCCTGTGCGAGGAGAATCGCCGGCGCGATGGCGTCACCGAACGGACCTAATTTGATGCCATGTCGGCGGCACCCGAGCCACGCACCCAACGCACCGAATGCCACCGCACCCCAAATGCCAAGTCCGCCTTCCCAGACCTTCAGCGCGTCAATCGGCGTCTTCTCGGCGTTGGAACCGAAGTAGGTCGACCAGTCGGTCATGACGTGATAGATCCGACCACCGATCAGACCGAACGGGACGGCCCACACCGCGACGTCGAGTACTTCGCCTTCCTGCCCGCCGCGCGCGATCCAACGGCGCGATCCCCACCAGCAGCCGACGATGATGCCAAGGATGATGAACAACGCGTAGGCGCGGATTGGGAGCGGCCCGAGATGCCATACACCCTGCGGTGGACTCGGAATATAGGCGAGAACCGTCGTGCTAGTCACGAACCCAACCCTAACGTGGCCGCCGCCGTCAGCAGCGCGATGAGGTCGCGTGTTGGGTGTTCAGTACTCCTTGCGAACGCCTTCGGCGAGTTCGCTGACCAAACCCGACAATTCGTCGAGACCTGCCGCGGCAGCGGTGACGAGTGCCGATCCGACGATCACGCCGTCGGCGTACTGTGCGATCTCGGCGGCCTGACGACCGTCACGGACACCAAGCCCGACGCCAATCGGGATGTCGGAGTAGTCGCGGACTCGTGCGCACAATTCGGGAGCCGCATTCGATACCGCGTTACGAGCGCCGGTGACGCCCATCGTCGATGCCGCGTAGACGAATCCACGGCAGGAGTCGACGGTCAGCGCGATACGTTCGGTGGTCGACGACGGCGCGACCAAGTAGATCCGGTCCAACCCGTACGCGTCGGACGCCTCGTGCCATGCCGTGCCCTCCTCTGGAATGAGGTTGGGCGTGATCAGCCCGGCGCCGCCCGCGGCGGCCAGGTCACGAGCGAAGTTCTCGACCCCGTAGGCAAGCACCGGATTCCAGTAACTCATCACAACCGCCTGCCCTCCGGCCGACGCGATGGCCTCGACGGCGGTGAACACGTCGCGCACCCGCACCCCATTGCGCAGCGCTTCGTCGGCGGCGTCCTGGATGGTCGGGCCGTCCATCACCGGATCGGAATACGGAACGCCGACTTCGATGATGTCGCAACCGGATTCGACCATCGTCTTGAACGAATCGATGGAGTTCTCAACCGTCGGATAGCCGACCGGAAGGTAGCCGATGAGGGCACTTCGATCCTCGCCGCGGCACTGCGCGAAAACCGACCCCAGCTTCGACGGTGCGGTCTTGACAGTCATTTGTCGTCACTCTCCGATTGCGGACGGTCGAACAGTCCGAACCAACGGCCGGCGGCGTCGACGTCCTTGTCCCCTCGACCGGACAGGCTGACCACGATGATCGCGTCCTTGCCCAGTTCTTGTCCGAGTTTCAGCGCACCCGCGACAGCATGTGCCGACTCGATCGCTGGAATGATCCCCTCGCGGCGACTGAGCAACCGCAGCGCATCCATCGCCTCGGTATCGGTGATTGGTTGATAGTCGGCGCGGCCGATATCCTTGAGATAGGCATGCTCGGGCCCGACGCCTGGATAGTCCAAACCCGCTGAGATGGAATGGCTTTCGATGGTCTGGCCGTCTTCGTCCTGCAACAGGTACGAATACGCACCCTGAAACGCACCTGGCGTTCCGCCGGTGAAAGTCGCTGCGTGCCGGCCGGATTCGACGCCGTCGCCGGCTGCCTCATAGCCGACCAGCTTGACCGACGCGTCGTCGATGAATGGATGGAAAATGCCGATCGCATTCGATCCACCGCCAACACAGGCCACCACGGCGTCGGGTAGTCGCCCGGACTGCTCTTGGATCTGGGCGCGTGCCTCAAGGCCGACGACGCGTTGCAGATCGCGGACCATCGTCGGGAAGGGATGCGGACCGGCCGCGGTACCGAAACAGTAATAAGTGTTGTGCGCGTTGGTGACCCAGTCACGCATAGCCTCGTTGATCGCGTCTTTGAGAGTGGCCGAGCCGTTGTCGACGGCGATCACGGTCGCGCCGAGAAGTCGCATCCGAGCGACATTGAGCGCCTGACGATCGGTGTCCACTCGTCCCATGTAAATGACACATTCGAGGCCGAGCAGCGCACACGCGGTGGCCGTCGCGACACCGTGCTGGCCAGCCCCGGTCTCGGCGATGACGCGCGGTTTGCCCATCCGAACGGCGAGCAACGCCTGGCCGAGCACATTGTTGATCTTATGCGAACCGGTGTGGTTGAGGTCTTCGCGCTTGAGGAAAATCCTTGCGCCACCGGCAAATTCGGAAAGCCGCTTCGCTTCGTACAGCGGTGACGGGCGCCCGGTGTAGTCGCGCTGTAATCGATCGAGTTCCGCCAAAAAGTCCGCGTCCGACCGCACCTTCTCATAGGTGGTGGCGACCTCGTCGATGACCGCCATCAACGCCTCCGGTACATGCCGGCCGCCATAGACCCCGAAGTGGCCGCCCTCGTCTGCCTCGAGTGACGTGCGAGTGGCCACTCCGGCGCTGGCCGGTGGATAGTTCACGGAAGTCGAGTCAGTACTCATGGATCCAATTATGTTGTCAGCGAACAGGTTTGGGACATGATGGATGCGTACCGGCGGTGACCAGTTCCGACACCGCGGCGCGCGGGTCGCCGCTGGTGACAAGCCCTTCGCCGACCAGAACGGCGTCAGCACCAGCGCCGGCGTACGCGAGCAGATCGGCCGTGCCACGCACCCCCGACTCGGCGATCCGGATAACCTCGGTCGGCAGTCCGGGGGCGATCCGACTGAAGCAATCACGATCAACGGTCAGGGTTTTGAGGTTTCGGGCGTTCACACCGACGACCTTGGCGCCGGCCGACAACGCACGATCGGCTTCTTCTTCGGTGTGAACCTCGACAAGAGCGGTCATGCCGAGCGATTCGGTCCGGTCGAGCAGCGACTCGAGAACCGTCTGTTCTAGCGCGGCGACAATAAGCAGGATGACGTCGGCGCCATGCGCACGGGCCTCGTGGATCTGATAGGGACCGACGATAAAGTCTTTGCGCAACACCGGAATATCGACAGCAGCCCGAACCGCGTCGAGGTCAGCAAGAGAGCCCCGGAAGCGTCGTTCTTCGGTCAGCACGCTGATGATGCGCGCACCTCCGGCCTCATAGGCCTTCGCCAATTCGGCCGGGTCGCCGATGCTCGCGAGATCACCTTTGGACGGACTGGCGCGCTTGACCTCTGCGATCACGCCAATGCCCGGCAACCGAAGAGCGGCCATCGCGTCGCGCGGTGCCGGGGCTTTCGCCGCCGCCGCCTTGACTGTCTCGTAGTCGACGACGGCCTCGCGTGCGGCCACATCAGCTTTTACTCCCTCGATAATCGAGTCGAGTACCGTCTGCGTGTTCGACACTGCGGCGCCCCTTCTGCTCAACCGTCGAAAACCTGTTCCGACCGATCCATTTGGTGCCGCCCGCTTCGGCGACGTCCGGTGGTGACTATCCGGTCGTATTGCCGGTTCTCCAAGGGTAGACCGGCCACCGGCGGGTCATTTCTCCGGGGCGTGGCTTACGCCACTGCCGCCACGGCAACCTATGCGCCGTCGGTGCGTTCGCGCTCTTCGTCAGTTGGATCTACGCCGGTATCCAGCGCATCCCAGAGCAGCCGTTCACTTTCCGGAGCCGAGGACTCCGGATCGGATGACTGCTCCCGCTGGCGCTCGCGGTATTCCCGGAAGGTCTTCTTCTCCAGTTCGGCGCGACGTGCCGCAGGCGACTCGTATTTCGACGACATCCGATCTCCGTTGGCCACGCGTAGGAGCAGGACGCCGCCGAGCACCGCTAGTGCCGCGGCGACAAGAACGACCACGCTGGCCCAGTCATTGGTACTGACCAGCAGCAGCCGGAACCGCGGAGACAGATCTATCGCCTTTGCGGCGTAGGAGTCGTTATCGCCGCCGATCAGTAACGACACCGCGGGCGACGCAGCGAGTACGCCACAAAGGGCGACCAGAATGGCGACGGCCCGCAGAGCCCAGCCACGCAACGCCGCACCCGCGGCAATCGCCGCCAGCAGAACCAGCGCCAGTGGCATCAGCCACGGACTCCAGTCCGAACCATGCACATCCATCGCTTGAACCGGCGAGAGGTCGTCGGTGACGGTAAGCGTGGCCCAGACCATGCGCGATGCGGCCCACAGGGTGGCAGCGCCCGCGATCAATGCAATCGCGGCAAACACCTGCCGGCGTCGGAGCACCGTTTTCGATGAGCTGCTTTCGACTTTGCTCACTCGCCCACCCGACGCATTGTCGACGCCGCCGCGATGGCGTTGAGCACGGCGGTAGCCTTATTTCGGGCCTCGTTGTACTCGTATTCGGCTTCGCTGTCGGCGACGACGCCGCCACCGGCCTGTACGAACGCCCGCGCCGACCGTCCGTCCTCGCCCGACCGCATCAACGCCGTGCGAATGGCGATCGCGGTGTCGGCATCGCCGGCGAAGTCGAGATAGCCGACGATGCCGCCATAGAGGCCGCGTCTAGTGATCTCGTGTTCGTCGATCAATTCCATCGCCCGCACCTTCGGCGCACCGGTCAGCGTGCCCGCGGGGAAACACGCGGCGACGGCATCGAGCGCCTGCTTGTCCTCACGCAACTCACCGGACACCGTCGAGACCAGGTGCATGACATGGCTATACCGCTCGATATGCCGATAGTCGCTCACGGTCACCGTGCCCGGTTTGCAGACGCGGCCCAGGTCGTTGCGGCCGAGGTCGACGAGCATCAGATGCTCGGAATTCTCTTTCTCATCGGCCAGCAGGCCTTTGCCGAGAAGTTGGTCCTCTTCCTCGGTTTTTCCGCGCCAGCGGGTGCCCGCGATCGGATGAGTGGTGGCGACGCGATCGCTAACGGTGACCAACGCTTCGGGGCTGGAGCCGACGATGGTGTACGCGGGGCGCTCATCGGTCTGCGGTACCCGCAACAGGTACATATAGGGGCTCGGATTCGATGCTCGCAGAACGCGATACACGTCGAATGGATCAGCGTCGGTATCCATTTCGAACCGCATCGACGGCACCACCTGGAACGCTTCACCCGCTTCGATCTCGCCGACCAGGCTGGTGACGATCTCTCGGTAGTCATCAAGGGTCCGTTGGGAGGTGTAATCGGGCGCGGGCCGATCGAATGCCGAGACAGTCGACGACGCCGGGGCGAGCAGCGCGGTCGTCATCTCGTCGAGCCGGGCAACCGCGTCGGCATACGCCTGCTCGGCGCGTTCGTCGCTGCCATCCCAATTGACCGCGTTGGCGATCAACGTGATGGTGCCCTCGTGATGATCGACGGCGGCGAGGTCGGTGGCCAACAGCATAAACAGATCCGGCAGATGCAAATCGTCGACGGTGTTCTCCGGCAGCCGTTCGAGCCGGCGCACCATGTCGTAGGCCATGAACCCCACGAATCCACCGGTCAGCGGTGGCATATCGGGCAGTCGATCGGTGGCGAGCAGTTCCAGCGACTTGGCAAGTGCCGCAAGCGGATCGCCGCCAACCGGAGCGCCGGCGGGAGTATGGCCCCACCAACTCGCTTCCCCGTCGGTGACGGTGAGAGCGGCGGGTGAACCGGCGCCTATGAACGACCAGCGCGACCAGGAACGCCCGTTCTCGGCCGACTCCAGCAAGAAGGTGCCGGGCCGATCACCAGCCAATTTGCGGTACGCCGACAACGGTGTCTCCGAGTCGGCGAGCACCTTACGGGTCACCGGAACGACACGGTGATCCTTAGCGAGGTCGAGAAAGGTCTCCAGGGTGGTAGTGGTCGCCGCGTCACTCATCCGAGGGGTTCTCCCCCGACTCCCCACTGCGAACGCGGCACTTCGGTGATAGTCACCCACACCGAATCCGGATTCTTGCCGGTGGCCTTGGCATATGCCTCGGTCACCGCCGCGATCGTCTCGCGCTTGACGCGCTCGGACAGACCGGGCGTCTGCGAGATCTGGATTAGGGGCATGTGGGTTCTCCTATTCGCCCGACGGGTTAGCTTGTGACGCAGCGTGATTGAGCGGCAACGCCTCGGTGTCGAAACAGCTGTGATTACCGGTGTGGCAGGCCGGGCCGATCTGATCGACGACCAGCAACACCGTATCGCCATCGCAATCCAGCCGCGCTTCGCGCACATATTGCTCGTGGCCACTGGTCTCGCCTTTGACCCAGTACTGCTGTCGGGACCGCGAGTAGTAGGTGGCCCGGCCGGTCGCCAGCGTACGAGCGAGAGCCGTGTCGTCCATCCACGCCTGCATAAGCACGATGCCCGTTTCACGCTCTTGAGCGACGGCCGCGAATAGCCCGTCGGCGTTACGTTTGAGCCGGGAAGCGATCCGCGGATCGAGAGTGTCACTCATGCGTCGACTCCTAAATTTCCCGTCGCTTCGCTCGCCCCGACATTTCCCGTCGCTTCGCTCGCCCCGGCCGTCCGGACCACGATGCCGTGTTGCGACATCGCCGCCTTCACCTCGCCGATGGTCAACTCGCCGAAATGGAATACCGACGCGGCCAACACGGCGTCGGCGCCGGCGTCGACCGCGGGCGGGAAGTCGCTGACTTTGCCGGCGCCGCCGCTGGCGATCACCGGCACGTCGACCGCGGCGCGTACCGCGGTGAGCATCGCGAGGTCGAAACCGGCTTTGGTGCCATCTGCATCCATCGAATTGAGCAGAATCTCGCCGACGCCGAGCTCTTGTCCGCGCCGCGCCCATTCGACAGCGTCGATGCCAGTACCTTTACGGCCACCGTGGGTGGTGACCTCCCAGCCCGACGGCGTCGGCGCGGAACCGGCCGGAACCGTTCGGGCGTCGACAGACAGGACGATGCACTGTGAGCCGAATCGCTTGCTCATCTCGTCAAGGACTTCGGGACGGGCGATGGCGGCAGTGTTGACGCTGACCTTGTCGGCGCCCGCACGAAGCATGACGTCGACATCGTCGGGGGTGCGGATGCCCCCGCCGACCGTCAACGGGATGAAAATTTGATCGGCGGTGCGCTTGACGACGTCGAGCATCGTCGCGCGGCCCGAACTGGATGCGGTGACGTCGAGAAAGGTGAGTTCGTCGGCGCCTTCGGCGTCGTAACGCGCGGCAAGTTCGACCGGGTCGCCAGCATCGCGCAAATTCTCGAAGTTGACGCCTTTGACCACTCGCCCGTTGTCCACGTCGAGACAAGGGATGACGCGGATCGCGACGGTCATAGAGAAGTCCTCCCGGTCGAGACGTCACAAACAACACCGTCGAGACAAGGGATGACGCGGATCGCGACGGTCATAGAGAAGTCCTCCCGGTCATGATTCTTCCTTCCAATTGCCGGCGATGATCTCTTCGATCAACGTCAGCACCTGCGCGTGTAGTCCAGGGCTTCCGGCGACAAGTGAGGGCGACGATACCGACCACGGGTTGCCGTCGACGTCGGAGACGATGCCGCCAGCCGACCGCACGAGCAACGCGCCAGCGGCGTTATCCCAGGGATGTCCGCCGAAGGTAATCGCGCCGCCGAACACGCCGGCCGCGGTGAAGGCGAGATCCACGCCGGTGCTGCCGAGCATTCTGATACGCGAAACCCGCGAACTCAGTTCGGTGAGCAGGTCAATCCGACGCGCACCGAAGTAGCGGCCTTTCGACTTCGCGTTGAAGGCGCCATACGCCAGCACCGACGACGACAGGTCCTCGTCGATTGGCAACCGCGGCAGCTCCTGGCCGTTGCAATACAGCGGCGAGCCGTCGTATGCCGCGTAGCGCCGGTCGAGTAACGGCAGCCACGTCAGCCCGATCAGCGGTTGTCCGTCGGCAACCAACGAAAGCAACATGCCGGTCAGTGGCATACCGGACGAATAGTTGAAGGTGCCATCGATCGGGTCGAGCACCCACACCGTCGAAGAGTCGACCGGTGGCCCACCGAATTCCTCACCGTGTACCGGCAGTCCGGTGCGATCGGCGAGTTGGTCGGAGATCAGACGCTCGAGGTCGAGATCAATCTGAGTGGCGAAGTCGTTGCGGCCCTTGGCAACCGCGCTGGGCGCGCCCAATCCGTCGGCGAAGACCGGCACGACGGAGTCGAGTACCGACGCGGCGGTACTCATCAATTCGGGCAGGTCCAGATTCACGCGGGTCGGTCGCCGTTCTGTTGAGCGACGGCGGCGAGAGCTTGCGGCAGGGTGAAGCGGCCGGCGTATAGCGCCTTTCCGACAATGGCACCCTCGACGCCGACATCCGTCAGGCCGGCGATGGCGACCAGATCGTCGACGGTCGATACGCCGCCCGAGGCGACGATCGGCGCGTCGGTAGCCGCGGCGACCTGCTCCAGCAATTCCAGATTCGGGCCGGCAAGGGTGCCATCTTTGGAAACGTCGGTAACCACATACCGGGCGCACCCGTCGTTATTGAGGCGTTCGAGCACCTCCCACAGATCGCCGCCGTCGGTGACCCAACCACGACCCCGTAGACGGTAGGAGTCGCCCTCCCGGATGACATCTAGCCCCACCGCGATGCGGTCCCCGTGCTCGGCTATCGCCCGACGGCACCATTCCGGGTTTTCCAACGCGGCGGTACCAAGATTGACGCGAGTACAGCCGGTAGCGAGTGCGGCGACCAGCGATTCGTCGTCCCGGATCCCGCCGGACAGTTCGATCTTCACGCTGGTCAGTTCTTCGACCACGCTCGCGAGTAACGCACGGTTGTCTCCGCGACCGAACGCGGCGTCGAGGTCGACCAGATGGATCCACTCGGCACCGTCGTTCTGCCAGGCCAGCGCGGCATCGCGCGGCGAGCCGTACGAGGTCTCCGACCCGGCGGCGCCTTGGACGAGGCGCACGGCCTGACCGTCGGCCACGTCGACCGCGGGCAGCAGTTCGAGGGTTCGGGGCAGTCGGGATGTTGCGGTCGTGTTGTCAGCCACCGTGGTTGTTTCTCTCTTGTTCTCGTTGTGCGATTTCATCTTTGAGTTGCTGCTCGGCCTGCCCGACGATCCGTTGCGAAACCAAGCCGATCGCGGCGATGATCGCGATGATGGCGACCAGGGCGGCGATCAGTCCGGCGGTGACCGACCATTGCGCCAGCAGCAGAATGATCGGAATGGAGACCACCAAGACGATCGCGCCGGCACCAAGGGCCAGCAACGCGAGGCGGACGAATGAAAAAGGTTGCGGTGCTTTATCTTTCGCCATCTACAGCGCCTCCAGCCAATTCTGTAGCAGTTGCGCGCCCGCGTCGCCGGACTTCTCCGGGTGGAACTGAGTCGCCGACAAGGGGCCATTTTCCACCGCGGCGAGAAACCGGTCGCCATGCGTTGACCACGTCAACTTCGCCGGTGGGAGTCGGGAATCCTCCGCCTTCCACGCCCAGGTCTGCGCCGCGTAGGAATGCACGAAGTAGAACCGCTCGTCGGCGTCAAACCCGTCGAAGAGAATCGAATCCTTCGGCGCCTCAACGGTATTCCAGCCCATATGGGGCAGCACCGGGGCATGCAACTGGCTGACCTCGCCGGGCCACTCGCCGCAGCCTTCGGTTTGCACGCCGAATTCGACGCCGCGCTCGAACAGGATCTGCATGCCGACGCAGATCCCCAGGACCGGTCGTCCGCCGGCCAGTCGCTGACCGATAGTGCGGTCGCCGCGTACCTGTTTGAGCCCGGCCATACATGCTTCGTAAGCACCGACGCCGGGGACGACAAGCCCGTCCGCGTTCAAAGCGGCATCCCGATCCGCAGTGACCGTGACGTCGGCGCCGACGCGTTCAAGTGCGCGCTGCGCGGAGCGCAAGTTGCCCGAGCCATAGTCGAGGATGGTGATTTTCTTGGTCACAGACTCCCCTTCGTGGAGGGGATTCCACTCACCCGAGGATCGGGCTCGACCGCAGCCCGCAATGCCCGCGCCACCGCTTTGTACTCTGCCTCGGTGATGTGGTGCTGGTCGCGGCCATAGAGCACACGTACGTGCAGCGCGATCCGCGCGTTAAGCGCGAAGGACTCGAAGACATGGCGGTTGATCACCGTGTTGTACGGCACCGACGGCTTACCGTTATCAGGTGTGCCGCCGCCTATCGCGGCGGTCAACAGGTGATCCGGCTCGCCGACATGCACGAAGTAGGGTCGGCCCGACACATCGACCACAGCCTGAGCCAAGGTCTCGTCCATCGGGATCCAGGCGTCGGCGAAGCGGCGAATGCCACGCTTATCCCCCAGCGCTTCGCCAAACGCCTGCCCTAACACGATGGCGGTGTCTTCGACGGTGTGGTGTGACTCGATCTCGACGTCCCCCTCGGCGCGCACCGTCAGATCGAAGCTTCCGTGCTGTCCGAACGCGGTGAGCATGTGGTCGTAGAACGCGACACCGGTGGAAATGTCGGTTTGGCCGGTGCCGTCGAGATTGATCTCGACGCTGATCGACGATTCGCGGGTGGTGCGTTCGATCTTCGCGATCCGATCGTTCGTCCCGCTGCTCGGTGTGGTCATTGCACCCTCACTCGGTACTCGTAATGGACTGGGCTCGCTCGCCGACGCTCCCGGCGCCCGATTCGGCCAATTTCTGGCTGACGGTCAAGAAGGCATCATTCTCCGGCGCCAACCCGATCGTGACACGTAGATGCCCACTGATGCCGACATCGCGGATCAACACGCCGTCGTCGAGATAACGTTGCCAGCTTGCCGCGGCGTCGACGAAGTCGCCGAAGAGCACGAAATTGGCGTCGGACTCGGCGACCCGATAACCCATCGCGGTGAGTTCGGCGACGACTCGCTTGCGTTCGGCGATGATCTTGGCGACACCCGCGAGGGTGTCGTCGGCGTGCCGCAATGCCGCCCGCGCGGCGGCCTGCGTGATCACCGAGAGGTGATACGGCAGGCGCACCAACATCACCGCGTCGATGACCGCCGGTGCGGCTGCGAAGTAGCCCAGCCGCCCGCCGGCGAAGGCGAATGCCTTACTCATCGTGCGGGATACGACGACCTTGGTCGGAAACTCGTCGATCAACTCGACAGCACTTGGCTGCTCGGAGAACTCTCCGTATGCCTCGTCGACGATGACGATTCCCGGCGCCGCTTCGACGATGGCGCGCAGGTCGTTATTCGGTATCGATGAGCCGGTGGGATTATTCGGCGACGTCACGAATACGACATCGGGTGTGCGCGAGGTGATTTCACTCAATGCGAAGTCGAGATCAATCGAGAAATCCCCGGCGCGTTTGGTTTCCAGCCAGGTGGTGTCGATACCCTCGGAAATGATCGGGTGCATCGAATAGGACGGCACAAATCCCAACGCGGTACGCCCCGGACCGCCGAAGGCCTGCAGCAGTTGCTGCAGAATCTCGTTAGACCCGTTGGCTGCCCAGAGATTCTCCGCGCTCAGCTCGACACCCGTTGCGGCACTGAGGTATTGCGCCAGCTCGGTACGCAAGGCCACGGCATCGCGGTCGGGATAGCGGTGCAGTTCACCTGCCGCGGCACGGATCGACTCGGCGACGTCGTCGATCAGTGCCTGCGACGGCGGGTGCGGATTCTCGTTGGTGTTGAGCTGGTAGGGCACATCGAGTTGCGGTGCGCCATAAGGGCTTTTGCCACGTAAGTTGTCACGCAGCGGAAGGTCAGCGAGGGTAATCCGCGCGCCCGGAATACGTACGTCATGCGCCGTCGCGCGCTCCGCCGCGGTCACGAGAGACCGAACTGCGCGGCGAACCGACGCTTTACCGCATCACCGTGTGCGGGCAGATCTTCCGCGTCCGCGAGCGTAATGACGGCTGCGGCAACGTCGTTCAGTGCGGCTTCGTCATAGTCGATGACGTGTACACCTTTGAGGAAGGTCTGCACCGAGAGTCCAGAAGCGTGCCGCGCCGACCCCGATGTCGGGAGGACGTGGTTGGATCCGGCACAGTAATCACCAAGGGACACAGGAGAATACGCACCGACGAAGATCGCGCCGGCGTTCGTGATTCGCTCTGCGACCGCCGCGGCGTCGCGGGTCTGGATCTCTAGGTGTTCAGCGGCGTAGGCGTCGACGACGGCGATGCCCGCGTCGAGGTCGTCGACGAGGACGATCCCCGACTGGGGCCCGGTGAGGGCTTCGGCCACTCGTTCGGAATGTTTGGTTGCCGCAGCCTGGTCGATGACCGCGGCATCGACGGCGTCGGCGAACGCCTCGCTGTCGGTGACCAGCACCGACGCGGCGATGACGTCATGTTCGGCCTGACTGATCAGGTCAGCCGCCACGTGCGCGGGATCGGCCGAATCGTCGGCGAGGATAGCGATCTCGGTGGGCCCGGCCTCCGAGTCGATACCGACGACGCTACGGACCAGGCGTTTCGCGGCGGTGACATAGATATTGCCCGGACCGGTGATGAGGTCGACCGGATCGAGTGTCGTCGCGTCGGTGTCTTCGCCGCCATAGGCGAGCAGCGCAATGCCCTGAGCACCGCCGACGGCCCACACCTCATCGACGCCGAGTAGCGCGCAGGCAGCCAGGATCGTCGGGTGCGGCCAGCCGTCGAAGGCGGCCTGCGGCGGCGAAGCGACAACGAGTGAGCTGACGCCCGCTTCTTGCGCGGGCACGACGTTCATCACCACGCTGGACGGGTACACGGCATTCCCACCGGGTACGTAGAGGCCGACGCGACGTACCGGAATCCACTTCTCGCTGACGGCGCCACCGGGTACTACCTGAGTGCGGGTGGTGCTGCGACGTTGATCCGCGTGGACCTTGCGGGCGCGGGCGATCGACTCACGCAGTGCATCGGCAATGTCGGGGGTGAGATTGCTCAGCGCTGCCGCGATGACATCGGCCGGAACTCGTACCGACTCCGGTCGGACGCGGTCGAACTTCTCGCCGTAGTCGAGCGCGGCGGACGACCCATGAGCGGCGATGTCTTCCACAACCGGCGTCACCGTGGGCAGCACGGAGTTGACATCGGTACCTCCGCGAGGCAGTGCACGCCGCAATTGCGCGAGCGTAGGCGTACTGCCTCGGAGGTCAGTGCGGGACAGCATCGCATCTCCTGAGGTTGGGCTGGGTGTTGACACAGACCTATTAAGGATATGCGGTCGGTCTAATCGTTTCGGAATCCGGTGCATCGTCGCTGGAAATGTCCCCGCTACGCGAGCAGGCGGCGATATAGCGCCTGCTCCCGTCAGGGGGACAGTTTCAGTCAGCCGACGTCGAAGGTGATAGTTCGCCGCTGGGTTGTCGCCGGGAGTTTCGCGGTGTCGAGGACCAGAATCTCGCCACTGTCCTGGGTTCCGTTGGGCAGAGTCTTCACCTTGAGTTTCATCGGCGGCTTCTCATCGGCGAGACCGTCGAGACCGAAGTCGCTGTCGTTAGATATCACGATCTTGGTACCACCGTCGAGGGACCACAGCCCTTCGATTTTGTCGTGACCGAAGAAGTCGCCATGCGGATTAATTTGTGCGACAAGCTTTCCCAGATCGACTTTGATCTCTTTGGTGACCGGGGTGATCCCGACTCCGCGTAGTTTCTCGATCGCCTGGCCGGTCGTAGTGGTACCAATGAGACTCTCTATTGGCTTAGTTCCGATCAGCAGTCCCCCCGCGGCGGCGTCGTAGCGGGCTCCGGCGACACTCGAACGCGGGCCGACGTCGGTAGCACCCGCGATGTCGACGGTGTAAATCTTCTTGTCACCCTTCGGCGCGGTCTTCCCATCGCGCTCATCAACGAGGAACTTCGTCGACGACAGAGCGGTGATTTCCGACACCGCGACGCCGGTGTCCTTCGGGTTGGCGAGCGGATAGAGGTATTCGTGGGTCTGCTTAGTAGCCAGATCGGCGGTGACGATGCGGCTCATCGGCACCTTCTTGGCGGAACCGTCCAGCCCCGGGGTGTCCAGCGCGCTTTGCATGATGCCGACGAGCGTCTTGCCGTCGGGTGTGATCGTGAGCCCTTCCATTCCCTGGTTCGGCGAGCGTAAGGCCAGCTCACGCGGCAGGCCGCCGTCGAATGGACTCAGCCGCTCGATCTCGCGACCGTCGGCGCCGAAGTGGACCAGAAAGGGTCCGTATTCATCGGAGATCCAGAACGTGCCGTCGGGTAGCGCAACCAACCCCTCGGTGTCGAGACCATGATCGCTCGCCGGCAGTACTTTGCCGTCGAGGTCGACGATGGTTTCGCCGGTCGTCGCCTGTGGATTGACCTGACCATTGAGCGGCTTACCGTCGCGGCCGGTCAGTTTGATGGTGGAGACGAGTTTCGCGACGCCATCGTGTAGCTGGAACCGACCGATCTGCGGCGTGAAATCCGCTATGGGCTCGACCTTTTCGTTCTTCTCGCGGCCGTCGACGTTGGGCCCGCGGTCGGTGAGTCCGTAATACTCGTCGGAACTGCCAGGCACCGCGACCCACGCCGACCCGTATGCGCTCGCCTGGATTGGCACGCCCCCTTTGGTGGTGAGCGGCGGAATGTCGGTGCTGTAGAGCTTGACGGCGTCGGTCGTCGTCACGGTGACCGAGTCAGATCCGGTGTACCCGGCTGCGGGTGTGTACGTCAGTGAGCCGTTCGCATTCAGGCGCACCGCGCCGTGCGCGGCGTCGGAGACTTTGACGGTCGCGGCGCCGTCGAATCTGTTGTAGAGGTCGGTCGCCGTGAGGGTCATGGGTTGGCCAGACTTGACGGCGACCGCCGCGACATCGTCGCCGGAGTTGGAGCAAGAGGTCACAATGATAGCGACCGATACAAGGGCTGTCGGCAGCCCAGCACGTAAACGCATTCGGCAAACATACGGATGCGAGGTGTCCGCACGGTGAGCCTGAGGTGAACCGGGAAAATCGTCCGAATACTTGCCCAGCGAGGGCATATTGCCCTCGCCACCGGGATATTCGGACGATTTTCACAAACCGGGTGGAGCCAGACGGGGTGGGGCGGGTCAGATCGGGATGTCCAGCCCGAGGTCGAGGACCGTCACCGAGTGGGTCAGCGCGCCGACCGCCAGGTAGTCGACGCCGGTCTTGGCATAGTCGCGGGCGACGTCGAGGCTTAGACCGCCCGACGATTCCAGCTTGGTCGAGGGCGACCGAGAATTGCGTCGCTGAACCGCGATCTGCGTTTGCCACAGGGGGAAGTTGTCGAGCAGCACCAGCTCGGGATTCAGAGTGAGCACCTCGTCGAACTGCTCGAGCGAATCCACTTCGACCTCAACCGGCAGATCGGGTGCCGCGGCCCGCACTGCCGACAGTGCCGCCGACACCGACCCTGCCGCCGCGACATGGTTGTCCTTGATCAACGCCTCGTCGCCGAGTCCCATCCGATGATTGACGCCGCCACCCGCGCGCACCGCGTACTTCTGCAGAGAACGCATGCCGGGCAACGTCTTTCGCGAATCGCGAATCGCCGCTCGGCTCCCGGCGACCTCGGCGACCCACGCGGCGGTCGCCGTAGCGATACCCGACAGGTGACACAGCAGATTAAGCGCGGTGCGCTCGGCAGTAAGCAGGGATCGTGCCGTCGCACTCACTTCCAGCACGACGGTGCCCGGCTCGACGACCGAACCGTCGTCGAGCGCGGACAACACGGTGTAACCGTCGGCGCCGATGACCTCGTCGAAGACGGCCAACACCACCGGCAACCCGGCGATCACACCGTGCTGCCGCGACGCGATGACCGCCTTGGTGACAACTCCTTCGGGCACGGTGGCGATCGAGGTGATATCCGGTCCGTATCGCAGGTCCTCATCCAGTGCCAGCCGGATCAGCGCCCGGATCTCGTCGGTGATCTCCAGGCTCAGCGACTCACTCACCGGAACCGGGATTTCCGATCTCGATCATCCGCTGAACGCTCTTGCGGGCGCGCTCGGCGACGTCGGGTGCGACGTCCACTTCGTCTTTGCCCTCGCGCAGGCAGCGCAGCAACGCGGCCGGGGTGATCATCTTCATATACGGGCACGACGCGCGATCGTTGACTGCTTGGAAGTCGACGCCGGGCGCGGCCTTTCGCAGTTGGTGCAGCATACCGACTTCGGTGGCCACTAGAACCTGCTTCGCACGGGTTTCCCGCGCGGCGTCGAGCATGCCGCCGGTCGACAGAATCTTCACCTTGTCGGCCGGTACCGCACCTTCACCCGCGAGGTACAGAGCCGAAGTGGCACAACCACATTCGGGGTGGATGAACAGATCGGCATCGGGATGCGACGACGCTTGGTCGGCAAGTTCATCGCCGTTGATTCCGGCGTGGACATGGCATTCGCCGGCCCAGATGTAGACATTGTCGCGACCGGTCTCCCGCTTGACATGCGCGCCAAGGAATTGGTCGGGAAGGAACAACACCTCGCGGTCGGGGTCGATCGACGCCACGACATCGACCGCATTCGACGACGTACAGCAGATGTCGGTCAGACCCTTCACTTCGGCGGTGGTGTTCACATAGGAGACCACCACGGCGTCGGGGTATTCAGCCTTCCATGCGCGCAGCTCGTCGGCGGTGATGGAATCGGCGAGGGAGCAGCCGGCACGCTCGTCGGGGATCATTACCCGCTTATCCGGGCTGAGGATCTTCGCGGTCTCGGCCATGAAGTGCACGCCGCAGAAAATGATCTCGTCGGAGTCGACTTCCGCCGCTATTCGAGACAGCGCCAGCGAATCGCCCACGTGGTGGGCGATGTCTTGGATGGCAGGCAGTTGGTAATTGTGCGCGAGGATCGTCGCATTGCGCTGTTTCGCCAGCGCCAACACCTCGTCGGCCCACTCCGCGGTGGGCTCGACCCCGGTGTACCCGCCGGGGCCGTCAAAGATCGTGACGTCGTTGATGTCGACGCTGGTACGCGCATCGGTGGTGATGCTCATAGTGCATTCCTTCCAATCGGCCCGTTCGGTGCGCTCCCCACGCCGGGCTGTCGATCTCGCGGGGCTGAGCGCGATCGCAATTATCGACTGTCGGTCGAAAACTACTGCCATGGTAACACCGGACACATTTCTGTCTATTCCCTCGTGCGCTGTGTCACATTCACGCCGGGCCGCCGCTACCCCACAGCAAAACCGGGGCTCGCGACAATAGTTGTCGCTAACGCCGGTTTGGCTGTGAGGTAGCTGGCGCACTTGCCCCTAGACTCGACGCCATGCCGGTGTCCACAATCGTCGAAGTTCTCAGCGCGGTCTTTCAGATCAGCCCGGCAGACGAATACACCGACAACGCCACCTTGCGCGTCCTGCTCCGACGTTCCGCCGATCGGTGGTGCCTCCCGGGCGGCGGCAGCGACGCCAACGAGAAGTTGTCCGACACCGCACGCCACCTTTTAGTCGCGCAGACTGACGAGCGATCGGTGCGCCATCTCGAGCAGCTCGCCGTGTTTTCTGATCCGGACCGCGTTTCCGGCGCGCGCACCATCGCCTCGACCTACCTCGGCCTGGTCCCCAGCGACGCCCCGCCGGCCACACCCAGCGCCGCGGCATGGCACGACGTAAATACCCTGCCGCAGTTGGCTTTTGACCATGCGAAGATCGTCGATGCCGCTCGCCACAGATTGGCGGCCAAGCTGTCGTATACCAATATCGCCTTCGCGTTGGCTCCCGCGGAGTTCCCGATGTCGGAACTCTCGGAGATCTACGGCGCCGCACTGGGTTATCCGGTCGACACCACCAATCTGCTCCGAATCCTCTCGCGGCGCGGAGTCATCGCAGCCACCGGCACGGTGCGGCGCAATGGGCGCGGCGGCGGGCGGCCACCCGCGCTTTACCGGTTCGTCGACGCCGAGTTGCGAGTCACCGACGAGTTCGCGACGCTCCGCCCACCGCTCTAAACCCATTCGCGCCCAACGAACTTCGCCGATCGCGCCTTAATCACCCGGGATCACGCGCCATTCACCGCGGCCGCGACGTCGGCTCGATCGGTGACGTCGAGTTTTGTACATGCGCGATACAGATGGCCTTCCACTGTCCGCACAGATACCACCAACCGCTCGGCGATCTGCTTATTCGACAGACCCGCGGCAACGAGATTCGCGACTTCCCGCTCGCGCGCGGTAAGCGGCAATGGATTCGATGCCAATGCCAGTGCCGGAGTCCGCACTCCCCCGCAACTGCGGGCATATCGGTCGGCGTCGGCCCCGGACTGCACGGCATCTCGTCGCTTGCCTGTTGCCTCGAATGCCACCGACGCTTGGGCTGATGCGTCAGCCGCCGACAACAGCGCGCCGATCCCCGCGAATTCTGCTGCCGCCGTTGCCAATCCAGCGCCATCGTGGTTGGCTAACGCCTGCGCGTGATGCGCGTAGCTGCGAATCAGCGGCCCGTCGAGTTGTTCGGCCAGTTCGGCCAGTCGGGCGGCCACATCGGCGTCGCCGAATCGGGCGGCAGCATGCAACGCCGCCGCCTCGACGCCGAATTGCCCACTCGTACGAGCATGTTCGGCCGCGCGGACTGCGACGTCGACCGCATCGACGATCGCGCCCTCAGCTGCGGCTACCCACGCACAGGACACCTCAAACTGCGGGAGATACACTGCCACATGGTTATTGGCGATATCAGCGAATCCGCGCACCGCGGCCTTCGCCTTATCCACCAGCCCAAGGGCCGCATACCCCTGAATCAGCGCTATGCGGGCGGGACAACTCCACGACCGCCCGACACCGGTGGCGAGCGCGGCGAGTGTTTCTTCCAACCGCGTCACGGCATCGACGAAACGCCCCTGCGCCACCGCAACGGTGCCCTGCAGGGAGTTCGCGAGTCCCCACGCCAAATACTGTCCCACCGAGGAGAATTCACTCATCTCATCGGCCCGACGTTGGGCCTGGCCGAAGTCGCCGAGCAACGTGAGCGCCGACACCTCGGCATGTCCCACCGGGAATCGCAGCAGCCCGTCGGTCTGGCTTTCCACCGCGTGTGCACGCGCGGCGATCTCACTCACCCTGGTACCGCGACCGCTTAACCCCAATGCCAATCCACCCGCATAGGCGGCCCATTCCACCGCCCAGGGCAGTGCCTGCGGGTCGGCCAACACTTCTTCGGCAATCCGTAGGCCGCTCTCCAGCCGGTTCTCGTGGACGGCGAGCGTGGCCGCCACCCCGTCGACCATCGGACGCAGGATCGGATTGTGCACGCGCTCAATAACTTTCGCAAGTTGCGCATCGGCTGCCTCGGCGTCACCTATGGCGAAGAAGGTATTGGCGACCTTGGTCAGCCCCCACCGCAAATATTCACCCTCGTCAAGCGACTGGGGGTCAAACCGATTGAGCACCTCATCGGTCTCGGCCGCTTGCCCTTGCCACAACAGCACTCGCGCCAGTACTTCCGACTCCGCCAGGCCGCCGCCGTTGCGCACCGCCGCGCGAGCGAATCGCTCGGCAAGCGGTACGTCGGCCAGCCCTACCGCGTCATTGGCCGCCGTCCGCAGCAACGAGAGATCCGCTGGCTGATCGCTGTCGAGTGTCAGCTCGGCCAGTCTGATCCGTTCGGGTGCCGACCGCAAATCACGATCGGCCATCGCGCGCACCAACTTTCCGCGCAACCGCCGCGACGCCGCTACCCCTACGCGGCGGCGCACGACCTCGCCGAACAATGGATGGTTGAAATGCACGCTGAGTCGGCCATCGTCTTCGACGACTCGGATCAGCCCGCGCCGCTCGGCTTCGTCGAGTGCGTCGTCGCCGGCGAAATCTGCCAGGATGTCGAATTCGAGCGGCTCGCAGAAGGTGAGGTAGCGCAGGGCGTTGAGTACGTCGTCGGATAGCTGATCAATCCGACTTTCCAGCAGCGACGCCAACTCGGAAGTGATGGCCGCGCGACCCCGCAGCTGCCACACGTCGCGAGACTGCGTGAGCGTGCCCGACTCCAGCGCACCTTCGACGAGATGCCGTAAGAACAAGGCGTTCCCGCCGGAGGCCTGCCACATCAGATCCGCAGACAAACCTTCCAGTCGACCGCCGATCACCGACTCGATGAAACTCACGCTCTGTTCTTTGGTGAACGGCTCGAGATCGAGGTGGACCAGGTGTCCGTCCTTCCACAGCGCGGTCACCGCGTCGGGAACGGCCTCGCCGCTGCGCACCGTCGCGACGATATGCACCGCCCGATCGATTGCCAGTTGATGCAGCAGCGTCGCCGACAGGTGATCGAGTAGATGCGCGTCATCGACGCCGATGATGATATGTCCTTGCGCCAGAAGGGATTCCCGCGCCGCGGACAGAAAGTTCACCGGATCGCGCGAGGTGGCCGACCCGACCAGGTGCGCGAAGACACCCAGCGGAATGCTGCGGGCTGACTCGGTGCCCGCCACCCACCGGACGTCGGAGTTCAACGACCGGGTGACTCGGCGTGCCAGTGTTGTCTTGCCGACCCCGGCATCACCGATGAGGACCACACCCCCGACAGCGCTGCCAGAATCCAGCGCTGCGCGAATGGTCCCTATTTCTGATGCGCGTTCGATCACCGGCCAGGTCCGGGTCATGGTCGTTGATTTTACCAATGCGCGACGTCTGCTGCTCGTATTCGGAGCCATCTGGAGGATCGTCACAGATAAATCGCCTCTTGACTATTTCAATAGTTCTTCGCAGGAATGATGCCAGTCAAGTACTTACGCAATTCATTGATCTTCTTGAGGTCGGATTCCGAATCGAGAACCGCGCGCAGACCAGCTTTCAGCGGCTCTGTCAGCTCAATGCCGCCATCGCCTTCCGCGACCATCTTCGGAGGCGGATTACCGATATTCTTCGCCGCGGCGTCGTCGAGTTGCCAGAGCAGACGCTCGACCGTATCCAGCCGCCCCCACAGATAGTCATTCTCGCGCCACGCCCGACTGAAGAAGCCGCCGAAGTGGAACGTCCCTGCTCCACGTAGTTTTCCCTTGGTGGCGTCGGGCGGTGGCACAGCCTTCGCGGTGAGCGGTGAGAACTGATCGACCGTGATCGGTGAGAACTGGGGAAGCTTCGAGAGCGCGATGATCGGATAGATCATGGCATCCCACAGCGGGAAGCCGAGATATCGCGTCAACAGCGAAAGTCGGGCTTCGGTCGGCCAATTCGCGGTGATCGGCACAAATCGATCCCACAAGACTCGGCTGTACTCGCCGGGTTGCCCACCGATATTCCCGCAAAACCCGTTAACGATGCGTTCGAAATTCGCGCTGTTATCCTTCGCGAAATCCTTAGGATTAGGAACGGAATCTGGATTCGGTACCGGCAAGAATGCGAACAGATTCTGGTTAGCCAATTCATTTACCGCATTGTCGCTGGCGGTGCAGATCTCGCCGAGCGCCTTCCAGGCGCCCTCTTTGAGCAGATCCAGGTCGGCTGCGGCGACCGGCTGTGCCGGATCGGCATAGAGGTCGTTGATCGCCATCAGAACAAACTGCAATCGGCGTACGCGGTACGGCATATCGAAATACACCAGTCGTTGCGCAAGGCCTTCCGGACTTATCGCTGCCCAGTCGTACGTGAATTTAACCCACTCGCGCAACGCCGCTTGCAGGAAGGTGGCCGCGTTAGACCCTTCCACATAGCCGATCTTTCGCGAGACCGCCGCGGAGAAGTAGTCGCTGGCCGAGGCGGCCTTGAGTCGCACATAAGTCGGGTAACCGGCACCGACCCGTCGCGCGACCGATCGGTTCATCGCAACCGCGGACTCGACGACCGGCGCCGGAACTTCTACTGTCTCAACCTCATTCGGCGCGATAGCGACAGCGCCCGCGTTAGTCGATCTGGCCACCGCTCTACCGTCGACCCTCGTCGGAGTAGCGGAGTCGCCGACATATTCGACGGATCCGGCGTCATTGCTGACCAGAATATGGTTCTGATCTATCCAGACGCCGGTACGTCCCAACGCGGCGCGCACCATCTCCTCTTGTGCCATCGTGATCGCGCTGATCTGCGCGATCTGATGGTTCATGTCGCGGATTCTGATCAACTCGGGCAAGAAGGAATGCGATCCTTTGGCCCCGAGTACCGCTTTGATGACGCCGTTGATCCATTTGGGCGGCTTGGTCTTTCCGCGCCAGCTGACGACAGGCGCGGCAAGCGGGATGCCCGGATCGGGTTCGATATATGCCAGCCGTCGAACCACCTGCGTCTGCGCCGAATTGCGGGCGATCGCGTTGATGGCGTGGTCGAATGGCGCGTTGTCTAGCAGCCCGCCGTCGACAAACCAGGCACCCTCGACACCCGATCCAGATTCCCGATAGTCATTGATGAACTTCACTGTGTTCGGCGCTACCTCTACTCTCGCCTCGCCGGCGAAACTGGCCAGACTGACCGGAGCGAAAGCACCGGGAAACGACGACGTCGCGCGGGCCGCGAAGGCGAGTGCCGGCGTCGAGCCCATCGCGAAGTCGCCGGGCGCACCGTTGGCGCCGAAGTGGATCGCGCGGGCGAAATCGGTGGCTCGCTGGGTAGTCCGACCCGCCCCATCGGTCATCAATGTCTGAGTGCCGTACAGATCAGTCGTGGTGACATACAGATCGAGGGAATCATTGGCGGTGAGCAACGTCCCGGTGGTGCCGGTGTCCATCGCCGACAACGCCCCGTATAGCTGCCGCGACATGAAATCTCCGGAGAGTGGGGATCTGCGGCCCCGGATAAGGACCATTTGCACAATCGCCGCCGTGAGAATCTTGGGCCACAGACCGGGTAATATCTTGGGCTTCAACAACTTTCGCAAGTCTGCGGCCGACAGCCACAGCTCCTTGAGTCCCTGTTGGTCGGCATTGCAGGCGATCGCCTTACCGAGTACAACGCCGTTGATGCCACCCGCGGATGTGCCAGTGATGACGTCGATGACAACGCGCAGTCGGGTGCCATTGCGCGCGTATGAGGACAGCACGTCGTAGTAGACGTGCGCGGTGTCATCCGGCGGGAATGGATTGGTGACGGCGGGGTTGTAACCGTCACTCTCCAGCCTTCGCGACGCCACGACGAGCTTGTGAAACTCTTTGGTCACCCCATGCATGTAGATGGCAAGGGCAACGCCGCCGTAGCACACGACGGCCAATCGCAACTCGATAGTTCGCGCTGATTTGTCGGCCATCTCCCAAGGGTGCGCCGAATCGGTCGCGAACACACGAGTAGTTGGCTACTCGAGTTTTGACACCGCTACGTCGGTGTGGGCAACGACGTCGATTCCGCGCTCGGAACGCCGGACTGCCCCAGATCCGCGCTCCGACTCATTAGCACGGCGCACAGATATACGAAGGCGCTCAGCAGTGGCGCGATTATCAGCAACAGGCCCGGTGCGCTCACCGCCCCTGTCACCTCCGCGTTAAACCAGATATTCGGTGCCACGTCGAAGGTGTCTCCCGCTCGCAGCCCGGAGCGGTCCGATAGCCGCAGGTCGAGCACCCAGGTGCCGATCCCGATCGCAAGGCCGCCAGCGAGGACCGCGGCGACGATCGCCGAGATCGCGCCCACCGGGCCGCGCCACGATCGCGCACCCCACCAGGACAGCAACCCGACGATCACCCCGACACCCAGCATCAGCATCGAAAACACCCCGACGCCGTCGAAGTAATGGTCTATCTGTGCGCCGGGTACCACCCCGGTCCCGTCGGCAAGCACCTGCGCCCGCGGTGTCGGTGTGAAGAACGCCCATCCCACACCGACGAGCGCGCCAAGCACCGCAGCACCGCCAACGACCCGCACCATCTCGGTGCGGCGCACCGACGTCGTCGCGTTGGTCATCGCTGGTACAGCTCAACCGAATCGATGTCACCGTGGCGAGAACAGCGTGCCCGCCATCCGTCGGGCCGTACCTGCACCACCATCCGGCGTCCGCACTGACCGCAGAACCTCGGCGGTTCCAAGCCAAGTTTGGCCGTAGCCGGAATGGCGTCGGCGCTCTGCGATTCGATCGCGATGCCGGTGTAGACGCCGAACCGGTGCGGTTGGGCCAACGGTCCGGGCACCGTTACCTCGGTGTTCGTGGGGGCCATCGGCGTCCTTTCGCAAACGGGCTCGTCGCACTCGACCAGTTAGAGCTCGCCGTCGTGCTAAATGCTGGAGTTGAGCGCCTTGATCGGCATCGACAGATCAACGAGCAAATCCAGATCTGCCTCGGCCGGGCGGCCGAGGGTCGTCAGGTAGTTGCCGACGATAACCGCGTTGATCCCACCGAGGATGCCTTGCTTAGCGCCCAGATCACCCAGCGTAATCTCCCGGCCGCCGGCGAATCGCAGGATGGTGCGCGGAAGAGCGAGACGGAAAGCCGCGACAGCTTTGAGCGCCTCGGAGGCGGGCAGCACCTCCAAGTCGCCGAATGGCGTTCCGGGCCGCGGGTTGAGGAAGTTCAACGGAACCTCGTCAGGTTCAAGCGCGGCGAGGTCGGCGGCGAATTCCGCACGCTGCTCCAACGTTTCACCCATGCCGAGAATGCCGCCGCAGCAAACTTCCATTCCTGCCTCGCGAACCATCCGCAGCGTCTCGAACCGCTCCTCCCACGTGTGAGTGGTGACGACATTGGTGAAGTGAGACTTCGCCGTCTCCAGGTTGTGGTTGTACCGGTGTACGCCCATATCCTTGAGCTGATCGACCTGCTCCTGGGTCAACATGCCGAGGCTGCAAGCGATTTGGATATCCACCTCGTTGCGGATGGCTTCGATACCCGCGGCGACCTGGCTCAGCAGCCGCTTGTCCGGACCGCGGACCGCCGCGACGATGCAGAATTCGGTCGCCCCCGTCTTCGCGGTCTGCTTGGCGGCCTCGACGAGCGAGGGAATATCGATCCAGGCGCTTCGGACCGGCGACTCGAAGAGTCCCGACTGCGAACAGAAGTGGCAATCCTCGGGGCAGCCACCGGTTTTCAGCGAGATGATGCCCTCGACCTCGACCTCCGGACCGTTCCACTTCATCCGGACGTCATGTGCCAGAGCGAGCAGTTCGGTGAGCCGGTCGTCGGACAGTTGCAGAACCGCCAGGGTCTGTTCCTGACTGAGACCTTCGCCGCGTTCGAGGACCTGCTCGCGCGCAATGGTCAAAATGTCATCGGGGTCCGCTACCGCGGAGTCGGTGTCGATCGTTGGTTCGACTGGTGCCTGGGTCACGTGAGTACTCCTTGGTCGGTGCTGTGAACTGTGTTGTGCGGGCTAAGTAGTGGTGTGCCGAACCAGTCGGGAGCGCGGGCGGTGAATTCCGCAGGCGCCAGTTTTCCGACTCCGGCCGGCACGATCCCGACGACCGGCACACCCGTAACGGCGGGCAGGTCGGCGAGGTTACACGTCATC
>NZ_BAEH01000072.1 GCF_000241305.1 Gordonia effusa NBRC 100432
TATGTCCTGGCCACCGGAACGCGGACGACCCGAGCGACGGTGTCTGGCTTCAACTATCGGCTCGACGTCAACTCTCTGCATCGCGACTCGCAGGCAGATCAGTTGCAGC
>NZ_BAEH01000071.1 GCF_000241305.1 Gordonia effusa NBRC 100432
AACATTCCGATACCGGAGATGAACACCACCAGGTAGGAGCCGCCGCGGGTGCGGTCCAAGATGACCCGGAGCGGAAGCAGCGCGTGCTCGGTGCGGGTTTGTAGCCAGCCGAACACCGACAGCACCGCGACGCCGGCAACGAGCCAGGTGATGGTGGCCCAATCACCCCAACCAGCGGTTTCCGCGTTGGCGAAGCCGTACACGATGGCGAACAACCCGACGGTCACCGTGAGCACTCCGGGCAGGTCCAGCTTGGGACGGTGCTCGGAACGCGAGCGGTCGAGGAACAACCAGGCGCCGATCATCGCGATTGCCGCGATAGCTAAGTTCACGTACAGGCACCAGCGCCAATCAGCCCATTCGGTAAGCATGCCGCCCAGGAGCAGCCCGAGCGCACCGCCGCCACCGGCGATGGCACCGAAGATGCCGAATGCGCGAGCGCGCTCCTTGGCATCGGTGAAAGTCGTTGTCAGCAAAGACAATGCGGCAGGTGCCAGCAATGCACCAAAGACACCTTGACCCGCACGTGCGGCGACCAACATCTCGAAATTGACTGCGGCACCACCAATCGCGGAGGTGACGGCAAAGCCAGCAAGACCGATCATCAGCGAGGTCCGACGACCCCACAGGTCGGTGAGACGACCACCGAGTAGCAGCAGGCTACCGAAGGCAAGCGCGTACGCGGTGACGATCCATTGCCTGCTGGCGTTGTCGAAGCCGAGGTCGGCTTGTGCGTGCGGAAGCGCGATGTTCACGATGGTCGCGTCGAGCACCACCATCAACTGAGCAAGCGCGAGGACACCGAGGATGACCCAGCGCAGGCGATGCGACCGCTCGGCAGATGCCTCGTTGCCCTTCCCTGTGCCGGCCTCCCCGACGAACTCGGGCTCGAGTTCTTTGGTGAGAGTAGTCATGTGATTCTCCGTGAAGTTGAATTCGGAGGCGCGTCCTCCGCTTACGGGATCCAACGCTAGCACGAACCGGAGATATTTCCTCCACTTGATATGATGTGAACATGACCACAACCGATCAGGCGGCTACGACGCGCCCATTGCGCGCCGACGCCGCACGCAACCGAGCACGCATCATCGACGCCGCACGCGAACTCTTCGCCGAGCGCGGACTAGAGGTAACTCTCGACGACGTCGCAGCGCACGCGGGCGTCGGCGTCGGAACCGTCTATCGACGCTTCGCCAACCGAGAAGAACTCATCGTCGGCGTCTTCGTCGATCACCTGGAGACCATCGCGAACAAGATCAGGACGGCCGTTGCCGACGCGGACCCGTGGGAATCGGTTGTCATTCTGCTCACCACCGTCGGCGACGTCATGGCATCCGACCGCGGTCTGGCGACGGTGCTGACGGCGGTCGACCACACCGCCGAAACGATGCGGACCGCGAAGGCAACGGTCGAGGAATTGGTGACCGAGATCGTCGAAAAAGCTAAGTCCGCCAACGCGATTCGCCCTGAGATCGAGACCGCTGACTTCTTCGGCTTAGTCTGCATGCTGGCCGCCATCGGCGATGCGACACAAGGCACCGACGGCGCGTGGCGGCGTTTTGCCGAGATATTGCTCGACGGTCTACGCGGCGACGGACCGCGCGTGCCGCTGACCACGCCGGCCCTCACCGAGGAGCAAATCCGTCAACTCGACGAGCACAAGATAGAACGACTGCGCCGCCAGTAGGCCTCAGCCCGCGCAGCCAAACTCCGCGTCGGCAGAACGCGAAGCGGCCAGATTGCCGAGTGGAACGTCGAGGACGTCGGCCAATGCCGCGACGGTAAAGAAAGACGGCGTGACCAAGCGGCCAGACTCAATCTTGCGCAGCGTTTCCGGTGAGATACCAGCCGCGCCGGCGACATCGTCGAGCTTGCGGGCACCACGAGCCGCGCGCAGCGCCACTCCGAGGCGTCGACCCGCTGCGATCTGCTCGGGAGTTAACGGCACGCGAACCATAGCGACCACGATAACTCGGGTCGGTATGAAAATACCACCTATCGTGTCGCGCGTGGTATTTTAATACCGATATCTACAGATGGAGGATCTATGGTCGAGCTGAAAACGCCCGCCGAAATCGACGCGATGCACACGACCGGAAAGTTCATCGCCGGCCTACTCGATGACCTAACCGGCCGGGCCGACGTCGGGGTGAACCTACTCCAACTCGAACAGCGCGCACGGGACCTCATCGCGCAGCGCGGAGCGGTCTCCTGTTATATGGACTACGCACCATCGTTCGGTAGCGGCCCGTTTGGCAATGTCATTTGCCTGTCGGTGAATGATGCTGCGCTGCACGGACTTCCGCACGACTACGCACTCCGCGACGGAGACCTTCTCACGATGGATATCGCGGTGTCGATCGACGGATGGGTCGCTGATTCCGCCCGTAGCGTCATCGTCGGGACGCCGGGACCGTCGGATCAACGGCTGATTCGGGCGACCGAGACGGCGCTGGCCGAAGGAATCGCCGCGGCGCGCCCGGGTGGTCACCTCGGCGACATCTCGCATGCGATCGGCGCAGTGGCCAAGAAGTTCGGCTACCGGGTGAACGGCGACTTCGGGGGCCACGGTCTCGGCCGCACGATGCACGAGGATCCGCACGTCGCGAACTCCGGGAAACGAGGACGGGGAATGAAACTATCACCTGGTCTGACGCTCGCACTCGAACCGTGGTTCTGCGCGACCACGGACCGAATCCGGTACGACCCCGACGGCTGGACGCTACGGTCGGCCGACGGCTCGCGCGCCGCCCACAGCGAGCACACCATCGCGGTTACCGAGTCGGGCCCGCTAGTACTCACCGCGTAGCCGAACGAAGGCGGTCACCGCTGGCCGGATGCCCGACGAGGCGGGTTTCACCGCCGTCCGAGTGCCCGGCGAGGCGCCAGCCGAGCCGGGTGTATCGAGACCACGCACACCCAACAACCCTGCCGCACAACGTACTTCGGCTCACCAAGGTCTCGATACACCGGCGAGCTCGCAAGCTCGCACGACGGCACTCGACCAACCACAGCGGCGCGACTCGCTCAGAAGGCCCACTCAACCAACCAAACTAGCGCCGGCCAAGCCGGATTTCACCGCCGGTCGAGTGCCCGGCGAGGCGCCAGCCGAGCCGGGTGTATCGAGACCACGCACACCCAACACCCCTGCCGCACAACGCACTTCACCTCACCAAGGTCTCGATACACCGGCGAGCTCGCAAGCTCGCACGACGGCACTCGACCAACCACAGCGGCTCGACTCGCTCCGCACGACGGCACTCGACCAACCAGACCGGCGCGACCCCGGACCCATTCACTTCTGCTGGCGGCCGCTCAGGACGGTCGCAGCGACTAGCAGCGCGACCTGGATGAAGCCGAAGATTAGCGCCAAGATCGCGCCGACCCCCACTTCCACAAACGGCGGTAACACCATGATTCCCGCCAACAGACCGAGCCATCCGGCCGTAGCGCCAAATGCCAAGAACGGCAACAGATGTCGCCACCGCGGCATCAGCGTGACCCCCGCGCCGACGGCAACTGTTCCCAACAGTAGGAAGAACCAGCCCGGATTAAGCACCATCTCGTAGGACAGGAACGCCGGAACCCCGACGCCCTCAGCCTGTTCCTCCGACCAGTTCCGCAGTTGCCGGTCGACCGTATCGGGCACCACCAGCCAGCTGACCGCACCCATGAAATACGTGACCACACCGAAGAAGATCGATGCCGCCGAGAGCACATTCTCAATACCGACCCGCTCGACGAAACTCGGACCCTGCGGCGCATATTCGTAGGCTCCCGGCCTGTAGGCGCTTGGCTGGCCTGGACCTCCCGTCGGTCCCCAGCCCGGAAACTGAGGACCTGGGGCAGCCTGACCGCCCGGTGCCCACCCGGGTGGCGCCGGAGGATATGGCTGTTGCGCGGGCCCTGGATGCGGCGGACCGGACTGCGGCGGACCGGAATGCGGCGGACCAGGCTGGGGTGGACCGGCCTGGGGTGATTCAGTCGGCGCGGCACTGGGCGTGGTGACCCCCGGCGTCGAGATGACACTAGTCTCGTCGTTTTGGCTATTCTCAGTCGGCTCAGTCATGCCTGATATTCAATCACCGCAAATCGCCGGTTGGCGGCAAAGTTATCGAGACCGGCCGTCAATCAGGACGCGCGTCGGCTCCCAACGCGGCCAACGCCATCGCGGTCAATAGCGGACGGAGGCGAGCCGCGGGGGTGGCCGGCAATCGTGGGGACGAGTTGAGCAATCCGAACATCGCGTGCACCCGTATTCGGGCGTCATCGCGGGACATCGTCGGCAGCAGACCATTACTCACGCATTCCTCGACAACGTCGACCCACCGCTCGACATACCGACGCTGCAACAGCCGCACCCGGTGATTCGCTTCTGGAGTCAGGGAGGAGAGGTCACGGTCCTGCACGACGATCACGTCGGGCTTGGTCACGAGGACTTCAATGTGAAATTCGATCAGCTCGACCAACGTCGCGTAGGGCGGCAACTTTTGGTCGCAAACTTCATTGCCGCCGTCGTAGAGCCGCTCACTGATCTCGAGAAGGAGCGTGTCCAGCACATCGGTTTTCGACGAGAAATGCCGGTACATCGCGGGACCACTGATACCCGCTTGCGCACCGATGTCCTCCAATCGCACTGCGGCAAAACCACGTTGAGCCATCTGGGCCGCAGCCGCGGTCAACAAGTCGGCACGACGAGCCGCCTTTGCCTGGCTGCGACTGGTGGTCGGTGCCCCGGTCGATGAAGAGTCCATAGTGCGTTCTGACCTTACTCGCCGATGCGACAGCTATTGCCTGGTAAATCGCAGCGAGCTGGCGACGTTGTCGGGGTCGGAGGCCGTGATCTCATTTGCCGAGAGCACTACCGACCATCGGTTGTCGGCGCAAGCACCATATGTCACGGTGGCGTCGACGTTGACGGTTTTGCCCGAACGACCAGACTCGACCCAATCCGCGCCACACCGACCGGGGATGTCGATCGTTGCCCGCAGCGGATTACCATTTCCGATGTTGAGTACCGCCTGACGGGTTTCGCCCTTCGCGGACCAGGTGCCGATCCACTGCCCAATCAGTGGATCGGTGGCGACGTCGTCGGAGGTCTCGGACTGCGAGGTGGTGGATTTTTCCGAATCCGCGGGGGCGTTGGCATCGGTGTCGCACGCCGCGATCATCATCGTCGCCGCCGCCAGCACCGCAATCAATACACGCCTTCGCATACCTGCCCCTTCGCCGGATCGATTCAGCGATCCACTTTATCGGACCGCGCGAGTGAGCCGCACCCAGTCACGGGTACTGGCCGGCAATTCGCAGGTGATGCAGTAGACGGTCGGTCAACGCCATCGTCTCCATCTCGGATGAAGTGAACCAGCCAGCGTCCGCGGCATCATCACCCGCGCGCACCTCGCCAGGGTGCGGATCAACTGGCGTCGCGAGAAAATCATGTACTTCGTAGACTCCGCCGGTACCGTCGGGGAGGTCGACAACCCACAGCAGCTCGCCACACGAGACACGTAATCCGGTCTCCTCCAACACTTCCCGGACTACCGCGGTCGCCAGGGATTCACCTTTCTCAACCTTGCCGCCCGGAATCGTCCAGGTCCCGGCTTGGGGCTCATTTCGCCGCAACACCAGTAGGAAGCGCCCGGTTGTATCCTTGATGACCGCCCCGACCGCAACTCGACGTCGGATCTCGCCCCGACCGGTGTGCGTCATAAGCGAATTCTCTTGGCCGGATTCGCCGGATGGTCGCCCTCCAGACGCCGGGTGACCGCGGCAATCACGTCCGGAATCAGTCCACCGCCAGGGCCGACGAGTTCGTCTACAACACCGAGTCTCCGTAGATCACAGGACCAAATATGTTGTGGACCAACGAGTTCCGATGCGTGTTCGGTGTCCCGATACATGATCAGGCTCGCCCCTTCGGGTGGCAGCGGGGACAACCACGCGTCATCGGCCGCGATCACCCAGTCGGCGGGGAATAACGCCAGCGCACCGCCTCCGGTCCCCTGTCCCATCAGCACCGCCACCGTCGGCGACGACGTTGCCAGCAATGCCGACATGCAGGCCGCGATCCGACCGGCCAAGCCACTCTGTTCAGCATCAACCGACAATGCGGCACCGCCTGTATCGATCACGGTGACGAGCGGTAGATTCCATTCCTCGGCAAGGGCAATCCCTCGCTGAGCAAGCGCGAGATCAGCTGGCAGTAGTTGTGTCCCGTGCGCTTCCGCGGCGCGATCTTGCCCGACGACGAGCGCTCGGAACCCGCTGAAATCGGCGAGGACGAGACGTAGCGATCCCGGCGCGGTAATTGTTTCGCTCGGCACGCTGGCCAGCAATTCGCTTAGTCCCGGGCGATCGGCCGAGCGCGTTGCGGCGACTGCGGCCCACGCGTCGGCGACCGGTGGATGCGAATCGTTAACACGCTGCGGCTCAACAGGTTTCACCTGCCCGACGAGATGTGCGAGGAATGACCGCAGCCGATGACCAAGGTCTTCCGGAGCCACCACATCGTCGATCAGCCTGTGCCGCAACAGATTCTCGGCGGTTTGTACATCGCCGGGAAACGGTTGACCACGCAGTCCCTCGTATACCCGCGGCCCCAGAAAGCCGAGCATCGCCCGGGGCTGCGCCCAGGTAACCTGCCCCATCGATCCCCAGGACGCGAATACTCCCCCTGTTGTCGGGTGACGCAGGTAGACCAGGTATGGCAGTCCAGCCGCTCGATGAGCCGCGACCGCCGCGCTGATCGACACCATCTGTAAGAACGCGGGAGTGCCCTCCTGCATACGCGTCCCGCCCGACGCCGGGGCAGCGAGAATCGGCAGGCGCTGCGCGGTCGCGCGACGAATAGCCGCGACAATCCGGCTACCCGACGCCGCGCCGATCGAGCCGCCAAGAAAGCCGAACTCACTGACTATCAACACCGTTCGCTGGTCGCCAACGGTGCCGACCCCGGTAGTCACCGACTCGTCAAGTCCCGTTCGTTCGCGTGCGCGATGCAACGACTCGGCGTAGGCGGCATCAATCGATCCATCGGCAACGGGCGCATCCCACGATTCGAAGACACCCGCGGTGAGCAAGGCGATCAATTCGCTGGCCGTCATGTCGTACACCGTATCGCCCGGGTTCGGTACGCTGTCGGCGATCGAGCTTCATCTGGCTAGGAGTCAAAGTTGGCCTCAACATTCACCGTCGTGCGCTCCACTGTCATCGATGCCGCGCCCGACGCCATTTTCGGCTACCTGGTCGATTTCCACGAGTGGGCCAAGTGGACGCCCTGGGAAGACCCTGAATTGGAAATGACGCGTGAGTATTCGGGGCCCCCTAGCGGGCCGGGCGCCGAGTACAGCTGGGTCGTCGCTGAGAACGGCGCGACCGGATTCATGCGGATGGTCGACGCTCGGTCGCCGCATTCGGGCAAGGTGCACATCGAGTTCCACAAGCCGACAGCAGCTGTCTTGGACCTTTCCTTCCAGCTCACCGCACAAGGCGCGGGCACCGACATCACCTGGACGCTCGTGGGCAAACACAGCATGATGACCCGTGCGGCAGCGGCCACCGGCATGCTCGATAAGATTGCCGGCAAGCAACTCGACCAGGGGTTGGAGCAGTTGAAATCGGTGGTCGAGAGCGGCGCCTGACCTGCTCCGAGAAAGGCCACCCGATGAGCTCTACCTACACAATCACCCGCGATATCGATGTCGTCGCGTCGCCGGCGGATATTCACCCATATCTCACCGACTTTCGCCAATGGGTGCGCTGGTCACCGTGGGAGAACGTCGATCCCGACTTGCAGCGTGAATATTCAGGTGCGGACGGCGGCGTCGGGGCCGAGTACGCCTGGACCGGCAATAAGAAGGCCGGTGCCGGTTCAATGACAATCACCGGCGATACCCCGAACCGTGTCGAGGTTCGGCTCGTGTTCTCACGTCCGATGAAAGCAACGAATGACGTTGTGTTCACACTTGATTCATCCGGCAACACGACCAAGGTCACCTGGTCGATGACGGGAGCGCACACGCTCTTCTCGAGGGTCGGCACCGCGCTGGGCTTCTTCGACAAGGTGCTGGGCAAGGATTTCGACAAAGGGCTTACGGCGTTGAAATCGGTAGCCGAGTCCGCCTGACCGGTACCAGGGCTTAGCGCGAGTACACCACTTTGGTGCGGGCCAGAATGTCGGCGACCGAGCGGCGTCGCGAATCGACTGCGCACCAAGTCAATCCGATGGCGAATCCGACGCAAACCACGCTACGGATCAGCGCCTGGGCTGGTCGCAACTGCTGGCCACGTAATCCGATGACGCGCAGCCCCATCACCGCGCAGCCCGCGGTGCGGCCCGAAATCGCCCAGCAGACAAAGAGATACAAAACCGACAGCGCTAAGAATCCGGTCGTGGTGAGGATTGCCGACATCCACGACCAGTGCGGCGTGAAGTTGATCGCAAGCCGCACCAGCAGCAAACCCAGATAGCACGCGCCCATCAGTGTCGCGACGATCGCCACGTCGATTCCCGCCGCCGCGCCTCGGCTGACGATTCCGGCGGCGCGGTCGGTGTCCTGGATGGCCGAATGATGACTTTCGTTGTGCCCCAGGTCTTTCCGTGTATCCCCTGGGCCTTCAGTCATCGTCGCCCACCGATCGCGGGCGACGCAAGATACGTCCCACAAATTCAGATACCGCGTCGTCGGCACGCTCGCCGCCACTGCGGACATCGGTCATCACCTCGGCGGTCACCGACGTAGACGCGTCGCGAATGATCGCCGGGAGATCGACTCCGTCGATAACCTCGTTTGCGACCCCGATCAGATCTGCCCGACGAATCGCCGCATCGAGATCCACCTGCGCCACAACGGCATCTACGTCGAGCCGACTGACGACCGCCATCAAATCGACGCGTGCCACCGCGGCATCCAGGTCGAGACTGTCGATGACGCGCATCAGATCGACCCGTTCGATGGCGGCGTCGAGATCGACATGGGTGATGAGGTCGTCGAGGTCGACGGTCGCCACCACCGCACCGAGATCGATATTGTCGATCACGAGTCTGGTGAGGTCGATTTCGTCCGCCAAGGCGGCGACGATAGCCCGGATAAGTTGTGCGACAACGTCGTCGATCCCCGCGGACAACCGGCGTCGAAGGCCGGCCAGCACCGATCCGACAACCGGCAGTGACTCGCCCGCGCGCATCGGCGCGGTGAGGATCGCGCCGACCGTCGGCACGACGGAGTCAGACGTCATTAGTCAATCATCGCACGCCACAAGACATATGCACCCAAGACGAGACCCCCGGGTTGAGCGAACTCAATCCGGGGGTCTGGCCTGTGGCGATAAGACTTACAGCGCCTCGAACAACTCTCGCGCCAAGTTGGCGGTCTCGCTCGGCGTCTTGCCGACCTTGACGCCGGCAGCCTCGAGAGCTTCCTTCTTAGCCTGCGCGGTACCCGAACTGCCGGACACGATCGCACCGGCGTGACCCATCGTCTTGCCTTCGGGGGCGGTGAAACCCGCGACATAACCGACGACCGGCTTGGAGACGTTGGCCTTGATGTAATCGGCCGCGCGCTCCTCGGCGTCGCCGCCGATTTCACCGATCATCACGATCAGCTTGGTGTCGGGATCCTTCTCGAATGCCTCGATGGCATCGATATGGGTGGTGCCGATGACCGGGTCGCCGCCGATGCCGATGGCGGTGGAGAAACCGAGGTCGCGGAGCTCGTACATCATCTGGTAGGTCAACGTGCCCGACTTGGACACCAGACCGATCGGCCCATTGCCGGTGATGTTGTTCGGCGTGATGCCGACCAGCGCTTCACCGGGGGTGATGATGCCCGGGCAGTTGGGCCCGATGATCCGGGTCTTGTTGCCCTTGGACACGTTGTATGCCCACGCATATGCGCTGTCCTGCACCGGGATTCCCTCGGTGATGACAACCAGCAGACCAATCTCGGCGTCGATGGCCTCGATGATCGCGTCCTTGGCGAATTTCGGCGGAACAAACGCGATGGACGTGTCCGCACCGGTCTTCTCGATAGCCTCGGCCACCGATCCGAACACGGGCAATTCCACGCCACCGTCATGGCTGACGGTGGTGCCGGCCTTGCGTGCGTTGACACCGCCGACGATGTTGGTTCCCGCTTTGAGCATCAGAGCGGTGTGCTTGGTGCCCTCGCCGCCGGTGATGCCCTGGACGATGACCTTGTTTTCTTTGTTCAGAAAGATCGACATTGTTCTCGCGGCTCCTACTTGTTCGCCAGCTCAGCGGCTTTGTCGGCGCCGGCATCCATGGTCTCCGCCAGGGTCACCAGCGGATGATTGGCGTCGTTGAGGATCTTGCGGCCCTCGTCGACCTTGTTGCCGTCCAGACGCACGACGAGCGGCTTGTTGGCGGAGTCGCCGAGCTTGCCGAGCGCGCCCACAATGCCATTGGCAACTGCGTCACATGCGGTGATACCGCCGAAGACGTTCACGAATACGCTCTTGACCTGCTCGTCGCCCAGAATGACATCGAGCCCGGCAGCCATCACCTCTGCGGAGGCACCGCCACCGATGTCGAGGAAGTTGGCCGGCTTCACACCGCCGTGGTTCTCACCGGCATAGGCGACGACGTCGAGTGTTGACATGACCAGACCCGCGCCATTGCCGATGATGCCGACCGCACCGTCGAGCTTGACGTAGTTGAGGTCGTGCTCCTTGGCCTTGAGCTCAAGCGGATCGGTCGCGTCTTTGTCCTCGAACTCAGCGTGGCCGGGCTGACGGAAGTCAGCGTTGCCGTCGAGGGTGACCTTGCCGTCGAGCGCGAGGATCTGATCGTCGGGCGTGCGGACGAGCGGATTGACCTCGACCAGCAGAGTGTCTTCGGCGACGAAAACTTCCCAGAGCTTCTGGATCGTCACCGCAGCAGCGTCGAGTACCTCTGCGGGGAGGTGTCCCTGTTCGGCAATCGAGCGCGCGGTGGCCAGATCGACGCCTTTCACCGCGTCGACCGAGACCTTCGCAAGACGGTCGGGCTTGGTGGCCGCGACCTCTTCGATTTCCATGCCACCTTCCACCGAGCACATGGCCAGGTAGGTGCGGTTGGCTCGATCGAGCAGGAAGGAAATGTAGTACTCCTCGGCGATGTCGCTGGCTTCAGCGACGAGGAGTTTTTTCACGATGTGGCCCTTGATATCAAGGCCCAGGATGTTTTCAGCGTGGGTCTGCGCGTCGTCAGGGGTTGCGGCGAACTTGACGCCGCCTGCCTTACCACGCCCGCCGACCTTGACCTGTGCCTTGATCATCACGGGCTTGCCGATTTCTTCGGCGATAGCCCGCGCATCGGCGGCATTGTCGGTCACCCGGCCGGGTGTGGTGGGTACCCCATGCTTGGCGAACAGTTCCTTCGCCTGGTATTCGAAGAGATCCATTCAGCTCACCATCTCGTAGGTTTGCCGCCCGGTTGGGTGTAACGGGGGCCATATCGGACTTTAACCCTGTCGAATTTCGAGGTTGAGGGCACCTCCCGGGTTGTGCGCCAGGTCACTCGCTACTTGTGAGTAGCCCCGAATCGACGTCCGGTTTGCGGCAATTGGCACCAGGAGATGTTCCGTGTTTAGGTGGTGAGCGGCGCACAGCGATCGTCGGTTGGCGTGTGAGGTGAATCACTGCAATACGCGCAAACCGCGCCGAACGTTGGACTTGCCGCAATCATTTCGTTACCGTCGTAGCGGTAAGTCACGAAACGGTTACAGCTGCCGCCGTATATTTCCGTGACTCGAAGCGTTAAGAGAGTCGGCAGCCGACGTGCGAAAGGAAGAGTGCAGAGCCTTGCCACTACGCGAAGACGCACGTTCGGCGACTCGAAACCCCCGCACCGGCGGGTTTGCCCAAATCTCCGGCAACGAGGTCACCACGATCATTCCGGTTGACGAATACGACCCGGAATTCGCCGATCTTCAGTACTCGCGCTGGGAGCAGGCGAACGCCCCCTACGCCACCGTTATCGATGCGGCCGCTCTTACTCGTGGGGGCACCCGCCCGACGACGTCGGAGATCACTCAGGACATCCTGATCCCCGAGAGCGAGTTCTCCGACGACCTCGCCACCGCGACGCACCGCGGATCCCTACGCACCACCCATGACATCCCCGAAATTCCATCGACCTACGAGGACGACAGCGATTTCCGGGAAGTCGGCTTCGAGGAAGTCGACACCCCCAGGCCGTTCCGCACCAAGTCGCCGTCGCCGCGTCGCGGAGGTGGCAAGCACCGCATCACCGCGCCACCGACCTCACTCAAGGGCGGGCGCGCGGCACTGGTGGCGATCGCCGCCGGCGCAGCCGTTGCGGCAGCGACTCAGATTGTCGCCACCAACGACGACGACGCGCCTAGCCCAGCTTCGGCCCCGGTCGACCCGGCCTCCACGGTTGCCGATACCGGGCCAGGTGTAGCACCAGCGGCATCGGGCTCGGACATGAGCAACTTCACCGATCAACTCGGAGTGGGCAAGACTCTGGCCGCTGCCCAGCAGGCTGCGGAGAATCTCGCTCGTCGGCCGATGTTCGCTACGCCGATTCCTCTTGGGATCTACCAGTTCACATCTTGCTTCTGCGACCGCTGGGGTTCGTTCCACGGCGGCATCGACATGGCTGCCCCGCTCGGCACCCCGATCCACGCGGCTACCGACGGCGTCGTGATCGAAGCGGGTCCGGCGTCGGGCTACGGCAACTGGGTTCAGGTCAAGGCTGCCGATGGCACCGTCACGATGTACGGCCACATGGCGTCGTCGGGCGTGCTGGTGCAGAAGGGGCAGCGGGTGACCGCCGGGGACGTCATCGCACTTGTTGGTAGCGAAGGCTTCTCGACCGGCCCGCACTTGCATTTCGAAGTCTGGAAGAACGGCACCACCAAGATCGACCCGATGCCGTGGCTCGCGCAGCACGGCGTGCGTCTGTCGAACTACACGGGCTAGCTACGCCGGCGGCCGGATGGCGGGCGCGCTACTTCTTCGCTGGTCGAGTGCCGAGGAGCGCTACCTTTTCCGCCGGTCGAGTGCCGAGGAACGCTACCTTTTCCGCTGGTCGAGTGCCGAGGAGCGCTAGCGACGAGGTGTATCGAGACCCCGCAACCAGGTCTCCAAAAGCACTGCCCCACAACAGTTTTCGACACAATCTCACTAGGTCTCGATACACCGACTCGCAAGCTCGTCGGCACTCGACCAACCGACGGGTCCAGCCGCAAGGCTCGTCGACACTCGACCAACCGACGGGTCCAGCCGCAAGGCTCGTCGGCACTCGACCAACCGAATGGGCCACCGACCGCAGTTCTACAACTTCTCTCCCGGCAATCCGCCCAGCGTCATAAACGTCATCCGGCCGATCTTTCCGCCGAAATCGAAGGTGATTCTCTCGGTGCTGCCGCTGCCCTCTTTCGCGACCGCCTTGCCCATCCCGTATTTCGGATGGTTCATCCGCTCACCGATGTCATAGTTGACCTGCTTGTTCCGACCGCGCGCCGGGTCGGTCGAGTACGACGACCTTCCCCGGCCGGAACCGAAACCACCTGAGACAGAACCGAATTCGGTTGATCCATGCCCGAACGCGCCGCCCGACGATCCGTATCCACGACCGGAGGAGCGTCGCGGTTCAGTGCGCCGCCAGTCCAGCAGATGTTGTGGAATCTCCTGCAGAAAGCGGGATTCTGGATTCGATACCGGCTGTCCCCACGACGCCCGCATCACCGACCGGGTCAAATACAGACGTTCCTTGGCCCTCGTAATGCCGACGTACGCGAGGCGTCGTTCTTCATTGAGTTCAGCCGGATCGCCCAGTGCACGCAAATGCGGGAAATGCCCATCCTCCCAACCGGTTACGAAGACGACCGGAAACTCCAAACCCTTCGCGGTATGCAGCGTCATCAGCGTCACGACACCGGCTCCCTCGTCGGGCACCTGATCGGCATCGGCAACGAGCGCGACCTTCTCCAAGAACGCGGCCAGCGAGCCGGGCTCCGGTTCACCATCGTTGGCTTCGGCCCCGACGACGACACCGGCATCCAGATCGTCATCATCGTCATCGATGGTCGCGGCATCGGTCGCTTCCATGCTGAAATCACGTGCCACAGCGACTAATTCGTTGAGATTGTCGAGCCGGGCGGCGTCCTGCGGGTCACTGGACCCTTCCAGTTCCCGCCGATAGCCGCTGCGCTCGACGATGGCGTCGACGAGTTCACCGATGTCTGGACCGTCGGCGGTCGCGTCCATAATCGCGACGTCGGAGTCGGGGCCATCGGCACTGCCGTAGGTCGCCAGAAAATCGTTGCGCAGCCCTTCGATCAATTCCACAAAGGCCGCAATCGATCGGACGCCACCCTTGTTGAGCATCGCGACCTTGTCGTCGGCCGCATCCAGCAAAGCTTGGTAGAACGTGATCCCGAGATTCTCCGCATGCACTGCGACGACGGCTTCGGAGCGATCACCGATGCCGCGTCGCGGTGTATTGAGGACACGGCGGACGCTGACGGCGTCGTCGGGATTGGCGACCACACGCAGGTAGGCGATGATGTCGCGGACTTCCTTACGCTCGTAGAAGCGGGTGCCGCCGACAACCTTGTACGGAATCCCGTGTCGCACAAAGACTTCTTCGATGGCGCGCGAGCCGGTGTTCGTGCGGTAGAAGATCGCGATATCGGAGTACTTGTGACTCGACGAGCCGCCGATCGTGTAGTCGGTGAGCCGTTCCACCTCGGTGGCGATGAAATTCGATTCGTCGCGATCGGAGTCGGCGACGTAACCGACGATGAGTTCGCCGTCGCCCGAATCGGTCCAGAGCTTCTTCTCCCGACGTCCGGAATTGCGCGAGATCACCGCGTTGGCCGCCGACAGAATCGTCTGCGTCGAACGGTAATTCTGTTCCAGCAGAATGGTTTCCGCGTTTGTGAAATCTCGCTCGAACTCTTCGATGTTGCGGATGGTTGCGCCACGGAAGGCGTAGATCGACTGATCCGCGTCACCGACGACGCACAGCTCCGATGGCGTCAGTCCGTCCGCGGTGGTCTTCTCCCCGACCAGTTCGCGCACCAGCATGTACTGAGCGTGGTTGGTGTCCTGATATTCGTCGACGAGGACATGACGAAACCGCCGGCGGTAATACTCGGCGACGGCGGGGTGACCACGAAGTAGCTCGACCGTCTCGCCGATGAGGTCGTCGAAGTCGAAGGCGTTGGCCTCCCGCAGACGACGCTGGTAGATGCGATAGATCTCGGCGATCTGCTTAGCCGTCGGATCACCATCGGCGGTGTCTGCGATCGCGGCCTCTGGACCGACAAGTTCATTCTTGTAGTTGGAGATCACCACCCCCACACCGCGGGGAGCAAACTTCTTGACGTCAAGGTCTAGGTCGCGAACGATCATGCCAAGCAGGCGGCGCGAGTCGTCGGCGTCATAGATGGAGAAGTTGGAGTTCATCCCGGTCAGCAGCGCCGACTGAGCCCGCAGAATACGCACGCATGTCGAGTGAAAAGTCGACACCCACATGAAATTGGCCCGCGGGCCAACCAAGCCAATGACGCGTTCCCGCATCTCGGCGGCAGCTTTATTGGTGAAGGTGATCGCAAGCACCTGACCGGGCGACACGTCACGAGCCGCAAGCAGATAAGCGATTCGCCTGGTCAGAACGGCTGTCTTTCCCGACCCGGCGCCCGCCACGATCAGCAGTGGTGGCCCACTATGCAGTACCGCGGCACGCTGCTGCGGGTTGAGTCCGTCGAGTAGTTCGGCGACGCGATCGGTGGCAATGGGATCAGTGGCTTGTGCTGTCATATCGGTTGTCAAGGCTACTCCGAGGGCCTGACATCAACGGCGGACCACGCACCGGTAACTCCTCCGCAAACCCGACCCGCGCGGACATTCCCGATCCGGAAAGGGGGTCGGGAATGTCCGCCGAGGTCGGGTTTGCGGTAGGGAGCGGATGCCGGCTGCCGCGCGGCGCATCGTTCGCGCAACTGACTAAGTCGCCGGTCATCGGGTATCCGGGCCAGTCAGCAGGATACGATATGCCTCAATTGTGTTCGGGGGTTTGTGACCCTCGACGGGCGATCACAAGACGATCGAGAGGCAATGGATTAGCATGACAAATTTTCCACCGGGACCGGTTCCGGCCGGACCAGCCCCATTCACACCGGTGTCGGCGACCAAGAAGAGCAAGTTGCCGCTGATCACACTGGTCATCGGGGCCCTCCTGCTGGTGGTGGCGCTTGTCTTTTCCTTCTATCCGTTCGCTCGTTCAGCCGACGGTGGCCCGACCTCGGCATTCCGCGCCCAGCAAGAACTGGACAAAGTGGTGTTCGGATTCGCGCAGAGCACCGGGGCCAAGTACACCGGGTCAATCACCTACAGCTTCGTCAATTCTCCAAACACTCCCGAACGCACGATCAACTTCAAGAACCTGGTCGTCGCCAGCAACAACAACGCCGAAGGCGGCTTGTCTATCGACGGAGTCGAGGCACAATATCGGCAGCTCGGCAACGACGTATACGCCAATGGCAGCAAAACGTTCTGGACGAAGCTCATGCCCTCGGTGCCGGAGACTCTCGACCTCGACTCGGCTGCGTCGAAATGGGTCGCCGCCGACAGCACTGGCCTGCTGTGGCTCGGCTTTCTCGCACCTCGCCGATTTGCCGGCCGCCTCGCCATAGGTGATACCTCGAAGAATATCGCGCTCGGCCAGGAACTGGAGAGCCCTAATAAGGGGCTGCCGGATGCTCGATTCTGGCCGACGTCGGATCCGACAATAAAGAAGACCGATAACAGCATTACGGCCGGCACTATGACCACTACCTTCGATCCGGAAACCAAAGCGATAACTCACATTAAGGGAAGTGGCGTTTCTCAGGGCACCACTAAATACAAGATCGACGCCTCGGTAGCTCCAGTGACCGAGAACGACCTCAGTAAATTATTCGCGAACGAGCGATCATTCGCACCTGAACTGACTGCGGTACCAGCGCTCGGCCTCCGGCCCCAGACTCCTATGTTCAAGAAGGTCGACGGCGGTCAATGTACGCCGGCTCGATGCGAGTTCATCTACGACGTACAAGGCAAGTTGACAACGACTCGCTCACTAACCGGCTACTTCAACTACGGCGTGACTGGTACTTTCACCGCCAACAACGCGCCGGTCGGCGGAACCTGCAACAAGGTCGTCCGAGTCAATTTCAACACCACCGGCCGCGTGCAGTGTGACGCGGTAAATCTCGGCAACTTACCCAATGGCACATCTATTCGACCAAAATTTGAGAGCAAGTACCTGCCGTTTATAACTAGCTCCGCCGCCGATATTAGTCGGATCATCGACAATAACGAGAAGTCGGTAAAGAAAGAATTGAAATTCGCCCGTACCGGTTCAAAACGTTCAGGCGGGCCGACCACCTACAATTCGCAAGTTACCGACATGCCGTCCGCGTACGTCGTAGAACAGGGCGGCTATCAATTCGACGGGTTCGGGCCCTCTGGTTCATTCCTGGTGTCGTTCTCACCCGGCTACGACCAACACGTTAACGGCGGTGTGTTCGATCCGTCCTGGGCGGGTACCACAAAGTTGCGCGAGCAGGCCGCTCAACAGGTTAAAGCCGCCGCCGGTACCGAAGTCGTGTGGGTAATGGCCGAACAGAACGCGGCGGTCGCTGCGCGCGCTCTACTTGCCAGTGCCGGAATCACCAGCAGCCAGATCGTGGTAATCAATATCGCTGCTGACTAGCGCGTACTCGACTGAATCGCGACTCGCCCGCACCCGTGGCGTGCGGGCGAGTCGCGTCAGCCCTAACCCAACAACTTCGCCTCGGCAACCTCGCCGACCCGGCCCGCGCCAGTGTGTAATTTAAGACCCGCTGTGCGGGGCGACAATTGGAGCGCCGACCCATGCCCGTCGAGCTGCACGTACACAACGTGCAGGCCAGCATCGACGAGGAATCGCACCGGAGCGCCGTCCCCGAGTCGCAGTTCTGCCACTCCCGCGGTATTCGCGCAGTAGCTCAGAGCGACGGTCCAGCGCCACGCGACGAGCGGTCCGTCGAGCCGAATCTGGCTGGGCGCCTGTATCTCTGGACGTCGACAGGTACCCGCCCCCGCCTCGAATGATCGTGCCGAAGTGACGCCTCCTGGCGCGAGTCGCCCCCGGGTGTCGAGAACTTTGAGATTCGACGTCGACGTCACTATGGTCGGCCCGTTTGGCAGACCGCCAAAAACCCGGCTGATCTGGTTCGCCGGAAAGGTCACGGGCAGAAGCACTTCCAGCGGGACAGCCTGGTCGAACATGGCGACGTCGGGATTCGCGTCGAAGGCCGCACGACCATTGGCCAGGTAAGCGGCAGTCGGATTGTCGTGCCACGCGCGGGCGAAGGTCGCGGTTGTCCATAGGGACGAGATACCCAGTACCGCAACACCTATCGCCGCTGCCCAGGCCGGCGCCGACGATAATCGCGAGGGCGATTGCGACCGGACCCGCAGCGGCGATGTCGCCACTAGCACGGCTGCCACGGCCAGGACCAACGCGGCGTCAGGCAGATAACGAAGTGTTTCGGCGAGTTCTAGCGCCGTGGTTACCGCCGACCTATTCCACATCACCGGCAGCTGTGCGCCAACCACATACAGTGCGGCACAAACGAATACGGCGAGCGCTCCGCGGTACCGCACTACCGCGAACACCCCGACGGCTACCACCGCGGCCCAGCCAACTCCCACGGCCCATAGTGGAGCATCGGCCATCGGCGGCGACGGATTCCATCGCTCCCACTGCCACGGGCCGCCGATGAAGGCCGGCACAATCGCATTGTTCACCGATCGCCACATCAACTTGGCGGTCTGCGTCAACGAATGATTCCCCGACGTGCCATCGGTCACCGACAGAAAGATCACCGCCCACACCACGGTCAGCACCGCCAGCACGGCCCACAGAGCTCGCGCCCGGGTGAAGGCGACGGTGAGCGGCGTTGTCGGTACAGCGACACGATCGCCAATGGCCGCAGCGGTATTCGTCGTTGTGGGCAGCCTCCACCGCACCCACAATGCCGCGACGCCGAATGCGACCGGCGCGATGAACAACGCCTTCTCGAAGAACATCAGCCCGACGAGCAAGATCACCGCCGAACGCACCACGATGATCCGTCGTCGACGGTCGTCCAGATCACCGGCGCACAACAGCAACGCGTCACCGATGATCCACGCCATCGCGGCCTGCAACGGCAGCGAGTTGAGCCCAGCCGACCACCAGACAAACGCCGGCACTGTCATCGGCGAGAAGAGGTAGAACGCGAACGCGACAAGCACCACGACCTGCCGACGATTCCCGCCGGTAGTGCTATCGGAACTCGGGCGTGAATCCGAGCTCCCCAATCCGCCCACGATCCACAGCAAGCGCCACACCGCTGCGGCCGCGACCGTCGAAGACACCACCAGGGTCACCGCGGGTACCACCCATTGCAGCGGCGCGATCGCGTTCGCGACGCCCGCCACGAAGAACGCTGCCGGCATAAAATGTCCGTCATGGTTCTGGGTCAGGTAGTCCAGGCTAAAAATCGAACTCGACGACGCCTGACCAGCGATGATGAGGTCATCCCAGTAAAAGTTCCCGCTTACCGCCAAGGAAATCCGTACCCCGACCTGGATGAGCATAAGCGCGAGACCCAGGGCGACAACCAGAGTGGTTCGCTGCGCTCGTATCACTCGACGCATGGTAGTTGACGCCCGCTTCCACACGCGGGTGACGCGGGGCGTGGCAAAATCGAGAGTCGTGACCGATCCACAGCCCCCAGATGCTCAGCCCTCGATCGACCTGTCGAAATACGACCTAGACGACGACGTTTCCGCCCTACCCGACGACATCGACGCACTCCGATTGGAGATCGACCGCCTCGATGCGGTGATCCTCGGCGCCATCAAGCGTCGCTCAGCCGTCTCCAAGAAGATTGGCAAAGCGCGTATGGCGTCGGGTGGCCCACGGTTGGTCCACAGCCGTGAGGTCAAGGTTCTCGATCGGTTCGCCGAACTCGGCCAAGAAGGCCATACGCTGGCGATGCTGCTGCTGCGGCTCGGGCGAGGACCATTGGGACGCTGAATCCACGTCGGTCTGCCAGCCCACAAACCGACTCCCTGATCGCGGCAGAGGCGCCGACCACATAGGGTGGCAAACATGAGCCTGGACTCACACGATGCCGACACCGCCCACGTCGATCTGGACATTACCTCGACTCAATCGTGGCAAGCACTCGCCGCACATCAGCCGCATGTGTACGCGATGCATCTGCGCGAGGTTTTCGCGATGGACCCGCAGCGCGGGGTCGACCTCACCGTCGATGTCGCGGATCTGCATATCGACTACTCGAAGCACCGAGTGGTACGCGAGACGTTGGAACTGCTCTTCAGCCTCGCACGCGAGGTCGGCGTCGAGGATAAGCGCGACGCGATGTTCGCCGGCGAGCACATCAACACGTCCGAGGACCGCGCGGTCCTGCACACCGCGTTGCGGTTGCCCGACGACGCGAAACTCGTCGTCGACGGACAGGACGTTGTTGCCGATGTCCACCGGGTCCTGCGCGACATGGGCGAGTTCACCGATCGGCTGCGTAGCGGTGAGTGGACCGGCTTCACCGGTAAAGCGATAACCGACGTGGTCAACATCGGCATCGGCGGCTCTGATCTCGGACCCGACATGGTGTACCGCGCTCTGCGTCACTACGCGAACGGCCCGCGCTGCCATTTCGTGTCGAATGTCGATCCCGCCGATATCGTGTCCGTCTTGGACGAACTCGACGCGGAGACAACACTTTTCATCATCGCGTCGAAGACGTTCTCGACACTGGAAACGTTGACTAACGCGGCAGCCGCGCGAACATGGTTGTGGGACAAGCTCAATGCACCCGACAACACCGACGCCGTCGCGAAACACTTTGTGGCAGTGAGCACCAACGCCGAACTTGTCTCGGAGTTCGGTATCGACACCAAGAATATGTTCGGCTTCTGGGACTGGGTGGGTGGCCGTTACTCGGTGGATTCGGCAATCGGACTGTCGGTGATGGCAGCCATCGGCAAAGAAGGGTTCGCGGAATTCCTCGACGGCTTCCACCAGGTCGACGAACACTTCCGTACCGAACCGCTCGAGTCCAACGCGCCGGCTATCTTGGCGCTGATCGGCTTGTGGTACAACAACTTCTGGGATGTCGCATCACGGGCGGTACTCCCCTATTCCAACGACATGATGCGGTTCGCGGCATATCTGCAGCAGCTCACGATGGAATCGAACGGCAAATCCGTTGGTATCTATGGGCATCACGAGATCACCGAAACCGGTGAGGTGTTCTGGGGCGAGCCCGGCACCAACGGTCAGCACGCTTTCTATCAACTGCTCCATCAGGGCACCCGGATGATTCCCGCCGACTTCATCGGCTTCGCGCAGCCGACCGACGACTTGCCTATCTCGGCAGATGGCACCGGTTCTATGCACGACCTGCTGATGAGCAACTTCTTCGCGCAGACGAAGGTGCTGGCCTTCGGCAAGACGGCCGACGAGATCGCCGACGAAGGGGTCGACCCGCATGTGGTGGCACACAAGGTGATGCCCGGCAACCGGCCGTCCACATCGATTCTCGCGCCCAAACTGACACCGTCGGTCATCGGCCAGCTCATTGCCTTATACGAGCATCAGGTGTTCGTCAGCGGGGTCATCTGGGGTATTAACTCCTTCGACCAGTGGGGCGTCGAATTGGGTAAGGCGCAGGCGAAGGAGTTGCTCGGTGTGATCACTGAGTCAGACTCACCAGTGTCGCAGGGCGATTCGTCGACCGATGAACTGGTGCGCTGGTATCGCGGCGAACGCGGCCGCGCGCGGTGATCTGCGACGACGCCCGGTAACCTTAGCCGAATGAAGCCACGCTCTCGTTGGGTCCGGATCGCCGCCGCAGGCGGCGTCGGTGTAGCGGTTCTCGCCGCGACGTCGGCTTGCACGCTCGACAAGGACACTGGTCCGACGACGAGTTCGGTCGCGACGTCGGCGAACGTGAAGGTCCCAACGGCACCCGCTACGCGTACCGCACCCGGAACTCAATTGCGTTGGGGTCAAAGCGCTTTCCTGCCAGCGCGAACCTTCCATCCGACAACGGGTCTGGCGATGTACACGGTCACCGGGATCAACCCCGCGTCGAACGTACCGGACTCGATTACCAAAGACGGCAAGGCGTACTACGTCTACCTCACGGTGACGTCCCTGGACCAAAAGCTCACGGACGCACCCGATTTCAATGGTTTAGCCGGCTCTGCGGATGGGAAGTCGGCCGCGTTGATGGTCACACCACCGTCGGACAATAAGGACTGCACCGCGCCGACGCCGCCGGAGAAGATGAAGGCGGGCGAGTCGTATTCGACGTGCCAACTCGCTGTCGTCGACGCGGACCAAACGGTGACGTCGGTGGTGTATTGGGCGAATACGACAAGCGATCCGGCGCTGAACTACGAGCAGTCGCCAGTGGTGTGGGGAAGCCCGCCGCCGACCAGCAGTTCGGCTGTGCCGACTCCATCCGCTGGCTAGGGCGCTACTCGAACCCTGGATGCCATTTAGGGCTCAACCGAACGGTTTCCACCATTGTCGCGAACGTCTCGAGGACTCGCTCGAACGCCGGTGGTGGGGCGGTAAGTTGCAGTTCGAGCTGAACTGGAGCTTCGGCGCTGGTGAATGGCAGCTCGTCGAAGAACATGACGACCTGAGACACCAGGAATTCCCCGACCCGCGATGTCTGGGATCCGAATGCATCAGCAATGGTGCGATCGACCAATTCGTCGACCGCCAATCTGTCATACGCGGCGCGCAACGCAACCTCGGGTTCGATTGCGGTCACATGCTGTTCGCGCAGTTCGATACGAGTCGACGGTTCTTCGGGATTGATCAGCCCGATATGGATGAATCCGACCGAGCGTCGGGCGGTGGGTTCATCGATCTCCCAGGGCTGCGGAAGGTCGAAGGTAAATGCTGGAAGCACGGATCT
>NZ_BAEH01000070.1 GCF_000241305.1 Gordonia effusa NBRC 100432
GCCCTCGGATGCCATTGAGGGGGACGAGAATTCACGCGTGGGTTACGCAACGTGACATTGTGTGCAACTGCCCCTGCCGCACAACCGTATTCGACTCGCTTTGGTCTCGAAACGCGCGCGTCTCGCTAGCGCTCGCCGAGCGCACTCGACCAGCCAAGGCGGCGCGTCTCGCTAGCGCTCGCCGAGCGCACTCGACCAGCCAAGGCGGCGCGTCTCGCTAGCGCTCGCCGAGCGCACTCGACCAGCCAGGGCAGCGGGTCTCGCTAGCGCTCGACGAAACGTAGTCCGCCGCCCCTCGTTGGTCGAGTGCCGTCGCACGAGCTTGCGAGCCCGGCGGTGTATCGAGACCGCTCAACCCGAAGGCTCCGACGTCACGACACTGAGAATTCCTGTACCAGCGCGCGGCTGATCGCGACTTGCCGCTCCAGGAATGTTCGCTCGTCCAGCTTTTTGCGGCGCATCCATGTCGTCAACTCGCTGTTGCATTTGCTCGCGTTGCAGGATCGGCATGCCGGAACCACGTTGGTCAGGGTGTAGCGTCCGCCACGCGAAATTGGCAGCATGCAATCTTTTTGTGGCGCAGCATCTTTCGCGCCGCAGTAGGCGCAGCCGGACCAGTGCGACTTCAACGCCGACCACTGAGGGTCGGTGAGGTCGTGGTCTTGTTGGGCCATCCGCTTCTTTCGGCGACGTGCGTATCGCGCTGCGCGGGCGGGGCTCTTGGACGGCATCGGCCGAGCGTAGCGCGCTTCTACCCAATGAGGTGGGACGCGACGCGCATGAGCATCGACGTCCGCAATGAACGTGTCGCGCCATACACTGACGTGGTGATTATCGAGATCGGCGATCCGGTCACCCTCGGGGTTTCCGACGACAAAGCGACGTTGCGGTTCGGCGAGGAGCCGAAGAAGTCTGAGGGGTATGTTGGCCGACGTCTACTCTTCCTGGACGGCGAGCCCGCTTATGAGCTCAGCTTCTGGTGTGGCACTTGCCAATTCGTGTTTCGAAGGCTGGAAGGGGCGAATAGAACCCTCTCCGAGGAAGAACTACGCGAGCGCTTGTCTGAGGATGCGAGCACACTCGACCCGGCCATCGTCGATACCTACGGCCAATTGCTCGGCGAGGGAACGTATCTCCCGCTGCTACTGCGGATCGAACCGAAACTCGTCACCCCGTCGGGAGACGACGACTACTTCAGCACCGAACAGATCGCAACCTGGGGAATTCGAAACTTTTGGGGGCTCCCGGAGTATCCCGCGACGCCCTACTACCGAACTTTTCAGACCGCCGTCGACGACGATTCCCACTTCTTTGAGTTCGTTGTTCCGATGGTGCCGCCGTCGTGGAATGACTCAGCGCGGGTAGATGACTACGCGTCGCGGCTGGAGCAGGGGCGAATCCCTACAGCCGTCGCGGTCGCAACACTTGACGTCTGCGCTCCCGCGACCGACACGATGGCGACCGACTACTACCGCCATTGGGCTTTCACCCATTTCCTGCTCGACGGCCATCACAAGTTGGCAGCAGCGGCGCGATCAGGCAGGCCGGTTCAACTATTGACGTTGGTCGCACTCGATGACTGTCTCGCGACACAGGAGGAACGCGACCGGCTAGTCGAGATTCGGCAGAAGCAGCACCGACCGCGCCGATGAACGCGGTCATCGACGTAGCGATCAAGTTGGCCGGCGGGATCGCGGACCGGAGTACCTGAGCAGACGGGACCTTTTGCTCTGCTGGAGCAGAATTTGCCGTGGAAACCTTCTTGCGAGACGCAATCCTTGTGTTCTTCGGGAAGGATGTTCGGTGGTCACAAGCAGCCCAGCGGAGAGTGGGGCAATAGAACGGCCGGTAGCGAGTCGTCCGTATCCGGCGCGCGCCGGGCTGAGAGGCTCATTGCTCTACCGGCTCATCACGACCACCGATCATAAGCTGATCGGCGTCATGTACATAGTCTCTGCCTTTGTCTTCTTTGTGATCGGTGGATTGCTCGCGCTGCTGATGCGTGCCGAACTCGCGCATCCGGGAATGCAGTTTCTTTCAACCGAGCAATTCAATCAAGCGTTCACTATTCACGGCAGCATAATGCTCCTGCTCTATGCGATGCCGTTGGCGTTCGGCTTGGCAAACTATCTTTTGCCAATTCAAATCGGAGCACCGGATGTCGCATTCCCGCGTCTTAACGCGTTGGGCTTCTGGCTATTCCTATTCGGCGGACTCGTCGTCGCTGCCGGGTTCGCGACGCCCGGCGGCGCCGCCGATTTCGGCTGGACCGCCTACACACCGCTATCGGACGCGGTTCATTCTCCCGGCGTGGGCGGCGACCTTTGGTTCATGGGAGTGGCCGTCGGCGGGTTGGGTAGTATTCTTGCCTCGGTCAACTTCATTACCACGGTCTTCTGCCTGCGCGCACCGGGGATGACGATGTTTCGTATGCCGATATTCACCTGGAATATCGTCATCACCAGCATCTTGGTATTGCTGATCTTCCCGCTCCTCTCCGCGGCGGTGATCGGCATGGAAGTGGATCGACGTTTCGGCGCGCACCTGTTCGACCCGGCCAACGGTGGCGCGATGCTGTGGCAGCATCTGTTCTGGTTCTTCGGCCATCCTGAGGTATACGTGCTGGCACTGCCATTTTTCGGGATCGTATCCGAGATATTCCCGGTATTCAGCCGCAAACCCATCTTCGGCTATTCGGGTCTTGTCTATGCGACGGGCTCGATTGCCGCCCTGTCAGTGGCCGTATGGGCACATCATATGTATGTGACCGGCGCGGTCCTATTGCCCTTCTTCGCTTTCATGACTTTCTTGATCGCGGTACCGACCGGTGTGAAGTTCTTCAACTGGATCGGCACGATGTGGAAAGGTCACCTAACCTTCGAAACTCCCATGTTGTTCTCAGTCGGATTTATCGTAACGTTTCTGTTCGGAGGTCTGACTGGCGTCCTTCTTGCTAGCCCGCCGCTGGACTTTCATCTATCGGATTCATATTTCGTGGTCGCTCACTTTCATTACACTCTGTTCGGGGCGATCGTCTTCGCCGCGTACGGCGGCATCTACTTTTGGTTTCCCAAGATGACCGGTCGGATGTTAGATGAGCGCCTAGGAAAGATTCACTTCTGGCTCACATTCGTAGGTTTCCACGCGACGTTCCTTGTCCAACATTGGCTGGGAAATGAGGGTATGCCGCGCCGCTACGCCGATTATCTTCCGTCAGACGGCTTCACGGTGCTGAATATGGTCTCCACGGCTGGTTCGGCGATTCTCGGGGTGTCCGTGCTGTTCTTCTTCTGGAATGTCCTTCGCAGCTACCGGTTCGGTGAAGTGGTCACCGTCGACGATCCGTGGGGATTTGGAAACTCACTCGAGTGGGCGACAAGTTGCCCGCCGCCGCGTCACAACTTCACCGAACTTCCGCGAATCCGGTCCGAACGTCCGGCATTTGAATTGCACTACCCGCACATGGTGGAGCGTATGCGCGCCGAGGCCCATTCCGGCTCGGACCACACGCAATAACGTCACATGCGACGAGCAGACTAGCGCGGCGTCTGCGACGACGGCTTCGTAAAGGGCTGGTATGTCGCCTGATTGAGATTGGGGCAACCTCGCGCGACTATCGAAGCAGCGTCGCGACCGCGCGGTTCACTACGGCGTCGAGGTCGTTGCCCAAATGTCCAGTAAGCCATTGCTGAGCCAGCTCGGCCATCGCGCCGGTGAACATCGCTGCGCGAACGCGGTTGTCGATCGGATCGCTATCGCCATGATCTTCGGCCAGGGTGAGCTCCAGCAAGAGATCTTGGGCTGCGGCTCGGCGTGCGATGAGCACGGGATGGGCGCGCGCGTCGGTGAATAGCACCCGGCCGCGTCGAGGGTCGCCTGAGCCGAAGCCCAGCACAGCGCGGATTCCGGCTCGGACGCGAGCGGCGTCGGAATCGCCAGCCGCGGTCAACTCCGCTTCGATCGCCGCGGACATGTCGAGGGCGACCTGGTCGTAGATCGCTCCGAGCAGTTCGTCCGTGTCGGCGAAACTCTCGTAGAAGTATCGGGTGTTGAAACCGCAAGCGCGACAGACTGATCGAACTGATAGACCGGATTCGCCCTGAGTGCCGAATATCTCGAAGCCGGCCGCGACTAGCTGCGACTTTCGTTCGGCACGACGATCCGCAAGCGGAACGCCCGCCCATCGGGTGGGACTGGACACCGGATCAGCATACGTCGGATGAAGGAAAATGCGACAAAGTCTGGTCACATGCGTGTCCAAAAGGTATTCTGGATACAACCGTTACCAAACTTGGGGAGGAAACACGATGCTCGTGTCTCTGCCGTCGGTGAAGCTGCCAGATGTACCGCAACTCGGCGCGGTCGGCAGGGTGCCAATCGCGTTGCCGCATCAATATATTGGCAAGTGGCTCAACGATCGCTTCGACGAGAATGTCAAGGCGAAATTCTTCCGCGGAATGGAATTCGAGGACCCAGTGGGCGACCCGGGCTGGTTCGGTCCGGATAGTCCCACGTGGCATGTGCACTCACACACGCCCGCGCTGATTTTCGGACTGCAGTGCGCGGCGTATCTCGAACGCCTCGATCCGAGTATCTACTGGATGGGGATGCATCATTCTCGCCTGGTCAAGCCGTCGAAGAACGGTTTGACGGCCCAGATCGATCCCGCGGGTGCCAATATTCGCCTCGGACATTCGCTGGCCTTCTTCATCGGAACCGCCTATGGCTCAACCGAGACCGCTGAGCGGCTCGCGCGAACTGTTCGCGCGATGCACCACACCATCAAAGGTGTTCGGCCCGACGGACTTCCATACGACGCCGACAATCCTGAATGGCTGCGATGGAATTACGCGACGGTAGTGTGGGGTATCGCCACGGCACATGAGATCTATCATCCGAATCCGTTGCGAGGCAAGGAACTCGACAAGTATTACGCCGAGTTCGTTCGCGTCGGCCACGCGCTCGGCGGGACTGATCTTCCCGCGTCGAAGGCAGATACGCTGACCTGCTTGCAGGAGTATTTGCCGAAGCTGGGACTCACCTACGGCAGTGCGATGGCCACCGGCGCCAACGTGACTCACCCGGCTCAGGCGGCAGTGGATTGGGCGATCCGCGACACCATGCCGTCCTGGGCGGCGCAACTGGTGATGTACCGCGCGCCCAACGCTATCGAACGTCGCGCGCGTCGCAGCGCGGTGTGGTCGGCGATCAACGGACTGCACCTCAGTATGGGGGAGGCCCCGGAGTTCGCCGCCGCCCGACGTCGCGTCGCGGGCGGGACAACGGTGCCCCACACCGAGCCGTCCTATGTGCTCGGTACCGACCCGCTGCTCGACCGGAACGAGGTCGAGGCGGCATTCTCCTAGTCGCTCAAGCGATTTCGACATCGGCCGCTAGTCAGCCGCACGGTCGGCGTGTCCCAGATTCCAGTCGGGTAGCGCGAGATCGCGCACCACTTGTTTGAGAGTGGCTGCATCAGGAAAGCCGCCATCGCGTTTTCGTTCCCAAACACGTTTCCCGTCTACGTCGATGAAGAATACGCCGCCGGTGCCGGGCACAAGTGTGACTGATCCGAGTTCGGCGCCAAAGGTATTAAGCAATTCCGATGCCATCCACGACGCGCGCAGAAGCCAGTTGCATTGTGTGCAGTAGGTGATGGAGATCTGCGGACCAGTCATGGGGCAACCCTGCCAGATGCGGGAGAATTCGGCACCTCGGCGTGCGACGATGAAGAGATGGACCGGCTGGCAGTCATCTCCGCGCAATCGCAACGGCTTGTCGACGTGTTAGCTGGCGTTGATCCCGACCGTCGATGTCCAACGTGCCCGGACTGGAGTGCCGCCGACCTACTGTGGCACCTGACCGAAGTGCATCTGTTCTGGGGTGCGATCTTGGCGCGAAACATACTGAGTAGCAACGAATTACTCGATATTCAGGAAGCGAAACCAGCGCGGCCGCAGAGCTGGGTCGATCTGGTCGCGCTGCGCACGGACGCAACGGATAAGCTCGTGAAAGAACTCGCCGCCAAGGGCGATGAGGAGCCGTTGTGGTCGTGGTGGCCCGCCGATCAGACGGTTGGCTTCACTCGCCGAATGCAGACGTACGAAGCGACGATGCATCGCGTTGATGCCGAGCTGGCCGCTGGTCTGCCGATTACTCCCATTGCCGCCGACGTCGCCGCGGGTGCGATCGACCATGTTGTCGACGTCATGTGGGACCCGATGCCAGCGGACGGCGATTACCGCGCCGAGGCGATTGTCGAGTTGGTCGCCACCGACATTGACCAGCGGTGGCTGGTGGAAACAGGACGTTGGGCTGGATCGAATGGCAGTGGGCGCAGGGCGGTGCGTGCACAGTCGGCGACTGCGAGGGCAACAGTTGCCGGCACGGTGGAGCAACTTGCACTGTGGGCATGGACACGCGATGACCAGGTGACTCTTGCCGGTGAGGTCGACGCCGTAGAGTCGATCAAATCCGTTGTGAAACAGGGGATATGACTTGAATACGCTTTCGATTCGCCTCCGCCCGACGTCGGGTTCGAGCGAATACCTTGAGCTAGTCCATATTTGGCGCAGCGCGGTCGACGCGACACACCAGTTCGTCAGTGCCGAACATCTCGATCAGATCGAGAGCAAGCTTGCCAGTGACTATCTGCCCAACGTCGGCCTCACCGTCGCCGAAGTCGAAGGCCGTACGGTCGGATTCTCCGGCGTCGCCGACGGTCGCCTGGAAATGTTGTTCGTCGACAACGACTTCCGTGGCTGTGGCGTCGGAACCGCGCTGCTCGACGCCGCGCTTTCCGCGTTGCCGACATTGGCCCTCGACGTCAATGAGCAGAACGCGGCCGCCGTCGACTTCTACCGACGGCGCGGGTTTGTCCGTACCGGGCGCAGTCCGGTGGACGCCGATGGACTTCCATATCCTTTGTTGCACATGCGTTTCGGAGGCGGCGGTGAGACTCGACCATGATCGCCCGCCTCAGGTAACCAGGCCCGATTCAAACGAAAGGTGTGATATGTCAGTGGATTTCGATGTGATCGTGTTGGGCGGCGGCGCGCCTGGTGAGCACTGCGTCGGTGAATTGGTCGATGCTGGTCTGCGCATCGCGGTAGTGGAGCGCCGGCTCGTCGGCGGTGAATGTTCCTATTACGCGTGTATCCCGTCGAAGACGTTGCTTCGACCTGGTGAAGCAGTACACGAGGCGCGGGAGGCGTTGGCAACCGCGGAGATTGACGCCGAAGCGGCACTTGCGTGGCGCGACTTCATGGTCTCCGACTACGACGACACGGGTGCGACGCAATGGCTCACCGACAAGGGCGTAACGCTGCTTCGTGGTCAAGGCAGGCTCGATGGCCCAGGTGCCATCACCGTGGACGGAAAACGTTACACGGCAACCGATATCGTCATCGCGACCGGGTCTGATCCGTTGATCCCACCGGTCGACGGGCTGGGAACTCTCGACGGCGTGTGGACCAACCGGGAGGCGACCGCGATGAGCGCGGTGCCCAAGCATCTGCTGGTCCTGGGCGGCGGAGCTGTCGGAGTCGAGATGGCCCAGGCTGTTCATCGACTCGGTGGCAAGGTGACGCTCGTAGGGTCCGGTGATCATCTGCTGCCGCGCGAGCCGGAACCGTTAGGGCGAGCCTTGGGGGATGCGCTGTCCCGCGACGGAATTGACCTGGTGTTCGGAGCTCGTGCCACCGCGGCGCGCAGCGATGGTGACGAGTACATCCTTGTTCTCGACGACGGTCGGGAACTGCGTGGTGACAAACTGCTGGTCGCGACGGGACGACGGTTGCGCGTCGACGACATCGGGTTGGAGAGTGTTGGCATCGACCCGGACCGTCATGGAATAGCGACCGATGCGCGGGGCAAGGTGGCCGACGGATTGTGGGCTGTTGGAGATGTCACCGGCCAGTGGCTGCTGACTCATGTCGGCAAGTACCAGGGCGAAGTGGTGGCATCGAATATCCTTGGGCGACAACGTGAAGCCGACTATGCGGCAGTGCCACGGGTGGTATATACCGATCCGCAGGTGGCGGCTGTGGGTGCTACGGAGGCGGCGTATGCCGCGACCGTGCCGATCAATTCGGTGGCCAAGATGGCCACTTACTCGCGCAATTATGCTGACGCCGTTGGTTTTCTGACGCTGCTGAGTGATGGTGAGAAATTGGTCGGTGCCTACGCCGTCGGGCCGGAAGCGGGCGAGTGGCTGCAGCAGGCGACACTAGCTGTCCGCGCGCGAATCCCGCTCGACATTCTCTCGGACACCATCCAGCCGTTCCCGACGTTCGCAGAGATCTTCGTCGGTGCACTTAAAGCGCTCCGGGAGCAGATCGGCTAGCGGCGGCGAGGACCTGGTAGCTAACCGGGCCATTGCGGTGGACACTGGTAACCAGTGGAGTTACCCGCTGCAAAGGAGCAGGCCATGGCAGATAGTGATAAACCGTTCGGCTTCGGTCCCGGTGAATTCGACGAGTTCGCCCGCGAAGCTCGGGAGAATCTTCGAGCGATGCTGGGCAGGTTCGTGGTGAGCCAAGGTGGACGTGATGCGTGGATGTCGATGTTCGACGATGCGAAGCGACGACCCCAACCGACGCCCCAGCCGGAGACCACCGGTGAGGCCGGTAGCGGAGTATGGGCAGTCTTCGTGACTGACGACGACGGTGGTGCGCGCGTTGAGCAGGTGTTCGCTTCCGAACTCGACGCACTGCGCGCCCACCAACACAACACCGATGTCGGTCGGAAAGTACGTTTCCTGCCCTATGGCATCGCGGTAAGTGCCCTCGACTCCTGACTCACGGCGAGCCGGCTGACCGCGCGAGCAATAGCTCGTCGATCGGAAGCCGCGGTTCGATGAAGTCGTACAGCAAGTTCCCAGACTTGTGGCATGGGGGTTCCAGTCGACGTTGACAGTGTTGACGCCATGACCACAGTGATGACTCGATCTACGCAGCCGGCCACTGGCCGCCACGCCGCTGCACCGACCAAGCCCCGCGCGCTGGCGCGTCGGTGGCGCCCAGAACCCCGGCAGTGGGCACTTTTCAGCCTCCTCGCCGCTACCGCTGTCCTGTATTGCTGGAATCTGTCCCGCAATGGCTGGGGCAATGATTTCTACGCCGCCGCGTCGCAATCGGGTGGAATGAGTTGGAAAGCCCTGCTGTTCGGCTCACTCGATCCGGCAAATTCGATCACCGTGGACAAACCGCCGGCGGCGACCTGGATTTCCGGGCTGTCGGTCCGGATCTTCGGACTGTCCTCGTGGTCGGTCTTGGTTCCGCAGGCGATTATGGGTGTTCTGTCGGTGGCACTTGTGTACGGAGCGGTCCGTCGTGTGCTGCTCAGGTCGGGTTCGGCCCAGACCGCGACCGCAGGTGCGTTGATCGCCGGTGCGGTGCTTGCGCTGACCCCAGCCGCCGTGTTGATCTTCCGCTTCAACAATCCCGACGCGCTGCTGGTGTTGTTGATGACTGCCGCCGCGTACTGCGTTGTGCGTGCCTGTCAGGCGGCGTCGTGGCGCTGGTTGGCTCTCTGCGGTGTCGCGTTAGGTTTCGCCTTTCTGACCAAGATGTTGCAGGGGTTGCTGGTGCTGCCCGGGTTTGGGGTGGCATATCTGCTTTTCGCCCAGACGACGTGGCTGCGTCGTATCCGTGATCTGGCGATAGCGACTGTGTCCCTTGTGGTTTCGGCGGGCTGGTATGTCCTGTTGGTCGAATTGTGGCCGGCCGACTCACGCCCCTACGTCGGTGGGTCCACGAACAACTCGTTCATGGATCTGGTACTCGGCTACAACGGAATGGCTCGAATTCTCGGCCGATCCGGATCCGGCGGCGGAGGCCAGGGTGGCCCCGGCGGTTCGGGCGCGCCCGGGTCTTCATTCGGCGGAAGCACGGGGTTGGATCGTCTGTTCAGCAACGAGATGGGTAATGAGATTTCCTGGTTACTGCCCGCAGCACTGCTGGTGCTCGTCGTCGGGATCGCCCTCGCGGTCCGGCGTCGGCTCGATCGCGATATCGCCTTGGGGCTCACCGTCTTTGGCACCTGGTTGGTGATCACCGGAGTGGTATTCGCCTATATGAGCGGAACAGTGCATCCGTACTACACGGTGGCATTGGCACCGGCGATCGCCGCCGTGGTCGGCATCGGCGCGACGATCGGATGGCGCAGCCGTGAATCCTGGTATGGCACAGTATTTCTCGCCGCCTTGGTGGTTGCGGCCACCGGTTGGGGTGCTATCCGCGCCTACCGAGCGGGGTTTGGTTGGCCGGTGCTCGGCTGGGTCCTGGGCGCTCTCGCGGTGATAGCCGTCGGCGTGCTGTTGGTCGGCCGACATTGGACTGGCAAGCGGGCCGCGGCCCTCGCGACGGCGCTTCTGGTCGCCGGTGGGACTGCGATCGGTGCCTTCGGAATCGCGACCGCCAACACGACGCATACCGGTTCGATTCCAACCGCTGTGGCGACGTCGAAGAGTTCGGCTGGCTTCGGCGGCGGTGGTCAAGGTGGCCCCGGTGGTCAAGGTAACGCCAGTCGACAAGGCGGCCCGGGCAGTCAAGGTGGCGGCCAAGGCGCACCGTCGGGCGTCCCGACTGGTGGTAACCAGGGCGGAGCCGGCGGTCAGTCCGGTGGTCCGGGTGGTAAGCCCGACGGCTCGACGCGGACGTCGGCTCGCAACGCGGGCGGTACCGGCGGACCCGGCGGTGGATCGAGCAATGCCGCGGTCGTGTCGCTGCTGAAGTCGACGGATACCACTTGGGCGGCGGCCACCGAAGGAGCCCAGTCGTCGGCGCCACTGCAACTGAATTCGGGCAAGGCGGTGATGGCGATTGGCGGTTTCACCGGTGATCCCTCGCCGACCCTAACTCAGTTCAAACAGCTTGTGGCACAGGGGAAAATCTCCTACTACATCGCGGGCGGAGGTGGCGGCCCGCAGCGGTCCAGTGAGATCTCCACCTGGGTGCAGCAGAACTTCACCGCGACCACTGTCGGCGGCACCACGGTGTACAAGTTGACGACCAGCTAGGCGTCGGCACTGAAATGAACGGCCCGGGAGTTCTGCACCCGGGCCGGTTCGTTTGCTCTAATCTGTGCGCTCACACTCAGCGGGGGAGCATGGCCCCTGACGCCGTCCAGGTCGCAGATTTGAGCGACCGCTTCGACTTACCTGAGCGGAACTGCCCGTAGCGATTGAGTAGCATTACGCAACCGCTGGGCCCTGGCTGGCGGCAATGCTGATGCACATGGATACCCGAACGATCCCCCAATCAACCACGGCCGCCTTCTTCATTCAGTCGGTGATCGCATTCGGCGCGAGTTTGGCCGCAGCGATCGTCGGAATGCTTTATCTACCGATGGACCCCTGGCAACGAGGTTTCATCGGAATAACAATCCTGTTCCTGACCTCGAGCACGTTCACCCTGTCTAAAGTGGTTCGCGACCGCCAGGAACAGGCGCAGGTGATGGCTCGTATCGACGAAGCGCGAGTCGAGCGACTGATTGCCGATCACGACCCCTATACCCACAACAAGACCAACGCCGCGTAGTCGGCGCCGAAACAACCGCCCCGGTGCGCTTGCCCGGGGCGGTTGTGATGTCGGGAGTGGGTTGGATTCACCCGGAGCGCAACTGTGGTCGCCTGCGGCGTCGCGCGCGACACTGATCGGCGATCAGTCCCGTGACGAAAGCAGAACTTCGATGACCACCTCGACCGCCAGCTACACCGACGTCCAGCTCGACGAGATCTTCGATCCGCTCTACGCGCGCATCGCGCAGGGGGCGGTGGCCCGTGAGGTCGACCGTCAGTTGGCCTACGACGAGGTCGAGTGGCTGCGCGAGGCGAAGTTCGGTGCGCTGCGGGTGCCGGTGGAATTCGGCGGCTACGGAGTGAGCGTTCGTCAGTTGTTCCGGCAGTTGATCAAACTCGCCGCCGCGGAATCCAATCTGCCGCAGGCACTTCGGGTTCACTGGTCCTTCGTCGAAGATCAGGTGCTGGCAGACGATTCGCAGGCTCGCACCAAGTGGCTGACCGAAGTCGCCGAAGGAAAGCTGGTTGGCAATGCGATTACCGAGCCGGGGGTTGGCGCGGTCGATCGCTACCGCACGACGGTCACCGGTCCCGACGACGAGCTCGTCGTCAACGGAACCAAGTACTACAGCACGGGGAGCCTGTACTCCGACTACATTTTGATCGCCGGGGACCGCGATGGTGAGCGGGTCGGCGTCCTGGTCGACGCCGACGCCGAAGGAGTGACTCAACATGATGACTGGGATGGTTTCGGCCAGCGGCTGACGGCAAGCGGCACAACAGAATTCGCCGACGTCACAGTTTCCGGTGACCGGTTGCTGGGCCCAGGTTACGGCGCGGCGGGACGCACCTACGGCACCTCCTACCTCCAACTGGTCCAGTTGGCAGTGCTAGCCGGCATTGCGCAGCGCGCCACCGACGACACCGCTGGCTGGGTACGCGACCGCACTCGCACCTACACCCATGCGGTCGCCGATCTTCCTCGGGAAGATCCGTTGGTGCAGCAGGTGATTGGCCGGCTGTCGTCAGCGGCATTCAGTGCTCGTGCCGCGGTTCTCGACGTCGCTGACACCCTCGACGCGGTACTGGCTCAGGGCGCGAGCGATCCGGAATTGCTCGACGCCGCCGAATTCGACGTCGCGCGGGCGCAAGCCGCGGTCATTCCAACCGTCCTCGCAGCTACCACGGAGCTATTCGAGGTTGGTGGCGCGTCGATTACCTCCGAGCGGTTGCGCCTGGATCGTCACTGGCGTAACGCCCGTACCATCTCGGTCCACAATCCGCTGATCTACAAGTTGCAGTCGGTCGGTGACCGAATTCTCAACGGTGCAGATCTGCCTTACGCATGGAGTGCGGGGGCGCGGCCAGCCGCTGACTGATACCGCTCGCGGCGACGGCCATCGGCGCGGTTAAGGTGGCGTCGTGGTCCGCATGACGCCAAACGACGCGCAAGCCTACTGGCTGGCGGCAAAGATGCACAGCGATCAATTCCTGCTGTTCGCATTCGATCAGATGGGCGTCGATGTCGAGACGGTGATCTCGGGCCTGATATTGCGGGCCGAGAGCATCGATGATCTGAATCTTGTTGTGCGCGAAACCTTTGCCGATCTTGACTACCCGTATTGGGTCCACTCGCGTGCCCGTCGTGACCAGATTCGAGTACGTGAGACGTCAGAGCTGAGTTGGCGCCAATGTCTCGACGACGTGGCCGGTCTGATCAGCGACCAACTCGATCCGAGGCGGGCGGCATGGCGAGTTCACCTGTATACCCATGTCGTCGATGCCCCCGATGGCGGTGCGCCGGGTTCAGTTGCCGTACTACAGATTTCACACGCGTTGGCCGATGGCAGGGGCGCGACCGCGTTGGCGCGACAGCTATTCGGTAGCGAAGCGCTCCCGCCCATGATCGGCGGTCACCGATCACCTGGGGTTCTCGCGCCCGCTCGTGGACTTCTGCGATTCCCCGCGCAACTGGCCGGGATAGCCGTCCGGGGCCGTCGTGCGTATCAACTGAGCAAAGACAAGGAGCCAGCGCTGTCATCGTCGGAGTCGGGTCGGCTCAACCTTTCTCCGGGAGATGACCGCCAGTTGCGAGTCATCGTCGTGAATGCACAGGCTCTGCGAATTGGCGAACAGAGTATTACGATCGGCGCGATCATCGCGATATCGCGAGCGCTGGTAGACGCGGGTCTCATCGGAATGAGACAGCGGTTTGCCGTTGAACTCACCATCGCCCGCCACCGAGCGTCATTGGCGCGCAACAACTTCTACAATGCTCCCATCGACACTCACCAAGAGATCGACGATGTGGAGCTGCGAGCGAAAGCCATCGCCGCCGAGATCGACGATGCTCGTCGTCGGGATCAGACCCCGGCGCGGGTGGCCTCGCGAGAAGCCGCAGCGGCGACGCCGGCGGTGCTGATGCACTGGGGCGTGAGGGCTTTCGACTCATCGGCTCGCTCGGCAACGGTCACCGGTCATACGGTCGTGTCGTCGGTGAACCGCGGCACCGCCGACTTGCGACTGGGTGTCGGCGCGGTTCGATTCACAACCGGCTTTCCGGCGTTGTCGACGATGCAGGGGATGACGCACGGCATACATGGCATCGGCGGGACCGTGGCAATCTCGGTGACGACGAGCCGAGCGGTGGTACCCGACGTCGACGCCTACGTTCGAAGTCTCGAATTACGTTGTGGCAGAGGCTGAAATCAGTTGAGCCAATCTCGGCTGTAGACGTCTTGCCAGCGCACATGGATATTCGTGCGGGCCGAGGCGGAACCGTATTCGCCGATGGTAGCTACCAACACATCCTCGACGACGTCGCGGACGCGGTCGGACATCGCCGGCAGATCGTCGCGATAGCGGGCAACCAGCCCGATGCGAGCTCCGGTGACATCGTCCTCGTCATTGACGAGAACTTGTGCATACACGACCAAGCGGCCGACTTGGGACCGGATTCTCGTCGCCAGCAGAGTCTTGACCACCCGGTCGGATACCAGAACGCCGTCGACGTCGGTGCCGAGTGAACGCGCTGGACGAATGACGTTGGTCATGGTGGTGGTGATCGACGAGATGAGCCGCTCTACCTCTCCGATCGGAGGGTCGAGTTCACGCGCAGCGGCGATCAGCCAGCCGTCGGTCGCGTCGTCGTCGATATGAAGATTGCTCATCGTGGTTCACCTCCCGATGTCTGATTTTGCGGGTCGGCCTGTTGGGATTGTGGCACATATCCCGGTCGCCAGACGTCCAGGCGTTCGGCGAGCTGCTTCCGACTGCGTTGCAAATGCCCTCGAGCCGAACCCGGAGTAATGCGCAAAACGCTGGCGATCTCGTCCAGGGAAAGTCCCTCTACCTCGCGTAACCACCAACAGGCTCGGGCCGCCGGACTCAATTGGGACAACTCGAAGGTTAAGGCCTCGCGCAGGGACGAATGCTCGACGCTCTCCGCGGGTTCGGGCGCGGGGGACGGTAGCGCGGCGAAATCGTCGGTCTCGGTGGGTACATCGCGTCGACGCCGATAGTGATCGACTGCCTTGCGATGGCCGATGGAGAACACCCAGGTGCGAAACGAGCTGCGAAATGCGAAGTCGGGCAGCCCTTTCCAGGCATGTAGCAGGGTTTCCTGGGCGAGATCCTCGGCCACGTGCTGATCGGACACCATCCGCCGCAAGTAGCGCAATAGGACCGGCGTTAGGCGGGTGACCAGGACCGCGAAGGCATCCCGGTCGCCCACGGCCGCAGCGCCAGCCAACTCGTCGTCGGACAGGTCTTCGAAGGTAAATCCCGCGGTGTGAGCGGGATCACTCGAATTAGTCCGTGCTGTTTCGTGCTCCACTGCGACTGACCTTATAGCACCTCGAATCTGAGTGCAGACGGCATTGATGCCGCAGGACCGAGAGAAGGAGACTGCCATGTCGCAGACCGCTGAAATCACCTCCGACGACAAGACCCGCGCGGATTCGTCGCTGGTCGGCGATCGCGGACGTACTTCCATCGCCGACGTTGTGGTGGCGAAGATCGCCGGTATCGCTACTCGTGAGATCGACGGAGTTCACGACCTCGGTGGCAGCGCGGAGCGAGTGGTCGGCAAGGTTCGCGAAGTTCTGCCCGGCACCGCCACCAGTACCGCGCAGGGCATCAGCGTTGAGGTTGGCGAACTGGAGGCGATCGTCGAAGTCGCCATCGTCGCCGATTACGGCGTGGCCCTACATCAACTCGCAGCTGCGATCCGTCGCAACGTGATCTCGGCGATCGAGCAGATGACCGGCTTGCAGGTAACCGAAGTCAACGTAACCGTGCACGACATCAACTTCGGCGACGACGATGATGACGCTGCCGACGAGTCTCCGCGAGTCCGGTAATGAACGCCACCGAAACCGGCATCGACTCCGCTGATCGTGCCGAGCGCATCGCCCATGCGGTGTTGTCGGTTCTCGGCGTGGCCGGCCTCGACGGTGGACGTTTTGGTGAGGTCGCAACATATTTGCCGGGACGTCGAGTGACCGGAGTGTCGCTCGATGACGAGAAGGGCGAGGTGCACATTGTGGTGGCCTGGCCCGCCGAAGATGACCTCGCGCGCAGCCTCGATCTCCTCGCCACCGCCGAGAACGTTCGGAAGGTGGCGCAGGAGATCGCCGGTGTGCCGATCACTGTGACAGTCGAAGACATCGTCGCTACTGGACGCGACGGAACGGAGCACTGATGAACAACGCAGCATTAGGATTGTTCGCTGGCCTGCTGATCGCGATCGCCACTGCGGCAGGGGGTTTCGGTGGATTTGTACTCGCCCTCCTACTGGGAGGGATTGGTCTGGTAATCGGACTCAGTCGCGATGGTGTCATCGATCTGGGTGCACTGCTGCGGAGCCGGAACCGTGGCTGACGACCAAGGAAGCCTGATCGTTCGGCGTCGCGTCTACGAGAAGTTGGCCGAGCGGGCCGCACTGTCTGTTGACGACGTCCTCGCCCAATCGACCGGGTTCACGGCGGCATTCGATGATCAGGCGTCTAACAGCGCCGCCCTATACCGAAATCTACCCCGCGCGGTGGCGCGCGACGACGGTTCGGCGATCTCGTTGTCGATTGCCGTCCGCTGGCCCGCCCGCGTCAGTGACGTTTGTCGCACGGTCAGTGACCAGGTGATCGACGATCTCGTTCGCTATACCGGCGAGCGCCCGCAACGCGTGGATGTTGATGTAGCGCAACTTGTTTCGGAACAGTCGACGAGTGTGGGCGGCACGTCGGGTACGCGTGACAAACCGCAACGCCGACGCCGGTCGGGGTTCATCGACCTTCCCCCGGCCGGTGATGCGGTCGACTTGAGGAAAGCTGCAAGCTCATGAGTTCCACTGATGCGTCCCACCCGCTGGACGACCGCGCGCCCGCCGCGAATCCGGCGGCGATCCTCATCGGCGGATTGGCCGGTCTGGGATTGCTCGGACTGGCTGGCGTGGCCGTGCACGACTTGATAATTCGCGCCGGATGGGTTGGCGGGACGGAATGGTTAACCGCCGCAACCGGATGGGTTGATCGACTCACTTGGCAGTCGTGGATGTGGCCAGCGTCGATCGGACTGGTCTTCGTCGGCCTGGGCCTGCTGTGGCTCTCGATCCGGCCGCGCCGTAAGGAGTACACAGCGATTTCGGGCGGTCGGGGATTGTGGACTCGCCGATCCGATATCGCGCGGCGATGCAGCAGCGTCGCCGCTGCGAAGGCGGGATCGGCCAGCGCCTCGACTGTTGTCAAACGTCGGAAAGTGACGGTGACTCTGGGGGCGCGCGGACCGGTGGATACGGTCGCGGTCCAGGAGGCAGTTGCCGCGGAATTGGCTGAAATTGGTGCGCGCCAGCGCGTTTCGATCAAACTGACCCACCGCACCCTTCCTGCCGCCACCAACGATGATCAGGAGGAAAGCGCATGAATCGTCTTCCCGCGACCGTGCATCGCCTCGTGGTGTTTGTCCTGGCCGTCGGCGCGATCGTAGTCGGCGGTGGAGCACTCGCGTGGCGGCTGAACTTGTCGCCGATCAAGGGCTGGATCGAACGGATCGACACCGGCGCGGTTGTCCGGTTCGCCGACGGCTCGTGGTGGACCGCGGTACTTTTCGGTATCGTGGTGCTTGCGGTCATCCTCGCAGTGATACTCCTGGCGACGGTGGTCCGGCCGATGAAAGCACAACGATTGGTGCTGCCCGCCAGTTCTTCGACCGGTGATCTAACGGTCGAACCAGGGCTCATCGCCAACGCCGCCGCCAACGATTTGGCCAGCAAGCCGATCATCCTGGCTGCCAAAGGCCGGGCGATCAATGACCGCGGCCGCTTGGTCATCCGACTTACCGTCCGAGCGTATTCGACTCGGCCGTTCGCCGACCTGGCGAAGGTTTGCTCAGATGCGACGGACGCGATAACAGATGCTCTGGACGGCGCCCCGGTGCAAACGCAGGTGCTGCTCCAGCTGGAACATCCGGACCCGCAAAAGCCTGCTGTCGCAGCGTAATTGGCGGTTTCGGAGGATAAGGGCCGGACTGTACCGGCCACCACTAGAAAGGGATGTGTTCATGGGACTCGATGACAAAATCTCGAACAAAGCCGAAGACCTCGGCGGCAAGGCTAAAGAGGCAGCCGGAAATGTGACCGGCGACGATCAGCTCAAGGGCGAAGGCAAAGGCGACCAGATCTCGTCCGCGGTCAAGGATGGCGTGGAGAGCGTCAAAGACGCGGCAGGCAAGGTCAAAGACAAGCTGACCGGCAACTGATTCGAGTCGGCCCCGCCTCGCGGAGCTCTAACTAGTGAGCGGCGGACGTACCGGGAAACTCCGGAACGTCCGCCGCTTGCTTGCTGCCGTCGCCGAACTATTCGTATGCCGAATACTCGGCCGAACCAGCAGCACCCGAGCCCCCGGCGTTAAGAGTGCGGCCGCTATTGTTGCCGCCGCGAGTCAAACGTTTGGGTAGGCGATCGGCGAGGTTGCCCAGCGGTGCCACGGACGCCGTAAGCAGGTCTACCGTTTCGCGTAGGTCTTTCACCGTGTCCTGCATCGCGATCAGGCTCGGTGCGAGCGAACTGATCGTCTCGGTCAGCTCGGTGACGCGATCGAGTGGACCACCCGGTGCGATCGCGCGCTCCACCGCGCCGTTCTCGCCGACGAGCTGATCGAGCAAGCCGCCGTCGTCGGCCATCCGATCGATGATTCCCCCGGGTTCGGCGATTTTCTCCAACACGCCGTCGGGGGCGGTCAGCTTGTCGACGATGCCATTCTCCGAGGTAAGGCGCTCGAGGATGCCCTCGCTCTCGGTGAACTGATCGACGACGCCGCCGGTGCGAGTCAGCCGGTCGAGCGGGCCACCCTTGGCGGTCAGTCGGACCAGGATGCCGCCGTCCTCGGTCATCTGGTCGAGGAGGCCGCCGGGTTCGGTGAGTTTCTCCAGAATTCCGTCGTCGGCGGTGAGTCGGTCGACCACACCGTCGGGAGTGAGCAGTCGATCGACCGGACCGTTGGAGGCGAGCACTCGACCGAACGGGCGGTCGGGGCCGAGCAGTTCGGACAATTGCGAGAGCAGGGCAAGCGGCGTTCGGGCCGCGGCCAAGTTGTCCTCCTCAACCCCGAGCAGGTCGTTGAGTTCATGTTGCACGCCCTCGGCGGTGACTCGCGCGATCGAAACGGCGGATTCGACTGCGGTCAGGGCGACACCGGTGACGGCGAAACCCAGGCGAAAAGGCAGCCCGATGAGGGTCCGGGCATCAACCTTCGGGGTATCCATGGCTAAAACCTTAAGGCACCGCGCTGACGGTGTCAGCCACCGGCCGTTTCTGCTTTGGCCCGCGCTTTCGCGGCCTTCTTGAAGTCCCGAACCTGCTGTAGCGACTCGCCGTCGACGACGTCGGCGACCGAGCGGAATCCCTTCTTGCTGTAGTCGCCGGCAACTTTCGTCCAGCCCGCGGGTTTGACGTCGAGCTGCTTGGCGAGGAGCGCGACGAAGATCTTGGCCTTCTGGTCGCCGAAGCCGGGAAGCGCGCGTAGTCGCGCGAACAATTCGTCACCGGTCTTCGCGCCGGTCCAGAGGCTGGCGGTGTCGCCGTCGTAGTCATCGACGATGGCCTGCGCGAGCTGCTGAACGCGCCCGGCCATCGACCGACCGTAGCGATGAATCGCAGGCGGGGTCGAACATAAATCCGCGAACGCTTCGGGTTCGGTTGCGGCGATAGCAGCGGGCTCCATCGACCCGAATCGGTCACGGATCTTGGCTGGTCCGGCGAATGCGCGCTCCATCGGGAACTGCTGGTCGAGAAGCATCCCGGTCAACAGTGCGAACGGGTCGTTGGACAGCAATTCGTCGGCCGAGGGTTCTTGAGCTATCTGCAACTTCGCCATTCGATCAGTGTAATAGCCATTACCATTGCCCCATGCGCTTGCGGTTGAAGGTAATTACAGCTGGATTGATCGCTCTGGGACTGGGCGTCGGCGGTGTCGGCTCGGCGTCGGCGGTTCCGCGCAGCGTCGAGCCGAATCTGGTCAAGACCCTCCGATGTGATGTGCCTGATCCGTGGCCGGGCCCGCCGCTGCGGACCTATGTCGACGTGTTCAATCAAGTCGCGTATCCGTCTGATGGATTGCCGGGTCCGGTGATCACTCTGATCGCCACCAACCCGAGACTGCAGGGTGGCACGCAAGGATTCTTGGAATACACCTCGGAGACGACGGTTACCTGGCGCAATCTCACGACCGGGCGTACCGGGCGAGTCTTGGTGCCCACCCGGGCGCGGGCAAACACCTGGGAGGTGAATATCCACTCCGGCAAGGGGCGGGTGGCGTTCACCATTCGCCAAAAGGTTGGGGCGTTGGCCTTTGTGCCAATGGTCAATCCGCAGTATTCGTCCTGCCGCGGTACCGCTTCAGCCGTGTGATCGGGCGCCGCGCCGATCACCAAATCCCGCATACCGCTAGGTAATTCGGCGTAGTGTGACCTTACTTGCGGCGAATTTCCAGTGCGGCGAAGGGACAATGGTGTCAGAAGCTCATCAGGCAGAGGTTTCCGAACAACACGTCGCGAAGGTCCTAGGCGTCACCGTCGCCGCGGCCGTCGGTGGCTTCTTATTCGGTTTCGATTCGTCGGTAGTCAACGGCGCGGTCAATTCGATTCAGAGCAACTTCGCGCTCGGCGACCTCTTTACCGGATTCGCGGTGGCGATCGCGTTGCTCGGTTGCGCGGCCGGCGCGGCATTCGCGGGCCGGTTGGCCGACATCTGGGGTCGCAAGCGAGTAATGCTCATCGGCTCGGTGCTATTCATCATTTCCGCGATTGGCACCGCGTATACCCAGACAATTCCCGATCTGCTGCTCTGGCGCGTGCTCGGTGGTCTTGGCATCGGTATCGCGTCGGTGATCGCGCCGGCCTATATTTCCGAAATCGCCCCGGCGCGGTTTCGTGGCGCGCTCGCTTCGATGCAGCAGCTGGCCATCACACTCGGCATCTTTGCCGCATTGCTGTCGGACGCTCTGCTGCGCGACGCGGCCGACGGCGCGTCGAATGACCTGTGGTGGGGGTTGGAGGCCTGGCGCTGGATGTTCCTCGTCGGCGTGGTCCCGGCTGTCGTGTATGGCGTTCTGGCACTGCTGATTCCAGAATCGCCGAGATACCTCGTGGGGCGAAACCGAGACGAGGAAGCCGCCCGAATTCTGCAAGAGGTTACCGGTGAGATCGACCCGCTGAATCGCGTCAAGGAAATCAAGCTGACGGTGAAGCGGGAAGCGGCGTCATCGATCCGCGATATCACCGGACCGACATTTGGCTTGCATCCGCTGGTGTGGGTGGGCATCTGGTTGGCGATCTTCCAGCAGTTCGTTGGCATCAACGCGATCTTCTACTACTCAACGACGCTATGGCAGTCGGTCGGTTTCAGTGAGAGTCAGTCGTTCACAACATCGGTAATCACCGCGGTGATCAATGTGGCAATGACTTTTGTGGCAATACTTTTCGTGGATCGTGTCGGTCGGCGAAAGCTGTTGCTATTCGGTTCGGTCGGTATGTTCATTGGGCTGCTGATGGCGTGTATCGCGTTTACTCAGCAACAAGGATCGGGTGACAACGTCACATTGCCGGATGGTTGGGGCGTCGTAGCGTTGATCGGTGCCAACCTCTTCGTCGTGGCCTTCGCGGCGACGTGGGGACCGATCATGTGGGTGATGCTGGGTGAAATGTTCCCCAACCGCATCCGTGGAGTGGCACTCGGCGTATGCACCGCGGTGAACTGGATCGCCAACTTCACCATTTCCATGTTGTTCCCGCAGATGACCAAAGTTGTTGGGCTGGCATGGATTTACGGCTTCTTCGCCTTCTGCGCGGCGGCGTCATATCTCTATGTCACGCGCTATGTTCGCGAGACCAAGGGGCTGGAGCTGGAGGAGATGGATTCCGTCGCGGCCGAACGGTTGTCGGAGATTAAGACGAAGCACTGATAGACCGACGACTTCGCTTGGTGCGTGTGTGGATGCGGCACAATGAGATATGTGACGCTATTGCATCGGCTATCTGAAGACCGCAAGCTTCGACGTCGTCTCTGGTGGGGCGCATACGCGGTCACATCGACGGCTGCCACCGTGGCCGGCGCCCTCGGGTTTCGCGTAGCGGCCGGGGTAACCAAACCGATCCCGTTGGCACTACTGGGCATTCGAGTCGTCGGTAGCACCGAGATTGGTAAGGCGGACCGACTAATAGTCGGTGGTGCGGTTGCCGCGTCAGCCATTGGTGATCTGTGGATGTACCGGGAAGAGTTCGCTGCCGACGACGCAGAGAAAGACCGGAATTTGCGGTTCGGCGCTGCGACTTTCGGTGTGGCACAGGCTTTTTATTCTGCAGCGATGGTTCGCCGTGGGGCGCGGTTCTCCGTCCGCGCGCTGGCGCCTCGTGTCGCGGTCATGGGCGAACCGGCCGCAATCCTTGCGAAGTTCCGACCCGGCGTCTTGCCGGTGCTCGGGCCCTACGGTTGGGCGCTGGCGTCGATGTCGACGCTGGCATCGACGTCGGGGTCTGACCGGCTGGCCGCGGGCGGCATCGTTTTTCAAGCTTCTGACCTGGCAATCATCAATCGTCGGCATTTGCTGACCGCTGATAATGCGCGTATCGCATTGGCGCGCAAGGTAGTTGAAGCGTGGGTATTGGGAACTTATTTCACCGCGCAAGCTCTGCTGGTCGACGGATTGTGCGAGCGGCACGATACCGACTCGGCCTGATCGGACGCAGGGTGTGTCGACGGTGACTCGCCCGCCGGGCGAGTCAGCGTCGAAAAGCCTTGTGTGGCAACGCGCGTGGTCTCGATACACCCGCCTCGGCTAACGCCTCGCCGGGCACTCGGCCAGCAAATGAATTTCCGTCCCCTTGAGGGCGGTCGAAGGGCAATATGCCCTCCGACACGACTGACGGGGACGAAAAATCACGACGGGGGAGACGCCTTGTGCCTGTCTGTTCGCTAGTCGAGTGCCGTCGTGTGTGCCGAGGCTCCGCAACCTCTACTCGCCGGTCGAGTGCCGCCGTGCGAGCGTGCGAGCCCGTCGGTGTATCGAGACCTCGTACCCCGACGGCTCTACCGTCGCAACAGCTCTATGACGCTGTGCCGCTATACGATTCCGACTGCGGGTAGGAAGTAGCAGGAGCGGTTGCCGACCTGCGCGGTGCCGTAGACCGCCGACAGGACGGTGCCCTTGCCGGTGTTGACCGGCGCGAGCCGAAGGCCGGAGATTCCGGGGATTAGCGCGAGTAGTGGACTGTTCTTCGCGACCGTGGTCAGATCGGCGAAGCCGCCCTGCAACGTCGTCGTATTGAACCAGGCGACCTGCATCTTGCCGTTTGCCCCGCTGTCTGCCGCGGCCGGAACGAAGGCGTATGCGGTCGAACCGTCTTTGACGATATTGGGGTCAATCTTGACCGTCGGCAGATCTAGCGGCACAGCGGGCGTGGCGACTTTGAGTGGCCACGGACCTTTGACCGCGCCGGCGCCAGCGGTGACGAGACCAAATGGGTTGTCGGCTGTCGGTGTGGCGCACATTGGAGCTACCGACGGAGATAGCGGCGTGATGCCAAGTGCCTTGAGGACTGCGAGCGGATCTGTAGTAGCGGCGCTAGGTGTCGCGACCGCTTGGCTCACCGAGAGCTGGCCGACCGTTCCGAGAACAGCCTTGGCAGCCTCGATCGCGATCTTGTCGATGCCGGCCTGCTTGATCATGCGCAGGGCCGCGGCGAGTTCGGCGTCGAAGGGGATTTCGCCGAGCGGGATAGTGTTCGGCGCGGCCGACGGCGCCGCGGGGGCGGGGGCTGCGGGCGCGGGCGCCGCGGTTGCGATGCCAGATGCTCCCAGGGTGAGGGCAGATACTGCCGCGACGCTGACTAGGCCAGCGCCGAAACGACGAGAACCGGTGCCGAACATGACGCCTCCTGAAGGTAAGTCGGATGATCCGCCCAGCTCGGCGCTGTGACAGATGTGACTGATGGTGCTTGTGTTAAAGAACAACACGCGTGTGAGTATGAATGCAAGCCGCGAGTCCGACCCGTGACATTGGCGCGACGTCGGCGTTATGGCCGTAGGCGAGCGCAGTGCAAGTTACGGCGCGGATGACAAAATACGGCGCTGACTCGCGCCGTATGTGGCGAGTCGCGCCGTATTTGTTAGCTGCTTAGGAGCAGCGTGGCTAGATGATCGCGAGCCCGACGGTCGGGATGATCGTGCAGGTGTACACCTTTTTCTTATTGGTGGCACTGCGGGTGGTCACGTCGCCGTAGATGGTCGAAAGAACTCGGCCACGTCCGGTAGTGGCGATGCCGGTAAAGGTCCCCGGACCGTCCGTCGCGTTGATCTTGGCGTTGCGCTTGAGGGAGAACTGTCCCGTGCGCCCGTTGTCGATGTTGATCCAGCTGACCTGCAATGGGCGACCGGTGTTGTTCAGTGCGGGCCCGGTGCCGAGGCTGGTGTAGACATAACCGGCTTGGCCGCGCTTGGGGCCGGGGGCGGGGGCTTTCTGTGGTCCGGCGGTAACCAGGGCGCGACCCATCGAATTGCCGCCGTTGGGAGAGCCGTTGCCGGCCATGCAGCCAAAGCCGAGGGTTGGGTAGAGGAATTCCTGAATGCGCGGCTTGCTGGGCCCCTTGGGGATCGTCGGGTCGCCGGGCTTTGCCACTTCGGACCGCAGCATTTCGCTGACCTGGCGTTCGCCGGGTTCGCCGAGGAAGGCAATGACCTTGTCCCACATGGCTTTCACCTCGGTCGGCACTCCCGGTGCGGCCGCAAGAGTGCGTGCCTGCTTCAGAAGATCGCCGTTGACCTTGCCGTTCGCGTCCGGAGTGGCCGCCGACCCGATGATGGCCGGAGCGAAGGCGCCGAGCGACTTGAGCGCATGTTCGTTGACGGTGGGCTTCGCGGGAGCGGGAGCAGCGGTAGCGATACCTCCGACGGTCAATGATGCCGCGGCAGCGAGGGCGCTGGCGGCGATGAGTCGCCGGCCGAACTTGGTCGGGGATGAGTTCGGCACTCGTGTGAGACGCACGGTCACGGTGTCCTTACGGTTGTCGGTCAATAGTGCCCCCGGCCGGAGTCAGTCTAAGGGGTCTGCTGGCACGCCGCGCCGGGCGGCAGGAGTCTGGGAGCGAGCTTAATGGACCGAGTCGGCGTCACGTGTGTCTGGTGATGCAATTGTTACGCATGTGGTTTCGGGATTTCATATTGAAGAGGTCGAGCGAGGTGATTCGATGACGATGAGCAACTGCCTCCTATCATTGGGGACGCCGGTCGCTGATCGGTCGGCCAGAGCTGGTCGAGTCGAGCAACCCCAGAGGCGGACATGGTCAAACGCGCTGACAGGTTCAATAATTGGTGGAGCCGGGCGACGGTCGCGGTAATCGCCGTAACCGCTTCGATGCTGGGACTCATCTCCTGCGGCTCCGACGATTCCGCGTCGCAGGTGGTCTTGTTGACCCATGAATCGTTCGCCCTGCCCGACGATGTGGTGGCGCAGTTCAAGGCCCAGACCGGTTTGGAACTCAAGATCGTCAAATCCGGCGACGCCGGACAACTGGCGTCGACGGTGTCGCTCACTCCCGGATCGCCGAAGGGCGATGCGGTCTTCGGCATCGACAACACCTTCGCTTCGCGTCCTGTCCGGGCCGGCGCCTTGTCGCCGTACACGTCACCCGAGTCGGTAAACGGTGCCGATGACTACGCACTGCCCGATGCGAAAGGCTTGCTCACCGCGGTTGACCGTGGCGACGTCTGTCTCAACGTCGACGACAAGTGGTACGACAGCAAAGGCCAGCCACCGCCGACATCGTTGGCCGATCTCACCAAACCCGAATACGCCGGACAGACGGTCGTACTTGATCCGGGTACCTCATCGCCGGGAATCTCGTTCCTGCTCACCACTATTGGTGTCTACCCGCGGACGTGGCAGGACTACTGGCGCACCCTGAAGAACAACGGCGTGACGGTGGTGTCGGGATGGGAAACCGCGTACAACCAACTCTTCAGTGCTGGAACGGGCAAGGGGGACAAGCCAATTGTGGTGTCCTACGCGTCGTCGCCGGCAGCGACGCCCGGCACGTCAGCGTTGTTGAAAAGCTGCTTTAGGCAGGTCGAGTATGTCGGTGTCCTCAAGGGCGCCGCGAATGAGGAAGGCGCCCGCAAGGCCGTCGACTTCCTGCTGAGTCCCACTGTGCAGAAAGCACTTCCATCGTCTATGTACGTCTACCCGGTGCGGAAGAACACGCCACTGCCCGACGGCTGGCAGGCCCGCGCCCCGATACCCGAGTGGACGGTCAACATGCCGCCGTCCTATATCGCCGACAACCGGGAGCAATGGCTGACGCAGTGGCGCACCGTGATGGGTCGGTAGAGAGTTGCGTCTGCGGTTTGGCGCGCTCGCGCTCGTTCCGACGCTCTTCCTGGGTGTCTTCTTCCTCTGGCCGCTCGCTGCGCTGATCAACCGGGCACTTCACGACACTGCCGGCGCCCCACTCGGCGAAACACTGACCCGCACCCACGCCTGGAGCCTGCTGGGCTTCACCCTTGGGCAGGCAGCCGCATCCACGCTGCTCACGGTTATCGTTGCGGCGCCGATCATTTGGCTGGTGGCGCGGATCGATTTTGCCGGCTCACGACTTCTCATGGTGATTGTCACGGTGCCGTTCGTACTGCCGACCGTGGTTGTCGGCGTGGCCTTCCGTACGGTTTTCGACGGCCCGTTGAAGTTCCTCGGCGTGACGTCGGGGCTATATCCGATTCTCGCCGCACATATCTTCCTGAATGTCGCGGTGGTCGTTCGGGTGGTCGCCGCGGCCTGGCAGGGAATAGACGGCCGCGCCGCCGAGGCCGCCCGTACGTTGGGGGCCGCGCCGTGGCGGGCATTCCACACGGTAACCCTGCCCCGACTGTTACCGGCGCTCGCGGGATCTGCCGCGCTCGTATTCCTGTTCTGCTCAACTAGTTTCGGTGTCATTATCATTCTCGGTAACGGCGAACTGCAGACATTGGAAACCGAAATCTACACCCGGGCGATCGGCTATTTCCAGATCTCCGATGCGGTGGTCTTGTCGATGCTGCAGATCGTTGTCGTTCTCGCCGCGCTAGGGCTCGTACGACTATGCGGCGCAGGCGGATCGGGTGCGGCCGATGGTGCGATGGCCGCGCAGCGCGCCGGCCGTCGACGCCGCGCCGTCGGTCTTGTACGAGTCGCGGTGGGAGCGGTGTGTGCGTGGACTGTGCTGTGGCTCGTCGCTCCGCTCGTGGTGCTGGCGCTCTGGTCGGTGCGCCCACAGGCCGGTGGCCCCTGGACACTCGCGGGTTACCGGAGTCTGGTCACTCCGATCAACGGCGTCACACCATTGGAGACGTTGGGCTACAGCACCTTTAGTGCGGCGGTCGCAGCGACCGTGGCACTCCTTATCGGCATGTTGGGCGCGTTGGTGATCTCGCGGGGAGGGCGGATCGCTGGCGGCGTCGGCAACTTCGTCTCGACTCTGCCGCTGGGGATCAGTGCGGTCACGCTGGGGTTCGGATACCTGATCGTGCTCGCGGCGCTTCCTCGCGACGTACGCACTTCACCGCTGATCATCCCGGCTGTCCAATCACTTATCGCGATCCCCGTGGTTATCAGGATTCTGGTACCCGCCCTCGACGCGATTCCGCTGCGAGCGCGCCAGGCGGCCGCGACGCTGGGCGCATCGCCAGTGCGGGTCTGGACGACTATCGAGATGCCGATGGTTGGTCGATCACTCGGTGCCGCAGCGGGTTTCGCGTTCGTGATGGCGCTGGGCGAATTCGGGGCAACCGGCTTTCTGGCCTTACCCGACACCACGACGTTACCGGTGCTGATCGGGTCGGCGCTGAATAAACCGGGTTCGGATCAAGTGGCGACGGCGATGGCGTGTTCGATGTTGCTGGTGGTGGCGACGACGGTAGCCGTTCTGGTCATCGAGTTGGTCGGCCGTCCGTCCGGCCGTCTCGCTGGCCGGTCCGCGGAACCGAGGCGCTGATGTTGGAGATTTCGAAACTGGTTGTCGCATATGGTGATACCACGGTTCTGGATGGTTTGGACTGGGCCGCGGGTGACGCCGACCGGTTGGTTACCGTGGCGCTCGGCCCATCGGGGTGTGGAAAGTCGACCTTACTGCGGGCGATCGCCGGTCTGGAACCCGTTGTATCCGGGTCGATTTCCTTCGACGGCGTCGATTTAGCCAATACCCCGCCGCATCGTCGTGGTTTCGGGGTGGTGTTTCAAGACGGCCAGCTATTCACCGGACGTAGCGTCGAATCAAATGTCGCCTATGGCCTGCGGATGCGCGGGGTCTCCCGCAACGAGGCGAACAAGCGGGTCGCGGAAATGCTCGATCTGGTGAAATTATCCGGCTACCAAAAGGTTTCGGTCGACGAGCTGTCCGGTGGACAGGCGCAGCGTGTGGCGCTCGCTCGTGCACTGGCGCCGCAGCCCCGATTGCTCTTACTCGACGAACCCCTCGCGGCCCTGGACCGGTTGCTGCGGGAACAATTGGTCGGGGAGATCTCCGACATCATTCGGGCCACCGGCACTCCGACGATCATGGTTACCCACGATCACACCGAAGCGGCGGTGCTGGGTGATCAGATTTCGGTCGTCTCGGGCGGCGTCGTCACTCAGACTGACACCCCGCAGGATTTGTGGCGTTACCCGGTCGACGAAGCTACCGCAACGTTCCTCGGTGTCACGGCGATAGTGTCAGCGACGGCGACCGGGTCGGTATTATCAACGGCCCTTGGCGATTTCGACACTGGAGGCCGTGTGCCGAGCGCGACCGGACCTCTGACCATTGGTCTTCGTCCGGATGCGACGGCCGTATGCGATCCATCGAATGCCGCGGTCACCGGCTTGGTCACCAGGGTTACTTCCCTGCCGAGCGGTCTGCGTCTACGAGTCTCGGTCGCCGACCTTCAGATCGACGCCGAAGCCGATCACGAATTGACCGACGTCACGGTTGGTGACGACGTTGGATTGCGCGTGATACCCGATCGGGTGGCCTTTATCGGAGTGCGGCGAGGGTGAAAACGGTTGTCGCAGCGGCGATAGTCCGGGATCAGAAACTGTTGTTGGCGCAGCGCAGTTATCCCGACGACGTCGCCGGATTGTGGGAATTGCCGGGCGGCAAAGTCGAGGATGGAGAGGCGGTCAGTGTTGCTCTGGAGCGTGAGATCGCCGAGGAGTTGAGTGTCCGGATCGGCATCGGACGCGGCGTCGGCGAGCCGGTTGTGTTGCGCGACAACCTAATTCTCGTCGCCCGACATGCGTGGCTGGTTGAGGGTGAGCCGGTCGCGGTCGAGCATTCGGCGGTGACCTGGGTGAGCGCCGGTGAACTTGGCGCGATGGCGCGGGCGGGCGAACTGGTTCCGGCCGATGCGGTGTGGTTGGACGACTTGGTGGCGTTGCTGGGCGAGTCGGAGTAGCGGGCGCGGCACTGGATCGTTACTACTACGCCGCCCGCGCCTTCTTCAGCGCTTTCGCGAACTGCTTTTCCGACATGTTCTCGGCGTGTGCTTTGCGCAGTCGATGGAGCACTACCGGGCATTTTGTGCATCGCTTCGACGAGCGGCAGCACTTCTTCTTCGGCTTTACGCTGCGGATCTTCGCCGGCGACATCTTGCTCACCTAGGCAAATTAGCACAGCCTAAGTGGGCTGTGATCGGCGTCTCAACGCATGGGCGGATACTCTGTGAGGGTTGACCGCCATACGAAAGAGAGCCAGTGAGCGTCGCTCCTAACTTCCGCAACGTCGCGATTGTCGCGCACGTCGACCACGGCAAGACCACTTTGGTCGATGCCATGCTGCGCCAGTCAGGCGCGTTCGCTGAGCGCGCGGAGCTGGTCGATCGAGTCATGGACTCCGGTGACCTCGAACGCGAGAAGGGAATCACCATTCTCGCGAAGAACACCGCGGTTCACCGTACCCAGCCCGACGGTACCGAAGTCGTCATCAACGTCATCGATACCCCCGGCCACGCCGACTTCGGTGGCGAGGTCGAACGCGGCCTGTCGATGGTCGACGGCGTCGTGCTGCTCGTCGACGCATCCGAGGGGCCGCTGCCACAGACCCGCTTCGTGATGCGTAAGGCGCTGTCGGCGTCGTTGCCGGTGATCCTGGTCGTGAACAAGACCGACCGTCCCGACGCCCGCATCGACGAGGTCGTCACCGAAAGTCAGGACCTGCTCCTCGACCTCGCTTCCGACCTCGACGATGCCGAGGCCGCTGCCGCCGCCGAACTGGCGCTGGACCTGCCCGTCCTCTACGCATCGGGCCGCGCGGGCGTCGCCAGCACCGTCAAACCGGAGAACGGCACCGTTCCCGAGGGCGAGAACCTCGACGCCTTCTTCGACGTGCTTCTTGAGTATGTGCCCGCCCCGAAGGGCGAGGTCGAAGCTCCGCTGCAGGCGCATGTCACCAACCTCGACGCGTCGGCCTTCCTCGGTCGCCTCGCACTCGTTCGCATTCACAACGGCACGCTGCGTAAAGGTCAGCAGGTTGCCTGGCTACGCGAGATCGACGGCGAGCCCGTCGTCGAAAAGGCGAAGATCACCGAATTGCTCGCGACCGTCGGCGTCGAGCGCCAGCCGGCTGAGTCCGCGGTCGCGGGAGACATCGTCGCGGTTGCCGGCATGCCGGAGATCATGATCGGTGACACCCTGGCCGACCTGGAGAACCCACAGGCGCTGCCGCGAATCACCGTCGACGAACCCGCGATCTCGGTGACCATCGGCACTAACTCGTCGCCGCTGGCCGGCCGCGAAAAGGGCAACAAGCTGACCGCGCGGATGGTCAAGACCCGACTCGACACCGAACTCATCGGCAACGTGTCATTGCGTGTCCTCGACATCGGCCGCCCCGACGCCTGGGAGGTGCAGGGTCGCGGTGAGCTGGCCCTGGCTATCCTCGTCGAGCAAATGCGCCGCGAGGGTTTCGAACTGACCGTCGGAAAGCCTCAGGTGGTCACCCGTCAGGTCGACGGCAAGACGCACGAGCCTTTCGAGCACCTGACCATCGACGTTCCCGAGGAACACCTCGGCGCGGTGACCCAGTTGCTCGCCGCTCGCAAGGGCCGCATGGACCAGATGAACAACCACGGCCACGGCTGGGTCCGGATGGAATTCGTGGTGCCCTCCCGCGGTCTGATCGGTTTCCGCACCGATTTCCTCACCGAGACTCGTGGCACCGGTATCGCCAACGCCGTATTCGACGGCTACGCGCCGTGGGCCGGCGAAATCCGCGCCCGCCACACCGGTTCACTGGTTAGTGACCGTCAGGGCACTGTTACACCGTTCGCGATGATCCAGTTGGCCGACCGCGGCACCTTCTTCGTGCATCCGGGAGACGACAGCTACGAGGGCCACGTGGTGGGTATTAACCCACGCCAGGAAGACCTCGACATCAACGTCACTCGTGAGAAGAAACTGACCAATATGCGTCAGTCGTCAGCCGACGTGATGGAAACCCTGGCCAAGCCGATGCAACTCGACCTCGAAGGCGCGATGGAGTTCTGCGCCGCGGACGAATGCGTGGAGGTGACCCCCTCGGTCGTGCGGGTGCGTAAGGTGCATCTCGATGCATCGACGCGAGCACGTGAACGGTCCCGGGCCAAGTCCCGCGACCAGAGCGCAGGTTAGTAGAGGCGGGGGTCCCCACGTGAGGGCACTAATGGTCGGCCCGCGCGCTCGTTCCGGTGCACTGGTTAACAAGCGCTGGTCGGTGGCGCTGATCGTAGCGTTGTGCGCGGTCGTGACCAGTGCGTGCATGGCTTCCCCGCCAGCTGCGGTGCAACCCACCGCGGTCGCGCCTCCGCAAGCCGAATACCCGACGGAGAAGACGGTCTTCATCGCGACCAATTCGATTGGTGCGGGGTTCAATCCGCATGTCGGCGCCGATCAATCACCGATCACCACGGCGATTGGTGCGATGACCCTACCGAGTGCGTTCGACCCGAGTCTCGGTCCAAACGGCGTGGTGTGGCGCCGATCGGCGGCCCTGTTGACCTCGGCGGAGGTGACCAACCAGAAGCCGTTCACGGTTACCTACCGCATTCACAACGATGCGCAGTGGTCCGACGGACTGCCTATCACCGGCGATGACTTCGCTTATCTCTGGCAGCAGATGTCCCGCCAACCCAATGCCGTGGCTCCGGCGGGCTATCGGCTGATCGACGACGTCGCGACCAGCGGCGGCGGCAAGACCGTCTCGGTGAGCTTCGCGCGGCCCTATCCCGCCTGGCGCGAGCTGTTCCGTTTCCTGCTGCCGAGCCACGTTCTCAAGGGCGCGCCGGCGGGATTCCAAACCGGTATGGATTCGGGTAAGCCGGTGTCGGGCGGACCATTCGCGATCGTCAGCATTGACCAGAACCGCGACGAAGTGCGTCTGGCCCGCAATGATCGCTATTGGGTAACGCCGCCGCTGCTGGATCAGATCGTGTTGCGCAGGGCAGGCACCGCGCCACAGATGGTCGAGTCGGTACGGTCCGGCGATTCGGCGATCACCGCACTGAGTACCGCGCCCGGAATAACGTCGGAGCTGACTACCGTTCCCGGGATGACCGCCAAGCGCAACCCGACATCGCGCGCGCTGACTCTCAACGTGAACACCCGATCTCCCGCGATGAGGTCGGAGGCTGTGCGCACCGCTTTGCTCGGCATGATCGATGGCGGTTTGGTGACGCTCGCGAGCGCGGGCGACGACATCGTGACTCCGTATGCCAACACCGTGTACGCGCCGTCGGACCCGAATTATGTTCCGTCACAACGACAGCGCCCGTCGTCGACGACAGTGGCCCAGTTGATGGCGAACGCCGGGTATCAGCTCGGCACACCCAAAACCGCGGCACCGTCCTCACCGGACCCGACGTCGGGTGCGCCCTCTCCGACGAAGCCGCCGACATCGAGTACGCCGCCGACGTCGAGTTCGCCGACATCGTCGCGTAGCTCGTCGACGTCGACCACGGCTACCCCGTCGACCTCGGATCCGGCTGAGCCGTCCGAAGAGGAACTTGCCGATGTGGCAGACGTGCCAGCCGGCGTCGCACCGTGGTTGTCCGAGGACGGCAAGCCACTCGTCGTGCGCGTCGGTGCGGTAGCCAGCGACCCCAGGTCGACGTCGGCAGCCGCGAGTATCGTCGATCAGCTTCGGCGCGGTGGTATCCGGGCGAAAGTAGTGGCTCTGCCCAATAGTGAGCTTTATGGTGTGGCACTGACCAATTCGCATGTCGAGTTGGTCGTCGGCTGGACTGGCCTCGGCGTCCCGCCGGCGACGTCGCTCGCCTCGCAGGTCGACTGTGATCAGCCCAAGCCGCGCACCGCGCCCTCGCTATCCACGCCGCCGACTCCCACGAGTGTTGCTCCCGGGCAATTGACCGAAGACGGCAACGCGAACTTCGCGTCGAATGTCTCCGGTCTGTGTGACAGTACGTTGATCGATCTGGCGCGCCGTGCCTTGAGCGCCGAGGATCCGGCGCCGCTATTGTCGACGGCCGAGGGGCTGCTGGCGCAGAAGGCCGTCTATCTGCCCTTCTATCAGGACTCGATGCTCGCCGGTGTCACGCCGTCGGTGTTCGGGGTTCCGCTGACCGGGCCGATTCAGGTGGGGATTTTCGGTGACTCGGTTCGCTGGGGGCTGACCAAGTGACAGCCGGACGTCGGCTGCTGTTGTTGCATGCCCATCCCGACGACGAGTCCCTGATGACCGGCGGAACTATCGCCCGCTATCTCGCCGACGGGGTCGACGTGCGAGTACTCACGTTCACCCTCGGTGAAGAGGGGGAAGTGATCGGCGATCGATGGGCACAACTGGTCGCCGACGGCGGTGCCGATCAGCTCGGCGGCCTGCGTATCGGTGAACTCACCTCGGCGCTGGCCGAACTCACTCCGCCGGACCGGGAGCCGATGGCACCGAGATTTCTCGGTGGTGCCGGGCATTGGCGAGACTCGGGGATGGCCGGCGCGCCCTCCGCGTCACATCCTCGAGCGTTGGCCGGGGCAATGTTCGACGAGGTCGTAGCGACGTTGGCAGCCGAAGTTGTGGACTTTGCCCCGCAGGTAGTCATCACCTACGACCCGGCCGGAACGTACGGCCATCCCGACCACCAGACCGTCCACGCCGCATCGGCCGCTGCTCTTCCGGTCGCGGCGAAAACCCTTGGCGCACAATTGAAAGTCTATGAGTCGGTGACTCAGGAATCGGTGCTGCGCGATGGCCTGGCCGAGGCCGCCGGGCGCGTGCCCGACGGCTGGCGGATGCCGACGGCGGGGGAGTTACCGAGTTATCCCGATGCGCGCATCACCGCGGAAATCGATGTCGATGACGTCTACGACCGTAAGGTCGCCGCATTGCGGGCCCACGCCACGCAGGTGACCGTCGCGCCGTCGGGAACCGAATACGCGCTATCCAACAACATCCTGCAACCGATCGGTCGTCGTGAACACTTCATTCGGACCGGATGGTTTGGCCTCGACGAGGCGCCGGATGGTTTTGAAACCGACCTCTTTGCCGGATTGTCATGATGACACAGGGACTTTCGAGGTCGAGGTTCTCGCGAATCGTAGATGCGGCGCTGCTCGCCTTTCTGATCATCGACGGTTTCGTCGTCGGCGTCTTGTCGGTGACACTGACCTACTTGCGTATCGGCGATGCCGCCGTTCCGGTCGGAATCGCAATCGCGATGGTCGGCAATACTCTGCTGGTATGGCTGGCGTCTCGATTCACTGATTCGCCGCTGCGCTGGGGCCCGCTACTGGCTTGGGTGGTGGTGCTGCTGGTCAGTGGAGTCAGCGGCCCGGGCGGAGACGTTTTGTTGATTACCAATTGGCGAGCCATGGCCCTGCTGGTCGGTGGTGTCCTCGGGCCGGTGGTGCTCAGTTGGCGCGGTCTGCTCAACACTGATTAACGGTTCCGACGCCGACACCGGAATTTCTGCGGGGGTGTACGGGGTTAGTATCGGAATGGTGAGTAGTACACCGCTGCCCGAGCCTTCGATGCCGGCGCACGAACGAGTACCACAGAACGCAACCGACACGGGGGTAGCAAACATGGGGGTAGTTGACCCACCGATAGAGGCGCCGCCGACGCCTGCCGCGATGCGGCGCGCGTTGCGCCGGGCGCGCGACGGTGCCACCATAAACGCTGACGAGGCCGCGGTCTTGCTGGCCGCCACCGGTGCCGATCTCGACGACCTGTGTTCCAGTGCGGCCCGGGTGCGCGACGCCGGTCTGACGGCAGTGGGCCGGGACCGTCAGGTGACCTACTCGCGGAAGGTCTTCATTCCGCTGACCCACCTGTGTCGCGATCGGTGTCACTACTGCACCTTCGTCACGGTTCCCGGCAAATTGGCGCGGGAGGGCAAGGGTGCCTTCCTGGAGATCGACGAGGTGCTCGACATCGCCCGGCGGGGCGCCGAATTGGGTTGTAAGGAAGCGCTATTCACGCTCGGCGACCGGCCCGAGGAGCGCTGGCCCGAAGCTGCCCAATGGCTTGACGAGCGTGGTTACGATTCAACCCTGCAGTATGTGCGTGCCGCGTCTATCCGAGTGTTGGAAGAGACTGGCCTGCTGCCGCATCTGAACCCCGGCGTGATGAGCTGGGAAGAGATATCGCGTCTCAAACCAGTCGCGCCGTCGATGGGCATGATGCTGGAGACCACGTCCACTCGGCTATTCACCGAGAAGGGGCAACCGCATTACGGCAGCCCCGACAAAGATCCCGAGGTTCGCAAGCGAGTACTCGTAGACGCTGGTCGGCTGTCGGTGCCGTTTACTACTGGAATTCTCGTCGGCATCGGTGAAACGCTGGCTGAGCGTGCCGATTCGTTGATGGAAATTCGTAAGACGCACAAGGCTTTTGGGCATATCCAAGAAGTGATTGTGCAGAACTTCCGGGCCAAGCCCGACACGGCCATGCGGTCGGTCGCCGACGCCGATCTCGACGAGTATCGCGCCACGATCGCGGTCGCGCGGTTGTTGCTGGGGCCGTCGATGCGGATTCAGGCGCCGCCGAATCTGGTGTCGGCCGACGAATGCCGGATGCTCATCGAGGCGGGGATAGACGATTGGGGCGGGGTATCGCCGTTGACGCCCGATCACGTCAATCCGGAACGTCCGTGGCCCAATCTCGATGTCCTGCAGGAGATCACGGCGTCTACCGGGTATGTCCTCACCGAGCGGCTGACGGCGCAACCGCAATATGTCCAGGCCGGATCGCCGTGGATCGATCCTCGGGTCAGTACGCATGTGCGTGCACTCGCCGATCCCGAATCCGGTCTTGCCGCCGCCAACGTGATGCCGACCGGGTTGCCCTGGCAGGAGCCCGACGAAGACTGGCAGTCGGCCGGCCGCGTCGATCTGAATACCGCCATCGACACCGAAGGTCGTAACACCGATACGCGTAGCGACCTGGCGAGTGCGTTCGGCGACTGGGAGACGGTCCGCGAACAGGTTCTGGAGATTGCCTCGCACTCGGCGCCGGCACGAGTGGATTCTGATGTCTTGACCGCGTTGCGCAGGGCCGAGGCCGACCCGGCGGGTCTGTCCGACGACGATTATCTGGCGTTGGCGACCGCCGAGGGTGACGGACTGGAAGCCTTTGTGGCGCTTGCGGATTCCCTGCGGCGAGATGTCGTCGGTGATGATGTGACCTACGTGGTCAACCGCAATATCAACTTCACCAACATCTGCTATACCGGTTGCCGGTTCTGTGCCTTCGCTCAACGTAAAGGCGATGCCGACGCGTTTACGCTGTCGACGTCGGAGGTTGCCGACCGCGCGTGGGAAGCCCACGTGGCCGGTGCGACCGAGGTTTGTATGCAGGGCGGCATCGATCCGGAGCTGCCGGTGAGCGGCTATGCCGACCTGGTACGCGCGGTGAAAGCGCGAGTGCCGTCGATGCACGTGCACGCGTTCAGTCCGATGGAAATCGTCAACGGGGCGTCGCGTGGTGGTGAATCGATCCGGGATTGGCTCGTCGCGCTCAAGGAAGCGGGTCTGGACACCATCCCGGGTACCGCCGCGGAGATCCTCGACGACGAGGTGCGTTGGGTACTGACCAAGGGCAAGCTGCCGACGGCGATGTGGATCGAAGTCATCTCGACCGCTCACGAGGTTGGCTTGCCGTCGAGTTCAACGATGATGTACGGCCACGTCGACACCCCGCGACATTGGGTCGGGCACTTGAATACGCTGCGTGGAATCCAGGACCGCACAGGCGGTTTCACCGAATTTGTGTTGCTTCCCTTCGTGCATCAGTCCTCGCCGCTCTATCTCGCGGGCGCATCGCGACCGGGTCCGACGCACCGCGACAACCGCGCCGCGCATGCCCTGGCGCGAGTGATGTTGCACGGCCGTATCCACAACATCCAAACGAGTTGGGTCAAACTGGGTATCGAAGGAACCCAGGTAATGCTCAACGGTGGTGCGAACGATCTCGGTGGCACGCTGATGGAGGAGACCATCTCCCGGATGGCCGGCTCGATGCACGGTTCGGAGAAGACTATCGCCGAATTGCGCGAGATGGCCGAGGGGATCGGCCGCCCGGCACGTGAGCGGACGACCACCTACGGTCGGATTCCCAGTCGGACAGAGCTGCCGATCGCGACATAGCGGCGTCTGGTTGGTCGAGTGCCGTCGTGCGAGCGTGGGGTGGCTTCGTCTGATGGTCGAGTGCGCTCGCCGAGCGTT
>NZ_BAEH01000069.1 GCF_000241305.1 Gordonia effusa NBRC 100432
GGCAACACCATCTTGCTCAAACACGCGCCGCAATGCCCCGAGTCCGCGCTCGCGTTGCAGCAGATATTCCTCGACGCCGGATTCCCGGCGGGCGCCTACGTGGACATTCGGGCGACCAACGACCAGGCGGCGACGATCATCGCCGACCCTCGTGTCGCCGCGGTGTCGCTGACCGGTTCCGAACGGGCGGGTGCTGCCGTCGCCGAGATCGCCGGACGCAACCTCAAGAAGGTCGTCCTCGAGCTCGGCGGCTCTGATCCGTTCATTCTGCTCTCGTCCGATGACCTCGACGCCACCGTCGACTCAGCGGTCGCCGCGCGACTGGATAACACCGGCCAGGCGTGCAACGCCGCTAAGCGATTCATCGTCGCCGACGACCTGTACGACCCATTTCTGGAGAAGTTCACCGCCAAAATGCTCGCCGCGGGTGAGGGGATCGCGCCACTGTCATCTGAACGCGCTGCCCAAGGACTTGAGCAGCAGGTTGCCCGCGCGGTCGAGCAGGGTGCTCAGCTAACCAGTGCCGGTGAACGTCGTGGTGCCTTCTACCCGCCTGCGGTACTGACCGACGTACGACCAGGTACCGACGCCTACCACCAGGAACTATTCGGTCCAGTCGCGATCGTGCACCGCGTAGCCGACGAACAGGAGGCCATCTCCGTCGCCAACGACACCCCCTTCGGCCTCGGCTCCTATCTGTTCACCACCGACCGCGAGCAGGCGCAGCGCGTAGCCGCGAAGATCGAGGCGGGCATGGTGTTCATCAATGGCGTGGGCGCCGAAGGAGCCGAACTCCCATTCGGCGGCATCAAGCGCTCCGGCTTCGGCCGCGAACTAGGCCGATTCGGCATTGAGGAATTCATCAACAAGAAGATGATCCGAACGGTGGGCTAGATGGCTCGCGCCGACGCCCTCCGGTGGTCGAGTGCGTCGGCAACCACCTCCGATGGTCGAGTGCCTCCGCAACCACCTCCGATGGTCGAGTGCCTCCGCAACCACCTCCGATGGTCGAGTGCCTCCGCAACCACCTCCGATGGTCGAGTGCGTCGTCGAGCTTGCGAGACGACGTGTATCGAGACCTCCGACGCCCGAAATGCCAACGCATCCAACGCCTTTAACCCCAGAACCAACCCTAGCGCGACCCCGGCCGGAACATCTTCGACGGTTTCATCCGGGTCGACTCAGGCAGCCAGCGATTGACCGGACGTCGCATCGCGCACAACGCCGAGATAGCCAGCAATCCGGCCTGTATCCAGGCGACCAGAATCATCACCGACGACACGTCCGGATAGCGCAACAGCAGATCGATGCCGATCGGCACGCTCAAAATATTGACGACGACGGTGGCGACGAAGAAGTTGCGCACATGCCGACTGTGATGATTCGCGGCACCCACCAGCAACGGATACTCGATCGCCAGAAATACCACGATCATCACGAGCATGAACGGCGGAAAAAACCCTGCGATTGAGTCGACCTGATCGGCCGGGCTGGCGTTCTTCGGATCCTGCGCGATGCCGTCGATGAGGCGCTGGCGAAGCAGATCCGAGATCAGACCTAGATTCAGGAAGCCGTAGACGACGGTGATCAACCCCATCGCCGCGGCGCCCCACCACGCCACGCGAGCATGCAATGCCAGGGCGACCGGCGGTGGACCTGGGTCGACGGGGCGCACCGGGTACAGCGACGAGACGTCACGGTCCTTCGACGTTCGGGCGATCTCGGCCAGGTCGTCGGCGTCGAGTTCGGCCTGCGTCGGGATACGATCCGGCTGGTCGGGATCGGGGGAAATCTGCGAGCCCATATCTCGATACTGCCACCTGACCGCTAACGAGTGATCTTCAGCATCCTTCCGACCGCCGGATCCCCTACGCACATTCATTTCGCGCCGGTTCACGGACCAGCGCACTGAATACGACAACAGGTACCACCATGAGGAGCACATTTGACGCCCACCAGAGGGTACTGAAGTCTCCTCGGAAGGCCCAAAATGCGATCGCCATGAATCCCGCACAGAAAGTAAGTGTGAGACCGCAGGCGAGAACCAGCCTGCCGTGGACATTGCCGATTCTCATTAGGTACACACCGAGGAATCCAACTGCGGTGGCGGCGATATCGAGCGGTAAGAAGGACCAGTTCCAGGCCTGGACGATCGGATTAGAGTAGTCGCGAAATGCCGCGTCTTTTGGAATCACGTCGACGCTGACCGCTACCCAATACAAGACGAGCGCGGTGTCAACGACCAGTAGAACAACTTTGCTGAATTTCAATGGCATTCGGGCTCCCAAGGTTCCTCGTCCGACACTCGGTTGTCTCGCCCCAGTCCTGAGACGCTTGCGCACATACAGACCGGTTGGTATGTTTCTACGGTACTCGACTAGCCACCACCGCGCTGACCTAGCAGGGCTCCGAGTACCTACCGACAGGGACGACTCTTTGACTCAAGAACGGTCGATGACGACCCGAACAGCGCTCATGCGGGCCGCGGCGGACGCTATCGAAGCAACCGGTTACGACGCGGCGTCGGTCGCATCGATCATCGACCGCGCGGATGTCACCAAAGGTGCTCTATACCACCACTTTCCGTCCAAAGCCGCGCTCGCACGCGCTCTGGTAGACGACCAGTTCGCGCCCGTTCTCACTAGGCCGACCGTGGATGGCGAGCCTCTGCTCCACATCGCTGAAGTCACCCTCAACGCAGTACAGGCCCTAGTTGGTGAGCCAGAGTTCCGGGCCGCATTCGGTTTGGTCGTGGACCGACCTCGGCCTGAAGTCGGTGACATCACCTGGCCGCTCAGCGAGTGGCGGAGGGTTTTGGCGGAACTTTTCGCTTCGGCGGGTGAGCAAGGCGATCTCGTCGCGGACGCAGACCCGGCCGTCGAGGCCGCCCTGGTCGTGACGTTTGTCGTGGGGCAGTTCTCAATCAGTCGATCCATCGGGAATTACGACGACATCTTGCCCACCCTGCTTCAATTTTGGATAACAACGATCAATCGCGTAGCGGTAGCGGAAAAGCGCGGCCAGTCGGTAGTCGCATGGCAACAACTCGTCAACGACGTCGACCTCACCAAGCGATCGCAAAATTCTGCAGAACCAATGGGATAATTCACCCTGACCGCTAGCGACTGATCTTCAGCATCCTTCCGACCGTCGCCTGCCATAACGTGCCGTCCGACGTTATGGTGCCGGTCAGTTCCAACGGTTCATCGACGGGCGCGTCGCCGACCTTGCGAGTTTTGACGCGCGCCCCAGTCGCGAAGTCGGTGGCGATGTAGTAGACGGGACCCAACTGCTGGATAGCTCCCGGCACGTACGGGCCATACCCGACGGCGTGAATCAGCCCGTCCGCACGTGACAACTTCGGCAGCGTCGCGATTCGGTCGCCGTTCTCCCAGATCCGTTTGCAGCCGTGCTCGGACACATCGATACGTGTTGCTCCGCCCCGGAATCCGGCGTTGGCCGGCGCACTCGGCCCGGTCACCGCCATCGGTGGATACTGGTATCCGTAAGTTGACGGGATCACCAGCGAATTGCCCCACGCCATCGGGGAGTTTTCGGTGCCCTGACCCGACGTCGTGAACGCCGGTGTCCGGCATACGAGTGAGCCGTCGTCGCTTCGGTAGACGAGGAGATTCGGTCGTCGAGCGGCATTGTCGACGATGGCAACCCAACTATCTCCGCCTGGACCGAAATACGTTGGCGTGGTGCCTGATCCCCAGGTCAACTGCCCGGGTTTACGTGCCGGCCCACGGTCATATGCCCGACGCCACACGGTCCGCGGCACACCGTCGACGCCGGCCGTCATCTCATAGAGGGCGTGGGTGGTGATGATCGACGCCCCGCTGGGCCGGATCGTCAAACCGTTGCCGAGTTGTTCTCCCGCAGGGAGTTTCGTCGAGCGTACGACACGCCGTCCAGCTCGGTACGTCACCGTGCCGACAGTTCCGTTGGTCGTAGCGAACCACACTCGGCCTTGCCAATCCGGAGCAAGCCCGGTGACGGCATCGGCGGGCGAAAGGTGTTGCCGTACATCAGTTCGCTCGGAAACGTAGAGCTGCCAGCCGCGTCCAGTCCGACGATGAGCCACCCGCAGAATCGCACCCGAGCCATCAGCGACGACCACCCGATCGTGATCATCGAGGTAACCGTAGACGCCACCGAGCAAGCCGCCCTTGGCTAGCGGCAGACGTGTTAGCACCGCCGCCGTCCGTGGGTCGAATAACGTCACCGTCGGAACGGCGAAGCCGCCCGCGCCGATGTAGTTGGTGCACAACGACACTGGAAGCCCATCAGAACCAACAAAAGTCGCCGCACATGCACCGCCGGATATCGAGGACGCCGCGAGCCGGGCGGCACGACCGGGTCCCGGATTACCGGTGGAATCGGCCGACTGCGGATCGCCGTGCATCAACGACGTTCCGGCGGGCCCAACACCCGACGTCGGGCCGGGTGCGGCCGCCGCTGTCGTCGCGGAAAGGCCCATCACTACCGAACACACCAACAAAGCAGTCATTGCGCGATTGATAATCGCAGTGTGACAACGCATTTGACTATGCAAACATATGGCATACACCGCCGGCCACGTTACGGTCAGGTTGATTGGTTCGGGCAATCAACCTGACCGTGTTGTCCGCTCAAATCTTCACTGAGACAGGTGAGTCAGCAGAAAATTCGTCGCAGGCAGAAGCGTGGTCACCATCGGCAGTGCGTGATTAACCACCAGCCCCGGGAAGATCGGCGGGATGGTGTTGGTCACCAGGGTGACGTTGGCGCCCTGCCGTTTCCAGTCTTTGTATAGCTGATTCACCTGTCCGTACGGAATCACGTCGTCGCTGATGCCGCCTTCGATTAGTACCGGGGCATTCGGCTTGAGTTTGCCGATTCGCTGATCGGCGATCATCGCTTGAATCTCGGGATAACGTTTGATGACCGAGGACAACGACTCGCCTGACCGTGTCCATTGACTGGTCCGCTGAAATCCGAAGTTGAGTCCGGTGTCGCCGATGCACTGTGTCGCAGTGTTTTTCAGCGCGGCTTTGCCATTGGCGTTTGTTTCCTTGGCGAGAATCGGAGCCAGGGCGGGGTACCGAGCGTCGAGTCCGTTGATGGCGTAGGCGATTCCACCGGCGATGAAGGTGCCGTCGATTCGGTCGATGACCTTCGACAGGTCCGCTGGCGGCGCACCCGCATAGGTCGCCTTCACCGCGAGGTCGGGTGCATAGCTCGATGCCAGCTCAGCAGCCGACGCGGCCGCACCTCCGCCTTGTGAGTATCCGGAGAAAGCGATCGGAGACCCCTTGGGCGCCTTCGCAACTCGTAGTGCGGCACGTGCGGCGTCGAGCATCGCGTGGCCGGACTCGGCACGATTGACGTAGGTATGAATACCAGGGGTCCCCATACCGATGTAGTCGGTGATCGCTACTCGAACACCATTGAGGAGAAGCAGATTCATCTCCAAACCGGTGTAATTGACCGCGATGGAGGGTTTGGTGGGATCAATGCTCAGCGGGAACGCCATCATTTTCGAACCGGCGCACTGGTCACCCTGCCCGACGGTGCCGGGCCCGAGCACGACGGTCGGACGCGGTCCCCTGCCTCGCCACGCCGCGGTCGGCTCGATGACGGTGCCGGTTACCGCAGCAGGCTTTCCGTCCTGGTAGGTAGAGGTGTACATCACCCGTGTCGCGGTCCCCGGCCATTGGTTCGCGATCCCGGGAATCTGCAGGAGCAATGGCGACGGTTGACTGCGAATGACCGCGCCCGGCGTGGCGTCAAACTTGGCTGGCGGCGTGTAGAAATCGGCGGCCGACGTCGGCGGCGCGATGACCCCGGCAACCCCGATCGCAAGCGCGACGGTCGTCGCGGCCGAGGCTAGTCTGCCGAACCGTCTTGAGATAGATCCGAGATTTTGTTTCACAGAAAAGTAATCTAAACCACTGCCTCGCCCGACGCTACTCGCGGGTAAGTTCGCCTAACTCGCGCGCGTCCAGACCGCCCGCGCCAATGACGCGTAAATTCGATCTCCGTGGCAGATATGGTGACCATCCCCGGCGGCGAGTACCTGATGGGCTCGACGCGGCATTACCCGGAGGAACGACCAGTCCGGCCGGTTCAGGTGTCGTCATTCCGGATCGACGCTCGGGCGATCACCAATGCCCAGTTCGCTGAGTTCGTTGCCGCCACCGGCTATGTCACCCTCGCCGAGCAGCCTTTGGATCCTTCGCGGTATCCCGGCGCCGACCCGGAATTGCTCAAGCCGGGCGGGCTGGTGTTTCACCAAACCCCAGAGCCGGTGGAATTGCACGACCTCACGCAATGGTGGGCATATGTGCCCGGAGCGAACTGGCGTGCCCCGCACGGACCGCAGTCCTCACTGCACGGCCTCGACGATCACCCCGTCGTGCAGGTTTGTCACGCCGATGCCGCCGCCTACGCGCGGTGGCGTGGCGTCCGGCTGCCAACCGAGGCAGAGTGGGAGTTCGCCGCACGCGGCGGGTTGGCGTCGCAGCCTTACACCTGGGGTGCCGACGCCGACGACGATCCCCCCTATCGTGTAAACCGATGGCGAGGTGAATTCCCTTGGCAGAATACAGCTTCCGATGGTTTCGAGTCGACGGCGCCGGTCGGCAGCTTCGAGCCAAACGGCTACGGCCTCTATGACATGGCGGGTAATGTCTGGGAGTGGACCGACACGTGGTGGACACACCATCACGCCGTCGAGACCTCACCATGTTGCGGCCCCGACGTCGCCATGCAGCGATCGATGGGTCCGGGCGACGACGTCGGGCGGCGGGTGATCAAAGGGGGGTCGCATCTCTGCGCGCCGAATTATTGCCTGCGCTACCGGCCAGCGGCGCGCCAACCGGAGGCTATCGACTCGGCAACTTGCCATCTCGGATTCCGTTGCGCGGCAGACGAATAGATAGGCGTCGCCAGCCGAGGCCAAACCACCGCTGGTCGGGTGTATCGAGCCCCCCAAGACGAACACCCCTGCCGCACAACGATTTCCAACTCACCGGGTCTCGATACACGCGCGTCTCGCTCCACTCGGCGAGCGCACTCGACCAACCAGGGCACGCGCGTCTCGCTCCGCTCGGCGAGCGCACTCGACCGACGAACCAACCGCTGGTCGAGTGCCCGGCGAGGCGCCAGCCGAGCCCAAACCACCGCTGGTCGAGTGCCCGGCGAGGCGCCAGCCGAGGCGGGTGTATCGAGACCCCGCGACGCAGCTCGCTAAACCAGCAACTCGGCGATCTGAATCGTGTTGAGCGCAGCACCTTTTCGAAGATTGTCACCCGACACGAACAGCGCCAGGCCCCGACCGTCGGGCACTCCCGGATCCTGCCGGATACGTCCCACGAGCGACAGATCCTTACCTGCCGCCGCCAACGGTGTTGGTACATCAGCCAATTCGACGCCCGTGGCCCCGGCCAGAATCTGCTGCGCCTGCGCAACCGACAACGGCTCTGCGAATTCCGCGTTGATCGACAGCGAGTGTCCGGTGAAGACCGGAACACGCACACACGTGCCGCTCACCAGCAAATCCGGCAGACCGAGAATCTTGCGCGACTCATTGCGCAATTTCTGATCCTCATCAGTCTCACCGCTACCGTCATCGACCAGGGACCCGGCGAGCGGAAGCACGTTAAAGGCAATGGGCGCAACGTATTTCACCGGATCTGGGAATTTCACCGCAGAACCATCGTGCACCAGCTTCTCGGCATCGTCGATACCGGCGCGCACCTGCGACGCCAGCTCGTCGACGCCAGCCAGTCCGCTCCCCGACACCGCTTGATACGACGACACGATCAACCGTTGCAACCCGGCCGCGTCATGCAGCGGCTTGAGCACCGGCATTGCCGCCATCGTCGTGCAGTTGGGATTGGCGATGATGCCTTTGGGCGGATTCTGCGCCAGTTCACCGTTGACCTCGGATACCACCAGCGGGACGTCTTCGTCTTTGCGCCAGGCCGACGAATTGTCGATGACGGTCACCCCGGCAGCGGCGAATCGCGGTGCTTGCTCGCGCGACATCGTCGCACCAGCCGAGAACAGGGCAATGTCGAGCCCGGTCGGATCGGCGGTGGCCGCATCCTCGACGACGATCTCGCCGTCGCCCCATGGCAGCTTCTTGCCCGCCGAGCGCGAGGACGCGAAGAATCGCACCTCGTCGGCGGGAAAGTTGCGCTGCGCCAACAGTGTTCGCATGACTGCGCCGACCTGTCCGGTCGCGCCGACTACTCCGATTCGTGCGCCCATTATCGACCCGTCCCCGCGTAGACCACGGCTTCTTCATCGCCGCCGAGGTTGAAGGCGGTGTGAAGCGCGCGCACGGCGTCGTCGAGTTCGGTGTCGCGGCACAGCACCGAGATACGGATCTCCGACGTCGAGATCAGTTCGATGTTGATACCCGCGTCGGCCAGCGCTTCGCAGAACGTAGCGGTCACGCCCGGATGACTCTTCATACCCGCGCCGACGAGCGAAACCTTGCCGATCTGGTCGTCGTAGAGGACTTCGGAGAAACCGATTTCGTTCTTGAGCGCGGTCAACTTCTGCACGCCGAGCGGTCCCAGCTCGCGCGGCAGGGTGAAGGTGATATCCGTCTTGCCGGTGTCGACCTTGGAGATGTTCTGCAACACCATGTCGATGTTGATATCCGCGTCGGCGACCGCGCGAAATACCTTGCCGGCATTGCCTGGAGTGTCGTCGAGGCCGACGATGGTGATCTTGGCTTCGCTGCGGTCGTGTGCGACGCCGGTGAGAATTGCCTCTTCCACGGGAATGTCCTCCATTGATCCGGCGACCATCGTGCCGGGTTTATTCGAGTACGACGAGCGCACATGTACGGGAACGTTGTATCTGCGGGCGTATTCCACACACCGCAGCATCAGTACCTTCGCGCCACAGGCAGCCATTTCCAACATCTCCTCAAAGGAGACTGTGGACAGGTGCCGGGCGTCGGAGACGATGCGCGGATCGGCTGTGTAGATGCCGTCGACATCGGTATAGATTTCACAGACGTCGGCTTCGAGGGCGGCCGCCAGGGCCACAGCTGTCGTGTCGGACCCGCCGCGTCCCAGCGTCGTCACATCCTTGGTGTCCTGCGACACACCCTGAAAGCCGGCGACCAGCACGATCTTGCCGTCGTCGAGCGCACTGCGTACCCGACCCGGCGTGACGTCGATAATCTTCGCCGATCCGTGGCTGCTCGTCGTGATCACGCCGGCCTGCGAGCCGGTGAACGACTGCGCCTGCGCACCCAACGAACTGATGGCCATCGCGACCAGGGCATTCGAGATGCGCTCGCCCGAGGTGAGCAACATATCCATCTCACGCGGCGGTGGCGTCGGATTGACTTGTTCGGCCAGGTCAAGCAACTCGTCGGTGGTATCGCCCATCGCCGACACCACCACGACGACGTCGTTCCCCTGCTTTCGGGTCTCGACGATGCGCTCGGCGACTCGACGAATCCGTTCGGCCGTTCCGACCGAGGATCCGCCATATTTCTGCACGACCAGTGCCACGCCGTTGAACCTTTCCGTTGCCGATTCAGATACGCCCTGCAACCTTACCGGTCTGCTCGATCGGGCGAACACCGCCGTTACGCCCGCTCACCCGGTGCCGGGAAATTCGTCCGAATAGTGCGCGACCGAGGGCACTATGCCCTTGGCGGGTCACTATTCGGACGAATTTCGCAGGCGCCCGTGTCTGAATACGCACCGCCAGGCACACCGCCTACCATCACGTTGTGCCCGGAACCGCAGCCGTCGCGCCCGTCCAAACCGACTCGACGTCGCCGACGTCGCCGTTCATCGTGCGCCATGCGGACTGGCTACTGCCGTGCCTGGTCTTCCTCGCGGTTCGAGTGATAGGCCTGGCGGTTCTCGCACGCTTCGCGCAGTTGCGCGGTATGAATCTTGGCAATGCGCTCGCCGCCTGGGACGGCAAGTGGATGCTCGCCATCGCCGAGAACGGCTATGCGGGCGTGCCGGTTAGCCAAACCGACGCTCGCGGAATCCACCTGACCGAGACCGCGTACGCGTTCTTCCCCGGCTATCCCTACCTGGTACGCCTGCTCGACAAGTTGCCGTTCGTCACCGCCTACGGCGCCGCGATAGCGATCAACGTCGTTCTCGGGTGTGTAGCCGCCGCTGGTGCGGCACGACTGGCCGCCTTCTGCGCGCGCACGATGTCGGCCAGGTCCGACGAGGCCACCTCACCCGACCCGACGCGGGTCGGGCTGATCCTCACCGTGCTATTCGCCGCGGCGCCGATGGGCATCGTCCTGTCGATGGCCTACACCGAGGCGTTGTTCTGCGCACTGGCCGTGTGGGCCTTGATTGGCGTCGTCGAGCATCGGTGGTTGCTTGCCGGATGCTGCGCAGGGCTGGTCGGGCTGACGCGTCCGACAGCGATCGTCGTCGTCGGCGTGGTCATGCTCGCCGCGCTGATAGCCCGCCGCGACAGTCCGCGCGCTTGGGCAGCCATCGCGTTGAGTCCCCTGGGCTACCTCGGCTACCTCGGCTACGTGTGGGCGAAAACCGATTCTCCGACCGGCTGGTTCCGCATCCAAACCGAGGGCTGGGGCACTCAATTCGACTGGGGCGCAGCCACTTACACCTTCATAAATGACTCGCTACTCAACTCCGGCGAGATCGCACCGGTCGCGACGTCGTGGATCATCATCGCGACTATCGGATTGGTGGTCGTCGCGGTTTGGAACAGGCTTCCGTGGCCGGTGCTCGTCTACGGCATCCTCGTCGTCGCATCAATCGTATTGTCGTCGGGTCTGATGATGAGCCGAGCGCGACTGCTGCTGCCGGCCTTCGTCTTATTGATTCCAGTCGCCTACGCGATCGCCCGATGGCGGACGTCGCACGCAGTGGCGACGCTGCTGGTTATCGTCGTCGGAAGTTCCTGGTTCGGCGCACATATGCTGACGGTCTATCCGCACGCCGTGTAGTCACCCGATGGTCGAGTGGGCACGCCGAGCGCTAGCGAGACGCGCCCGTCCCCGGATGGTCGAGTGTGCACGCCGAGCGAAGCGAGACGCGCCCGTATCGAGACCTACCGATCCAAAAACTATTGCCCACCAATGGAATTCGACTTGCGGGGTCTCGATACACCCAGCTCGGCTAGCGCCTCGCCGGGCACTCGACCATCCGCGGGCGGACTAACGCCTGCCAGGCACTCGACCCATCGGTGGGCGGGCTAGCGCCTCGCCGGGCACTCGACCATCGATGTCGCGACGCGATACTCAAACGAGCGCGCTAAGAACATCGACTACTCGCCGCAGCCATTTCCGCCTCGTCATCCATTCCCAGACTCGACCATTTGGCACCCGACGATGACGCCCTTCCCCGGCAGACTCTTCGGAGTTCGCGTGCTCCCTACGCCTAAAACCCTTGGTCACGCCTTAAGTCAACCACGCTCGACGAGCCATCTGCTCAACTCCACTCATCCCACAAAACCCCGACACAGGTACTCGATTCCGCTGTCCAAACGTTCCTTCAGGTCCACCTGCGGCACGACGTCGGATCGTTCCAACCCCTGCTCCGCGATCAAACTGTCCGCGACCATCGCCAATGCGACACCGTTGATGAGATTCCATACCGCCAGCGCCATATCGATCGACTTGTCCTCACCACGGCCAAGCTCGGCCAGGCCGTCGGCCAACCACCGCAAACATTCCACCGATGTCTTACTGAAGGTGAATCGCGGCGAAGCGTAGGCCAGAACCATCCACGGATGCCGTTCATAAAGCGCCCAGTCGACGTCGACCGCGATCTGAACCCGCTCGCGCCAGGTCCACGGTCCCGGCTCGTCAATCGGGTATCGGAATCGACGGCCGGCCTCCTCAGCCATCTCGCGTACGAGCTGATCCTTGTCGGCGACATGCCGATACAACGACATCGCCCCGACGCCGAGCCGGTCGGCGAGTTTGCGCATCGACAGCGCTGCCAGCCCATCGACGTCGGCCAAATCGATGGCTGCGTCGACAATCGCCGGCATCGTCAGTTTCGCGGGTGCGGCCATGTTCTGCGTCACTCTTTTCCAAGCTGGAATAACTGGATTGCGTACAGCGTACTCAATCATTAGAGTTCGAGAGCGCATCCCAACGCGTACAACGTACGCAACCCAGTCAAGGAGGACCAAATGGTGGTCGAGTCACCCGCAGCACCCACCACGGGTGGAACGCGTCGCGCGTGGTTCGGTCTCGCTGTCCTCGTGCTACCCGTACTGCTGGTCTCAATGGATGTGTCGGTGCTTTTCCTCGCGATGCCGACGCTGACGCACGAACTGCATCCGACAGCGACTCAGTCGCTATGGATCCTCGACATCTACGGCTTCCTCCTCGCCGGTCTGCTCATCACGATGGGCAATCTCGGTGACCGGATAGGTCGACGCCTGCTTCTCCTCATCGGCGCGACCATCTTCGGTGCGGGCTCGGTTGTCGCCGCACTCTCCGTCGATCCGACCATGCTGATCGCCGCACGCGCCCTCATGGGCATCGGCGGAGCGACCTTACTGCCATCGAGCCTGTCACTGATCTCCACGATGTTCCCCGACGCCGGAGCGCGCGCCCGCGCAATCGGCGTCTGGACGGCCGCGTTCGCCGGCGGAGCGGCGGTCGGACCGATCGTCGGAGGCGTTCTGCTGCAACACTTCTGGTGGGGATCGGTCTTCCTGATCAACTTGCCGGTGCTTGCCATTCTGCTGCTTGCCGGACCATTTCTACTCCCCGAACACCGAGCTGGCGCCACCGGCGGTTTCGACGTCGTCGGCGTCGCACTATCCCTCGCCGGCATCTTGCCGACGGTGTACGCGATCAAACACGCCGCGGTCGACGGTGTGGATGCCACCGCCGTGATCACCGGCGTAATCGGTGTGGCGATGCTGGCACTGTTCGTCGCCTACGAACAACGCGTCGACAATCCGCTCCTCGACCTAGAACTACTGTCCAACAAGAGATTTGCAGTGGCGATCGGATCGAGTCTGGTCGGCATGATGTCACTCGCCGCGCTCGGCTACCTCACGAGCATCTACCTGCAGACAGTGACCGGCCGCGATCCACTCGATGCCGCGATCCTCGGTATCCCGATGGCCGTCACCGTGTTCGTATTCTCGTTGTCGGCCGCGCGAATTACCGAAAAACTAGGTGCACGAACAGGTTTCATCGTCGCGCTGGGCGCGGCCGCCCTCGGTAACTTCGCACTACTCGGCATCGGCGTCGACGGTGGCGTATGGGCCTACCTCGTCGGCTCGGCTATTGCCGGCGTCGGCTACGGCATCGCGTTCAGCCTCGTTTCCGACGTCGCGGTGTCCTCGGTGTCACCGGAGCGGGCAGGGGCCGCGACAGGCCTCTCGGAAACCAGTTTCGAACTCGGTAACGCGCTGGGGTTGGCATTACTCGGCTCGCTGGCCTCCCTGGTCTTCCAGCACGGCGTGAGCCCGTCGGGACAGCGCTTCGACGGCACGCTCGACCAGGTGGTCTCGGCTGCCACCGACCCGGCGACGATCACGGCGGCCCAGCAGTCCTTCGTCAACGGCGTCCACATCGCGACCGGGCTGGCCGGCATTTTGCTCGCCATGATGGCGGTAATCGTCGCGTGGATTCTGCCGCGGGAGAAGAAGCAGGCACGATAGTCGCGTGACCGCACCACCTTCCCGTCCGCATATTGGCCGCGCATTCCTGTCGACGCCCGGCCTCGGCACGCGCTGGCCGGTGGCGGTACGCGCCGCGGTGACCCTGGCTATTCCCGCACTGGCACTCTGGGTCGCAGGGCAGGGAGCCTACGCACTGCTCGTCGCGCTCGGCACGTTCGCGATGCTCTATGGGGAGGATCGCCCATTCCGAATCCGATGGCGTGTGGTGACGATTGTCGGCGCCATCCTGATCGCCTCGGTTGCGGCGAGCGCCTACCTCGCTCATTTTCTCCAGTCCCATGTCACCAGTGCCGATGTCCGCGAGTCCGTCCTGGTCGCGGTGATGGCCGCATTGACCGGCGCCGCGGTGTTCACCGGAACCTCGCTGCGAGCTGGTCCACCCGGACCGATGTTCGTCGTGCTCACCGCGGGAGTCGGCTGGGTGATCGTTACGCACGGCGTCGCGCCGGAGATCGTGATCGGTTGCACGGCTCTGGGTGTGGCGTCCTCGCTGGTGGTGTCGATGACCCCGATGCTTTGGGCCCGCCACACGCCGCAGACCGTAGCGATCGACGCGGCCATCGCCGCCGTCGACAGCTACCTCGACGCAGCCTCGTCGAACACCGCCGCACTAGCCGCCCAGGCGTCGCGCAACATCGCGGGCGAACAGATGCACAACGCCTGGACTGTCCTGCACGATGCCGCTCAGACCGACGGCATACTCGCCGATCGACTGTGGGCCGCACACCGTCGGCTAGCGGGGGCAGCGGGAGTAGCGGCGTCGGACTTCGCGCCGCCGCTCCCCCGACCGTCGGTCGTCCACCGCCTCCCCAAATCGGCGCACGCACATACGTTGCCCGCATATATCGCCGGCCGCGCCATCATCGCGGCGTTGATCGCGGGCGGACTGTCGATTCTGCTCGGACTGGGCAGGCCGGATTGGGCGATCATCGCCGTTGTATTGGTTCTGCAAATGGGCCCCGACCGGGTGCGTGGCTCGCTTCGCGGCGCGCAGCGCATGCTCGGGACCTCGCTGGGTCTGGTGCTGTTCGTCGTGGTCGCACTCGCCGAGCCCAACCATCTGATCTTGATCCTGCTGGTGATCGCGCTGCAGTTCCTCATCGAACTCACGGTCGCGAGTAACTACGGATTGGCCGCTACATTCATCACGCCGCTGGCACTGCTGATGAGTTCACCGCGAGGCGCCGAGGCGGTCTGGGAGACGGCCGGAAATCGCTTGGCGGAGACTATGATTGGAGTGCTGCTAGCGATCGCATCGCTGTGGGCGCTGTGGCCGAAAGGCCATCGGGCGACGCTGGAGCTCGCCCATCGCCGAACTCTGACCGAATCACGTGATGTGCTCGATATCGCCATAACGCAGTCGCCGCTAACGCCACCGGTTTCGGCGATGCGCCGGGACCTGCAATGGACCTTACTCGGCGCCGATACCGCGGGTACCAATGCGGCACTCGACGAACCACATTGGTCGAAAAAGCAATGGCCACACCATCTTTCGGTGTGCGGTGCCGGTTACGACGTCCTCGCCGCGTGCTGGCAGGCACCGACGGGGAAACCGGTCAGCGCCGCCGATGGGCAGACGCTGACCGAACGACTGTCCTCGCTCAACGCGGGGAGCCAACCAGGCGATTGACTCCCCGTAGAAGTCAAGTAGTACCGACGACCAGATCAGTACTGGCCGCAGGTGGCCTTCACCTTCGCGCGCAGAGCCTGGAACTCCTTCTTATGCTGAGCCCGATTCTGCTTATTCATCCGGTGATGCCCCTTGGCGTGGGGGTGCTTCTTCTTCCACTGGGCGCGCAACTCCTTGCGCTGCTCAGGAGTCTTCACGATCATCGATTCGAAGAGCTTCTTACGCTTGGGATTGGCGCTGATCTTCTTCCAGAGCGCGGGATCTTCCTTGGCGAGGGCCTTCTCGACCTGCGCCAGGGTGCACGAGGTGCCAGGCACCTTGGTGTGCGGGGCCGGCGCGACCTTCGCGGGGCCGGGATGCGCCGGGGCGGCCTGAGCCATCCCGCCGGTCATCAGCACCGATGCGGCTCCGGCACCGGCGACCGCGATGGCGATTCGGCGGCGCAGTGACGACGTACTAGCAGTGGACTGTTTCATGCTTTCCTTTCACAACTCGCCAGGTAGCGAGACGACGCGCGCACCTCCCGCGCACACCAACATTTACCGTAATCGCCAGGCGAGACCTGAAACTGTGAATCACCGTAGGGTTTGCTGTATTCGGGAATATCGGACGAAGGCCGCGTATAGCGAAAACCGGCCACCATGAGTAGCACCGCCGAGCCCAAGCAGTGAATCTCACCACGTTCCACATGTCGAGTCCGGCGCTCGATGCTCGTTCGAAGTACGTTGACGATTCATGGGGACCTCCGCGCACCGCCTGACCGCCGACGACAACCTCTTCGTCGTTATGGAGCACGCACTCGGCATCCCGGTGATCAACCAGTCGATATGGCGACTGGGACCCGAGGTCGATGAGGCGTTCGTCGCCAACCTCGCGGCGAACCTTCGAACCGGCCGACTATCCCGGCTCGTGATCCGACGACGACTTCCCTTACGCGACAGGTGGATTCACACACCATCGGCCGGTATCCACCGTTTCGACTCCGTTCCGGTCTCCCCCGAGGCCGTCAGCGATTGGGCGCGCGCGCAACTCGACGCCAAGATCAACAGCGCGACCGGACCGGCCTGGTCGCTCACCGCGACGCGCACCACCGACGGCAACACCCTGGTGTCCTTGGTCGTTTCGCATGTCGTCGGCGACGGTGCCGCGTTCGTGACCGGAGTCAACGAAGCTGTCCAAGCCGCCGGGGTCACGCCGCCGACGGCGGCGCCCACGCTGGTTGATGACTTTCGTGACGGTGCCGACCTCCTGAGGTCGGCGGCACGCGCTGCGGTGCGGGTTCTGCGTGCCGGGGGACCACCGAGCACACCACCGGAGCTCGAACACAACTCGCCGACCACCGGTACCTTAACCGTCCCCGCGTCCATCGCTGTGACCCTGGACGCCGCGACCTTCGACGCCGTGGCCGCCGCGGCGGGCGGAACACCCAACACCCTGTTCAGTGCCATCGTGCTCGGTGTCCTAACCGGCACTGGACGTGTGAAATCCGGCGACACCGTGCCCCTTTCACTTCCGGTCTCCACTCGTGCCACCGGCGACGACCGCGCCAACGCAACCACCAGCGTCGTCGCCGACATTGTGGTGACCGACGATCGCTATACCGATCTTTCGGCAATCCGGCGGGCCAGCAAGGCGGCCTTCGCCGGACTCGACGACGGTCCCGACGCGATGGGGCAACTCGTGGTACTCGCGCAGGCATTGCCCGACACCGTGATTCGACGGCTCGCAGCGTCGATGAGCACACCGCAATGCCTCGCGTCGAACCTCGGCGAACTCGACCCCACCTTCGCGAGCCTCGGCAGCACAACCGCCGGTCCGGTCGCGATGCGTTCACTCCCGGTCGGGGTGCCCGCTGAAAAACTCGCCGCTATGCGCGGCGGCATCAGCGCGTGGGCATCGCGGAGCGCCGGGCTGGTCACGCTGTGCGTCGGGTCCCTCGATCCAGTCACCGTGCCGACCGACGGCGTTCTGCGACAACTGGTCGACGCCGAGTTATCCAGATGGAATCTCACCGCTACCCCCTGGCTATAACGATTTAGTGACGGAGTTCACGGCGACCATCTTTTGGTCCAGTGCGCAGGTTACAGCCAGGCAAACCCTTAGGTCACAGACGTGACGCCAATCATATTGTGTACCAATTGGATTCGTACACGATGAATCAAACTCAGTTCCACCTGGTCAACCGATAGTCTCCTCTGGTGCCGACCCGCCGGTAGTCCTATCTTCTCCATTAGGCGCGCTAAGCGTCACATATCAATCATCAATCCGCTGGGGAGATTGTTCGATGGAATACACCGAGCTCGCTGATTACCCAATACATTCCGGCACTGTCACCGAATGGCTGCCCGCGGCCACAAGCGCCGATTGGCGCCGCGACCCGCGACCGCTGTCGACGAATCATGAGGCACACCTCGCCTTTTCGTCGCATCAGACCGACGACACACCGAACTGCTGGATCGGTACCGCGTTCCGGATATCCGGACCACTCGACACAGCGGCGTTCACACAGGCCCTGAGGCTATGGGTTGGGCGTCACGAGGCGTACCGCACCACCGCCCGCGCAGTCGAGTCCGACACTGGCCGAACATTCGAAAGATACTGTGTAGCAGCAGAATCGGTGACCATCGATTCACGACGCTACGGTCGACCACGTGGCGGAACCGAAATCCACGACCACATCGAGAAGTTCTTCGCCACTCAGATCTCGCCGTTCTCCTGGCCCCACCTGGTGGTGACCACGGTCGAGCCCAACATTTCGACCGCTGAACAGGAATGGTTCACCGTAGTCTTCGCGGCCGATCACTCGGTCATGGACGCCTACACCCAGGTTTTCGCCATCGCCGAACTCACCGAGATCTACCGTGCGGTGGAATCCGGACGCGAACCACAACTACCGCCGACGGCGTCATATGTGGACTACTGCGTCGGGGAACGCGAGTACGCGGCGGCTCTGACCGCCGATCACAGCGACATCGCACGCTGGCGCGATTATCTGACGGCCGACTCGGCCCTGCCGGGCGTGCCACGTTTTCCACTACCGGTGACCGGCACCGAAACTGTTGGCACACAACCGAATCAGCAGGCGAGTCTGTCCCTGTGGCTACTTGATGCCGCCGAAACCGAATCGTTCACCGGAAACGCGAAGGCGCAGGGCGGGTCGCAGACGAGTGCCATCCTCGCCGCGGCGAAGATCGCGCTGGGCAGGCTCGGCAACAGCGGATCGACGCGCTACCTCATGCCAATGCATACCCGCACCAGTCTCGACTACGCGGCGGCGGCCGGGTGGTTCGTCGGGCTGATGCCGGTCGACGATGCACTGGGCGAAGCAACCACATTCGCCGCTGCTGTCGCTGATACGGCGAAGGCACTGAAGGTCAACAAGGATCTGATCGGCTACCCTTACGCGCGCGTCGCCGAATTGCTGGGAGTCACACAACCACCCGAGTTCGTCATCTCGTTCGTCGATGGCCGTTACCTGCCGGGTGCGGCCGCATGGACCGAACATGAACGCGCACTACGCAGTACGATGCGCAGCGACACCGAGGTCTACCTCTGGATCAACCGCACCGTCGACGGCCTTAACCTCTCCGCCCGCTTCCCGGCCAACGAGATCGCGGCGGCATCGATCCACGCATTCATCGCGGAGTTTTCGACTGTACTTCGTGATGTCGCGGCCACCGGCGAGACGTCGGTTTTCCTCGGTCGTCTTCCTGGGCGCGCTGGTGCGGCGGAGGAAGTCGCATGAGGATCGCGGCCGCTCGCGACTGGCAGCCGCGGCCGGGCATTCTCATCGACTGGGTTCCAACGCCGGAAACCGTCGCTGCCGCGGCTGCCGCATCGGTTCATCCGATCGGACCGTCATTCCTGCAGCGCGATCACATCAACACGGTCGTCGCCGAACGTGCGGCCGGCATCGAACATCGCGCGTTCACCTGCGCCGCGGTGCCTGTCGCTGAGCCACTCGACGTCGACCGAATGACCTTCGCACTGAACGGATTTCTGCGCGATCACGAGGGGTGGCGGTCCACATTTCGCGCCGACGGCGACGACATCAGCCGCCGGGTCGTTGACGCCGCCGACGTCACCGTGGTCCCGCTGACTCGCGAAAGTACCAACGCCGCAACACATCTTGCTCAACGTCTACCAACCGACGCGATATTCGACGCCTTCCCGGCGGTCGCGTTCGGTGTTGTCTCACGCGAAGATTCGTTCGACCTGTACTTCGCTATCGACCATGCCTTCGGCGATGCCAGTTCGCAGGCCATCGGGCTGGCCGAAATCTTGGCTCGCTACCACCGACCGTCCGAACAGCCGTGGCCCGCGGGGGCACCCGCGAGCCACCTGGATCACACGGCAGCCGAGTTCGCCAGCGCCGCCGCTCTGACTATCGACACGCCATCGGTGCAAGTGTGGCGAAATATATTGCAGCGCAACAACAATCACCTCCCCGACTTCCCACTCGACCTCGGCATCGTGGCAGGTGAACCGCAGCCGGTACATATCGCTCTGGAGCATATCGCCGATTCGGTGTCGACCGAGCAGTTGTCCAATGCGGCCCGCGCTGTTGGCATCGGCTTTAGCTCGATGGTCTTCGCCGCGCTCGCCGCCACCGAACGACAATTGGCCGGGCGAGACCACTACACAACCGCGACCGTCTTCAGTACCCGCGCGGGCGCACATCTCGGCGCGCAGGGCTGGTACATAAACTTCGTGCCAGTGTCGTTCCCGGTACGTGGTCCGAGATTGTCCGATGTTGCCGCCGACGCGGCGCACGGATTGGCGACGGCGCGCTCGATGGTCGCCGACCCGGTGCATGGCGCACTCGGGGCGCTGATCATGGCGGGCGAACTCGATCCGTCGGTCATCACTAATCCGCAGATGGTGTCGTATCTGGACTTTCGCTGGTTCCCCGCGGCCGACGAGCTGCGCGAGGCCATCATCTTCACCGGTGAGGGCGTCACCGACCACGCGTCGATCTGGATATTCCGCACCGAGGACGGACTGCACGCCGGGTCGCAACATCCCGATAATCCAGTTGCCGCACAGGCGATCTCGACTTACTTCGACACGTTTCGCGAGGTATTGGCGGACTACTTGCTGGAAATCGACGTCAAAGCGGGGGCAGACCTGGAAGCGACGGCGTAGCCCAGACGTAAGCCATCGAGATCTTCGAGCCACCCTCGAGTTCGGTCCGTGACCGCTCTTATTTGACGGGGATGGGTGACATCGCAAATTACTGATGCTGCGGTCCGGCTTGGCCCACATCGGCCGGTCAGCTAGGGTGGGCTCTATGCAGCGTGCGCTCCTTCTCGGTTGCCGCGGCGGGGTCTGACCGACCGGCTCTCCGTCGCGGGGCCCTTTTATGTGCCGGTCATCTTCCATTACCCCCATACGGAGATTGACCTTAAATGACACCCGCAGATTCTTTTTCCTCTGGCGTTAGCCGAATCGTCGAACCCACCGGTCCGATTCCGGCGGGCCAGCCTGGCTGGAACACTCAGCGCAATTCGGCGATGCCTGTGCATCGTTACCGACAGTTCGCCGACGAAGTCGAGACAATCGCACTTCCCGACCGCACGTGGCCGGACAAGATCATCGACCGCGCTCCCATGTGGGGAGCAGTCGACCTGCGCGACGGCAACCAGGCCCTCATCGACCCGATGAGTCCCGCGCGCAAGCGTCGCATGTTCGATCTGCTGGTCCGGATGGGCTACAAGGAGATCGAGGTCGGCTTTCCGTCCGCGAGCCAAACCGACTTCGACTTCGTACGCGAAATCATCGAAGACGACGCCATTCCGTCGGACGTCACCATTCAGGTACTGACCCAGTGCCGTGAAGAATTGATCGTCCGGACCTTCGAGGCATGCCGTGGCGCGGCCAATGTCATCGTCCACTTCTACAACTCCACGTCGGTGCTGCAGCGTCGGGTGGTGTTCCGCGCGGACAAGGCCGCGATCACCAAGATCGCCACCGATGCCGCGCAACTGTGTCTGACCGAGCAAGCCAAGTACCCGGATACCAACTGGCGGTACGAGTATTCGCCCGAGTCGTATACCGGCACCGAACTGAGCTACGCCAAAGAAGTCTGCGACGCCGTCACCGAGATTATCGCGCCGACACCCGAGAAGCCTATGATCATCAACCTGCCCGCGACCGTCGAGATGGCAACACCTAACGTCTACGCCGACTCCATCGAATGGATGCACCGCAATCTGGCCCGGCGTGACTCGATCATTCTGAGCCTGCATCCGCACAACGATCGCGGCACCGCTGTCGCCGCGGCTGAACTCGGCTTCCAAGCCGGCGCCGACCGTATCGAAGGCTGCCTGTTCGGCAACGGTGAACGCACCGGAAACGTCTGTCTGGTCACGCTCGGGATGAATCTGTTCAGTCGCGGCGTCGATCCGCAGATCAGTTTCTCCGACATCGACGAGATCCGACGCACCGTCGAGTACTGCAACCAACTGAACGTTCCCGAACGCCATCCCTATGGCGGCGACCTGGTCTACACCGCGTTCTCCGGCAGCCATCAGGACGCGATCAACAAGGGTCTCGACCAGATGAAGTTCGACGCCGACGCCGCCGACTCCGACGTCGACGACATCCTCTGGCAAGTGCCCTACCTGCCGATCGACCCGAAAGATGTCGGCCGCACCTACGAGGCCGTGATCCGGGTGAACAGCCAGTCCGGCAAGGGCGGCGTCGCCTACATCATGAAATCCGATCGCGGAATGGATCTGCCGCGACGGCTGCAGATCGAGTTCAGCCGCGAAATCCAGAAGCTGACCGACGGCGAAGGTGGCGAAGTGTCACCCAAGGAGATGTGGGACGTCTTCGCCGAGGAATACCTGAATCCGGTCAAGCCCCTCGAGCGGATGCGGCAGAAGGTCGATGCCGCCGAGACCGACGACGGCGACGACTCGATTACCGCGGTGGTCAAAATCGACGGCGTGGAGAAGGAGATTTCCGGCGTCGGCAATGGTCCGCTCGCGGCGTTCGTCAACTCGCTGAGCACCGTCGGCTACGACGTCCGGGTCTTGGACTACGCGGAGCACGCACTCACCGCCGGTGATGACGCGAGCGCGGCGGCTTATGTCGAGGCCGAGGTGAATGGCGAGATCGTGTGGGGCGTCGGTGTGGCGTCGTCGATCACCACCGCGAGTTTGCGGGCAGTGGTGTCGGCGGTTAACCGTGCTTACCGCGTGACCAACGCCGCAGACGTCGAGGGTACCGAACAGGCCGCGCGTACCTGGGCGCCGTGACATCTCTCGTCCCGGGCGACCGGTGCCCGTGCGGCAGCGGGGAGGTGTTCGGCGATTGCTGCCGTCCGCTCCTCGCTGGCGCACCGGCGCCGACCGCCGAGAGGTTGATGCGTTCGCGCTACACGGCTTTCGTCGTCGACGACGCGGAATACCTACTCGAGACATGGCATCGGGCCAAGCGCCCGTCGCAGCTCGTCCTCGACGATGAGCTGACCTGGCGCCGGCTGGATGTCCTTGCGACACAACACGGTGGACCCTTCGACACGACCGGCATGGTCGAATTCGAGGCCTTCTATCGCGGCCCCGACGGACGCGGATCGTTGCACGAGCGGAGCCGCTTTGTGAAACAGGGTAGGGATTGGTTCTACGTGGACGGGACAGCGTTGCCGAGTTCTTGACTGGAAATGTCCCCCTCAGCCCAGCAGGCGCTATATCGCCGTCTGCGCGGCTGAGGGGGACATTTCCAGTCAGACCGCGTCGAGCAAATACCCAAGCACTCGTCGCACCGACGCGGACGGATCGGGCCGCGTGAGCGCCTCGTACACCCGGGCGGCCCGAACTCCCTTGAGCGTCAACGGTTTTACGCCGGGATGGCGGATCACGTAGCGCGGCATCAGTGCGATACCGCCGTCGGCGGCAACGATCGCCTCGATCGTGTCGAAGTTCAACAACCGCTGGGTAACCCGCGGTTGGACGCCAGTTACCGCAGCGACCGACAGCAACACGTCGTCGACCGGGAACCCGCCTTCGACGCTGATCCAATTGAAGTCGGCGAGATCTCCGACTTCAACGGTATCCCGTTGCGCGAGAGGAGAATCGCGGGCTACCACGACGTCGATCGGTTCGCGGGTCAGCTCGGTCACCGCAAGTCGGGCATCGGACACCGACGGCGCCCGCTCGTCTCGGTGCGTGACGACAATATGGTTGTCCGCCAGGGCTTTTGGTGCATCAGCGTAGCCGACGTCGAGTTCCGATGCGATGACGGTGACGTCGTCGGCACGCGCCGATGTGAGCACCTTCGGCAGCAACAACGCCGCCCCCGACGGGAAGGACGCCAGCCGAACCGGAGAACTGCCTCCCCGATAGGCACGCATCTCATCGTCGGCGTGATCGACCGCGGCGATGATCGCGTCGGCCCGCAATACAAGTGCGCGCCCGGCGTCGGTGAGTCTGATGTTGCGCCCGGCCGGCTCGGTGACTTCTACCCCCACTTCCCTGCTCAGCACCTTCAACTGCTGCGAGACGGCCGACGGTGTCATATGCATTGCCAGCGCTACCGCGCCGACCGAACCGCGGTCGGCGAACTCGCGCAGAATCCGCAGCCGTTTGATATCCACGCATACCACCTTCCCAGACAATGCGAGAATCGCTGTGTGCTGATCTCCAAACCTATCGCCGAGGCAATCCGCACGGGAGCGGTAACCACCCAGTACCGACGTTGGGACGCACCGCGCGTCAAAGTCGGTTCGACACAGTTGACGTCGTCGGGCCTGGTTCGCTTCACTCGGGTGTCCCGGGTGAGCGACCTGTCGAAGCTGACCGACCGCGCGGCGCGTGCCGCCGGCATGAAAGATGCCGACGCTCTGCGAAAAGCGTTGGCACCCAAGCCGAATCGAAAGCCGAGTGAGCGCGGCGGCAAAGGTGGCGACACCGTGTACCGGATCAACCTGGAATGGGCCGGCGAAGATCCCCGCCTCGCATTACGCGACGCCATACCCACGCCGGCAGAACTTGACGACATCGCCACCCGCCTCGCACGCCTCGACAAGCGCGATACGGGACCGTGGACCCGCGACATCCTCGAGTGGATCGCGGACAATCCGCGGGTGGTCTCCAAGGAACTGGCAGCGCTGCGGGGTGTCGAGCTGCTGCCGATGAAGGTCGACATCCGCAAGCTGAAGGCGTTGGGACTGACCATAAGTCACGACGTCGGCTATGAATTGTCGCCACGCGGCGCGGCCTACCTCGAATGGTTGTCGACAAGGTAACCGCCGCACCCGGCCTCCCGCCCCACCCGCAAACCCGACCCGCGCGGACATTCCCGACCCGATTTCGACGTCGGGTTTGTCGCGCCGGGTCGGGTTTGCGGAAGGTGGCTTACGACGTTCCCCGGTCCACCAAATAGAGCGCCCGCGATTCACGAGCGTTTCGACCGCGGATCTCGCGTAGCAACTCCGGTGGGATCTCGACGAACTCGTAGTCGGCGTCGAGCGAACCCATCGCCATCGCCACCCATCGCGCGTCCTCAACTTGCATCGTCACCAGAGTGCCCCCGTCTTGCTCCTCCGCTTGCGCCCAACGACCGATCCTTTCGCGTACCGCGTCGGTTGGCGCTTGCACCAGCACCCTGACCTGATGTGCTTCCCACACCGACCGCAGGCTCGCGCGGACATACTCCCCGGCATCGCCGCCCGGAACCTCGCGCGGACGGAAACTTCGCTTGCCCGGCTTGGCATTTCGCAGTCGATCGACTCGAAAGGTACGCCAGTCGAGGCGATCGAGATCGTAGGCGAGCAGATACCAACGTCGCCCCATCGGCACCAGCCGCAACGGCTCTACCCTGCGGTGAGTTAATTCGACCCGCTCGCTTCGCTCCCGGCGTCGGTGAGTTAATTCGACCCGCTCGCTTCGCTCCCGGCGTCGGTGAGTTAATTCGACCCGCTCGCTTCGCTCCCGGCGTCGGTGAGTTAATTCGACCCGCTCGCTTCGCGCGCCGTTCGTGGCTGCCCCTCCCCGCGCGGGCGACACGTATTCGAACTCCAACTCGACCGCGTCGCGGCACGCCAACGCGACAGTGGTCAGCGCTTCCGCATCGAGCGAGGGCGCGGTATCGCCCGGCATCACCACGCTCATCGCCCGCAGCGCATCTGCCCGCTTGCGCAATTTCGGCGGCAGCACCTGTGTCACCTTCGCCAGCGCGCGTACCGATGCCTCGGCCAGCCCCGCGGCCGAACCCGATGCCGCGCCGCGCAACGCGGCCACGATCGCTACCGCCTCCTCTTCGTCGACGACGAGCGGGGGCATCGATCCACCCGGCGCCAGTTGATACCCGCCACCGCTCCCACGAACCGACTCCACTGGATAGCCGAGTTCACGTAGCCGTTCGACGTCGCGACGTACCGTGCGTTCGGTGGTGTCCAGGCGGTCCGCTAGTTCGGTCGCCGCCCACAGTCGATGTGCCTGCAGGAGCGCGAGAAGCTTCAAAGTGCGCGTCGTCGTATCGGCCATGCAGTCATAGTGCCCGATTCAGCGGACAAAAAGTGTCCGGAAATCTGATTTCAATTGCGGACTGATTCTGTCCGCTTACCTTCCTAACGTAATGGTCACACCCGATCAGAAGGAGCAGCCAGTGACCATCGCAACCGAGGCCGCGGCTAAGCCGCAGCCGGCCGACACCTCAACGCCCGAGTCATGGGTGCCCAGCATTTCCGGGCGCGCACGGACCATCGCGCTCATCTGCTTACTCGCGGCGTCGTTCATTGAACTCATGGACGCGACCGTCGTGAATGTCGCGCTGCGGACCATGCAGGCCGACCTGGGCGCGACGTCGAGCGCGCTCCAGTGGGTCGTCGCCGGATACCCGCTTTCCTACGCCATCGGGCTCATCTTGGGCGCACGGCTCGGCGACAGATTCGGTCGACGCCGACTCTTCATCCTGGGTCTCGCCGCCTTCGGGGCAGCGTCGCTGGCATGCGGCTTGGCCGCTGATCCCGGCCAGTTGGTCGGCTTCCGCATTATCCAAGGAGCCGCCGCTGCGTTGATGGTGCCGCAGGTGCTGACAAATATCCAGGTGCTGTATTCGCCAGAGGAACGCGGCAAGGCGATGGGGATGTTCACGTCGGTCATCGGCCTCGCCGCAGTCAGCGGGCCGGTGCTCGGCGCAGTCATCACCAGCGGGGATTGGTTCGGAATGTCTTGGCGGCCAATCTTTTTGATCAACGTGCCGCTCGCTGTAGTCGCGATCATCGCAGCCCGGGCATTCATCCCGGAAACGCGTGCCGAACACCCCGCTCCGGTCACCCTCGGGTCTGCCGTCCTACTCGGCGCAGCGCTAGCCGCGATCATGCTCCCGATCACCATCGGTCCCGAACACGACTGGCCCACTTGGGGATTCGGACTCATCGCGGCGGGAGTCCTCGGACTGGCAGCATTCGCCCAGCAGCAATTGAGCTTACAACGACGCGGCGTTGAGCCGATGGTTCCACCGGCACTGTTCCAAACACGCTCTTTTGCAACCGGTTTGGCCACGTTCGCGGCGTTGAGCATCCCAACCGGCGGCTACTTTCTGGTGCAGTCACTCCAGGTGCAATTGGCGATGAACTGGTCTGTTCTGCACACCGGATTGATGTGGATACCGTTCTCCCTCGCCGTCCCGATCGCAGCCGGCTTGGCTGCGACCATTCTCGCACCACGCTTGGGCAAGCACGTATTGCAAGGCGGCGCAGCGGTTCTCATCGCCGGCATGATTGCCATGTACTTCGCTGAAGGATCGTCGAATCCAGCGCTATGGTTTTGCTTCGCGCTGTTTATCGCCGGATTGGGCTTCGGCGCGATCGTCGGCTCGGCCGGTCTACTGGTGCTCAATGACGTCCCGGTCGCACTTGCCGGAGCGGCGTCGGGAGTGTTCAACACCGTTCAGGCCCTGTCGGTGGCCGTCGGAGCGGCGGTGATCGGCACCGTCTACAGCGGCGTCAGTGAGTCCGGCGGATTCGAATCCGGTTACCGCGCAGCGCTCTACATCATGATTGGTCTGGTGGCGGCCGGGGCCATCGTCGCGCAGTCGATGCCGCGGCAGCGCCCAGCGTCAGATGCCACACAGACCGACTGACGGCTTCTGACGCCGTCGTCGGGCCGCCCCGCTTTCGGGAAAATCGTCCGAATACTTTGGCACCAAGGGCAACTTGCCCTTGGTGCCGGGATATTCGGACGATTTTCGACGGGCGGCGGCCAACACTTAAGGTTCTCTACACTAACTATCCAAAACAATTCGCTTGTCCTGAACTGACGTGACCGGCCACGATGATCTCCATGACCACTCGCGACCGACTTCTCGGCCTCACCGTCGTCGTACTCTGGGGACTCAACTTCATCGCGATCCGCCTCGGCCTCGACCACTTCCCGCCATTCCTATTGGGAGCCTTACGGTTCGGGGTGATGGCTATCCCGGTCATGCTGTTCGTCAAGTTCCCGACGGTCCACAAGGGATGGTTTCTGCTGTACGGGTTGGGTTTTGGCGTCGCGCAGTTCGCGCTTCTCTTCCTAGCGATGAATCTTGGCATGCCGACGGGGCTGGCATCGCTGGTACTGCAAAGCTCAGCGCCGTTCACGGTGTTGCTGGGGGTCTTCTTCCTCCGTGAGCGCATGTCGAAAACCCAGCTCGCCGGAATTCTCGTAGCAGTGGGCGGCATGGCGGTTATCGCCGCCGACCGAATGAATCACGGCGCCACCGCCGCATTGGTGCCGGTTCTACTCACACTTCTGGCCGGTCTCGGCTGGGCCTTCGGGAACATCGGCGGACGTCTCGCCACACCGTCGAACGCACTGAATATGGTTCTCTGGATGTCGGTGATCCCGCCGCTGCCGATGTTGGCGATGAGCCTGATCATCGACGGCCCCGACGCCGACTTCCACTCCCTTGCAACACTTTTCACCCGAAGTGGAATGCTCGCACTCGCCGGGTTGGCCTACATCGTCATACTCGGCACCATCGCCGGCTCTGGGGTGTGGAGCTATCTACTTACCAAATATCCGGCTAGCCGTGTCGCGCCGCTGTCACTGCTGGTGCCGATTGTCGGGATCAGCGCGTCATGGGCCATCTTCGATGAACGCCCCACCCTCGTGGAGCTACTTGGCGCAGTAATCGTGATAATCGGCTGCGCAGCAGGCCTACTCGCCAAACGCGGCGACGACGGCGTCACCCATCCGCCGCGCGATCTCGCGAGCCGTCGGACTGACCAGAGTCATATTGTGGAAACCATGGATCATTCCGCCCGCACGCTCGAAGGTCACCGAGACGCCGGCCGCACGCAGCGCGTCCGCGTAGGCGATGCCCTCGTCGCGCAACGGATCGAATCCGGCGACGACGACGTGCGCGGCCGGCAGGCCCGAGAGGTCGTCGGCAAGCAGGGGTGACGCCCGGACATCGGAGCGTTGGTCCTTGGGTACGTAGTTGTCGTGGAACCAATCCATATGTTCGCGAGTCAGGAAATAGCCCGTCGCGAACTCATCACGGGAAGCGGTGGTCGCGTTCGCGTCCACGACGGGATAGATCAGCAATTGATGGCGGGGCACTACCTTGTCGCCCCGAACCTGTTGGCACACAACGGCTGCCAGGTTACCCCCGGCGCTATCGCCGGCGACACCAATTCGGTCAGGCGATAGTCCCCAGCTCGGTGCTTTCTCGACCGCGAACCGCCAAGCCGCTACCGAATCGTCGACGGCTGCCGGAAACGGGTTCTCCGGTGCCAGTCGATAGTCGACCGACAACACGTCAACGCCGGCGTCGATGGCGAGGTTGCGTACCGCGCCGTCGTGGCTGGCCCGACTCCCGATGACGAAGCCACCACCGTGGTAGAAGACGACGAGCCCGCGCGATGTCTCCCCGAAGCGGTACCGCGTCGCCGGTATCGGCCCGGCCGGGCCGTCGATGATCAGATCTTCTTCGACGGCGAAGGGTGGAAATGACGCCGCCAGCGTCGCCGACGACACTTCGATCTTTGCCCGCGCCTTCGCCGGCGATGGGTCGTACATGCTGAACGCGGGGATCTTGTCGGCGGCGAGCGCGATCCCGGCGACCTCGGGACTCAGCCTCTCACCTGCGGCATTAATCGGCATTCGTGATGCAAGCAAACCGAACACCCCGGAGGGCAGCCGGCCAACGAACCTCATCGCAGAGCGTTGAATACGGGCATGGAAGGGCAACGAAACTGTGGTGGCACGGCTCACAGCGGGTCATGCTACCGGAGTGCTGCCGGCGATATGTCCCCTCAGTGACTCAGCCGCGTATATGCCATCTCAGTAACCCTGGGGGCATATCTCAGCGCGAAATTCGGTTGTAGACCGCGCACATGTCGAGAACAGCACGCACATCGTCGTCGGCCGCCGCGAGTACTGGTATCGCGGTCTCTCGTCCCGACGGAATCGGCTCACGCAGGACCGTCCGCAACCGCGACCCGACGTCAGCTGCCGAACCGGCGACGCCGAGGTCTTCGCTGAGCCTCATCAGGCCATCTCGAATGAGAATGTATCGGCGATAGTGAGCCAAGCGAATGCCAGCCGGCGAAATAGGACGCCGCGGCCACGGTGCGGCGCCAAGTTGGGGTATCGCAATTGCGATGTCGCCGGCCAGTTTTCTCATCGCCCGCAGCTCTCGCGCCAACACAAAAGTCCGACGCAAATACGCGGCGCGGCTCACCAGAGCCGGTGTCAGAGTTCCTATGATCAGCAGCAATAATCCAGCGTCCAGCAGCGCCCGCGATAACGGCTCAATGCCCGGCGGCAGCAGTTCACGATTGAGATAGATACCGAATTCGACCGCATTCAGTACGAATCCGATCGCGAGCGACCCGGTCGCCAGGATCATCGCGACCGTGCTCACCCACATGCTTCCGCGCGGCTTCGGCTCCGCGACGATTCGAATGCCGATAAGCAGAAGACAGACCGGGATATAGGCGGCCGCCGACAGCGCGTACAGCCAAAGCAACGACGCCGGAGCATCCACAAATCGCCCGGTCCAGGAAACTGGCGTGACGGCGGCAAAACACGCGGTAACGACAGCCACAAAAGCGATCACCGCCAAGTGACCGGACACCGCAACGCCATAGGCCTCGGCCAGTGCACGTACCAGCAGCATGACCGCCAAATATTGCAGCCAGATCAGCCAGACATGGAAGTGGTAGACGACGTCGGTTACCGGAACCAAGCCAAAGTAGGTCGACACCGCGAACCCGACCAGGGCGAGATAAACGGTCTGCACAGTGCGCCACGTTGGATTGGAAGTCCGCTGCGACGGGCTACGTGACTGTGTCAACAGAACAGCCAGCCGCCATCCGAAGACTGCGACAACAATCGGCAGGAGCACCGCCTGAACTGCTGGGGTCATTTACCAGCGCTCCGCGTAGTCGTCGAGTGCCGCCGCTAACCGGGTCAGCGTCGGCGTCGGCTCGGGCGGACGTACGCGTTCGGCCCGGAGCCCGACGAGGCAGGCGATGATCGACGCCACCAGTTCTGCGTCTTCCTCGCAGTCTGGATCCGGTGGCGATGTATGTTCTGCGACCGACGCGAGCGTGCCGGTGAGAATGTGTGCAAGTTCGTGGGTGATGTGGTGGGCCTGGTGGGTCACCGAGGTCTGCGACTGGAAGAACACTACGTAGCCCTTGGCGTCGGCAAATGTCGCCCCACTCGGGCCGCGCGCCGGCAATGCGTGCTCTACCAGCTCAATTACGGTTCCGAGCCGCGCGGCGACAGCCTCTGCGAGCACTTCGGGTGTGACGCCGTAGGCCGGGAGATCGAGCCCACGCAGGACCGCCCGCGTCCGTCGGCGTATGCGTCGCTGGCGAAGTGGGGCATTAGCGTCAGGTAACGGAAGGAGCACAACGGCCGGTGGGGGCATCTCTCTCCGATGTTTGACGCTATAGTTAGAAATACGAAAAGACTATCGCTTGCTGCGATTATTCAACCATTTGCCATCGACTTCAGACAGGCCGAACATGACGCAGGAACCGGCGCCCACCACGGCGTCCTCCGACATCTCCAACAAGCTCGAGCACCTCTTCACGGTTGTGCGCAATCCTGACGGATCGCGCATCAAACAGTCCGAAGTCGTCGCGCGGGCAGCGGCGGTCGGCGTCGAATTCAGTGAAGGATACCTGTCACATCTGCGAACCGGACGCGTTAAGTCGCCCTCGTTCAAGGCAGTCGAGGGGTTGGCTGCCGCATTCGGCGTCGACATCGAGTACTTCGCCGTCGTCGAGCCCACTGGTGGTGTCCTTCACGACGCCGGGGTGGAACGGACCGCCTACCGACTCGCCGGGTTGCCGTCAGAAGATCTCGATGTCATCAACGATATGATCACGGCATTCCGCGCCCGACGGAACCTGCCACCCGCATCGGACAACAACTAGCCGGTCAAGACCCGGTGAGCACCAGAATCAGTCTTGCCCCGCCGTAGAGCACACATAACGCGCACAGGAAGATGCCAACGGCGGTAACGCTTTTCATCTTGCGTGGTCCTACGCATCCGACAATTCCGATGGCGAGACCGAGCATTCCGAAGACCAGCGGAATAATCAGGTATGAGTACGGAAACGAGTCGAAAATCAGAGTTCCCAAGTGCCCCACGGGAATCAGCCGAAGGCATACCAACGACAATCCGACGACGAAGGACACCAGGGCAAAAGCCGGTCCCCGTTGGGTGGTCGCCGGTGGCGTTGTCTGTTCCCAGCCCGGCCCACTCGGCTTCGAACCGCCAAGGGCGTGAGCGAACTCCGTCGATGACGTGAAGCGTCGCGCCGGATCGGGGTCGGTGGCACGCAGCAAAGCAACATCGATCGGATGTCGCTTTGGTTGCCGTAGGACACCATGGCGCCACCCGACCACATCCACCTCGTCGGTACCGGTCAACAGTTGAGTCGCGACGCATGCGAGGGCGTATTGATCCGACCACGGGCCCGCTGACGCGCCCATGAGCACTTCGGGCGCGGTGTAGACAACGCCGTCACCGGATGCGTTCGGAGAGTCATGTGTCGCCGAACCACTGGGATCGCGATCAACATCGGATACGGCTAACCGACCACTGGTTTGACCATTCACGGCACGTCGGTCCAGTTCACGAGCGTAGGCGTCGACTAATTGGATTACTCGCGCCAACGTCGGCCTGTCGGTCCCGCGTACATGCGAGGTGGATTCGATCATCGAATCACAGATCTTCGAGCGCGATAATCCCATCCTGAACCGCGCGAGCTACCAACGAAGCCTTCGTTGGCGCCGGCCGACCGACGTCGGCGTACTTGGTGCGAATTCGGGTCAGATGCGTGTTGACCGTGCCCATCGCTATAAACAGCGACTCAGCGACCGCCAACTTGGAATCGAGTACCAACCATGCGCGCAACACCTCAATCTCACGAGGCGACAAGGCAGGACGCAGCAGGTCATCAGGCCCCAGACCACGACTGACGGCATCGTCGGAGATTGAGCTGTGCACAAATCGCCGAATGACCTGACCGCCGCCCACGACCCCGAGACGGTGTCGCGAAATATCAACGGGCCACACCGTCTGCACGGGACCGGGCGCAATTGTGCGGCGCGACGCAAGCCGCTCCAGTGCATCCCGGTTCCGACGGATCGATTCCTCGCACATGTGTGCGTCGGCAGCTGTCACAGTCATATCCATGCCTCTCGCCCTGAAACTGTAGTCGTATCCTAGATCGACAGTTAGAATACTAATGTTACCTCGGGTTGGCGAGTCTTGGGTCATCCGGACATCCGATGTCCGGATCGCGGCATAGTCTCGGGCCATGACCGTTGAACTGCTCCGCCCAGAGGGCTTAGTGCACAGCCCGGCCTTTAGCCACGTCGCGATCATCCCGCCGGGCGCCACGACGATTCTCATTGGCGGCCAGAACGCGATTGACGCCGACGGCGCGTTGGTCGGGGGCGACGACGTCGCGGCTCAAGTCCGCAAAGTCATGGCGAATCTGCTGACCGCCCTCGACGCCGCGGGTGCCCGACTAGAGCATGTCGTCCATATCTCGCTAGTGCTCGCCAAAGGTGTCGATATTAATGCGGGTTACGGCGCGGCATTGGAAACGCTTGGCACACTTGAGATTCCGCCGTTGGTGTCGGCACTATTCGCCGACCTTGGAGTGCCCGGCGCGCTCGTCGAACTGAGCGCGACGGCCGCGATCGTTCGGTAGCTGACGGATCACGCCAGTCAGCGATTGTCGTCCCCGTGAGAGGCAGGGAAGGGCATATTGCCCTTGGGCGCCATCCACGGGGACGAAAATTCACGACAGGAGCCTATTGCGGCTCCTTCGGTGGCACATGCGTCGCAGGTCACGCCCCGCGGCGGATACTCCGCCAATTCCGTGTGGAAAACTCGTCAGCATGGCCGGTGACATCTCCTCCCGTTTACCCGCGCGCACTCGACTCGCCCTCGCGGCCGCGTCGACAGCACGTTGGGCCTCCCGGACCGCCGGCCGCGGTAAGGGCTCGATGATCGGCGGGCTGGTCGCCGCCAAGATCGATCCTTCGGTCATGTCTCGGCTGGCAGCCGGTAAGCGCACCGCGATTATCACCGGCACCAACGGCAAGTCGACGACGACCCGGATGACCGCGGCCGCACTGGGCGAGTTGGGCCGCGTAGCCACGCAAGCTGATGGCGCGAATATGGACGCCGGCATCATCGCGACGCTCACCCTCGATCAGGCGGCGCCCATCACCGCACTCGAAGTCGACGAGCTGCACGTCCCACACGTATCCGACGCCGTCGACCCCGAGGTCCTGGTTCTGCTCAATCTATCCCGCGATCAGCTTGACCGCGTCGGCGAGATCAACATTATCGAGCGGCGGCTCCGCGAAGGTATCGAACGACATCCCGACGCAACCGTCATCGCCAATTGCGACGACGTGCTGGTGACCTCGGCGGCGTTCGACGCACCGAAGGTCGTATGGGTGGCCGCTGGCGCCAGCTGGGTCGGTGATTCAGTGAGCTGCCCGCGTACCGGCGAGCCGATCGTCCGGTCGAGCACCGAAGCTGGTGTCGATTGGCGGTCCACCGGCGACGACAATTTCCGTCGGCCACAACCGGATTGGTGGTTCGATGACGGGAACATCTACGGCCCCAACGGGTTCACCGCTCCCCTTACCCTATCCGTGCCGGGACGCGCCAATCGCGGCAACGCCACGCAGGCCGTCGCCGCGGCGGTCGTCATGGGCGCTGATCCCGCGAAAGCTGTTGCCGCAGTAGGCACTGTCGGCGAAGTCGCCGGTCGCTACGGCGTCACCACGGTCGGCAGCCACCGCGTGCGAACTCTGCTGGCCAAGAATCCCGCCGGCTGGCAAGAAGCGCTGTCGATGATCGATCAGGAAGCCGACGGGTTGGTGATCGCCGTCAACGGGCAAGTTCCCGACGGCGAGGACCTGTCGTGGCTGTGGGATGTACGTTTCGAAGCATTCGAAACGATGCAGGTGGTCGCATCGGGCGAGCGTGCGGCCGACCTCGGCGTCCGATTGCTCTACGCCGGCGCCGAGCACACCACCATCGCAGATCCCCTGGCCGCCATCGAATCCTGTCCGCCGGGACGGGTCGAAGTGCTCGCCAACTACACCGCGTTCCGTGACCTCGGCATCGCCCTGGAACGCGCCGCGAAAGACGAAGGGGGACCACGATGACCGGGGCTAGCGAGTCGACGCTGCGGATCGGGCTCGTCTTGCCCGACGTCATGGGAACTTACGGCGACGGCGGTAATGCTCTCGTATTGCGCCAACGCGCACGAATGCGCGGCATCGATGCGGAAATTGTCGAGATCACTCTCGACGACGCCGTACCCGAATCGCTCGACGTCTACACACTCGGCGGCGCAGAGGATTTCGCGCAGCGTCTGGCCACTCGGCACCTCACGCGCTATCCCGGCCTTCAGCGCGCGGCCGAAGCTGGCCGACCGGTGCTGGCGATCTGTGCGGCGATCCAGGTACTTGGCCATTGGTACGAGACGTCGGCCGGCGAACGCGTCGACGGCATTTCCATGCTCGACGCCACGACGTCCCCGCAACCGACGCGCAGCATCGGGGAGTTGGTAACCACTCCGACCCTCGACGGCCTGACCGATCCGCTGTCTGGGTTTGAAAATCACCGTGGCGGAACAACTCTCGGCCCAGCGGCGACACCTTTCGGCCGCGTTCGCAACGGGGTCGGCAATGGAGTGGGCGACGGAACCGAAGGCGCGATACAGGGTTCGGTCATCGGGACGTATATGCACGGTCCGGCGTTGGCACGCAATCCACAATTGGCCGACTATCTACTTGCTCGCGCGCTAGGAACCGAAACCCTTGCACCACTTGACCTTCCCGAGGTGGGGCAATTACGCAAGGAGCGGTTGGCGGCTGCGCGCCGGTAGATGGACGCTGGCCGAACACCCCTACCGCACAATAGCATTCAGGTCACCAGGTCTCGATACACGCGCGTCTCGCTCCGCTCGGCGAGCGCACTCGACCACCCACATTCACCGCCAGCCGGCAGTCCACCGCCGGTCGAGTGCCCGGCGAGGCGCCAGCCGAGCCGGGTGTATCGAGACCCCGCAAGACGAACACCCCTACCGCACAACAGCATTCGGGTCACCAGGTCTCGATACACGCGCGTCTCGCTCCGCTCGGCGAGCGCACTCGACCAACCACATGGCACCTCTCGCTCCGCTCGGCGGGCGCACTCGACCACCCACAGCGGCACCTCCCACCCCGCTCGGCACTGCTACGTCTCCCCGATCACCCGACATCGCTCACGGGTTCTGTCTACGCTGAACCAGCCGTCTTCAAATGCCTGCCATCGTTGCAGGTTGGCGCGATCGGCTTCTCCGTCGCGGGCCACCGACCTCGCCAACCGCTCTTCGCGCGTGGGCCCATCGAGCCACATCGCACCCGCGAGGCGATCGGCGATCTGACGCCGCGCCGACGACACTCCTTCGATGATCAACAGCGGCTGCCAGCGGAGCCACACCAGCGGCCCGGGCCGCGCGACGCCGTCGGCCCACTGCCGCGGCCGATACTCTACATCACGCCCGCGTGAAAAAGCGTGCAGCACATCGCTTTCCAGCTCGTCCCACCACGCCACCGGATTATCCCAGGTCGCGAAGTCATCGGTGCGGATCAGCATCGTGGATACCCCACGCCGCCCCAGCTCCGACACCACGCCGTCGGCAAAGGTAGATTTCCCGCTACCCGACGGGCCGTCGATGGCAACGATCCCCGCCCCGATCTCCGTCGCGATAACTTCGGCGGCGTCACGCGGTTTCATCGGGCTAAGCAAGCACTCGTCGACCCGACAGCGCACGACCCAGAGTGAGCTCGTCGGCGAATTCCAAATCGCCACCCATCGGCAGGCCGGAGGCAAGCCGCGTCACTGACAGGCCGGGAAAATCCTTGAGCATCCGCAAGAGGTAGGTCGCGGTGGCCTCCCCCTCGGTATTCGGATCGGTCGCGACAATCACCTCGCTGACGTCCACCCCGTCGTCCTGATTTGCCAAGCGTCGCAACAATTCTCGGATGCGCAGCTGATCGGGGCCAATACCCGACAACGGATCTAACGCACCGCCGAGCACATGGTAACGACCATTGAACTCCTTGGTGCGCTCGATGGCGTGCACATCCTTGGGCTCTTCGACGACGCAGATCTTGGTGGCGTCCCGACGCGCGTCAGAGCAGATGCGGCATAGTCGATCGGCCGACACGTTGCCGCATTCAGCGCAGAACGTGACATTGTCCCGCACCTGCCCCAACGCCGCGATCAGCCGATCGATCTGCGCGTTCTCGCCTGCCAAGAGCGCAAAGGCGATCCGCTGGGCACCCTTGGGACCGAGACCTGGCTGCTTAGCCAGTTCGTCGATCAAATCCTGAATCGGTCCCTCGTACATCGTTGAATACTGCTATCCCAGTCCCGGCAATCCGCCACCGAGACCGTCGAGCCCGCCGGCGAGCGGCCCCATCTTCTCTTGGGCGAGCGCGTCTCGCTTTGCCGCCAGGTCGCCGAGGGCTCCGAGCACCAGATCCTGCAGGGTCTCGACATCGTCGGGATCGATGACCTTGGGGTCGATGGTGATCGCGGTGATGTCACCACCACCGGTACCGGTCACGGTCACCAGGCCATTGCCCGCGGTACCGGTGACCTCTGCGGCGGTCAGCTCGTTCTGAGCCGCGAGTAGCTGCTCCTGCATCTGCTGCGCCTGAGCTAGCAGACCCGCCATCGGATTATCGCCGCCAGCGCCGCCGCCGAACAGCTCGGAAGGATCAAAAGGTTGGTTCACAGCACCCAGGATAGTGGCGGCCGCATCTGATCGGCCGATCGACATGCGCGGATAGCTGCTTAAGCGGTTCCAAACGCCGCCGCGACCTGCTGCGCGGTCAAACCATAGTCGCTCAGTTCGTATTTGTGCTGCGGCTTTCGGTCACCGCTGCGACTTTCTTCGTCGAGCCGCACCATCTCGTTGCGAGCGGCGTCGGACAGGTCGGCACCAAGTGCCTGGTACACCCGCTCGACGGTTCCGAACGGGTCGGTGCGCAAGTCTTTGAAGTCGACGTCGACGAACTGCGCGGGATCGTAGTTGGCTCGGGCTTCCTCGAATGCCCGCAATCCCCGCGACCACAACTCCAACTGTGTCTCACCCACGGCCGGACCGGTGAACTTTGTCGACCACCCCGGTGTCGCATGTTCGGCGAGACTGCACATCGACGCGATAATCGTCTCCGGCGCGCGATGAGTCTGAATCACCAAAGCATCCGGATACGTCGCCATCAGCGCATCCAGCGCGAACAGATGGCTGGGATTCTTGAGCACCCAACGCTTTCCGGGATCATTCATCCCGATCAGCTGCAAGTTTCGACGGTGCCGTGCGTAAGCCGGTGTCCAATCCTGGGCAGCGAGCCATCGCGAATACGTTGGCAGGTAAGCCAACGACTCGTACGAAATCGACATGACGTTCTGCCGCAACAACTGCCAGCATTCTTCGACCTCGCCCGCGTCCATATAGTGCAGCCCCATGAACTCCGGGTTCTCCACGTGATGGAGTTCGAGTCCCGAGTTGATCTGCTGATATACCGGGTTTTCCGACCAGGTTTCGCGCGGCGGTCGCGGCTGCGGGAACTCGGCCAGCCACATCTCCAACCCCTGATGGCCCGGGTCCGCGGTCAACAGCCGATGCAACGCGGTGGTCCCCGTCCGTGGCAACCCGGTCACGAAGATCGGCCGAGTGACCTCCACGTCGACATAGCCGGGATTCGCCTGCCACGACGCCTCACTCAGAAGACGGGCGACCAATGCACCCTTGAGGAAGTAGCGAAACATCTTGGAACCCAACGGCGTGAGTTCGGCATCGTCCCGATAGGACTGGAGCAAAATCTCCAACGGCTCACGGTAATCGTCGCCGCCGAAGTCGCTCAATCCAGTTGCGCGCGTGGCTGATTCGTGGAGTTCGTCGACGCTCCCCACGGATGTCCGCAAGCTGGTGTCAGTCATGGTACTCACCGCAGTTCACATCAAGGGTGTGGCCGGTAATCGCGCTCGCCATCGACGATCCGAGGAAGACTACGGCTTCGGCGATCTCATCGGGCTCGGGCAGACGCTTGAGGTCGGACTTACTGGCCGTCTGCTCGTAAACCTGTTCGGGGGTGATGCCGTACTTCTTGGCGACCTCTCCGAAATACCACTTGAGCTGATCGTCCCAGATATACCCCGGGGCAACGCTATTGACGCGAATCCCTTTGTCCCCCAACTCGGTAGCCAACGATTGAGACATCGCCAACAATGCCGACTTGGTGAGTTTGTAACTGCCGTACCGCGGTTCGGAGTGACGGATCACCATCGAATTGATGTTGACGATCGCCCCCTTACTCTCGGCGAGCGATTCGGTGAAGCCTTTGATCACCCGCAAGGTGCCCAGTACGGTCAACTCGATGCTGGCGGTGATCTGGTCGAAGTCCGTGCGGCCCAAGGGTTTCATCGACGGCAGCGCGAAAGCGTTATTCACCACCACGTCGACGTGACCGAGTTCGCCGATGGTCTGTGCGACGAGGTTGTCCACGGCGGCGTCATCGGTGATGTCGGTGGGCACCACCAACGTCTTCCCGCCAAGAGCCTGTACCTGCGCCGCGACCTCTTGCAATCTCGATTCGGTACGGGCGGCGAGCACAACGGTTGCTCCGGCTGCCGCGGCGCGCAGACAGATCGAGCGTCCGAGACCCGGCCCGACGCCGGATACGACGACAACTTTGTCCGAGAGAATCCCCACGGGATATTCCTTTCCTCAGCCGAGCATGCGCTGCGCGAATGCTCTCTGGCGCACCGCGATCCGATTTCGCCAGCCAGCGGCATCGATCTTGTTCTCGCCGTAGTACGGCAGATGCGCTTCCACATCACCGATATCGATCACCTGCGCCGTCGGGCCCAACTCGGGGCCGATCGCCTCATCTGTTCGCTGCCAACGAAATTGCAGGATGCCGCTGCGACGTCCGGTCGTCTCAACCCAATTGGCGACGCCAGGGTTTTCGTTAGCCACCACCAGGCGGATCATGCCGTCTGGATCCACCTGTGCCTGAGCAGAATTCAGGCTTGTCTGGTGGTTAACGTAGTCGAGCGAGATGTACCACATACTCCCGAGTTGGAATCCCTGATAGGGCGCAGCAGATTTCGGGACGGTGATCACCATGGCCTCGTTGTCGGCAAGTCGAAAATGCCCGACCGAGGAGTACTGCGTCGACAACCCACCGGGAGTGCGACGCGGCGTGGTGAAGGTATTCACCGGTTCGTCGAGGTAGAACCACTTGGGAAAGTTGAACCACGTATGGACCCGTGCCATAAGCATTTTCGCGGCGATCGCATAGCGTTTCGCCATCCGCGCGACGTCGGGTTCGGTCGGCGCGGTGCCGACCGAATCGACTCGTTCGATGGTGACCGACCCCTTGGTTTCACTCGGCCAGTCGCTATAGACCTCGCGTACCGCGAGCATCGACGCGCCATCACCCAGCACGAAATAGTTCGGCGGAGGCGTTCCGTCGAGTGCGGGACCGAAGGTCAATTCAAACGAGCCGTCGTAGGCGATCGTCAGTCGGCGATCGTCGAAGGCATCGTCGCCGCCGGGCACCTCACTCGGCGTATAGTCACCGCGCAGCACCTGGAAGCTGAGATCGACTGTGCTGCCGCGCTTTCCACGCACAATATAGGTCGCGTCGGGCTCGACGGTGGCGTGGTAGTAGAGGGTATCGGGATTGTCCAAGCCCATCTTCGCGTACGGACCGGTAGAGGTGACGAAATAGGGGTGACTCTTGCTGTGGGCTCGCGACAACTGCAAGATCGCCGACACGCTACCGGCCAAATAGTCGTAGCCCTCGGCCAGGTCCGCGTCAGTTTCGATGAATTCTGCTGACGCGATGAGCTTTTCGGCTTCGGCAACCGCATCGGTAAACGGCTTCGTCAGCAACGGACGCTGCCCCTGTTCAGCCGCCGGATCGGAACGTTCGTCAGTCACAGCCACGTGTCACCTCCGGTATAGGTCAGGAAGTTGTCGAGTTCGGCCTGAGCCGGCGTCACCCGTGGATGTTCGGTGGACAGGTAGCCGCCCCGATAGAACAGCAGCGGTTTGTCTTGCAGGACATCACCTAATGTCAGGGCCCGGCCCACGACGATGAAATGATCGCCGGAGTCGATGACATTCTCGATCTCACACTCGACCCAGGTCAGGCTGTGTCGAATGACCGGCAGGCCACCCGGTGACGGGTCCCAGATGACCGAACGGAATTTGTCGTCACCCGGCGCCCCGAAGGTCGCCGAGACATCTTGCTGCCGATTCGACAACACATTCACCACAAACTTGCCGTGCGCCTCGATGATCGGCCAGCTGCGCGACTTCTTCATCGGGCAGAACAGGACCAGCGGCGGTTCCAGCGACAGCGCCGCGAACGACTGACAGGCGAAACCCGCGGGCGTTCCGTCTGCGTCGAGTGTGGTGATGACCGTGACCCCGGTGCAGAACTGCCCCATCGCGGTGCGGAACTGCCGTGAGTCGAAATCGCTTGTGCCGTAAGGCCCGCCGGGCACTCCGGACGGACGGGGCTGACCGTTGACGCTCATCCTTTGAACCCGATGGAGAAGTCGTGGCCCCAGAGACTCACCGCGGTCGACTCGCGAGCGATCCACTCGTGATCGTCGACAGTTCTTCCCTCGCAACCAAATTCGACGTCGAATCCGCCCGGTGTCTTCATATAGAAGGAGAGCATGAGGTCGTTGACATGGCGACCGAGCGTCGCCGACATTGGCACCTTCTTGCGTAGGGCGCGATCATGGGCCAGCCCGACATCGTCGGAGTTTTCCACTTCGACCATGAGATGCACAATCCCGGTGCTGTTAGGAATCGGCAGGAATGCCAACGAATGATGGCGGGGATTGCAGCCGAAGAATCGCAACCACGGCGGGTCGTCGCCCTCCTCGCGCCCGACCAGTTGGGGCGGCAACTTCATCGAGTCCCGTAACCGGAAGCCCAGCACGTCGCGGTAAAACTTCAGCGACGCGGCATCGTCATCGGTGGTAAGAACCACGTGTCCGAGGCCCTGTTCGCCGGTCACGAACTTGTGTCCGTACGGACTTACGATCCGTCGATGTTGAAGTGCCGCACCGTGAAACGCCTCCAGCACATTACCGGTGGGATCGGAGAATACGATGAGTTCGTCGACACAACGGTCGGTCTTCTCCGCGGCGGTGCCCTCCCGGAACGAGACTCCCGCACCTTCAAGCCGGTCCCGAACCTCTTGCAGGCCAGCGGCATTCGCGCACTCCCAGCCAGAGGACGCGAGATGATCGCGATCGGACGGCACGATCACCAGCCTCGCCGGAAAGTCGTCCATCCGCAGATAGAGCGCGCCATCAGTCTTACCCGTTCCCTCGATCATGCCGAGCACCTTGAGCCCGTACTCACGCCAGGCGGCCATATCGGTAGCGTCGATCCGCATATAGCCGAGGGACCGGATCGGCCCGAATTCTGAAGTCATCGAAGGTAATTCCTCTGGGGCTGGAGTTGATCTCGTCAGGCGTTACTCAGATCAGACCATCGTGTCGCCGATGGGAATGCCGAATTCGCCGTTTCCGTAGGCGACATACGCTCGTTCGGCGTCGTTGGCGGCATGGACCCGACCGGCGTGGGCGTCACGCCAGAAGCGCTGGATCGGGGTGCCGTTCTCCAGCGCATGAGCTCCAGAGTTCTCGAAGAGACGGTCGATGGCGGAGATGGAACGTCCCGTCGCCCGCACCTGATCGCGGCGAGCGGCCAGACGCAGTTCCATCGGGACCTCGCGGCCGGCCACGATCAAGTCGTACTCATCCTGCAGGTTGCCCGACAGTTGACGCCACGCGGCGTCGATGTCGCTGGACGCCTCGGCGATACGAACCTTGGCGAATGGATCGTCCTTCGCCTTCTCGCCGGCATAGGCCGCGCGGACTCGCTTGCCCTGATGTTCGACATGCGCCTTGTAGGCGCCGTAGGCCATCCCGACGATCGGGGCCGAAATGGTACTGGGATGGATTGTGCCCCATGGCATTTTGTATACCGGCGCGGTATTGCGCTCGAGGCCCGGCGCTTCGCCGACGCTCATGGTTCGGAACGAGAGCATGCGATGACGCGGCACGAACGCATCTTTGACCTCGATGGTATTAGAGCTGGTGCCACGCAGTCCGACGACGTTCCACACGTCCTTGATGTTGTAGTCCGAACGCGGAATCAGGAAGCTCACGAAATCGACGGGCTTGCCGTTCTTGATGACCGGCCCGCCCACCACGACCCAGTCGGCGAGATTGCTGCCCGACGACCACGCCCACGAACCATTGACCTTGTAGCCACCGTCGACAACCTCACCCATCCCCATCGGCGCGTAGGACGACGAGATGCGCACCGACGGATCGGCGCCCCACACATCTTCCTGTGCTTGCTGGTCGAAGAGCGCCAGATGCCAGTTGTGGATGCCGACGATGCCCGAGACCCAACCGGTCGAGCCGCAGGCGGTGGAAATACGACGGACCGCCTCATAGAAGGTCACCGGGTCGACTTGAAATCCGCCCCACTGCTCGGGCTGCATGAGTTTGAAGAATCCGGCGCCGTCGAGGCTGCTCGCGGTTTCGTCGGACACGCGGCGCGCGTCTTCAGTCTCCTGCGCACGCTGCTCAAGTTCGGGCAGCAGCGCATTGATCTTCTCCAGAACAGCTTGTCCCTGCTCCGACGCACTCACGAATTCGGACATCCGTCTCGCTCCTTGTCCCTGTTACAACTGGCCTCTACGACGCTTCGACGCGTCACATACTCGACGCCAGCGTGAACTGGCCTGTGGCTAAGATTAGAACACGTTCTTATTTCTGTCGAGCACTCGGCGAAACCGCAGGTTACCGCCACGACGCTGCGGC
>NZ_BAEH01000068.1 GCF_000241305.1 Gordonia effusa NBRC 100432
AATCGACCCACAGTTAGCCCAGTTGGGTATCGGATTTCTGTAACGTGTTCTAGTATTGCTTTTGTGAACTTGGCCAGTTCCGTCGACACCAGGGAGACATTTCGATGACAGCCACCAAAGCGTCCGACATCCGCGAGATCGATACCGGCACTCCGCCGACTCGATTCGCCCGCGGCTGGCACTGCCTGGGTCTCGTCGGAGAGTTCAACGACGGCAAGCCGCATTCCATCGAGGCATTCGGCACCAAGCTGGTCGCCTGGACCGACACCGAGGGCGAATTCCACGTCCTCGACGCCTACTGCCGGCACATGGGCGGCGACCTCTCGCAAGGTGTGCTGCGCGGCGACAACGTCGCATGCCCGTTTCACGGGTGGCAATGGAAGGGCAACGGCCGCTGCGGTTCGGTGCCCTACGCCAAGCGCCAGCCCAAGCTCGCGAAGACGCGCACCTGGCCGACCATGGTCCGCAACGGGCAGGTGTTCGTCTACAACGATCCGGAGGGGAATCCGCCACCCGACGACGTGGTGATTCCCGAACTCGACGAGTTCGGCACCGACGAGTGGACGGCGTGGACCTGGAATCAGATAGTCATCGAAGGTTCTAACTGCCGCGAGATCATCGACAACGTCGTGGATATGGCGCATTTCTTCTACGTGCACTACGCACTGCCGGATTATTTCAAGAATGTCTTCGAGGGACAGACCGCCGCACAGTACATGAATTCGCACGGTCGCCCCGACGTCGGGATCTCGTCGTCGTATGGCGATACTCGCTTGGAGTCGATCGCTGCGTATTACGGCCCCTCGTACATGCTCAATCCGATGGTTCAGTACTACGGCGGCTATGCGGTCGAGACCATCCTCACCAACTGCCACTACCCCATTGACGCCAATTCCTTTGTGCTGATGTACGGCGTGATGGCCAAGGTTCCCGACGGTCTCACGGCCGAACAGGCCGACAAGATGGCCAAGAAGATCACCCAGGGAATCGAAGTTGGCTTCCTGCAGGATGTCGCGATCTGGAAGCGCAAGACCCGCATCGATAACCCACTGCTGGTGGAAGAGGACGGCCCGGTCTACCAACTGCGCCGGTGGTATGAGCAGTTCTATGTCGACGTCGATGACGTCACCGACGAGATGACCGGCCGATACGAATACGAGATCGATACCGAAAAGGCGTTGGAGAGCTGGAATATCGAAATCCAGGAGAACCTGGCGCGACAGGCCGAGGAAAAAGCGGCAGAAGAGAAGGCCACCGAAGCCGCCGCGCACGACAGCGAAAAGGCCGAGGTCTGACATGACCGCCGCCGCACAGCCGACTAGCGGGTGGGCCAAGGCGCCCAATTTCGCATCGGATCCCGCGCGGCTCGCGGCCGTCGAGTCGGCGACAGCGCGTGATCGTCAGCATTACCTGACCGGCGGCCTGCGCGAAATCGAATGTCGCGCCTGCCACGCGGCGATCATGGTCAAGAAGACCGGGCCGCATCAGACCAGCGTGCAGTGGAACGCGGTCGCGCGAGAGCAGTGCCCGGAATTCGATCAGGTTCGTCGCGACGGCGGCAACCCGGCGATGATGCCAACTTGTCCGCGACTCTCGGCGAGTATCGATCACGCGGTGGCCGAGGGGATTCTGCCACCGGAATCACCGGTCGAAGACCCCGACGGCTATTGGTGACCGACGAACCTCACAACTCACTCGAGTCACACCTTCATCACACCTCGACAACAGGTTTAGACTTCTCTCATCGCGTCGGCCAGTCTTGAGCGATGAGCATTGCAAAGCGCCGATTTGCCCGTGTCATAACTACCTCGATGGCGGTCGGCGCATTGACCTTCGGGCTGGTCAGCGCACCGGCATCGGCCGACCCAGGCTCGTCCGGCTCGTCCTCCGGATCGTCGAGACTCTATCTGCCGGTATCGACCCCGGCCGGCTTACAGGCACTGGCCGCGGCGACCACACAGATCAACAAGCCGTACAAGTGGGGCGGCATCGGCCCCAACTCATGGGATTGCTCCGGGCTGGTGCGCTGGGCCTTCTCCACGGCGGGTATTTGGCTACCGCGAGTCAGCCAGGACCAAGCCAAGGTCGGGCACGCGATCCCGCTCTGGGCGATCGCGCCGGGCGATGTCATCGTGTTCTACCGCAACGCGAGTCATATCGGCATCTACGCGGGCTTTGGGCAGGTCTTCAACGCTTACGGTCCCAACGGTGTGCCGATCGGCTTCACACCACTGTCAAAGATGCCGCCTATCAAGACAATTCGACGATTCGGCTAGCGATTCGCGAGGCGCTCGCGCAGAGTTCGGGCCCGATCGGCCACCACCGGTACCGCCTTGTTCCGGACCGCGTCCGACGCCACCGATGCTCGCTCGGCGACAATAGGAGCGGTCTTGCGCGCCGACTCGGCCGCTGCGGACGCGATCTCCGGCGCACGGGCCGCGACCTCATCGGCGACGTCGTCGAATCGTTCACCGGCCGCCTTGGCCAATGTCGAAGCGCGGGCCGCCGCTGTGGACGCGGCGTCGGAGACAACAGGTGCTGCCTTGGCCGCGGCCTCTTCCAGTCGTGCGCCGGCAACCTTCCTGGCTGCCGAGAACCGGTCGGCCGCGTGCGCGGCGAAATCTTCGGCATTCGATGCCCAGTCATGTGCGCGATCGCTGAGTTCCGACGTCGACGACTCGGACGGTGTTATCGACGACACCGCACCCGACACACGATCGGAAACCCGTTCGGCGGCACGCTTGCTCCGCCAGATCACGCCCGGCTTACCTTCGGTGTCGAAACCGGCGATGAGCAGGCCGCCCAATAGCGCAACATTCTGCACGAAGTGCGTCTGCGCCTCCTGTCGTGCGGCGGGATCGGCCTCGGCCCAGAACGGATAGTCGACATATGTCGTCGGTATCAGCGAGCCGGCCAGCGCCAGCGATGCCACCCGCGGAAACTTCCCGGTCGCCAACAACAGCCCGCCACCTAGCTGCACACCCGCGTTCGCGGTCACCCAGGTCTGCGGATCCTGCGGTACCGCCGACGACTCGGGTAGCAGGGTGGTTGCCTTGTCGACCAGTGGCTCGGCCGCCTGCGCGGTAGTGCCGGAGTTACGCAAGGTGCGATAGCCGTTGTAGATAAAAATCGAGCCGAGCAGCGGGCGAGCTATTCGCCGAATCATGCGGGACACCTTTCCTAGACACGAGGTACGTGCCCTGGGTACCCAACTCGTTCGCGTGTCAAACCTATGTCGTCGAAGAAATGTCCCCTCGCGAAATCAGACGACATATAGCCCGCTGAGTTCGCTACGGGACATATCTCAGCGACGAACCAGCGACCAAGCGGCTGCGGCCATAACGACTATCGCCACCGCAAGCGTTCCCAGCAACCCCCAACCTGGTTGCAGCACAGACGATCCGGCGTCCAGTGCGTCGTTGACCGAAGCGTCGAAAAGCCTTCGCTCGGGGCCGCTTACTGTGATGATCGCCCAGATCATGGCTCCCAGTCCGCCGAGCGCGGCCACAACGGCCCCGACAGTCCGCATTTCCGTCCGCCACCAGCCGAGTGCCCCGGCAATGGCGATGACCACGCCTAGGACCAGCGTCCAGACGCCTGGGTGTCCGGTGTGGTCCTGTAGGAAGGCGACGTCGTCGGCGGTCGCGCCCGGCACCGAAACCTTTCCATGGCCTGACACCGACGGCTCGATGCCTTCTTTCCCGATACCCCATGATGCGAAAGCCAGGCCGAACAACACCAGCCCGCCGACAACGAGTACCGGCCACGTCCATCGACTGGAATCAGCCTGCTTGCTCGGAGTCGTCACATGTCCCAGCCTGCCATGCCGTCGACATCGACGGTGGGACCTCTAGGCCGAGCGCACCACACTGATAGCTCGGTCCCAGAGCAGCCGCGCACTGGCCTTCAGCGGTTCGGGCTTGATCATGTCTCGACTCAGCAGCGCCGTCGCCGACGCCTTGGTCGCCACCGAAGCTTTCGACATATGGCCAGAGTCAAACGGCGGTTGGGGATCGTATTCGATCATCAGTTGGATCGCCTTGGCCTTCGCATCGCCGGCAATCTCGCCAGCCAGCCACATCGCCAGGTCGATACCCGCGGAGACACCTGCCGCGGTCACCACATCACCTTCGTGCACGATCCGCTGGTCCGAAACCGGCTTGACACCAAAGGTTTTGAGAGCTGGCAGGACCGACCAGTGCGACGTCGCACTCTTTCCATCTAGTAGTCCGGCGGCGGCCAGCACCAGCGAACCCGAGCACACCGACGTCGTCCATTTCGCTCCTGGCGACACCGCGCGTAGCCAATCGAGTACCTCGTCGTCGCACGCCGCCGCAGCGCAGCCCGGGCCGCCCGGGACCAAGACGACGTCGGGCGCCGGGGTTTCGCCGAAGGTATGGGTAGCGCCGACAAGGAGCACTCCCGAATCAGCGGCGATCGGGCCGGTCTCCTTCCAAACGAATCGCACCTGCGCACCGGGCAACGCGCGCAGCACTTCATACGGCCCGATGAAATCAAGCGCGGTGAATTGGGGGTATACGACGATGGCGATTTGCATCATGGCTCCTCTAAACGGTTGGGGTGCATCATCTTTCGGATGAGATTCAGGCGAAAGTCTTGCGATAGCGGTCCGGCGAGATACCCAAGCGCCGGACGAAGTTGCGGCGCAACGTTTCTGCCGAACCAAAGCCGCACCGCCCCGCGATGACTGCAAGGGTGTCGTCGGTTTCCTCGAGCTGACGCCGTGCGGCATCGGTGCGAATCCGTTCGACATAGGTTCCCGGCGACTCACCGACTTCCTCGGTGAACACTCGGGTGAAATGCCGAGGGCTCATCGAGGCTTGCTGCGCTAGGGACGAAACACTATGTGCCGCACCGGGTTCTGCCTCAATGCTCTGTTGAACATCTCGGATGGGGGCGCGCTTGGCACGTGGCATCCATACCGGCGGCGAGAACTGCGTCTGCCCGCCGGGCCGCCGCAGATAAAGCACGAGACCTCGGGCGACCGCTTGCGCGACGCGCGTACCGTAGTCGTCTTCGAGCAGAGCCAAGCAGAGGTCGATGCCAGCGGTAACACCCGCCGATGTCCACACGCGGTCGGAACTCCGGATGAATATCGGATCGGGATCGACGTCGACCGTCGGGAATTCGTCGGCCAGCCGCCCAGCCCATGCCCAGTGCGTGGTCGCCGAGCAACCGTCGAGTAGCCCCGCCTGTGCGGCGATGAACGCCCCCGTGCAGACCGTCACGACGCGCCGCGCATCGACCGAGGCTCGCTGCAGCCATTCGATGACTTCGGCGGACCCTCGAACATCATCGGTCCCGTATCCGCCGGGGATGACGATCGTGTCGATCGGCTCGCCGACGTCTGGCAACGGTTGCGCGACGAATTGCAGTCCATCACCGGCCGCGACCGGCCCTCCGTCGGCAGAAACGAGGGTGATCGCGTAGCCCTCGGTGGCCGGCCGCTGGTCGGCGCCTGCCTTGGCATCGAGATAGCGCGTCGCTCCGGACAACACGTCGAATGGTCCGGCTACGTCGAGTGCCTGCACTCCCGGGTAGCCGAGGATGACCACCGATCTCTTCATGAGTTCCAGTGTGTCCCGGGCGGTAGCGTGTCGTCTACGCCATGTGCCCCACAGATTAGGCCATCGCCGGCCAGAATGGATCGCGGCCGGTGAGTCCGACCAGCCGGTGCAGCAGTGGGGCGTCCTCGGGGACCTCGACCACCGGCCCGAACATGCCCTCGCGCTCACTCTGCGACTGCGGCGGGTAGTGCAGGTCGTAGACGACTTGCAAAGCATCGTCGTCGAGGTGGTAGTCGACGCCGATACTGCGCGCGACGTCCCAGCCATGCAGGACGAGTTCGCTGACCGCGACGGTGCCAAGGATCGATGCTGGCGCACTCACCCCACCGGCCTGTGTCATCCCGTCCCAGGCATCGGGATCGGCCCACGCCGCATTAAGGTCGGCAAGGTTGATCGACAGGGCGGTTCGCCAGTCCGACTGGAGCACTTGGGCTTTCGGATCAGGTGGCGTCGAGGTGAGCGGTCCGGACTCCTTTCGGCCGGCAGCCGCGAATGCCTCGCTGAGCCCGACGACGTGAGCGAATAGTGCGCGTAGATCCATCCCCTCACACGGCGTCGGGCGATCGAGCATGTCGTCGGGTGTGCGTGCTGCGAGAGCGGTGACCGCGTTTCCGGCCGCTGATAGTTGTGATGTGTACATGTCTGCCTCCTCGTGGTGCAGACTTATCGGGTCGGCGAAATTCATCGATTGCCCGCGATGAGTTTCGCCGAACGCATCGGTCTGTACTCGTGTTCCCCACCATCGAGAGGATTTCCACCATGCCCGAATACACAGCAGCCGTCGGCGCACCGATCTGGTTCGACCTGGTCAGCTCCGATCCCAAACGTGCCGTCGAGTTCTACGGCGAACTATTCGGCTGGGAGGCGACCGAATCCAATGAGGAATTCGGCGGCTACCAGAACTTTTCCGCGAACGGCAAGCTCGTCGCCGGCTTAATGCCGAAGATGGACGAGGCGATGCCCGCCGACATCTGGTCGATCTATTTTCGGGTCGATGACGCGGCCGCCGCCGTCGAGACTGCGCAAGGCGCGGGCGCGACTGTCATCGCTCCCGCGATGCCGGTCGGCGATCTTGGTGTGATGGCCGTCCTCGCCGATCCCGCCGGCGCCGCATACGGCCTGTGGCAACCGGGTACCCATGTCGGATTCAGCGAGCGCGGCACCCACGGCACCCCGTACTGGTTTGACGAGATGAGCATGGATTACGCCGCGTCGGCCGAGTTCTATCGCAAGACTCTGGGCTGGCGCCTCAACGAGGTCGGCAGCGGTGGCGATCCCGATGCCGTTGGCCCCGACCACTATTCAGAGGTGTTCCCGTCCGGTTCGGAGGAGAGTGTCGCCGGCATCATGTCGGCGAAGGGCATGTTCGGCGATGATCACCCGTCGTTCTGGCAGGTCTACATCACCGTCGATGACGTGGATGCGACCATCGCCAAGGTCACCGAACTCGGTGGCGAGGTGTTGATGCCCGGTGAGGTCACCCCGTGGGGCACACTCGCCTCGTTCAAAGATCCGATGGGTGCGGCGATCTGTCTAGGGCGCCCCCCAGCCGGCATGTGACGTTTGAAAACGGCACCGGAAGCCGCGTCCGAGGGCATCGTGCCCTCGGACGCGGCCTACGGTGCGGAATTCTGAGATTCGAACGGAACCCGCTGATACACACAGTGATTGAGCCAGTTCGCGTAGAGCAGCACACCGTGGCTGCGCCAGTTGACGATCGGCTCGGCAGCCGGGTCGTCCCCGGGATAGTAATGCGCCGGAACGTCGATGGGCTGGCCGGTTTCGACGTCGCGCCGGTATTCCCGGGCGAGAGTATCCCGATCGTATTCGGGGTGTCCGGTAACGAATACCTGCCGGAGATCAGGTGTCGCCGCGAGTAACACACCGGCGTCGGCACTTACGGCGAGTAGGTCTACCTGTCCGGTGGCCTCGATGTCAGCCGCGTGGATGTCGGTGTGACGCGAGTGCGGCGCGTGGAACCGTTCGTCGAATCCGCGCAGCAGAGCAGACTCCGGTCGTAATACCTGATGGTCGAAGACCCCGAACAGCTTGCGCGGCAGCTCATATTTCGGCACACCGTAGTGGCGGTACAGCGCGGCCTGCGCTCCCCAGCAAATATGAATCGTGGAGTAGACGTGCTCACGGCTCCAATCGAGGATCTGCGTCATCTCCGGCCAATAGTCGACATCCTCGAAGTTCAATCGCTCGATCGGTGCCCCGGTGACGATCAAACCATCGAAGTACTGATCGGCGATGTCGGCGAATGTCGCGTAGAACGCCTCGAGGTGTTCGGGTGCAGTGTTACGCGACGAGTGACTCGCCATATGCAGCAAGGTGACCTCGACCTGCAACGGCGTACTGCCGAGCACGCGGAGCAGTTGTGTCTCGGTTGCCTCTTTGGTCGGCATCAGGTTGAGGATCGCGATCCGCATCGGCCGGATGTCCTGCGAGCGAGCACGCTCGTCGGACATCACAAAGATGCCCTCGCCCTCCAGGATTGCGCGGGCGGGCAGATCCCGCGGGATGTTCACCGGCATGATTCAATACTGCCACTGCCCGCCCCGAGCACCTACACCCCGGCGTTGGCGTCGACCTTTTTCTTCAGCTCCAGCGCGATATCGATCAACTGATCTTCCTGTCCGCCAACGAGTTTGCGTTCACCGGCCGCCAACAGAATCTCCGCGGCCGACACTCCGTATTTCTCGGCGTGCGATTCGGCGTGTTTGAGGAAGGAGCTGTAACACCCGGCGTAGCCCATCATCATCGCCGGCCGGTCGACGAGGCATTCGGTCGGCATCACCGGGCGTACGACGTCCTGCGCCGCGTCGGCGATCTTCATAAAGTCAATGCCGGTCTTGATGCCGAGTTTGTCCGCGACGCCGACGAAGGCTTCGGTCGGCGTATTGCCTGCTCCCGCGCCGAATCTACGAATCGAACCGTCGATCTGCTGAGCTCCGGCGCGCACCGCGAGCACCGAGTTGGCGATGGCGATGTCGAGGTTTTCGTGGCCGTGGAAACCGATCTGTGCGTCATCGCCCAGCTCGGCGCGCACCGCAGAGACCCGATCGGACACCTGCTCCAGGACCAGCGCACCGGCCGAGTCCACCACGTATACGCACTGGCAGCCGGCATCGGCCATGATCCGCGCCTGCTTGGCCAGCACCTCGGGCGGCTGACTGTGACTCATCATCAAGAATCCCACGGTCTCCAGCCCGAGTTCCCGCGCCAGACCGAAATGCTGAATCGAGACGTCGGCCTCGGTGCAGTGGGTGGCGATTCGGCAGATCTGCCCGCCGTTGTCCTGCGCGGCACGAATATCGTCCTTGGTCCCCAGGCCCGGCAACATCAGGAACGCGATCTTGGCCCGCTTGGCGGTCTCCGCCGCGGCCTTGATGAGTTGCTGCTCAGGAGTTTTCGAGAAGCCATAGTTGAACGACGATCCGCCCAGCCCGTCACCGTGGGTCACCTCGATCACTGGAACACCCGAATCATCCAGGGCCGCAACGATATCGCGCACCTCTTGTTCGGTGAACTGATGACGTTTGTGATGGGAGCCGTCGCGCAGTGACGAGTCGGTGATGCGGATATCCAGCTCATCGCTGAACGACCGCGCGTTCTCCATCAAATCCCCTGTTGCCCTTGTCAAGTCGCTCATGCCACTGCTCCGACCTTCTGCTTGGCGATCTCTTCGCCGACTTTGGTTGCGGCGGCGGTCATGATGTCGAGGTTGCCGGCGTAGGGCGGCAAGAAGTCGCCCGCGCCTTCCACCTCCACGAAGATCGAGACCCGCGCGTGGCCGCCGTTGATAACGCTCGGCGCGTCGAACTGCGGGTCTTGCAGCAGGCGGTAACCCGGCACATACTGCTGGATCTCTTTCTCGCGCTTATGAATCGACTCGGCGATCGCATCGGTGTCGGCATCGGCCGGGATCGCGCAGAAGATGGTGTCACGCATAATCATCGGCGGATCGGCCGGATTGAGAATGATGATCGCCTTGCCGCGATCGGCCCCACCGATCGTCTCGATTCCCTTCGACGTCGTCTTGGTGAACTCGTCGATATTCGCCCGAGTACCCGGTCCGGCCGACTTCGATGCGACCGAAGCCACGATCTCCGCATAGGGCACTGGCACAACCGAACTCACCGCATGCACCATCGGAATGGTGGCCTGACCGCCGCAGGTAATCATGTTGGTATTCGGCGCATCCAGATGCTCACGCAAATTGGCCGGCGGCACCACCGCGGGTCCGACCGCCGCAGGGGTCAAGTCAATAGCGGTAATCCCCGCCGCCTCGTACCGAGGTGCGTATTCGCGGTGCACATACGCCGACGTCGCCTCGAAGATCAGGTCCGGCCGTTCGGCGGAGTTCAACAGTTCTTCGGCGCCACCGCTCATCGTGATCAGACCATGGTCGGCGGCCCGTTTCATTCCTTCGGAATCGGCGTCGATACCGACCATCCAGCGCGGCTCGATCACCTGCGATCGTTCCAGCTTGTACATCAGGTCGGTCCCGATATTTCCCGAACCGATGATGGCGGCGCTCAACTTGGCTGCCATGTTTCCTCCTAGAGTTTGGCGATAAGAATTAGACGAAATCCACTGTGACGCTGCCTAATCCATCGAACTCGGCGACGAAATGATCGCCGGCATCGATGTCGATGGCACGCGTCGCGGTGCCCGGCAGAATCACGTCGCCCTTACGCAGACGAACACCGAAACTCGACACCTTGTTGGCCAGCCAGGACACTGCAGTCAACGGATGTCCAAGTACCGCAGCGGAATTCCCTTCCGCCACCACTTCGCCGTTGCGATGTAGCCGGGCATCGATATTTCCGGTGTCGATGTCGGCGATGGCCACTCGCTGCTCGCCGAGGATCCATCCGCACGACGACGCGTTGTCCGCGATCGTGTCGGGCAGGGTGATCTTCCAGTCCCTGATCCGCGAGTCGATCAATTCAATCGACGGCACCACCCATTCGATCGCGGCGATTACGTCCGCACGTGAACAGCCTTCTCCGGGCAGGTCGGCGCCGAGGATGAATCCGACTTCCACCTCTACCCGGGGATAACACAGTGTCGAGCGATCGATGGGCGCGTTCTCGAAGTACCGCATGTCGTCGAGAAGGTGGCCGTAGTCCGGCTCGTCGACGTTCATCATCTTCTGCATCGCCTCGGACGCCAGCCCAACCTTGTGTCCCGCGATCGCGGCGCCGGCGTCGAGGCGGCGTCGGATGTTGACGAGCTGAATTTCGTAGGCGTCGACCGCGTCGAGGTCGGGGTGCGACAACGTCGGCGGATCGATCGCCACCGCCGATGCCTCCGCGTTGGCCAGATCGGCGGCGATCTGGGCTCGGATGGTGTCGCTGACTGCCACCGACTGCCACCTTCCGGTAGGTAGGGAATTTGGTATAGCCTTACGGACAACGGCAATTCTATAACGTGTTCTAGTTTTTCGGAACTCTGGAAGGTGAAACTCGATGACCAGCCCCGATGGAGTAACTCCACCCTCGACTGAGGGTCCAGAGACCTTCGACGTCGTTGTAGTCGGCGCCGGCGCCGCCGGTATGAGCGCCGCCCTAACCGCGGCCACGCAAGGACTTTCGACCCTGCTGATCGAGAAGTCACCGTATTGGGGCGGTTCGACATCTCGGTCGGGCGGCGGCGTGTGGATTCCGAATAACTCGGTGCTGCGCCGCGACGGCGTCGACGACACCACGACCAAAGCCCGTGAATACGTGCACGCGATCATCGGCGAGCATGCGGCCCCGGAGAAGATCGACGCCTACATCGATCGCGGCCCCGAAGCCCTCGACTACCTCATCGCACACTCCCCGCTCGAACTCGAGTGGGTGAAGAACTATTCCGACTACTACCCCGAGGCGCCCGGCGGTCGACTCGCCGGACGTTCGGTGGAACCGAAGCCGTTCGATGCGCGCCGACTCGGCGACCACCTACAGAACCTGCATCCGCAGTACACCAAGGCACCACTGAATATGGTTGTGCTGCAAAGTGATTACAAGTGGCTCAACGTCGGAATGCGCCACCCGCGGGGTATCGCCAAGATGCTCAAAGTCGCAGGACGGTTCGCGTGGGCCAAGTCGCGAAACAAGAAACTCATCGCGATGGGTGCCGCACTTGCCGCCGAACTCTATTTAGGCGTACTCGACGCTGGCGTCGACGTCCGCTTCGAGACTCCGCTGACCGACCTGATCATCAAGGACGGCGCGATCATCGGCGTCGTCGTCGAACGTGACGGGGCCCGGCAAGAGATCCACGCACGGCACGGCGTGATCCTCGGCTCCGGTGGTTTCGAAAATAACGCGGAGATGCGAACCAAATATCAGCGCGCGCCGATCGGCTCCGAGTGGACCACTGGCGCGGCATCCAACACCGGCGACGGCATCAACGCGGGTATTAAGGCGGGCGCGGCAGTTTCGCTGATGGACGACGCCTGGTGGGGCCCGACGATCCCACTGCCGAAGGGACCGTGGTTCGCCCTGTCCGAACGTTCGGTACCCGGCACCTTCATCGTCAACCTGCGCGGCGAGCGATTTATGAACGAATCACTGCCCTACGTCGAAGCGGTACACCGGATGTACGGCGGCGACTTCGGGCAGGGCGAGGGACCCGGCGAAAACATCCCGGCGTGGCTGATCATGGACCAGCGCTGTCGCAATCGATATCTGTTCGCGGGAATCAGTGCGCGCCAACCGCTTCCGAAGAGTTGGCTGAAATCCGGCGTCGTCGTCAAGGCCGATTCGCTCGCCGAACTCGCCGAGCAGACCGGCCTGCCCGCAGACACACTCGCGGCGACTACCGCCCGATTCAACGACTTCGCTCGCAAGGGTGTCGACGACGATTTCGGTCGCGGCGCCAGCGGCTACGACCACTACTACGGTGACCCGACCAACAAGCCGAACCCCAGCCTCGGCCGGGTCGACAAGGGACCGTTCTACGCAGTGAAGATGGTGCCCGGCGATTTGGGAACCAAGGGTGGCATCGACACCGATGCCGCCGGGCGAGCGCTACGCGCCGACGGATCGGTCATCGACGGCCTCTACGCCGCCGGAAATACCAGCGCGCCGGTGATGGGACATACCTACGCCGGTCCAGGCGCAACCATCGGTCCCGCAATGGTTTTCGGCTACCTCGCGGCCCTCGACGCCGCCGCACGCGCCACGACGTCGGCCACCTCGACATCGACGACGGGAGCCTGACATGCCAATCGATTCCGCAATCGCGGTTGGCGCCGAACTGCCCGACGCCACGTTCTCGTGGTCGGCATCGGATGTCGCTCTGTACAACCTCGCGGTCGGCGCCGCTGCCGACCCGATGGATGCGGCCGGCCTCGGCTATATCGACGATGTCGCGCCGAAGGTGTTGCCGAGTTTCGCAACCGTCGCCGCGAATTTTCATGCCACCGAAGCCCCGAAGGTGTCGTTCCCCGGCATCGACATCGATCTGGCGAAGGTGGTGCACGGGTCGCAGGAAGTAGTCGTGCATCGGCCGATTCCAGCGTCGGGCAGTGCGACGACCCGCTCACGCATCGTCGAGGTGCAGGACAAAGGCTCGGCCGCTGTAGTGATCTCCGAGAAGGTGACGTCGGACGCCGACGGCCCGCTGTGGACCGAGCGTTCGTCGATCTTCGCCAAAGGCGAAGGCGGCTTCGGCGGCGAGCGCGGCGCGTCCACGCGCGTCACCTACCCCGACCGCGCGGCCGATCGTCGGATCGAGGTTCCGACGCTGCCCAATCAAGCCCTGCTGTATCGACTGTGCGGCGATCGAAATCCCTTGCATTCCGACCCGGAGTTCGCGAAAGCTGCCGGATTCCCGCGGCCAATCCTGCACGGATTGTGTTCCTACGGTCTGGTCTGCCGGGCACTTGCCGACGAGCTGTTCGATGGCGACGTCGGCGCGATCGGGGGCTATGCGGCCAGTTTCGCCGGCGTCGTCTTCCCGGGCGAAACGCTCGTCGTCGACGTGTGGGACGTCGGCGGCCCGCAATTGTTGGTCAAGGCCGCGGTCGCCCAACGCGACGGCGCCGCCGCGCTGGGCAACGTCGTGGTGACTCGCTCGTAGCACTGTCGCAGTCGCGACGTAGTCTGATCTGCGACGCCGGAACATGCGGCGCCGCAACAACTATCGGCTATTTAATTCACTACGCTTTCGAGGAGCAACTACAGATGAGCGGTTCGCTGCAGTCCCTGGTCACCACAAATCGTGAAGCGGTGGTCACCGAGCTGGCGGGAGTCATCGACGCCGAGGTCAAAGAGCAGTCGGGTCTGTCCGGCGCGGCGGTGAAGACCGCATATGCCGCGGCGCAGAAGGTCAAGCCGGGCGTCGTGGCTGGAGCCACGGACAAGATGTTGCCGGACTTCGTGAACGCCCTCACCCCGTTCTGGGACTCCAAGCCGGCCGGTACCCCGTTCGGCGATCATCTCTCGAACAACGCCGACGCGGCGTCGGAGGCTCTGCTCGCCGTCACCGACGCGCAGGCATCGTCGGCCAAGCCCGCGTTGGCTAAGGCGTACAACTCGCTGCGCGGCAAGGCGAAGAACTACGTCGTCGCCGCGCTGCCACGTGTGGGCGGCGCAGTCGAGAAACACGCGTAGTTCAGGCGGCGCCGGTCGCGATCACGATCAGGCCGACGATGATCGCGATCAGCGCCGCAAGCATCGACAGCACGCGCCACACATGCAGTTTGGTGGAGGTGTAGACCTGGTTCGAAGCCATGATCTTCAACTTTCGGTAGGTTTTACCTGGAGTTTGTTACTCCAGTGAATAATGTGACACAGCTTGAACGACTTCGCTTGGTTTGCTGGGGTGTGTCGGGGGAATAGTCTTAGGTTTTTCACAGAACTGTCAGGGAGGGCATGATGAGTGGGCGTGTAGAAACCGTGGTGGCTGACGTTGGACCGCCGCACGACCGGATGGATATTCGGTCAATCTGGCTAGTGACGGTGGTCTGTGCCGCGGTCAGCATGGTGGTCGCGGCGATGGCAGCGCTGAACACGGCGTTGCCCGAGATCGCCGTGGCCGTCGGCGCCGACGCCAACGAGATGACCTGGATCATCGACGGCTACACGTTGGCGCTCGCAGCGCTGCTACTGCCAGCGGGAGCGGTCGGCGACCGGTACGGCCGACGCGGCGTTCTGATTGTCGGGCTGGTGATCTTCGCGGTTGCCTCGCTGCTTCCCGTGTGGATCGACGGACCGACCGAACTGATCGCCACCCGGCTGCTCGCCGGCATCGGCGCCGCACTGATCATGCCGTCGACGCTGTCACTCATCACCTCGAATGTCCCCGAACACAAGCGCCCGATAGCGATCAGCGTGTGGGCCGCCGTCGCCGGAGCGGGAGCGATCGCCGGGTTCTTCGTCACCGGCGTTCTGCTGCAATTCTTCTCGTGGGAGTCGATCTTCATCACGTTCGCCGCGTCGGCTGCCGCTACGACCGCGCTCTGTTTGACCATTGGGTCTTCGAAGGACTCCGATCCGCAGAAATTCGACTTCGCCGGCTCCGTTACCTCGGTGGTGGCTATCGCCGCGTTGGTGTTCGGTCTGATCGAAGCACCGCATCGCGGCTGGACCGATCCCATTACCCTGCTGTGCCTCATCGGCGGCCTCGCGCTCGCGGTCCTGTTCTGCGTCATCGAACTCAAACAGCCCCATCACCTACTCGACGTCCGACTGTTCACCAATCGCGCCTTCGGCGCCGGATCGCTTGCGGTGGCCTTACAGTTCTTCGCCTCGTTTGGTGTATTTTTCCTTGTCCTGCAACAACTTCAGTTGGTCTTCGGGTACTCGCCACTTCGATCGGCGGTTGCACTGTTTCCGATGGTCATCGGCGTCGCTCTGTTCACGCTGCTTGGCAACTGGCTTGCCGTACGCTTCGACGCATTGCGTTTCGTGCTAGGCGGTGGCATCTTCATCACCGGTATTGGCATCGGAATGATGGGACTGATTGACTACGACAAGTATTGGCAACTGGGGATCATGCTCGCGGTTGCCGCTGTGGGCATCGGTCTCGCTTCAGCACCGGCGACCACAGCCATCATGTCGAACACGCCGCTCGATGATCAGGGCGTCGGGTCAGCGGTTAACGACACATCCCGCGAAATCGGTGCGGCACTTGGTATCGCACTCGCCGGAAGTCTTCTTGCCGCGGGCTATTCCGACCGAATTGGGCCGACGGCCGATCTTGCTCAGACCCAGATCGGCGCCCGCGACCCGGCCGCGGGCGCACAAGCGGCCGAGCATATTTCCAAGTCACTCGCCGAGGCCGTGCAGGTGACTCATCAAGTGCCCGAACCGTTGTCGTCCCAGATCCTGCACAGCGCTCAACAAGCGTTCACCGAACCGATGCAACTCGGCTGCGTCATCCTGGCGAGCGTGATGATCGTCGGTTCTGTGTTCCTCGGTTGGTTCGCGCCGCGGAAGGTCGTCGACGACAGCCCCCAAACCCCCTTGGGCCACTAAACCCCAACCGGACTCGGGTAATCCGTTGTCGCAGAATGTGGTTCAGCGACCTCAGGAGCATTCTGAGTCGCAATGTCCCCGGCCTTACGCGCCGCCGTCACGCCGAAGTAGTCGCCACCTTTGCGCGCGGCGCTGTCGGTGCCCCAGGCACGTCCGCCCGCATCGGCTGGCACCATCGCGGGAATATGCTTGCGGCAGTGGATATAAGCCTCGTGGATGTCGACGAGCACCCATAGGTCGGGTATGCGGCCGCGCACCGACTCCTCGGGTAAGTCGGGTAGCTGTGCGCGAAGTTCCTCGTCGGGCACGATGGTGGCCCGACCGTTGATGTGTAGGCCGATCCGGTCCCGCACAAAGTCGATCAGCATGATGCCGACATGCGGGTTCTCGCTGATGTTGCCGAGGCTGGCCATAACGCCGTTGCCTCGGTACTCGGGATAGCAGATGGTGTTGGCGTCGATAACGTAGATGAAGCCGGGTGGCCCTGCCCGGAATGAACTATCGGCCTCGCCTTTCGCGTCGGCGGTCGCGATGAAGGCCATTTCCATCCGGCCGACGAATTCGATCATCTCGTCGTTGAGTCGGTCCTGCATTTGGTCGGCATAGAACTTGTGGGCACGCCGCGTGGTGCCGCGTTCGTGCTGCAGAGCATGTTCCCCGTCAGATCCGGGATATTGATGAGTGCTATTCACTATCCTCAACCAATGCCGTTGTGCGACTTAATGATTCACACACTCTGTCATGGATTGGTCGAGTTGGACAGTGGTCGTGCGAGTGCGGATGCCTTAGCGGCCGGGTTCGCCCGCCGATCGTGTCGCGATCTGCATGAGCGGCAGTAAGGTCGTGCGCGCCCACACCGAGACGGCGGACCTGTCCGCGAACGGGCGGCTGGCGAGACTAGTCAACAACAATGAATGGGTAATCCGCACCGAACACTCGGCCAAAGCGGTAGCGAGCTCACCTGAAAGCCCAGCGCGACTTTCGACTTGACCGGCCAGATAGTCGATTGACCGTCGCATCGTCGGCTCGGCCGCGGCGGTGAAGGCCATCAAGACGACCTCCGGGCTACGCTCGTATTCGCCGGTCACCAACGGATGGTTGTAAAACGTCCAAAAGATCTCGGTGAACCCCACTACCAGAGCGTTCTCGAAATCGTCTTCGCCAGCTACGACCGCGTCGAGACTCGCATAGAGGGCACCGGCCTCCCGATCAAAGGCCGCGGCGAACAGTTGCTCCTTACGCGGCCAACGCCGGTAGACAGTCATGTGGGACACGCCAGCCCGCTTGGCAATCGCCTCGACCGACGCATGTTTGGTGCCGAACGCGGTCACCGCCGCGATTGTCGCGTCCAGGATTCGCCGCCCGGTGTCGTCGGCGGACTGACTCTTCACGGCTCAAC
>NZ_BAEH01000067.1 GCF_000241305.1 Gordonia effusa NBRC 100432
CGCCACAGCCACTCACTACAACGGCCATGACTAGCGAAAATGCCACTGCCACAAGGGTTTTCATTCGGCGCCGAGTGTTTCGTGCAGATCCGGCGCGATTTCTGACCGGATCTCCGACCACGGGATCGTCACCGGCACAAAGTCTCCGGCGGCGTGCGAGACAGATATGTACACGCGTAACCCGTCGACGGTCGGCACCCACTCGGGGACTGTTGCGATCGACAGTGAACGGCTAAGGCGTCCGGTCCGATCGTGTGCGGCCGCGAGTTGGGCGAGTCGGGATTTGGCTCCGGCGGGGTCGCTGAACAATTCGTCGCGTTGAATCGGCCGTGCCCGAGCCACATCGACGACGACGGTGCTCAACCCGAAATTGGGATGCGCGGTCCCCTTCGTGTACCAGAGGTAGATGGACACACCGGCGATAACGCGATCGGTGATCGTCGCGACCCGCGTGGACTCGGTCGAGCCGAGATCGCTGTCTTGGATCGTGGTGACCGCACGACTTTTGGCCAATCCTGATACGAAATCATGGGATACAGCCGTGGCGGATTGATTGAAGAGAGCGGCGATTCGCGGGTTTCCGCCCGAAACCTGCGGCACCGAGACGTCGTATCGAGCGTTGCCAATCGAGCCGGCGCGGCGGATCACGCCGGGCCGGTAGCCAGCGGTGTTGCTGGTCGATTGGGCGACCGAACTCGACGCCGACGATGATGCATAGACCGATGTCGTACGAGGTGCTGTCGAAGTCGACGTAGGTCCCGCAGGATCTCCGGTGCATGACGTGAGCCCGAGGGCGCCCGCGATCATGAGTCCGACCAGCAAGTGAGCGCGCGGCCGATTCCGTTCCACCCCTACCAACATGGCGGCGAGCATAACAGTCTCGCCGCCATGTAATTCACTATTGCGAATGCGGGATCAAGCGCGCTTTTGCCGGATCGCTTCGAATACCGATGGATCGACCAGGGTCGAAGTGTCGCCCAGGTCCCGACCTTCGGCGACGTCCTTGAGGAGGCGTCGCATGATCTTGCCCGAGCGAGTCTTGGGCAGCTCCGGCACGACGTTAATCTCGCGCGGCTTGGCGATCGGCGAAATTTCTACGGAGACTTGTTCTCGCAACTCGGCGACCAGCGCATCGCCCGAATTCTCGACGCCTTCGCGCAGAATGACGAATGCGACGATGCCCTGACCGGTGGTCTCGTCGGCGGCACCGATGACCGCGGCCTCGGCGACGCCGGAATGCCCGACTAGCGCCGACTCCACTTCGGCCGTGGAGATGCGGTGGCCGGAAACATTCATAACGTCATCGACTCGGCCGAGAACCCAGAGCGCGCCGTCGTCGTCATAGCGGGCGCCATCACCGGCGAAGTACCAGCCTTGCGCGGCGAACCGCGACCAGTAGGTCTCGATGAAGCGCTCGTCGTCACCCCAGATGCCGAGCAGCATTGATGGCCACGGTTGATCGAGGACCAGGTAGCCCTGCTCCCCGTGGCTTACCGGGTTGGCGTCGTCGTCAACGATATTCGCGGAGATACCGGGTAGCGGTTTCATCGCGGCACCCGGTTTGGCGTCGGTAACCCCGGGCAACGGAGAAATCATGATCGATCCCGTTTCGGTCTGCCACCACGTGTCGACGATCGGCGCAGTGCCACCGCCGATGACATCGCGATACCAGCGCCACGCTTCGGGGTTGATCGGCTCGCCGACCGAGCCGAGCAACCGAATCGACGTCAGATCGTGGGCGTCGGGAATGTCGCGGCCCCACTTCATGAAGGTGCGGATCAACGTCGGGGCCATGTAATAGATTGTGACGCCGTACTTTTCGACGATCTGGAAATGTCGATGTTCATTCGGAGTGTTGGGAGTGCCCTCGTAGACCACTTCTGTCGCGCCGTTGGAGAGCGGACCGTAGACGATATAGGAGTGGCCGGTGACCCAGCCGATGTCGGCGCCACACCAGAAGATGTCCCGACCTTCTTTATGGTCGAACACATTGTGGAAGGTGTAACTGGTCTGGGTGAGGTAACCACCCGACGAGTGGACGATGCCCTTGGGTTTGCCGGTGGTGCCGGAGGTATAGAGCAAGAACAACGGGTGATTGGAGTCAAAGGCTTGCGGCTCATGGTGATCCGACGATTCGCCGACGGTGTCCTCCCACCACACATCGCGACCGTCGACCCACGGCAGATCGGGATCGTGGTTGGTGCGACGGACCACCAACACATGTTCAACCGACGGCGCGGCATCATCGCCGGAGCCAAGTGCCTCGTCGACGTTGGTCTTCAGCTCGGCCGGCTTGCCGCGCCGATACTGACCGTCGGTCGTGATGACGAGCTTCGCGCTGGCGTCGTCGACGCGCGAGCGCAATGCGGCAGCGGAGAATCCGGCGAAGACCACCGAGTGAGTCAGGCCGAGGCGCGCGCAAGCGAGCATCGAGATCAATGCTTCGGGGACCATCGGCATGTAGATGGCGACCCGGTCGCCGGCTTGCAACCCGATGGCGGTGAAATAGTTGGCCGCCCGGCTGACCTCGGCGAGTAGCTCGCGGTAGGTGATATCTCGGGAGTCACCCGGCTCGCCGACCCAGTGGATTGCCACCCGGTCACCCTTACCCGCGGCGACGTGGCGATCAACGCAATTGACCGACACATTGAGTTTGCCGCCGACGAACCAGTTGGCGAAGGGCGCGTTCGACCAATCGAGGACCTGCTCGAAGTCGGTATCCCAATCCAGTCGACGTGCTTGCTCGGCCCAGAATTCCAGCCGATCGGCGTCGGCCCGGTCGTAGAGCGCCGCGGTGGCGTTGGCCTGTGCGGCGAATTCTGGCGAAGGTGGGTAGACGTCGGGTGAAGCAGACATTGCAGGCTGGGCCTTTCGGAGATCGGTGGGGCACGGTGAGCGGCGGTACCTGGTGGTGTGAACGCAAGCCACCATCGACGCACACTGTGAGAGTAGTCACTGGCGGATGCCGGTGCATCGAGTTAGGTGCGTAGCCACGGCCAGATGGCGGTCGTGCATGGCAAACCGTCGAGGTCACGCGACGAGCAGTCACCAAACCCACCCGAGTGGACAGTATTGGAAACTATCCACTGCCCGCCCGTCGGTACCCTGACCAACTGTGTCCTCCGACAACTCCCGTCGCTCCGCTCGCCCGGACAACTCCCGTCGCTCCGCTCGCCCGGACAACTCCCGTCGCTCCGCTCGCCCGGACCCGCTGGGTCCCCTGGCCGACCTACCCGACGTCGCCGAAGCGGCCAACCGCGCACGTGATGCGCTCAGTGCGGTTCATCGACATCCGGTGAACTTGCGCGGCTGGGTGAAAACTTCCACCGAGGCGTCGTGGCGCGGGGGTCGCTCGTCGGCGGCGATCGACGGGGGCAGTGTCGAACTGCGCCGCGACGGTGACTTCGACGACCCAATTCTCGCTGGCGCGATGCGCGTGGCACAGGCACTCGACGGTGATGCGCTCGAGTCGCTCACCACCGTCTTCCGGCGTGCGCCGATGCAAGCACTCGCCCGGCTCCACATGCTGGCCGCGGCCGATTTGGTCGACGATGCCGATCAACTCGGCCGGCCGCGCGAGGATGCCGGGGTCGGCGAGCGGTTAGAGTTGCTCGGCCAATTGATCACCGGCGGAACATCGGTCGCGGCACCGGTACTGGCCGCCGTGGTGCATGGCGAGTTGCTGTCGCTTGCGCCCTTTGGTGAGGCAAATGGCGTGGTGGCGCGCGCAGCGTCGAGGCTGGTGTGTGTGTCGTCTGGCCTCGACCCACACAATCTCGGCGTGCCAGAGGTGACTTGGTTCAAGAGTGTTGTCGAATATCATTCTGCCGCAACAGATTTCGCGGCAGGTACGCCCGAGGGGCTGCGACGTTGGATCTTGCTGACGTGCCAGGCGCTCGAGGCGGGTGCCGTCGAAGCCGGTTCGATCGCCGATGCCGCGCGAGGCTAGGCGAATCTTTCCCTGCAACACACTGCGGGCGACGTTCTGGTGAACCAGATCGCCGCCCGCGTAGCACGGACTCAAGTTACCAAGCGTGCTTGGTGGGTTGTGGGTATCGCCTCGGCGAGGGAGAACGAGTCGATGTCGACCTCGACCGCAGTTTCGCAGGCGCACAACGCTTTTGCCTTTTTGCGGCGTGCCCCGCGTGGGTGCTTGCCGCCCGTGCTGGGAAGTGCTCGGTGAGGGAGTGCGACCCTTCTCTTCCGGATCGGACTTGGCCTGCCGAGATTTCCGTAACACCTTTGTACACCGTGAGGCAGGTCACATCAAGCGTTGCGGATAACGAGTTTCCTACGCTAGTTCGCGCCGTCGCCACCAGCCGTAATAGACCCATGCACTCAGCGCGGCGACGCTGATCCCGGTGGCTGCGGACGCCGCCGCGATCGCAGTCCGGTGCTCGCGCAGACGACCGCTAAGTGCCACCGGACGATCGAAAGTGAGAATTGGCCAGCCGCGATCGACGGCCTCTTTTCGTAGGCCGCGGTCGGGGTTCACCGCCGTCGGCTGGCCGACTGCTTCGAGCATCGGCAAATCGGTAATCGAGTCGGAATATGCGTAACAGGCCGACAGGTCATAACCCGCCGACTCGGCTAGCTCGTCCATCGCGACTGCTTTGGCGTCGCCGTAGCAGTAAAACTCCAGTTCACCGGCATAGTGTCCGTCGACCACTTTCATGCGGCTCGCGCGCACGGCGTCGACACCAAGCATCTGGCCGATCGGCTCGACCATCTCTATCCCCGATGCCGAAATCAGCACCACATCGTGGCCCTGCGCGTGATGCCACGCGATCAGCTCAGCGGCCTCGGCGAAGACGATTGGTTCGACGATGTCGTGAAGAGTTTCCGAGACAATCGCGGTGATCTGCTCGACATCCCAGCCCCGACACATGTCGGTGACATGTGCTCGCAGCCGTTCGACTTGGTCATGATCGGCGGCGGTTAATAAGAACATCAGTTGTGCGTACGTGGATTTGAGCACCGACCGTCGATTGATCAGTCCCTCGGCGTAGAACGGGCGAGTGAACGCGAGGGCGCTCGAACGGGCGATGACGGTCTTGTCGAGGTCGAAGAAGGCGGCGATACGCGGCGCGCCCCAGGGCGCCGACTCGTTGGTCACCTGGTCAGCGTACGTCCAGTGAGACGTCGGCGCGCCATTTCCAACCGCGAGAATCAGTCAAGGTTGGTTGTAGTTGCAGTCATTCTCTGGGCGTGTGTATAGTCTTGGTTACCCGGTCTTCACCGGGGCCTTTCAGCCCGACCCCCCGGGGCTGAAACGCGATGACCCCGGCCTCCTCCCCCCCTGGCCGGGGTCGTCCCCTTTCTATGGCCTGCTTGGACTTGCAGTCTCAGTTGAGACGGATTCTCCATTCTGTCCGCATTTCACAACGCATCCGGTTAGCGTCACCAACGTCGGTGAACGTCAAGGAGCGTCTTGTTATGAACTACATCTCCAATCCGCGGGCGCTGTCCGTGATAGTCCTCGCGGCAGTGGTCGCCATGCTTCTCGGTGGGGCAGCTCAAGCGGGCGCGGCACCATCGAAGAAGCTCCCGGAGAATTACAACTTCTTCGCTGGCATTCCATACGAACTCGCTCACCCGGGCGGATCACTTCCGGGGTCCAACGACTACTCCTGCAAGCCCACGTCCGCACATCCGCGTCCGGTGATTCTGGTGCATGGCACTGGTGGATCGCAGACGACGAATTGGGGCGCGTATGTGCCGATGTTGGCCAATCGCGGGTACTGCGTCTTCGCATTGACCTACGGGGCCATAGCCGGTTTACCGTGGCCCGCGACAGCCGTGGGCGGGATGGGATCGATCCCCGCGTCGGCCGCGCAACTGAAGCGATTCATCACCCGGGTGCTTACCGCTACGGGTGCGAAAACCGTTGACATCGTTGGACATTCACAGGGAACCTACATGCCGAGCTACTATCTCAAGAAGCTGGGCGGGGCAAAGTTCGTGACCAAATATGTGTCGCTCGCCCCGCTGTGGCGCGGTACCGGCGGTGACCTATTGGCGCCAGTCGGGCGATTTATGGGACGACTGACGGGTACCGACGGATGGCTGCCGGTCTGCACGGCGTGTTCGCAGATGACGCCGGGATCGAGGACCAACGACGTCATCTGGGCGGGCGGTTCGCCCTATGTGAAAGGTATCGACTACACCAATATCTCCACCCGCTACGACGAATTGGTCCTGCCCTATACGAGCGGGCAAGTACCCGGACGTCGGGGCGAGTCGGTGCGCAATGTCGTCGTACAGGACTCCTGCGCAAGCGATTACAGCGATCATCTCGCGATCGCCGGTTCGCGGCGTGCGGCGTATCTGGTGCTCAACGCGCTTGATCCGGCGCATCCGGTCCCGGTGCCGTGCGGCGTGGTGCCGCCGTTCACGGGATAGGAGAAATCCACAGCTAAGCCTGTTCTCCACAGACCGGCGGCCCAAAAGTGCTTGTGCGGCAATAGTTGAACTTTCACCCTCGACACTGGGGTGATGAACGACGACCTGCTGGCCCTGGTTTCCGACGATTTACGTGACACTGTCGCGCAATGCGCGGCGGCAGCCGGGTATCGGTTGATCAGTGCCGATCCCGCATCGTGTGGACGGGTGTGGCGATCGAGCCGGGTAGTCGTGGTCGATCCGCCGAATATCCTTGCACTGGAAGAGTATTCGCTGCCAAGGCGAGAAAACGTGGTGTTGGTCGCCCGAATGGCCGAGCCGGCGGACGTATGGCGAGCCGGCGTAGGGGTAGGCATCGGTGCGGCATTTGAGCTACCCACTGACGAAGCGGCGCTAGTGCGCTATCTGACCGACGGACGGTCGCCCAGGGGGCTGTCGGGCGGGGCGGTCGCGCTCGTAGGCGGGCACGGCGGAGCGGGTGCGACGGTACTCGCCGCGGCGAGTGCGCTGGTGGCCCGCGCGCATCGCCACACGCTGCTCGTCGACGCCAATGAGCTGGGCGCTGGAATTGACCTGACTCTTGGAGTCGAAAACGCCGATGGCTTGCGATGGCAGGACTTGACCGCGGCGACCGGCCAAATCGGAGCTGCCGCACTGCATGACGCGCTGCCATCGGCGGGGGAGCGGGTCTCGGTCCTTACTTCGCACCGGGATGATCCGCGCCCGATCCCGCCCGCGGCGTTGAGTGCCGTCATTGATGCCGGCAGGGCTGCCGGAGATATCGTCGTCGTCGACTTGCCGCGCGCGGATACCGAACTGACGAGGGCCGCCCTCTGTGCCGTGGATCTGGTCGTACTGGTGACCGGAGCCAGTGTCGTCGCGGTCGCTGCCGCAGGTGCCGTGCGCGCCCGGCTCCTCGGAACGGCACCCGCGGTCGAGCTCGCGGTACGGGGACCGACGATCGGCGGGTTGCGCGCGCAGGACGTGGCGCGAGCGCTAGATCTTCGACTCCTCGCCGCCTATCGGCCTGACCCGCGATTGCCCGTCCGGCTTGAAGCTGCTCCGCTCGCGCGGCTGATGCGAAAACCGTTGCGCCACGCCGCGAATAGTGTCGTTGACCGACTATTGAGAATACCGGGGTCGACCACATGACCGCCGCCGAACCACTGCTCACCGGTCGCGAGGATTTGCTCGAGCGGGTGCGTAATAGATTGGCGGCGGACCCGCAGACACCGACACCCGCACTCATCGCCGACGCGATACGGTCCGAGTCGCGTGGAATGCTCGGAGACACCGATCTACTTGCTGCACTGCGCTTTCTGCAGACCGAACTGGTTGGTGCGGGGCGGTTGGAGGAGTTGCTCGCCGAACCTGACATCGCCGACATACTCGTGGTCGGTCCGACTCGAGTGTGGGTGGATCGAGGTAGCGGTTTGCAGCGAGTCCCAATCGAATTCGACGATGAACCGTCGGTGCGTCGACTGGCGGCCCGGCTCGCGTTAGGCGCCGGAAAGCGGCTCGATGACGCGCAGCCGTGGGTCGACGGGCAACTCGTCGATGTCGGGCGGCGGGGATACACCGTCCGACTGCACGCGGTTATTCCGCCGATCGCGCCCGACGGTACCTGCCTGTCACTACGGGTACTTCGTTCGGCCACACAGGATCTCGGAGAACTGGTGCGTTGCGGCGCGGTGCCCCCCGAGGTGGTTGGACTGCTGCATCGCGTGTTGCGCGCCCGGCTAACGTTGCTGATCTCCGGAGGTACGGGCGCTGGTAAGACGACTTTGCTCAGTGCGTTGATCGGTGCCATAGATCCGAGTGAACGAGTGTTGTGCGTCGAGGACGCGCCAGAGCTCGCGCCAGCTCATCCGCATCTCGTCCGATTGGTGGCGAGGACGGCGAATGTCGAAGGCGTCGGGGAGATTCCGATGCGAGTGCTGGTTCGTCAGGCGCTTCGGATGCGGCCGGACCGCATCGTCGTCGGCGAGGTTCGCGGGGCGGAGGTTGTCGACCTGCTCAGCGCGCTCAACACGGGGCACGACGGCGGAGCGGGCACAGTCCACGCGAACTCGCCCGCCGAGGTGCCGGCCCGAATGGAAGCCCTTGCCGCACTTGGCGGAATGGACCGGATGGCATTGCATAGCCAGTTGGCAGCAGCCATACAGCTGGTCTGCGGCGTGACTCGTGGACGTGATGGCAGCAGGGGACTCTCCGAGATTGGCATGGTCCGGCGCGGTGCTGACGGACTTGTTGTGGTCCGATCAGTTTGGCGGCGAGAGAGCGGATTTACCGACCAGCGAGCGCTATTGGACGACGTGCTGGACCGGCGGTCGGTCCAATGATCGGCTGGTGGTGCGTGGTCGGCGCGCTGACGGTTGTGTGGTGGCCGGTGCCAAAGACGCGATACCGGTTGGCGAGTCTGGTGGGCAGTGATCGGCGCGGGTCGTCGAAGGGTGCGATGGCTGGCCTTACAGTCGTGACAATCGCGCTGGCCGCGATGCTCGAGGTTGCGGTTGTGCTCTGCGTGGCAATCTTGTTGACGTTGGCAATCTGGTTGCGACACAGGTCAGTTCGTCGACGTCGAGACGAACGGGAACGGGAGGCTCTTGCCACGGCATTGTCGGCGATAGCCGCAGAGCTTTCTATCGGGACACCGCCACCCGCGGCATTCGCCTCCGCCGGCCAGGAAGTAGAGGCGCAGTGCACGATCGTCGGTCACCGGCTGCGCACCGCCGCCGCGTGTGCCGCGCTCGGTGGATCTGTCCGAGATAGTGTTGGGCGGCAACGCAGTTCGACGGATCACGAATGGCGACGTATCGCCCTTGCCTGGGAGATCGCCCACGAGTTCGGCGTGCCGATCAAGGATCTACTCGAAGCTGTGCGCTCAGACCTTAACGCGCGCTGTGCTTTTGCCGCGCGTACCGCTGCGGGGCTCGCCGGTCCCCGCGCCACCGCTACAGTGCTGTCGTTGCTCCCGGTGTTGGGAATCGGTCTAGGACAGGCACTCGGCGCACAGCCGATTGGCATCCTATGTGGCGGCGGCATCGGCGGCGTACTGCTCGTCGTCGGTGTCGCGCTCGACGCTGTGGGCGTGTGGTGGTCGTTGCGTATCGCCGATCACGTTGTGGCACTGGGATCGAGCGAATAGCCAATGCTGATGATGGCTGCGGCAACCGCGATCGCACTCTTGATCTATCCATCGCCGCGCTGGTGGATTCACCGGGCTATCGGTTTTCGGCCCGTGGTTCGCGAGCCGAGATGGCTGGGCGTCGCGAGGACGCAGGTCGATCCGTTCGATGTCGCGGCCGCATACGACATCTTCGCGATATGCCTACGCGCGGGTCTGTCGGTGCGGGCCGCTGGTATGGCAGTGGTGCGTAGTTTGCCCGCGTCACTAGCCGAACCCCTAAGGCGTTCAGTCGACCTTCTCGGTCTGGGCGCGGATGCGGACCAAGCGTGGCGGACAGTGGGAGCGGAGGCTACCGAACTTGCCGAGCTGGCGGCTCTCGCGCGACGATCGGCCCGTGCCGGGGCGTCGATGTCGGAAGGGCTGACCGAACTGTCGAGGCAGGTACGAGACCGAGCAGGTGATGCCGCGGTGGCTGCGGCGGAGCGCGCGGGAGTGAAAATCAGTGGGCCACTGGGCCTTTGCTTTCTGCCGGCGTTCGTCTGTCTGGGCATAGCCCCGGTAGTCATCGGTTTGGCGGGGACGGTGCTGGGTGGTGGGTGAGTCAGGCCCGGTAACTCTCGCGGAATTGTTCCGGGGTCACGCCGGTCCGGCGTCGAAAGAACTTGGTGAAGTTCGCCGCGTCGTCGAATCCGAGACCGCGTGCGATGACCGCGACTCCAACCTCTTCATGAGTCAGGCGGCGCCGTGCCTCCAGCGCGACGCGGGCGTCGATGACGTCCTTGGGGACCGGCCGGTGTGATCGCGTACCAGGCGGCTCAGCGTGCGCGCCGAGCAGTGCAGGCGCCGTGCGTAACCTTCTACAGTTCGATCGGTTGCGAAATGTTCCTCGACCTCGTCGCGGAACTGTTCGAATCGATCATTCCTCGGCAGTCGGTTCGACGACGGGTCCGGGCTGGCTTGCGCCAGCATCAGTAGGCCCGCCGTCGCGAGATGAGTGAGGGTGGCCTCGCGTGCCGCGGAGAGGTCAGCCGCGTCGTCGGCGAAGGCCGCGAGCGAGTCGAAGACATGGCTCAGACCGGAATCGGTGGCGCCGCCGGGCCAATGCACTTGAGAGTACGCACCGAGTTGCCTGAGGAGCGCGTGGGTACTTGGTGACAGAGCGTCGCCATTGACCATGAGCAGGTATCCCTCTATGGCGCGGATATCGCCCCACCGTTGAACCTGTCCGGTGTGGACCCAGAGCACGTCGCCCGGGCCGAGCCGGTAGCGGGCGAAGTCCACCTCGTGGGTCGAGTTGCCGGTGTCGATGCGGAGGATGAGTTCAAATCCGAGGCGTTGTGTGCCAGTGAATTCGTTTGGGTCCGCGGATTCCGCGACGTCGGCGATTCGACGCAGCTCCACCGGCCCGACCGACTCCGAGGAGGGCGCGTAGCGGATATCTCGGATCACCGGTGGCTGATTTTGACCACTAATTGGCCCCATAACACCATGACCATAACTGATAGATTTCTTATTCTGACAAGTATGACTTCGCAAGCCGTCGTTTCCAAGACCCTCGTGCCCCGCATTGCGCTGTTGCTCGCGGCTGTGTCGGGTATCGCTGTACTCCTGCTCGCCGCATGCGGCTCCGACCCGGCCTCGGACACGCCGAGTAGTACGGCCGATGTCGCGCAGAACAACCGCACACTGATTGTCAATTTCTACAACCGATTCTTCAACGAGCATCAGGTTGATGAGGCCGCGACCGTCGTTGCCGACAACTATCGGCAGCACAACCCGAATGTGCCCGACGGCAAGGCGCCCTTCGTCTCCTACTTCAAGAAGTCCTTCGCAGACAATCCGGCGCAGCGATCGAAAATAGTGCGCAGCGCGACCGACGGGGATCTGGTGTACCTGCATGTGCACGCCACCGAGGGCCCTAATGATCGCGGCAGCGCGATAGTCGACATCTTCCGAATCAGCAACGGCAAAATCGTCGAGCATTGGGACGTCATCCAGCCAGTCCCCGAGAAGTCGGCGAACAACAACACGATGTTCTAGCCTGCTCCGCTGGTCGAGTGCCGTCGGGAGTAGGTGGTGAGGCCGGTGCCGCTCCTGCTGGTCGAGTGCCGTCGGGCGAAGTGGTGAGGCCGGTGCTCCGTCCCGCTGGTCGAGTGCCGACTGGCGAGCTTGCGAGCACGCCGGT
>NZ_BAEH01000066.1 GCF_000241305.1 Gordonia effusa NBRC 100432
CTACCGCGAGAACCCTTCCCGGGTCATCGGCCGCGACAATCGTATTGTCACAACGAAAGTCGCCGTGCACGATGCCATTGCGCGCCGACGTCGGTAACCGATCAGTGAGCGCGCCGATCAGCCGGTCGATATCGGCCAGCTCGCGAGTCTTGACGATGCCCCACTGCCGCGCCCACAACTTCACCTGGCGGGCGGCAAATCCGTCGGGACGGCCGAACTCGCCGAGTCCAACCGCGTTGTAATCGACGGCATGCAGTGCGGCGAGAGTATCCACGAGTGCGCCGACGTTGGCTTCGACGGCGGCGTCATCGAACGCATCTACCTCTTCACGAGTCCGAATCACTTGTCCGTCAACGAATTCCACGACCGTGCAAGGTGCACCAAGAACCGAGCCGTCAGTGTCGATAGCGACCGTCGCAGCCACCGGAACCGCAGTACCCTGCAACCCCTTGGTCACCGCCCATTCGCGATTCATGTCATGCGCCGATGGCGTGAGCCCACCCGTCGGCGGACGCCGGACCACCCATTTGGCGACGCCGTCGGTAACCGCGAACGTCAGGTTCGACTTGCCGCCACTGATCAACTCGACGTCGAGGTCTCCAGCGACGTCGACGCCACTGTCGCGCAGAAATTGCTGCAGAACAACGGGATTGAGTACAGAGGTATCACTCACGCCCGAGCTCCGACTCCACTAGAGCCACTCGCTGCCCGACTCGCCTTCCGCGTCCGCCCGACTGCCCGCTTGGCGATTGCCCACCGATGAACTTCCGAAGGTCCGTCGTAGATGCGGAAGGGCCGCAGTTCCTGAGCCAGTCGTGCGATCGGCAAATCGTCGGAGACGCCAAGTCCGCCGCACATCTGCATACTTCGATCAGCGATTCGCGAGTAGGCCTCTGCCGCATAGGTTTTGGCGATTGATGTCTCGTTGGACGCATGCTCGCCCCGGTCCAGTGCGTGACATGCCTGCACTAGCAACGCATTCGACGCCGCGAGATCGATTTCGTTGTCGGCCAGCATCTGCTGGATCATGCCCAGGTCACCGAGTTTCCCACCGAAACCATCGCGCTCGGCGACATAACTGAGCGCGACGTCGTGGCAGCGGCGAGCCGAACCGAGCCATCGCATCACATGCGTCATTCGCGCCGGGCCCAGCCGTACCTGCGCGTAGCGGTATCCCTCGTTGACCTCGCCGAGCACATTGCCATCGGGCACAAAGACATCGGCAAACGTCATCTCGCAGTGGCCGCCGATCATCGCCTTGTCCACGGTGTGGATATGCCGGTCGATCGAAATACCCGGCGTATCCGCCGGAGCGAGGAACATCGTCGCTCCGCCGCGGTCGCCCGGCTCCCCTTTCGTGCGCGCCATGATGATGAAGAAGGCAGCACCATCAGCTCCGGTGATAAAGCGCTTGCGGCCGTTGATCTTCCAGCCGCCGTCTACGCGAACGGCCATGGTGTTCAACGCATTTGGATCGGCGCCCGCACCTGGCGACGGCTCGGTCATCGCGAAGGCCGAGCGGACATCGCCAGTGGCCAGCGGCGCTAGGAACTCATCTCGCTGCGCGTCGGTCGCGATATGCGCGAGCATATGGACATTGCCTTCATCGGGTGCGCCGATGTGCAGCGCGATCGGCCCGAAAGTCGAATAGCCCGCAGCCGCGAACACCGGCGCCCGATCCGACATCGAGAGTCCCGCCCCGCCGTATTCAATGGGTGCATGCGGCGCGAAGACGCCGGCAGCCTTGGCCGCGGTATTCAATTCACGTCGGATGTCGTCGCCGCCAGCGGCGGTGATGTCTCCGGCGAACCGATCTTCGACGGGCAGCACCACGTCGGCGATGAACCTCTCGGTGCGAGTCACCAGATCGACGACATCGGGGGCATAGGTCAGGTCGATCGGCATCGACAGCTCTCCTCTATTCGGACCGAACGCTCGCTCGGCCCGTTCACCTTGTCATCTCACCGAGAAGAGGTCAAGTACGAGCGGTTAACCGGCGTAGCCAACGGTGTCCCGCGCCAGTTGGAGGTACCGCGATATCAGTTCGTCGGCACCCAGCTCGCCGTCGGCGTTGTACCAGGTGGATACGCCGACGCACATCGTGGTGACGGCTCGACTCGCATCTTTCGGGTAGCGCGTTGTAAATACCCCGGCGTCGACCCCGGCCAACACGATGTCGTCGACCATGTACTGCTGGCGATCCCGGTAGCCGATGTATTCGTCCCGGTAGCGATCGTCGATGCTGCGGATCTCCGTCGAACCGACGAATGCCTGCTCCTTGCGATACATATGGAAACGCAGAAGCGACTCGACCACGGCATCGAACTGGGCAACCGGTTCGGCGTCCGCCTCGGCGATCGCTTGTTCCGACCTGGCCAGCAAGTCGGTCATCGTCAACTCCAGCAGACCTTGCAGGAGTGATTGCTTGGACGGGTAGTGGTGATAGAGACCAGGAACTGAAAGGTTTGCCCGCGCGGCGATATCACGCACCGACGTGCCGTGATATCCATGTTCGGCGAAGGCTTCCAATGCGGCAGCCAGCGGCGCGGGCAGGCGCGGCTCCCCGTAATCACGCCACCCGGTGATGCCTGACGATCCGGCGCCGGTGGCAGAGCTCGGACTCACAGTCATCTCTCAAAGATAGCCCGACCGACAGAACGCTCACTCGCCACCTGCCGTTTTACTGAGTTCGCCGCCCGCCTAAGAGCATTTCGGTACAGACATCAACCATCTCCTCCACGGTCAGATCGATGTGACCGTCGAGCCACGCGGCGAGCGTCCGAGCGAACCCGCCGACGAGGAAATGCGCCCCGGCGATGACGCTCGGATTGGCGTCGACGTCGAAGGCTCCCGCCGATTCGACCGTGAGCAGGGCAAACGCTTCGGTCGAGTCAAGACGACGCTGTGCCAACGTTGGGCTGAGCAGCTTCTGGGAAAACAACAGTCGGCCCTTACGATGGTCGCCGTTGATCACGTCGACGATCGCCGCGACACTGCGCCGAACCTTGTCCTGGTTACTCACCCCCTCCGCGAACGCGGCAACCGCGCCGTCGGTGATCTCCGCGATGACGCCGTCGAACGTTTCGGCCACAAGTTGATCGACGGAGTCGAAACTCTCGTAGAAATAGCGAGCGGTGAGCCCGGCGGCCTTACAGACGCCGCGCACCGTAATCGCCCCGCCACCAGCACCGCCAAGAGATTCCAGTGCCGAATCGATCAGAGCCGCACGACGGCGGGCGACACGCTTGTCGCCGCCTTCGCCGCCGTAGGCGCGCAAGGCTGAACCCTCCGGCTGTGTGGGACTTTGGGTTGGACTCATCGGTCTATCTTGACATCTCGACCCTACTGGCCGTTCAATAAACTGAGAACGAGCGTTGTCAGAAGGGAATCTCATGACCGCAGAAGCGTTGGATCGGCCGCAGGCCACACCGGACAGTTCCGAGAAGCAGGTGCCGCGGGTATCGCGTGCCGAACTCGACGCCGTGCGGACCGACCAGATGCCGATGATCGGCATCGCGCTACTCGCCGGACCCGCGAACGTCATCATGCAGCTGGCAATGCCGGCGGTCGGTTATGGCGTGGTGGAGAGCCGGGTGGAATCAGGCAACCTGCTCAAGCACCCGGTCAAGCGGACCCGTACCACGCTGAGTTACCTCGCCGTCGCGGCGCTGGGTTCCCCCGAGGACCGCAAGGCGTACCGCAAAGCGGTCGGTAAATCGCATGCGCAGGTGCACTCGACCGAATCCAGCCCGGTGAAGTACAACGCCTTCGATCCGAAGCTGCAACTGTGGGTCGCCGCGTGCCTGTACCGCGGCTGGGAGGATATGCAGCGGATCTACGGCGACCCGGCGACGATCACCGAAGAGGCGTATCAGCAGGGATCAGTTATGGGCACCACACTGCAGGTGCCCCGCGAGATGTGGCCGGCCACGCGCGAGGACTTCTGGAAGTACTGGGATGACACCGTCGCCACGCTGAAGATCGATCCGCCGGTGCAGCGCTATCTGCGCGGCCTCGCCCGAGTCGAATTCATGGGCAAGACACCGTCCCGACTCTTCGGCTGGTGGAGCGAAATCTTCGCAATCGGATTCCTGCCGACTGAGTTCCGCACCATGATGGATATGCAATTGTCACCGGCTCAAGAACGAGTCTTCCACGTGCACAACAAGATTCTCGGCGCCATCGTCCGACGGCTACCTCGGAGTCTGCAACTGTTTCCGTTCAACATCCTGCTCGCCGACGTCCGGTGGCGGATCCGGACCGGACGATCGCTGGTGTAGGGAGCTATCGGACCTGCTTCAATGCGTCCGGTGTAAGCGCCGCGACGTCGGTATGACCGGCCAATCCTAGCGTGAGGTCCAGCTCCGCGATGACATTCTTCACGACGTCCCGCGCACCGTCGACGCCGGCTAATGCCAGCCCGTACATATGTGCACGACCAATGCAAGCAGCGTCTGCACCTAGCGCGAGAACCTTGAAAACGTCTGCGCCAGTGTGTATTCCAGAATCCACGAGAATCTTGGCACGCCCGTCGACCGCCTCAACCACGTCGACCAGAGCGTCGACCGAACCGATCGAGCCGTCGATCTGACGTCCTCCGTGGTTGGACACCATAATGCCGTCAACGCCGAGGTCGACTGCCTGCCGCGCGTCGTCGGGATGCAGAATACCTTTGAGGACGATCGGCAATTTGGTCCGATCTCTAAGTCCCGCAATGTCATTCCAGTTCAACGACGGACGCGAGTAGATGTCGAGGAAGGTCTGCACCGACGTCCGCGGCTCTTTGGCGACGAGGTTCTTCAGGACCGAGCCGGGCACATTGCGCGCTATCTCGAACAGCGTTTTGATGGCGCCCAGAGACGGCTTAGGCGACTCGGCACCATCCGCGGCGGCGGCATCGGCGATCCGCTGCTCGACGATTTTCGCGAACCGCGGGTCGCAAGTGTACTGAGCTATCCCCTCGGCACGCGCGAACGGCAGCGATCCAAGGTTGAGATCCTGTGGGCGCCAACCCAACATCGTGGTATCGAGGGTTACCGCGAGGGCACCCGCGCCCATTGCTTCAGCCCGCCGCAGAAAGCTGTCGACGAGATCGTCGTCGGTCGACCAGTACATCTGAAACCACCGTGGCGCACCGGGTTTCACCTCATCCATAGCGGCGGCGACATCTTCCATCGGCGCGCTGCCCTGGTTCGAGAAGATGTACGGAACACCCAATTGTGCTGCGGCACGGCCAATGTGGACGTCGGCGTTGCGGGTGACCAGGCCCCCGGCACCGACCGGCGAGAAAAGCACGGGCGCCGGTAGGCGCTGACCGAACAACTCCGTCGAAAGCGACCGCTGCGAGACGTCACGCAGTACACGAGGCACGATCGCCCATCGATCGAGCGCTCGACGGTTGGCGGTCATCGTCGAGCCTTCACCGGCTCCACCGTTGATATAAGCCCAAGCACGTTGCGACATAGCCGCTTTCGCGCGGTGCTCCAACTCGGCGAAGTCGGTGGGGACCGACGGAACGCGGTCGTGGATGCCTTCGGTGTAGATCTCGTTCTGGCGGGCACGGCCGGGTGCCGGTGTCTCCGGCGTCTGGTCAGTCATGGAGCGAGACTAGCGTGCCTCGTCGCGCTGTAGGTAGAAGTAGAAGTGCCGATCGCGCACCAGGGACGTTTTCCCGTTCATGATGCCCATCAGGGTGTTGTCGTCGACCCGCTTGAAGTGATCGATGACCGCCTGGCCGTCGTAGACCATCGACGCCGTTACCTCGCCCCGGAACTCGACATGCCAGAGGCTTGCTTCGCCGTGCCCAAGTTCCTTGTTGGAGTACAGCTCGCCCGCGTCGTCGCGACAGACCAGCGGTTGTACGTCGTAGGCCGAGGTGAACGTCTTGCCGTACCAACGCACCTTTTCCAGTTGCCCATCCATCGGATGCCCGCTGGGCAACTCACCGCCCCGCCACGGACCAAGAATCTCGTCGACGCGGACTGTCGGCAGTGCCGCCCAGATTTCGTCAAGCGTCTGCGGCTCGGATAGTTCGCCCGAAGCGACTAGGTCGAAGAAGCGGGTCTTGGGATCAAAAGTCATATATCTGATAGTAGTTTCCCCGTTGGCGCGTCCGCGGTCCGCGTCACACCCGGATGCGTCGACACTGTGGCGGGCGCCACTGTTACTGACTCACAGTTTCCCAGTACGCTGTAGCGAAGCCCCGGTTCGAGGAACCGTTGGGCCTGACATTCGTCTATTGGGAGGATGCCCGCAGTGGCAATCGCACTGTATCGACTCGGACGCTTGGCGTATCGGAAAAAGTGGTGGTTCATCGCCGTATGGCTGATCGCATTAGTGTTGGCCGGCACCGCGGTCGGCATCACCAAACCTAAATTCGCAACCGACTTCGAGTTGCCGGGCACCGACTCTGATCGAGCGATGTCGGTGATGAACGAGCATTTCAAGTCGACCAACGATCAACTACTCAAAGCCAGCACGACCATCGTCGTCGCAGCTGACGACGGCTTGGCCAAACATGATCCACAGATCAACGCGTTGGTTGACGACGTCAAGAAGACGCTGCCGAAAATCATCGATCCGAATACCGTCGTCAACCCGGTAACCGCGGCCAAGGCCCAGCCTGCGATCGCAGCACAGGTGCTGGGCGACAATGGCAAAGTCGGGCTGATCGTCGTCAATCAAGACATCAACCGCGAGGATCTCAAGACCGCGGATATGACCCAGTTCCAGGACCTCCTGAAACGTCACCAGGGCGATGGTCTGCAAGTCGAAGGAACTGGCGCACTTCAACAAGTCTTCGCGCAAGGCGGCTCAGCCGAGCTGATCAGTTTCGGTGTCGCGTTCATCGTCATGATCGTGGCCTTCGGCGCGCTGCTAGCAGCATTCATCCCGATCGTGACCGCACTTGTTGGCGTGATCCTGACGATGATGTTGGTGACTCTGAGTGCGACCTTCCTCAATGTCCAACAAAGTTCGACGACGATCATCTTGATGCTCGGCATCGCGGTGTCGATCGACTACGCACTGTTCATCGTGTCCAGATACCGGTCTGAATTGAACCTTGGCGGGTCCAGGGAGGCCGCGGTAGGACGCGCCGTGGGGACGGCTGGCTCGGCGGTGGTGTTTGCCGGGCTGACGGTGGTGATCGCCGTCGCGGCGCTCGCTGTGGTCGGTATCCCGTTCGTCACCCAAATGGGTTTGGCCGCCGCACTGGCGGTCGTTATCGCGGTCCTCGGTGCCATCACTCTCATTCCGGCAATCCTCGGAGCATTCGGCCGATTCGCCTTTTCGCCGAAGATTCCCGGCGTGCGGCACGGCGACGAGCCCGACTCGCAACCGTCGAACGGGCTTCGCTTCGCGAAGTTCGTCACCCGCTTCCCAGCTCCCATTGCCGTCATCGGCCTTGCCGCACTTGCGGTTTGCGCCATTCCGATGACAAATATGCAGTTGGGCATGTCCTCGAGTACCGACAACGAAGCTGCCGCGATCGAGTTGCTGTCCAAGGGATTCGGTGAAGGCGTGAGCGGTGGCCAGTTGTTTGTCGTGGTCAACAAGACCGGTGAGAACGGCGACGTCGCCCTCGCATCGAAAGGTGCCGTCGACCACATCAAGGACCTCAAGAACGTCGCGAATGCCCAGGCGCTCGTACCGGTTCCCAACAATCAGCCCGATCCAGCGAAGCCGGCCCAAGGGCCGTTGCAGGCCACGATGATCGTCGTCGTGCCCGAGCATTCGCCGAGCGGCCCGGAAACCAACACCCTGATGGAGCAGATTCGTGATTACGCGAAGAACTCCCCGCCGGGCACCGAGATCCATGTCGGTGGGCAGACCGCGATCATGTCGGATATCTCCAAGAAGCTGTCCGACGCCCTGATTCCGTTCCTGATCATCGTGATCGGGTTGGCATTCATCATCTTGATGATCGTGTTCCGCTCGATCCTGGTGCCGTTGACCGCGACCATCGGGTTCCTGTTCTCGGTGCTGGCGACCTTCGGCGCGACCGTCTGGATCTTCCAAGAGGGTCACCTCGGCATCATCGACCATCCCAAGCAGATCATCTCGTTCCTGCCGATCTTCTTGATAGGCGTGGTCTTTGGTCTGGCCATGGACTATCAGGTGTTCCTGGTATCGCGAATGCGCGAGGAATATGTCCACGGCGTACCGGCCAAGCAGGCTGTCATCGTCGGGTACCAACACGGCGCGCGCGTCGTGTCGTCGGCGGCGCTGATCATGATTCTCGTGTTCGTATCCTTCATGCTCGTGCCGGATACGACCGCCAAGATGATGGGCTTCGCGATGGCCGCAGCGGTGTTCTTCGATGCCTTCATCATCCGCATGATCGTGGTGCCGGCAGTCACCGCTCTGATGGGTGACTGGGCCTGGAAGATCCCCGGTTGGCTGGACAAGATCCTGCCCAACGTCGACATCGAGGGCACCGCGATTCGCGAGATCCCCATCGAGGGAGTCCAGGAAGAAGCGACACCCGCGACCGTCTGACGGTCCGGCGGCCGGCCTGTCGACCGTCGCCGCCCCCGGTCGTGAAAATCGTCCGAATAGTTGTGCACCGAGGGCAATATGCCCTTGGCACACGATTATTCGGACGATTTTCGCGGCAGGTCAGTCGACAAAGACCGGGATGGTGTCATCCCACGGCTGCCGGGAAACCATGTCCCCGACGCGGACGTGTCCGCTTTCGAACTCTCCGGTCGCGGCGTCGACGAGCCGGTAACGCTGCGTCTGCGTGTGGATCGGCTGACCGTCGATCAGCACCACTCGTACCTCACCGGGTTCAAATGAGCACCGCTCCTGCAACGCCGCGATCAGTTGCTCGTTGTGCATGTGACCGTCGCCGAAATTCCATCCGATAGCGGTGCTGCAAATGCGTTCACCATCTGTCAGCAGATAGTCGGCCTCGTCGTATCCGGCCATCGCGCGATGGGCGAGCGTAAACATCGCCCGACCGTGAGTGTTGAAGGCGCGGAACGCATATCCCATGTACAAGTACAGTTGCGCGGTCTCCGGACTGCCGTAGTATCGCTCCATCTGCGCCGCCGGCATACTCGCGATCGCGACGATGTGCTCGGCCACCTTTGCCGACGCCGACGGCTTCATACACCACAACGACGTATCCCAGTTACCCGCGTAGTAACGCATCCCGGCGAGGAAAGAGACCTTGCGCGGCAACAGGTTTCCCGCGATGACGACACTCGCCAACACGATGAATAACACCACCGGCCATGCGCTCGTGAGGCCGCCCAGTCCAATGTCGGCGTGCCCGATAAAGAGGGAGACCACCCCGAAAATCATAAATACGTTCCACTCCAACGGAACTCCCATCGGAATCGACGCCAGAATTCCTAGATGGAAACCGATCATCACCGTTGCCGCGACTGCGGTCGGCCATCCGCCATGGGTGAAGAACAGGACTAGCGGCACGCATAACTCGACGGCGGTAGCCGAATGCGCCACAACACGAGACAATCGACTCGGCCGCAGGTCGTCGGGAAAATGCGCGAAGAACTTCCGCTTGAGCCAACGTGGCCGTAACACCGGGTTGTTGGACATCATCGTCGAAATCACAAAGGGGAAGTGCCGGTTGAACTTTGACACCGCTGCGCCAACCCAGATCGTCAGGAACACCAGCTTCGCGGCGATCAGAATGTCGACACCGGAGAACAGAAAAGCAACCGCGAGCGAACCGTAGACCTCACCGCGAGCGGCGAGGAATATCGTCTTGTCGCGCAGCCCGCACATCGCGAGCACGACGACGATCGACGCCACCTGCCAGGTCGGCAATACGCCGACCTCGGTATCCAGCTCCGCGATCGGCCCGGTTCCATCGGAGAAGATCGCGAGGAGCAACAGGATCAGCAGCGCCGCGTACAGCGCGACATCGATTGGCCTGCGCGCGGAGCCACGGGTCAACGGCACCCGGGATGGCCACGGTGGCAGCCGAATAGTGTTGGGGCGCAACCAATAGAGAATCGAGCCCAGGGGCGGAAAGAACCGGTTGTTGAGGGGGCCGAAACCACAACCCAAGCCGACGACTTCGAACAGCATTGTGTAGAGCACGATCTTCTCGAAGACGATCGGTTCGAAGATCCAGTCACCGATGTTGCCTATCCCGCCAATCCCCGATGTCGTCGATGCCACCAGTAATCCGACGACGGCGTAGGCGACGATCTTCACGACATAGAACAGGTGCAGGACCACGGGCGTGCCGAATCCGACTTCGGCCCAATGTCGGGCCATCGGCACGATCTTCTCCGCGCGAGTGCCTTTGCTCCACTCGGCGAAGTCGACGACCGATGGCGCGTCCTGTTTGAGAAAGCCCATTGGCGGACGCTAACACATGAACTGAAACTTGTTCTAGTTTTGTCGGGACCTGTTGTCAGGTAATGCTTTTGGGTTGCGGGGTCTCGATACTGAATCTCCTCGCTGCGCTCGTCGATCCCTACTCGACCGACAAGGGGGGAAGCCCTCCCTTCGCTTGCCAGCCTCCCACTCGACCAGCAAGGGGAAGCCCTCCCTTCGCGGACCGGCCTCCCACTCGACCAGCAAGGGGAAGCCCTCCCTTCGCGGACCGGCCTCCCACTCGACCAACAAGGGGAAAGCCCTCCCTTCGCAGACCAGCCTCCCACTCGACCAACAAGGGGGGAAGCCCTCCCTTCGCGGACCGGCCTCCCACTCGACCAGCAAGGGGAAGCCCCGCGGACGCCGGTCCTCAGCCGTTTTCCACCAGCACCGGCTCGGCGTCGTGCAGTGGATTCTCGACCTCGTCACGCCACAGTCGTGCGGCCACGTAGAAGGCGGCGGCGAATGGGATTGGTGCCAGACCACCAATAACGAATACCGCCGTCAACCCAATGGCATCGGCGACGGGCGCGGCCAATGCCATCGACACCGGCATCAACGCGATCGACACGAAGAAATCCAAACTCGCCACCCGCCCAAGCAGGCTCGACGGGACTCGACGTTGTAATAGCGTGCCCCACAACACCATCGGGCCGTCAAATCCAACACCCAGAATGAAGGCAGCGACCACGAATACCCAAAGGTGTTGCGCTACACCGAATACCGCCAATGGCAGGCCGCTCACTCCCCACAGACCGAACATGATCGTGAGGTATCGCCGGGGCATCGGCAATGCCGCGAAGATCAACGAACCGACCGCCGCGCCCACCCCAAAGGCGGCTAAGACCACCGAGTGATCACCGGCGTCGCCATGTATTCGATCCTTGAGAACAAAGGGCACCAGCACCTCGATCGGCCCCATCGTCAACAGCACCAGAAAGGTTGCGAAGAATAGCGTGGCCCACAGCCAAGGTGTCCGCCACATATACCGGAATCCGTCGACGACGTCACCGACGATCGACGGGCGTTCCGACGATTCGCGCTGCAGTTCAACAGGTTTCATCGACAGATAACACGCGGCAGCGCCCGCACTGCATAGTCCCGACAGGGCCAGCGCAAGCCCGGGGGACGCGGTCGCAATCGCGGCACCGGCAAGCATCGGACCTAGCGCCTGGAAGATCACCGGACGCAGGAAGCCTTCGATTCCGTTGGCCGCCTGCAGATCCCGCGCCTCGATGATCCTGGGAAGCAAGGCCGAGTACGCGGGATAGTAGATGCCGGTGGTGATTCCACTAATCGCTGCGACAACGATCAGATGAGCCAACGTCAGATGACCCGTGAGTGCGGCGATACCCGCGGTACCCACCGCAGCGGCCTTGACCATTTCCAGCCCGATGATGATCAGGCGCTGCGAGACCCGGTCGGCGAGCACACCGCCGGCGAGCGTCGACGCCACCATGCCGACCGCCGCGACGGCGGCGACAATCGAGACCTGCCCGGCTCCACCGCCAAGCGCTATCACCTGCCAGATGACCGCGACCGTCCACATTCCGTCGCCGAACAACGCGAGCACCAAACCCGCGGCAAGACGCCGGTACTGCGCAGCCGAAAACGGGCGCAGCACCTTCGATACGCCGTCGGTTGCGATACTCACCTATGAATTACAACCGATGACCCCGAGTTGAGGCCACCGAATTTCGCCAACCTAGCCGGCCAGAACTTCAGTGTCACCGGACTTGGGTGCATCGGTAGCGTTGCCGAACACCATCGCTTCGGTGACGTCGTAGCGGCGCGCGTCGATCGCGTCGAGAACCAGGTTGTGCCGCACCAGCCACGGGTTGTGGTCCGACGCCTTGGGCAACAACCCCTCGGCGCGCTTGACGTATCCGGAACTCAGTTCCAGCAGGGCATGATCGGGCATCGCCGCGCCATTGGCCGTCGGGTAAGCGTGGGTGTAACCGTGCTCGCTCATATAGGCGAGCAACTTGGCAACGGCCTGCGACGTCAGGTCGACGCGCAGGGTCCACGAAGCGTTGGTGTAGCCAACCGACCAGGCCATATTCGGTACATCGTTCAACATGTATCCGCGGTAGGCGTATTTGTCACCGGGTTTGAACTCCACGCCGTCGATACTGATCGCGGCGCCACCAAATGCGACGAGTTGCAGCCCGGTGGCGGTGACGATGATGTCGGCGTCGAGTTTATGGCCCGACCCCAACACGATCCCGTTCTTGACCACATGGTCGATGGTGTCGGTAACCACGTCGGCTTTACCCTTGCTGATCGCGGTGTAGAGATCACCGTCGGGGATAACGCACAGACGTTGGTCCCACGGCGCATAGCTTGGCTTGAAATGAACGTCGACCGGGAAATCCGATGGCAGCATTGCCTTGGCGATTCCGCGCAAAGTCTTACGCGACAGTTTCGGAAATAGTCGGCAGTAGAGGTAGAAGGCAAAGGTGCCCAACGCGTTTCGCAGTCGTAGCAGCTTGTGCGCGAGCTCCGGCGGCAACAGTTTGAGCATCCCCTTGGTCATGATGTCGCTCTCTGGCAACGCCATCATGTAGGTGGGAGACCGCTGGAGCATCGTGATCTTCTCGACGTCGTCGGCCATCGACGGGATGAGCGTCACCGCGGTGGCGCCCGAGCCGATCACGACGACCTTCTTGCCCTTGTAGTCGAGGTCTTCGGGCCAGAACTGCGGGTGGACAACCTGCCCGGTGAATTTCTCGAGGCCGGGGAAATCTGGCAGGTAGCCCTCGTCGTAGCGGTAGTAGCCGGAACAGATGTACAGGAATCGCGCCGTGAAAACGCGCTCTTCGTCGCCCGAACGCCCGACGACGGTCCAGAGATCGGTTGACGTGTCGAAATTCGCCGACTCGACACGAATGCCGAACTTGATGTTCTTGTCGATGCCGTACTCGCGCGCGGTGTTCTCGAGATACTCCCGGATCTCCCCGCCCTCGGCAATGGTGCGGGTCTTGCGCCACGGCCGGAACGGGAAACTGAGGGTGAAGATATCGGAATCCGAGCGCACCCCGGGGTACCGGAACAGATCCCAGGTGCCGCCGATGCGGTCACGCTGTTCGACGATCGTGTAGCTGAGCTGCGGGTTGCGTTCACGGATGCGGTACGCGGCGTCGATGCCGGATAGCCCGGCTCCGACGATCAGCACATCGGTGTACTGGGAATCGTTCGTTGACATTCGGTTACCTTCCTAGGTCTGACGAGGGGTCTGACGAGGGCCGCTCGCGTGCAGACCAGCACGAATCGTGACAACTTATATTGTCACAGTCACGCGCCGCAAGAAAGATCTCCGATCGCTGGGTCAGCTAGCGGCCTTACGTGCTGTGGCCTTCTTGGCTGGTGCCTTCTTCGCCGCCTTCTTGGCCGGAGCCTTCTTCGCGGGTGCTTTCTTGGCAGCCGCCTTGGCCGGCGCCTTCTTGGTCGGCGAGTCCTTCGACTCGGCCGGTGCGGCGTCGCGATCCTTGACCGATGCACGCAGCGCCGCCAGCAGGTCGGCCACCTCCGAGTCGTCGTCTTCCTCGTCGGCCTTATCGGTTTCCGGAAATGCCTCTGCGCCTTCGGATTTGGCATCGATCAGTTTGGCCAACTCGGCCTGATAGGTGTCCGAATACTCCGACGGTTCGAAGTCACGTGCCATCGTGTCGATCAGCGACGATGCCATCGCGAGTTCCTGATCGTGGATCTGCACATCCTCGCCCAGAAAGGCGAAGTCAGGGGTGCGTACCTCGTCGGGCCACAGCAGAGTCTGCAAGGTCATTACGCCGTCGACGACGCGCAGCGCGGCCAGCCGAGTGCGGTTGCGCAGGGTGAAGTTCGCGATGGCGAGCCGGTCGGTCTCTTCCAACGCTTTCGCCAGCAACACATAGGCCTTCGGCGATTTCGACGATGGCTCAAGGTAATACGGCTTGTCGAAATAAATCGGATCGACCTGGTCGCGCGGCACGAATTCCAATATCGCGATCTCGGGACTCTTCTGCACCGGCATCGACGACAGATCATCCTTGGTCAGAACGACCGTCTCGCCGTTGGTGGCCTCGTAGGCGCTCGCGATGTCGGCGAAATCTACTTCGGTATCGGTGCCTTCACGCACTCGCCGGTAGCGGATCCGCGTGCCGTCCTTGGAATCGACCTGAGTCGCTTTACGGTCATGTGATTCCGTAGCCGAGTAAACCTTGACCGGCACGTTGACCAGACCAAAGCTCAGATCGCCTTTCCAGATCGAGCGCATGGTGGCCATTGTGCCATCGAGCAGTGACATCGGCGAACAGTTGTTACTGGGTCGTTAGCCCGGCCCGAGTCTTATCAAGCCACAGCACTGGTGCGTGACGGCGTAAGACTAGGTTCGCTCGGGTTGTCACACCACTGACCGCCACAGTGGACAATGGTCCGCATGGCTCCGGGCAACACACTCGACGTCGACGGGTACCAAATCTCCGTCACCAACCTGACCAAGGTTCTGTATCCCGAGGCTGGCACTCGGAAATATGACGTCATCGACTACTACACGCGCGTCGCCGAGGTGATGTTGCCGCATATCGTCGACCGGTTGGTCACGCGCAAACGGTGGCCCAATGGCGTTGAGTCACAGCCGTTCTTCGAAAAAGACCTGCCCGCTGCCGCGCCGAACTTCTTGCAGCGCTTCGGAATTGAGCATAGTCAGCGACTCATCCACTACCCGGTCGTCGACAAACGAGCCGACCTCGTCTGGCTCGCGCAACAGGCGGCGCTGGAATTGCATGTCCCCCAATGGCGGACAACTGGCGCCGGGAGCGCAGCGAGCGGGCCGAATGTAGCCGCGAAGAAGGACCCATCGTTCAAGGCCACCCGCCTGGTCCTCGACCTCGATCCCGGGCCCGACGTCGGGTTGTATCAGTGCGCCCAGGTCGCCATCGAAATCAACGAACTCCTCAACGCGGCTGGGCTCGCCGCCTTCCCAGTTACCAGCGGCGGCAAGGGAATTCACGTCTACGCTCCATTCGACGACCCGGTCTCGCCCGATGCCGCGCGCGCCGTCGCAAAGCAGATCGCTACCTCGTTGGCGGCCGCGCATCCCGACGAGGTGACCGCGTCAATGTCGAAGTCGGTACGCGACCGCCGGGTCTTCATTGATTGGAGTCAGAACAGCGGATCCAAAACCACCCTCGCCCCCTATTCACTGCGCGGTCGGGAGCAGCCGTGGGTCGCCGCGCCTCGCACGTGGGCGGAAATGGCCGAACCTGATCTGCGGCAACTTCTCTACACCGAAGTCCTCGAACGAATCGAGCAGCCCGGCGATCTTCTCGCCGGGCTCGACGCCCCGCTGACCGCGCCTCCCGCGCGAACCGAAACTCCGTCAAGTGTCGTCAGCCTCGGCGAGTACCGACGCAAACGCAATCCGTCGCTAACCCCCGAACCTTTCAGCGACGACGCCCATCGCGCACGGGTTGTCGACGACGACGCGGCGACCGACACCGAGGGCCCCGCCGGCCCCATCTTCGTCATTCAAGAACACCACGCACGACGCCTGCACTACGACTTCCGCTTGGAGCGCGACGGCGTGCTGGTCAGCTGGGCCATCCCGAAGAATCTTCCGGTGTCATCGGATCAGAATCGGTTGGCCGTTCAAACCGAGGATCATCCGATGGATTACGCGGATTTCTCCGGCGACATCCCCGCTGGCGAATACGGCGGCGGTCATGTCGAGATCTGGGACCGGGGCACCTACGAGACCGAGAAGTGGCGCGACAAAGAGATCATCGTGCGCCTCCACGGTGAGCGAATCCAGGGCCGCTATGTGCTGATCCGGACCGGCGAGAAGAATTGGCTCGCACACCTGATGTCCGACGAACCGCGGCCAATCTTGCCGGACAGTCTGCGCGACCCGCGTCCGATGCTGGCCACCGACGAACCCATCGACAACCTCGACGACGGCACGTGGGCATTCGAGGGCAAATGGGACGGTTACCGGATTATCCTGCGCTACCTGAACGGCTCTCTGCGGCTCACCTCTCGTTCGGGGCTGGATATGACCGCCGACTTCCCCGAGCTGCAGTCGTTGGCGGACGAACTCGGCATGCTCGAGGTGGTACTCGACGGTGAGGTGGTCGCTATCGACCCGTCGGGTCGTACCAACTTCACGCTGCTCGCTTCGCGCCGCAATACCACTGAGTCCTATGAACTGCGCTTTTACGCATTCGACGTGCTCTTCTTGAACGGAACGTCGCTACTGAAGACCCCGTGGCGAGAACGTCGGCAACTACTCGAAGAGTTGGCACCGCTGTTTCGGCACTCGCCATACGCGCAGGTTCCGCCGCTACTGCCCGGCCCCGGCAAAGCGGCGGCGCAGTACAGCCGCGACCACAACCTCGAGGGTGTCGTCGCTAAGCGCCGCGACTCGATATATCAACAGGGCCGGCGCAGCACCCGCTGGCTCAAACACAAGAATTGGAGCGACATCGAGGTTGTGATTGGTGGTTGGCGCCCCGGACAGGGCAATCGCTCCAACACGATCGGTTCCCTTCTGCTCGGGCTTCCCGAGGAGACCGGACTGCGCTACGTGGGGCGGGTCGGCACCGGATTCACCGACGCCTCACTGGCGGCGCTGGCCGAAGAACTCGAACCGCTGCGGATCCGCCGGTCGCCGTTTCTAGACAATATCGACCGACCGGTCGCGGCCAGCGCGATCTGGGTGTTGCCCAAGATCGTCGGGGAAGTGCAGTTCATGGACTGGACGTCGACCGGGCATCTGCGCCACCCGAGCTGGCGCGGAATCCGGCGCGACAAACTGCCCGGCGATCTGTAACTCGCAGCGCTCCGTCGACGTCGATGGGCGCCGATGGCAATCTCTCCATTAGCCTTGAGGAATGTTTGTCGTCGCGCACATCAGCGACCTCCATTTCAACGGCACGGAATACAACCGGAGTCGAAATGAAGCCGCCGTCGAGTACATCAATCAGTACTCCGTCGGCATCGACGCGCTCCTGATAACCGGAGATATCGCCGATACCGGCGCACCCGAGCAATACGAAGAATTCGTCTCGACCGTCACGTCGGATCTACCGACGCTAACCACTATCGGCAATCATGACGATTTGCAGACTTACCGCGATGTCGTCGGACTGCCGGAGAATTCCATTCTGGACGTACCGAATCGCTCCGGCGACTCACACAATCTTCGAATCATCGCTGTGGATAGTTCTATTCCCGACTCGGCCGGCGGCTATCTCAGCGATGCGACTCTGGCTTTTGTCGACGCCGCGATCGGAGAGGTGGATTCGGCGACATCGATCCTCCTCGCGTTTCACCATCCGCCGGTCGTGCTGCATATGCCAGTAATGGATGTGATCCGACAGACCGGCGAAGATCGGCTGATCGATCTCGTTGCCGCACATCCCAATATCGTGGGACTGCTATGTGGTCACGCGCATACGCCGGCGGTCACGAGATTCGCTGGCCGGCCGCTATGTTTGGCACCGGGGGTGTCGTCGACGCTGAACCTGCCATTCGAAGGTTCCGGCGTCGTGAATGTGTCGCAGCCGCCGTCAATCGCGTTCCATCTCCTCGACGACGAGCGGCTGACAACGCATTTCCGCGTCGCGACACCGAAATCCTAAGTGCCGCTTAGCCTTTACTGCCGGTCATCAATCCTTCGAGGATCTTGCCGCCGATTTCGGTGATCAGTCCCGGCCCGGTGTCGGGCAACGAACCCGGCAGCTGAATACCTTCGGTCTTGGTCACCGGAATCTTCGCCGCACGGGTCGATTCGAGGCGAATCCCCTTCTGCTGGTCTTTGGTGAGCGCCTTGCTGTACTTGCTCAGATTGGTCGCGGTGGTGAGGGTCCCGGTGACTTTCAGTCCAGCGCCCGCGAAATCGGCTGCGGCACGCCGGATGTGGTCCGGTGAGGTCACCAGTACCACGTCGGTGATGCCCTGGAGTTTGAGTAACGTGGCAGTGTTCTGAGCGTTGGACACCGTCGATGTCGATTTATCCTCAGCCGTGATTCGCGACGCCGCAATCCCCTTGCCTACCAACCAGTTTCGCATAGCAGCTGCCTCGGTTACGCCCTTCTTGGGCGCGCCGCCGGTTACCACGATGGGCGCACCAGCGGCGACGTCGGCCTGCTCTTTACCCGCGGTGACGCGTTTGACGAGTTCCGGGGCCATCTTGCCATTCGCGGTGAGACCGTATCCGAGCACGACGATCGCGGTACGCCCGCTGACCGCCTTGGGGGTGGTGTCCGGAATGATCGCGGCCGCTGCCGTCACACCGTCGATGATGTTGCGCGCTGTTGTGGCGGCAGCAGAATTGACGCCCGACAGCCTGGTAAGTGCGGCATCGCGGGTCTTGGCATCGTCGGCCTGATCTGCCCAGATCGCCTGTAGCGCAAGTGCATCGGCGTCGTTGGCGACAACTCGGAGAGCCGTCGAGAGATCGGTCAGGCCGCCGGTCACATCGCCGGCGGCGAACTTCTTCTGAGCTGAGTTGTAGAGCTTGCCGGCGTCAACGGTGTCAGCGGTATGGGTCACCGAAACGGTGGACGTCTGCGGCAACGTGTCGACGACCGTGCCACCGATCGCCGCGACGGCAATCGCGCTGGCAGCGACAATCTTGAACCGCCGAGGGGTTTTCACTCTAGTCACTTGCGTAACAGTACGGTCGATTGACAACGGTTGGGGCCCGCCTGAGTTCCAGGTCGGTAACGCTCCGACGTTGAGATACCGGAAGGATGCCCGAGCTCAGAACGAGCTGTCGATCGACCGTATGATGCGATTGCCAAAAAGCTTGTACCGCATATGTATTCATCAGAATCTAGACGGATCCTTGCCACCGGCACCGGCGATTGAATAACGGCAACCTCACAACCCCCGTAGGCACTCGCTCAGGTTGTGGCATCGGATTCTGACGCCCGTTTAGAGTTTGTTTGCGATTTTCAACTCGGCAAGGGGTGCGGGTAGCTATCATCAATCAAATTCAGTCAACACTGACTACTTTGGGGGAGGAAGATGATGGTGCGTGATCGAACGGTGGCCGCTGGGATAACCCGCCGTGAGCTGCTCAAGGGTTCGGCGATTGCGGTAGCGGGGGCTTCGGCACTGAGTCTGGGAACGACGGTTCCCCAAGCCCGTGCGAATCCCCCTGTACCTCCGCGAGTCGGCGACGGCCGGGACGTCGCGATCTTTGGCGGTGGCATGGCGGGGCTGTCGGCCGCACACGAGCTGATTGAGCGCGGCTATACGGTGACGGTCTATGAGCCTGCGTTTCTCGGCGGTAAGGCTCGCAGCATGCCGGTTTCGGGAACTGGCACGCGTGGACGTTACGACCTGCCAGGCGAACACGGATTTCGATTCTTTCCCGGTTGTTATCAACACGTGCCCAACACCATGTCACGAATTCCGATTGGTGCCAGCAATGTCAAGGATGCCCATCTAGTAGCCGCCGACGCGCTGACACTTGGTCTCTATGGTGATCCGTATCTACCGCTGATCCTTCCCGCGCATCTTGAGGCGATCGTCACTACCGCCGACACCACATTGCAGCTCAAGAACATTCAGAACGCGTTCATCGACCTCTTTCGCGGCCTTGGCCAAGTGCCATTGACCGAGCTGACCTATTTCGCTTACAAGATGACAATCATCGCCACGAGCTGCGATGAACGACGAATCGGTCAATGGGACAACGTCTCGTGGTACGACTACATCAAGGCTGACCAGATGTCGCCGGACTACGGCAACTACTTGGCCACCGCGCTCAGTTCCTCATTAGTGGCCGCAAAGGCCAAGAAGGCGTCAGCGCGCACCATCGCTCAGATCGGTCTGGCGTTGGCCTACGCCATCAGCGGGCTAATTCCGGAGTACTCGCGGGCCCCGCTACTGGGCAACGTTGATATGGTGCTTAACCGTCCAACCAACCAGGCCTGGATCGACCCTTGGGTGCGCTATCTCAAGGCCAGGGGCGTTCAGTTTGCCATGGACAGCGGCCTAGCCGAGTTGACTGTCAAGAATCGCCGGATCACCAAAGCGCGAGTGGTAAACCGCTCTGGTCGGTCGAGTGAGGTGTCCGCTGACTGGTATGTCGCCGCAATGCCACTGAACCGGATTCGACCCTTGCTGACCACATCATTACTGCATGCAGCACCGCACCTGGAGGGGCTCACCCAGTTGCAGGATGATTGGATGGTCGGAATTCAATACTATTTGTCCCGCCGTAATGACACTCCCAGAGCGCATGTAGCGTTACTGGGCTCACCGTGGGCACTCACGGCGATTTTTCAGGCCAAGGTGTGGGGCCAAGATCTGGCGCGTACCTATGGTGACGGACGGGTACGCGAGATCTTGTCAGTGGATATTTCCAACTGGGATGAGGTCGGAGTGTTGTACGGAAAAACAGCCAAACAATGCACAGCACAAGAAATAGCGCGGGAAGTGTGGGTCCAGCTGCGACGCGGTCTCAACCGTGGCGGGTACGACCTAATCCGGGACCGGGACCTGATCCGCTGGCACCTCGATCCCGGCATTACCTGGAGAAATGGCCAGGCCGCCAACGCGACTCCGCTTCTGATCAACACTGCCGGCTCGTACGCCAAACGTCCTACAGCCACTACCGAAATCAACAATTTGTTCATCGGCGGCGATCACGTTCGGTCTAATATCGATCTCGCGACAATGGAGGGCGCCAACGAATCAGGTAGACGTGTGGCCAACGGCATCTTAGATGCAACTGACAGCAGTGCTCGCCGGGCCAAGACTTATCCCCTGCACGAAATGGCATTGATGGATCCTCTCAAAGATGTGGATCGAGCACGATGGCACGCCCACCAGCCCCACATTTTTGACATAGGCATTTGACCGGCGGACTTGCGGAATGCTTCATTACTACGTTAACTGCAGTAACGTCCGACAGGCACGTGGCTTCTCTCGCACTCTCTGTGTCAGCTGTTGATCTGTTACTCATATACCGCCGCTTCTGACTGGCAGCGTCCCGTGCGGTTCGCCGCGGCACCAACTCTCGTTGTCGATACTGTCGGAGTTCATACTGAGAAAATGACCGATCCCCAAGCTCCTGTTATGGGTATTCGCGAGGCTCGCAACAACCAAGTGCGGACCCGGATTCTCGAGGCGGCGCTAGAAACGCTCGTAGCAAATGGGTATGCGCGGACCAGCACTTTAGCTGTACAGAAGAAGGCTGACGTCAGCCGCGGACGATTGTTACATCATTTCCCGTCGCGTGACGCGCTGCTCATCGCCGCGGTTCATCACATGGCTAAAGCGCGCATCCAAGCGATGTCCTATCGCCGGGACTGGCCAGCAGACCCGATCGAACGGATCTCGGCAGGAATCGACTACGGGTGGTCAACCTTTCACCAGCCGTACTTCGTGGCCGCCAATGAGCTTTGGACGGCGGCCCGTACCAATGAGCCATTACGTCTGACGCTCGAACCAGTTGAGAAACGACTCGGGCCGCTAGTACGCGACGCAATCACCTCATTCTTCGGCGCCGAGTTATCTGATGCGCCAGATTATCCTGCTCTACAGGCCATCATGTACTCCAGCATGCGTGGTGCCGCGACGACTTATCTCATCACCCGCCGCGACCCGCGGTCCGACCCCCACCTGCCTATGTGGAAAGACATGGCCCAGCGTTATCTGCTGCCCACCAGCGCAGGCTAGTCATCGGACCTCGAGATCCCACAACAACGGTCAAACCCAGCACGGTGAAGTGCTGGGTTTGACCGTTGGTGTGGGGTTTGCGATCAGCGGCGTATGCCGGCGACCTTTAACAACTCGGGGCGGCGTAGTACCAGCCCGATCCACATGAACACTCCGAAGTAGACGGCGAAGAGGGTGGTGCTGAACAGTGGCGCCTCGATTCGCATATTCGCGGTGACCGCTCCGCCGAGGTATGCGGTGATGCCCAGTGCGCCGAGAACAGCGGTACGCGGAATCGCATATGCCACAACGCAAATCAGCAGGACGATACCCATCACCGCTGCCTGGTCGATGGGGAATCCCAGCTTGGCCATGCCCTCGACGACGGCCTCGGGGCGAGTGAGTTTGCCGACTACGTCGAAGATCAGGAATGCGCCGACGAGGACGCTTATCACGATGCCGACGATGGCGAATCGGCTGCGTCGAGGAGTGTTCTCGGCGGGAACGGCGTCGATGAATTCTTGGGGCGAGAAGGTAGTCATGGTGTGCTCCTGGGTAAGTCTGCGGGCTAGGGATCTAGCTGGGGCGGTGGAAGCGGCTTCACAGTGATAGACCAAGCGGCACAGAAAAACTCATCGCTCGATAGCAAAGGTGTCCAAACAACGATGGGCCCGACCGCAAGTGGCAGATTCAAGGAGTGCTCGCAACACCTGATGGTTTAGAC
>NZ_BAEH01000065.1 GCF_000241305.1 Gordonia effusa NBRC 100432
GCCAAATCTGGTGTGTCCGGCCATGATCCGATGATCAGGCCGGCGGGTGTGAGACCGCGAGCACGGATCGCCTCGACGGTCAGCTCGGCATGGTTGAGCGTGCCCAAACCGGGGTCGACAACAATCAACACGGGCGCATCGTGATCGGCGGCAACGTCGAGCACGGTGTAACTGGGAGCGAGGCGGACCAGCGCGCCGCCCGCACCTTCGACGAGGACGACGTCGTGATCGGTGGCAAGATGTCCGATCGCTGAATTTACCTCCGTGCGAACGAGATACGGTGCGTTGGCCAACCGCGCTGCCGTCTCCGGGGCAAGCGGGTCGGGATAACGCGCACATTCGGCGGTCGTCAGCGCGCCGACCAGCCTGGTCACGTCGGCGAGGTCGCCGGGCTCCCCCGGCGCGATGCCGGTCTGCGCGGGTTTGCAGACCGCGACATCGGAGCCCTCGGCGGCGAACGCGGCAGCCAACGCGGCGGTCACGATGGTCTTTCCGACATCGGTTGACGTTCCGGAGATGACGAAAACGCGATCGGTTGTACTCATGACGACATCACCTGCGCACGAATACGATTCACGACCTCCGCCACCCGGTCGATGGTCTGCTCATCCAGATCGGCGCGAGCGGTGAGCCGCAGGCGCGATGTCCCCGCCGGCACCGACGGCGGCCGGAAGCAACCCACGAGAACACCCTCGGCACGACAGCCGGCCGCGATCGCCACCGCACGGTGCGGGTCGCCGATGATCAACGACACCACCGCCGCTGCGGGCTCGTCACCACCACAGCGCGCGGCTAGTCGCGCGGCGTTGGCCCGCAGTCGTTGCGGCAGATCAGGATTCGCGCGGAGGACGTCGAGGGCGGCATGTGCTGCCCCCACCCCCGCCGGATTGAGTCCGGTGTCGAAGATGAACGGCCGGGCGCGATCGATCAAATGGTCGCGAACCAGCGTCGATCCCAGCACCAGACCACCTTGAGCACCAAGGGATTTGGACATCACGGTCGTGACGATCAGGCCGGGCGCACCGGACAGACCCAACTCGGCGACCAGGCCGCGCCCGCCGGGGCCGCGTACGCCGACGGCATGCGCCTCGTCGACGAGCAGCGCCGCACCGGCAGCGCTCGCGGCCGCATACAATTCGGCGACGGGTGCCGGCTCACCGTCGATGCTGTACACCGAATCGGTGACTACGAGGGCGCGGCGAAAGGTAGTGGTGCGCAACGCTTGAGCCACGGCATCGACGTCACCTCGATCGACAACCACGACCTGCGCCCTGGATAACCGGCATCCGTCGATCAGCGAGGCGTGGGTTCCGGTATCACTTACGATGAGATCGTCCCGCCCGACCAACGCGGTGATCGCCCCGACGTTGGCAAGATAGCCAGACGAAAAGCACAGTGCCGCAGGCCAACCCAAGAACTCGGCGATATCGTGCTCGAATTCGTCGTGGCAGGCGGTCGTGCCGACGACGAGCCGTGATGCCGTGGAACCCGCCCCGAAATCCGCCAACGCGCGTTGCGCGCCAGCGATGACGTCGGGATGCCCGGACAGACCGAGGTAGTCGTTCGACGCCAGATTGATAGTGTCCGAATCAGCCTGGCGGACAAGCAGTTCGCGGTGCAGGCCGGCGTCGGCGCGTGCCACCGCGTCGTCGGCGAGCCAACCAAGCGGGTCCACAGTCGCCGGTGCCTGCACGTGTGTAGAGACGGGTACCGCGGTACTCATGCACTGACCTCCTGTGCCCCCGGCGCCGATATCCCCACTCCCGGTGCAGCGGATTCCGTTGTCACCGCTCGCACCACGGCGGCAACACCGGCGCAGATAACCGCGATATCGTCGTCGGTACAAACGAACGGCGGCATGACGTAGACCAAATCTCGGAAGGGACGTACCCATACCCCGGCGGCCACGGCTGCCCGCGTCGCGGCCACCACGTCGACGGGGGTATCGAGTTGGACTACGCCGATGGCGCCGAGTACCCGGACATCGAGGACGCCGCCACGAGCGCGCAGAGGTTCGAGACCTTCGCGCAGGCCAGCCGAGATCTCGGTGACACGCTTTCGCCACGGCGATTGCAGTAATAGCTCAACCGAGGCGACCGCGATCGCGCACGCCAGCGGATTACCCATGAATGTCGGGCCGTGCATGAGGCCCCCGGCCTCACCTTCACTGATGACCCGCGCCACCTTGTCGGTGCACAGGGTGGCGGCCAGGGTCACGTATCCGCCGGTGAGGGCTTTGCCCACGCAGAGAATGTCGGGCGTGATACCTACGTGGTCGGCCGCGAACAGTTCGCCCGTCCGCCCAAACCCGGTGGCAATCTCATCGAAGATAAGCAGCACACCGTGCTCATCACAGATCCGGCGCAGTTCGATCAGGTAGCGCGGGTCGTGGAACCGCATTCCGCCCGCGCCCTGAACGATCGGCTCAACGATCACCGCTGCCAGCTCATGCCGGTGAGCGGCGAGGGCCGCATCGAGTTCGGCGACATAGGCCACGTCGAAGTCGGCTGGCGGCGGCGATACAAAGAATTGCTGTGCCAGGACATCGGTCCACAGCGAGTGCATGCCACCGTCGGGATCACAGACACTCATCGGCGCGAAGGTGTCGCCGTGGTAGCCGCCGCGCCAGGTCAGTAGTTTTGTCCGGCGCGGATCGATACCGCGCTGGTACTGCAGCGCCATCTTGATGGCGACCTCGACCGATACCGACCCCGAATCGCAGAAGAAGACTTTGTTGAGACCGGCCGGGGTGATCTCGACGAGCAGTTCGGCGAGACGCGCGGCCGGTTCGTGGGTGAGCCCGCCGAACATGACGTGGCTCATCTTGCCGAGTTGCTCGGTGGCCGCGGCGTCGAGTGCCGGATGCCGATAGCCATGGATGGCGGCCCACCACGAACTCATACCGTCGATCAGTTCGCTGCCGTCGTCGAGGGTGAGCCGGACGCCGCTCGCCTCCCGCACCACTAGGGGCGCGGAGCTCGCCGGCATCGCTCCGTACGGGTGCCAAATGTGGGCAGCGTCCACGGATGCGATGTCGGTCATCGAAAATCACATCCTGTCGCCGTAGTCATCTCCATCACCTGTACGCCGTACAGGTCCTGTACACCGTACAGGTACACTCTTTTCGTGGCCAACTCCCGCCGCGACGTCCTCGACGCCGCCCGCGCTCTCTTGCAGCGCACCAGCCTCGGCGACCTCTCCATGCGCCGGCTCGCGACCGAACTCGGTGTGCGCCCCAACGCCCTCTACTGGCACTTTCCCAACAAGCAGACCCTGCTCGCCGCACTTGGCGACGACATCCTCGCGTCCATCGCGGCGCCCGACACGTCGTCGGCCTGGGATGAGCGACTCACCGAACTGGCTGTCGCGCTACGCAATCGGCTGTTGTCGGTAACCGACAGCGCCGAACTGGTGTCATCGAGCTGGGCCAGCGGGTTGTCGGAGATGGCCATCGCCGACGTCGTGTGGGCCGCGGCGTCGTCGGGCGGGTTGTCCGACGCCGACGCGCACGCCGTCACGACCGCGATCTGCCAGCTCACCATCGGACTCACCATCGAAGAGCAGACCCGCATCCAGATGGAACGCCTCGGGGTCGCCGAGCCGTCCGGCCGCGATTTCACCGGTGAGTTCGACGCCGCGTTACGCGTCGTCGTCGACGGTGCCCGACATCGCGCGGCGATCGGAACGTCGGCGGTTTCGGTGACGTAGCCGATTTTCGACGGCGGCGGCAAGGGCGGGGGAATCGGTTTTTGCCAGGTGTTCAAGGTAGATTGGCGAACCGATCGACACACTCGACTTCGACCGACACCCGCAGAGGAGATTGCCCGTTTTGGCTGCCCCGACCCAGACCAAACCGGCGGAAGCGACGTCGGTCCAGACTAGTTACCGGACAGATCTGGACGGATTGCGCGGAGTCGCGATCATGTTGGTCGCGTGTTTCCACATCTGGTTCGGTCGGGTGTCCGGCGGCGTCGACGTCTTCCTGACCCTGTCCGGCTATTTCTTCATCGGCTCCCTGCTGCGACATACGATCTCGAGCCAATCGACTGTTATCTCCTTCGGGCACACGGTCAATCCGTGGCCACGCCTCAAACGCCTCCTGCGCCGCCTGCTCCCCGCGCTGTTCACCGTGCTTATCGCGGTCTCGATAGCGACCGTGTTGTTCATGCCGCAGACCCGCTGGGTGAATATCGGGCGCGAAGTGATCGCGAGCGGGCTCTATTACCAAAACTGGCATCTGGCCCTTAATTCGCAGGACTATCTCGCTGCGAGTTCCGCGAATAGCCCGCTCCAACACATCTGGTCGATGTCGGTACAGGGGCAGTTCTTCGTCGCCACCCTGCTGCTCGCGCTGGGATTCGCCGGAGTAATCAAACTCGTCGCACTACGCTGGCCTGTCGTCGGCGACCGCAAAGTCGTCACCGCGCTGGTCGCCGCAGGTGCACTCGGTTTGGCGGCGATCTCCTTCTACTGGGCGCATATGCGGATGGGCGTCAATCAGCAGTGGAATTACTACGACACCTTCTCGCGTACCTGGGAGCCGCTGGCCGGCGGTTTACTGGCTATCTGGATGCCCCGATGGCGCGCACCCCTCTGGTTGCGCAATGTCGTCGGTGCCATCGCGCTGGCCATGATCGTCTCGTCGGGCTGGCTGATCGTCGGGGTCGAGCAGTACCCCGGGCCGCTCGCGCTCGTGCCGGTCGGTGCCACGCTGATGTTGATTTGGTCGGGTACGCGCGTCGACGATCGCCTCGGTGGAGAAACCCCGCAAGCCGACGTCAACCGGCTACTCGCGACCAAACAGGCGGTATGGCTCGGTACCATCGCCTACTCCCTCTACCTGATCCACTGGCCGCTACTGATCTTCTATCTCCACTGGCGAGACAAGGACCACGCGAACTTTTTCGAGGGCACCGCACTGCTCATCGTGTCGACGACGCTCGCGTGGCTCGTCAAGAGGTATATCGAGGACCCGCTACGCGGCGGCGGACGCTCGAAACTGGTAGCACGGCATGCGCAACCGCGACTGATGTCCTATACCGCGCTGGTGACGACCATTCTGGTGATCGCCTCGTTGGGTACCGGCGTCGCCATCAAACTGTGGGAGCGTCACGTGTCGACCATTGTCGTGGACACCAAGGCGCTAGATCCCGCGCTCTACCCGGGCGGACGCGCTTTGCTCGATAGGACACTCAAAGTACCCAACGTCGACCCACAGCCCTCCCCATTGGAAGTGGTCAGGGACTTTCCGGAGACGTCGACCGACGGATTTATGAGCAACTTCACCGACGGCGGTATCCACATCGGTGTGTACGGCGACCCCAAAGCCACCAAAACCATTGCGCTAGCGGGCGGTTCGCATGCGGAAATGTGGATCACCGCGCTCGACGCACTCGGCAAACGCAATCATTTCAAGGTCACCACCTATCTCAAGATGGGCTGCCCGCTATCGACCGAGCTCGTCCCCAAGCAGGCCGGGGTGCCCTATCCGCAATGCCACGAGTGGGTGGAGCGGGTGATGAACCGAGTAATCGCCGACAAACCCGATGCGGTGTTCACCAACTCCACCCGTCCCCGAGACGCCGGCGGCGGCGACTGGACGCCGGATACCTACCTGCCCATCTTCGACCGCTTCACCAAAGCGGGTATCGACGTCCTCGGCATTCGCGACACCCCCTGGCCGAGCAACGCCAAGGGCACTATCGACACTCCCGCGTGCCTCGCTGGCGGCGGCAATGCCGAGACCTGCGGTAGCAACCGCCGAACCCACCTGAACAAGGTAAATCCGGCGATCGCCGCCGGCCTGGGCCGTCCTCGGCTGCACGCGCTGGACTTATCCAATGGCGTCTGCACCGAGGACTTCTGCCCTGCGATCGCCGGCAACATCATCGTTTACAAGGACAACCACCACCTGAGTGCGACCTATGTCCGCAGTCTCACCGACGAACTCGGAAGACAGATGGCCGAAGTGCTGCCGTGGACCGGCGGGAAATAGCGAGTCGACACCAGCGTGAACACGTGTCGACCGCCACAGAATCTGTGACTGGCCCCACCGCACCCGACAGTTGTCGGCGCCGACGATTAATGTCGTCATATGCACAATTCGGCGAACGTCTCCCCTAGCGATTCGGTGGCCGACAACGGAATACAACGCTGGCCCGGAGCCGCCTACCCGCTGGGCGCCAGCTACGACGGCGCGGGGACGAACTTCTCACTGTTCTCCGAGGTCGCCACCAGGGTTGAGCTGTGTCTCATCGCCGACGACGGCACCGAGAGCCGCATCAAACTTGGCGAGGTCGACGGATACTGCTGGCACGCCTATCTCCCGGGTATCGAACCGGGTCAGAAATACGGTTACCGCGTATACGGTCCGTTCGATCCGGCCGCCGGACACCGGTGCGATCCGTCCAAATTATTGCTCGATCCCTATGGCAAGGCATTTCACGGCACCTTCGACACCGGCGACTCGAGTCTGTTCTCCACCGCTCCGGAGTTAGCCGAGACCGGTACCGCCGACGATCTCATCGGTGCGGACTCGGCCGCGCACACTATGTTGTCGGTGGTCATCAATCCGTATTTCGACTGGCAGAACGACCGATCACCACGTCGGCCCTACCACGAGACCATCATCTACGAAGCGCATGTCAAAGGGATGACCGCGGCACATCCCGATATTCCCGAAGAACTGCGCGGCACCTACGCCGGACTCGCCCACCCGGTGATCATCGACCATCTCAAATCGCTCGGCATTACCGCGATCGAGTTGATGCCGGTTCATCAGTTCCTGCAGGACTTCGTACTACTCGACCAAGGATTGCGAAACTACTGGGGCTACAACACATTCGGCTATCTCGCCCCGCATGACGAGTACACGTCGCGGCGCGATCAGCCAAGCTCGGCGGTCACCGAGTTCAAGGCGATGGTGCGCGCATTCCATGCCGAAGACATCGAAGTGATTCTCGACGTGGTGTACAACCACACGGCCGAAGGTAACCATCTCGGCCCGACGATCAGCTTTCGCGGCATCGACAACGCGGCGTATTACCGTCTGGCAGAAGATAATCCGGCCCTGTACACCGACTACACCGGCACGGGGAACAGCCTCAATGGGCGGCATCCGCATACCTTGCAACTCATCATGGACTCGCTGCGTTACTGGGTCACCGAGATGCACGTCGACGGCTTCCGGTTCGATCTAGCCTCGACGCTCGCCCGCGAACTACACGACGTGGATCGGCTATCGGCGTTTTTCGACCTCGTGCAACAAGACCCAATCGTCAGCCAGGTCAAGCTGATTGCCGAGCCGTGGGACGTCGGCGAAGGCGGTTATCAGGTCGGCAATTTCCCGTCGCTGTGGACCGAATGGAACGGTAAATACCGCGACACCGTCCGCGACTACTGGCGCGGTGAGCCGGCCACGCTCGGCGAGTTCGCATCACGGCTCACCGGGTCGTCCGATCTGTACGCTTCAACGGGCCGACGCCCACTGGCATCGATCAACTTCGTCACCGCGCATGACGGCTTCACTCTCGCAGACCTGGTGTCCTACAACGAGAAACACAACGAGGCCAACGGCGAGGACAATCGCGACGGCGAGAGTCACAACCGGTCCTGGAACTGCGGCGTCGAAGGCCCAACCGATGACGCCGACATCCGTGCGCTGCGTGCCCGTCAGCAGCGCAACATCCTGACCACGCTGTTGCTGTCGCAAGGCACCCCGATGATCGCCCACGGCGACGAGCTTGGCCGAACCCAGTCGGGTAACAACAATGTCTACTGTCAGGACTCACCGCTGGCCTGGATGGATTGGTCACTGGCACAAGATAATTCCGATCTCCTGGAGTTCACCCGGCGAGTCATCTCGTTACGCACCGAACATCCGGTCTTCCGGCGCCGACGGTTCTTCAAAGGCCGTCCCATTCGGTGGGGTGAACAAAACCTCGACATCGCCTGGCTCACCCCGACCGGCGGCGAAATGACTGCGGCGGACTGGGATTCGGGTTTCGGCAAGTCGCTCGCGGTCTTTCTCAACGGTGAGGGTATCGCCGAACCCGACCTGCGCGGCGAGAAGATTGTCGACGACACCTTCCTGATTTGTTTCAACGCGCACGACGGGGCAATCGATTTCACGATGCCGTCGGCTCGCTACGGCGATAAATGGATCGGTGTGCTCGACACCTCCGACGCCACCGGAGCCAGTACTGTAGCGGTGGATGCCGGTGGGCAACTGCCGGTCGGAGCGCGCAGTGTCGTCGTGCTGTGCAGGCAAGAGAGGACAGCGCAGAGTGATGGTCGCGGGTGACACACCGACGTCGGGTAACCGCCAGGTGACCCCGGTAGCGACCTATCGGATACAACTCACGCCAGACTTCGGATTCGCCGACGTCATCACGATTCTGCCGCGCCTCGCCGATCTCGGCATCTCACACCTTTACCTATCTCCGATAGCGACCGCGATGGCCGGCTCACAGCACGGCTACGACTGGGTCCCAACGGCATCGCCCGAATCCAACGGGTCGGCCGTGGCCGGTGTCGCCGACTCCCTCGGCGGCATCGACGGGCTGCGCGCACTGAGCAAAGCGGCTCGTAAACGGCGGATGGGCATCATCGTCGACATCGTGCCCAATCACATGGGTATCGCCGACGCAGCGCAGAATCCGTGGTGGGCCGACGTGCTGCGCCACGGCCGCGACTCGGCATATGCCGAGTATTTCGACCTCGACTTCTCCCCCCTGAATGGGGCCCAGGGCAAGATCGCGCTTCCGGTACTGGCGTCGGATGGCGATTTGTCGCCACTGCGCCTCGATGACGCGGGCAATCTCGTCTATCACGACAAGGTGTTCCCCACCGCCCCGGGAACCGCCGACGACACCGATCCGACGAGTGTGCATGGCGCACAACACTATCGGCTCGTACCGCATGATAGCGGGCTCATCGGATACCGACGTTTCTTCGCGGTGAACGAACTCGCCGGATTACGTCAGGAGGACCCGGAGGTCTACTACGCAACCCACCAGTGGGTGATCGACCTATATAACGAGGGTCTGATCGACGGTGTGCGGGTCGATCATCCCGACGGCCTGGCCAATCCGATCGAATACCTCCACCAACTGCGATCCGATCTCGGGCCGGCGGCACTGATCTTCGTGGAGAAGGTGCTGGCCCCTACCGAAGAACTCGATTCGTGGCTGCCGGTCGACGGCACCACCGGCTACGACCAATTGCGCATCATCGATGCCGTGTTCGTTTCCGAAGCCGGACTTGTGGAGCTGACCGAGCAACACGAAATGTTCACCGGACAGACCGGGGATGCGCAATGGCTGCACGACACCGGCATCGCGCTCAAGAAACACACTCTCGCACAGACTTTCCGCGCCGAACACGCACGACTGGTCCGTGCCATCCGCGCTGCCGGGCCCGACCTCGGATTAGCCGCCGGGCCAGTCTTCGAAGCAACCGGTGAACTAATCTCGACCTCGCTGTTCTACCGCGAGGACTACCCGGGGTTACTGCCGTACTACGCCAGTAACCTCGCATCGCTCGCGACCATCCGGCCCGACCTGGCCACCGCGATCACGGTGATCGCCGACGCCACCGCATCACCTGGCGAGCCGACCGGGCGGCTGGCCCAGACTACCGGCGCGGTGACGGCGAAGAGCGTTGAAGACTGCCTCTTCTACCGCACGGCGAGACTGGTGTCGTCCCAGGAAGTCGGCTGCGACCCCGGCCACGCGACGCTGACATTGGCCGAATTCCACGAACTCAACGCGCGACGCCTTCGCACCTGGCCAATGTCGATGTCGACATCGAGCACACATGACACCAAACGTGGCGAGGATGTCCGCGCACGCATCCGGATGCTGTCGCAGATTCCGCAACGGTGGATGGGCACCGTCATCGATATCTACCGACGGCACGCACCGCCGGATCCGTTGACCGCGTTGTTCTTGTTGCAGAACATCTTTGGCATCTGGCCTGACGACGGGCAACCATCCCCGCAGTGGTTCCTCCGGATTCACGCCTACGCCATCAAAGCGATGCGCGAAGCCGGCCTACACACCTCGTGGACTAGCGTAAACGCGGATTTCGAAGATGCGATGTCGACCTGGATCAACGACGCCACCACCGGCGAATCCGCAGACGCACTCACCGCACTCACCAGCGAAGTCGATGCGCACTGGCACGCGGAAGCGTTGGCACACAAGGCGATTACCTTGCTGGCACCCGGCATACCCGATATCTATCAAGGCACCCAGTGGTGGGAAGACTCGCTCGTCGACCCCGACAATCGCCGACCGGTCGACTACACGCAGTCGGCGAAACACCCAAAGTCTGTTCTGATCACCACCGCGTTGAGGCTGCGCGCGGCGCATCCCGACGCCTTCGGCACCGATTCGAGCTATATTCCACTGTTCGCCGAAGGCCCCGGTGGCGACCGGATCATCGCCTTCGGCCGTGGCACCGCGGGCTCATTCCTGCCCGACGTCGTCTTGGTCACCGCACGCTTCACTCACAGCTTCGGCGATGAGGTGCGCTCGGCGACGAGCCTCGTTCTGCCCGAAGGTGATTGGGTGGATGCGGCATCGCGATCCAGGTTCTCGGGGGCTCCGACAATCGGCGACCTGCTGAGCGCGGGACCGGTGGCACTCTTGGTCCGCAACCAGGCGCGGTCGCGGCGAAGGTAGGACCGCGCTCAGCCCGCTGGTGTTGTTGCGGGCGGGGCCGGGGCAGGTGTCGTCGCCGGCGCCGTCGGGCTCGCGCCGGGCAGCGACTGGTTGGGATCGATCTGACCGTTCCGGCTGCCCGGTGGGCCGTCGAATTTCGACACCAGCCACTTCCCGTCGACCTTGCTCAAATCCAACCGAAAGACCATCAAATTGGACGCACCCGACGGCAATTGCGCGCTGGTGCCGGTCACTTCGGCCATGACCAACGTTTTCGCCGAGTCCGTGTTGAACGACTCAACCGACGAGACCAAAATCTTCGACGAAACCTTCAGCTTCAGATCCGCGACGCTCTTCTCGGTGTCGACACGCTCCTTCTCCAACCGGGTCCGCAAGTCACCGGTAGACAGTGGACCGAGAATCTCCTTATAACCGCCGGCCTTGTCGGCATTGGAGGTACTCACCAGCGCGGTGACGAATTTATCCGACGCCGCCTTTGCTTCGTCGAACGCCGACAGTTGCCGACTCGCGTCTCCGGACTCGCGAACCTTATCCACCGCCAGCCAGATGCCGACACCGAGCAGAGCGATTAGCGCAACCGCCACCACGCCGACACCGATCTTCTTGAGCAGCGACGTGGAAATGGTCAGCGATATGCTGTCCGACTTGGACTCGGTCTGCGTCGCCGACTTCGGTTGCGCCGCAGGCTGTTTCGCCTCGGGAGCCGCCGCAACGCTAGCCGTGGCCGTCTTGCCGGCTTTACCCGCCTTACCGCTCGGTTTAGCTAGCGCATCGGATTTCGCAGTCTTGACGGTCTTAGCTGGCACAGCTTCCGACTCGGCAGCATCGGAATCTAGGGCATCGGAACCAGCAGCATCCGGCTCGACGAGATCGGATTTGCTGAACCCGTCGCCAGAATCCGGCTCGTCCACATCCGTGTTCTCGAGGTCAGCGTCGTCGGGGGTATTACTCGGCATCGGTACTTTCAGTTTCGGTCGGGCAGATCACGCGCACCAAAGGTGCCTGACCTTATTTGTCCAGAGGCACGGTTCGCGCATTGGGGTCATAGTTCGGCGGCGGGCCCGCGGTGTCGTCGCCGGCCGGTCGTGGAGCATTGGCCGACCCACGAATCTGCTGGTTCTTATCCTGTGTCACACAGTACAGATTCACCGGCACGGTTAATTCGAGCACCTTTGTCGGCCGCGTCGGCGTGACGCTGTAGTTGCAGCTGGGCCGCGGATAGAGCGAAGCCAACGCCCACCAAGCTCCGTCGTGGAACATCTTGATCGCCTGCACCGAGCCGTCCCGGATCGACGGCATCAGGTTGGCCAGTGCCGGTGCGCGCAACGCACCCTGCCGAGCGACGTCACGGAACTGTTTGATCAGGTCCGACAGCGGATCGCGCACCTGATTGAGAGATCCGGTCAGGCTCGTCAACTGGTTGGGGCCTCGGCCGAGCAAGGTCCGAATTTCCTTGTCGGAAGCCACAAGTGAGTTGATCACCGACTCAGCTCCCGACGTCAGCGTCGCGAAATCGGGCTGGATACCGGCCGTGGTCTTCAGAATTGTGCCAGTGTTCTGAATCAGCGAGGTGGTCTCGGGGAGCGCGTCGTAGAGATACCGGAAGATCTCGCCACCGGAGTCGAAGAGCGCCTTGAGCTGATTGTCACCTCGATTGACCGCCAAATCTAGCTCGTCAACGATCGACGCGAGTTTGACCGGATCGATCTGATCGACCACGCCGAGCGTCGATTCCAGCATGGACGAGAACGGCACGGTCACCTTCGTCTGGTTGACGTTGATGGTGTCGCCGTCATTGAGATACGGCCCGTCGGCTGTCGGCGGCTGGAAGTCGACATACTGCTCGCCCGCCGCCGACAATCCGCGTGCGGCGACGATCGTATTGCGATTGATCTTGACGTCACTCTCGACCCGCACTCGCACATCGACGGTCGTCGGCGTGGTTTGAATCGAGGCCACCTCGCCGATCCGCGCACCGCGCAGCGTCACATCCGAAGTGCCTTGCAGGCCACCGGAATTCGGAAAATGAATGGTCAGCGAATAGTTGCTGGTGAACGGCTGCCAACGCAAGCTGCCAAAGCCCAAATAGGCGAAGCCCAACAGCATGACCACGATCAGACCAAGGTTGCCGACCATGATCTTGTGTTTACGCACCCAAGTCATCCGCAGCACCCTTTCGTTCCGCTCAACCGCGCAAGAATGCGAGTGAGGGTCTGCTGTAGGCTCTGTGAACCCGCATCGATATCCTGCAACTCAGGCAGCCGGCTCGCCTGGTCGAATCCGACGCCGGGGGTGAGCCAATACAGCTTGGCCGATACCGCGGCGCCACTACCCGCCGTGGTCTTCTTCCACTTCGGATACAACTTCGCCAGGTTGTCCGAGATCGGGCCAAGGACGGTGGCTGCTTCCTTCAATCCGGCAAACGCGGTCGACAAATTGTCGAGCAGATCGATGGTGTCCTGCTTGCTGCTGTTCAGGAAGTCATTGGTCGCGCCGGTCACCTTGTTCGTCTTGTCCAGGGTGGTCAGGATCGTCGACATCTGGCCGTTGATGACGTCTATCGCCGCCGGCAGTTTCGCGATGGCCGCCACCATCTGTGCCCGACCGTTGGTGAGCTGTTGGGTGAGCACCCGAGTATTGGCCATCGCCCGATCGACCTCACCGGCGTTGGCGTTGAACCGGGTGATCGCAGTCGTGAAACCCTTTATGGCACCGGACAATTCGGTGGTGTCGCCGGACACCGCGTTGGATAATTCCACCAGAACGGTCTGCAGCGAACTCAACGATCCGCCGTCAACCACCGCCGCCGCCGAGACGAGTAGATCCTCGACGGTCGCCGCCGCGGTCCTCGGTCCATCGAGTGTTCCGCCATCGCCGATATTCGACGTCGACGCGCCCTTGGGAATCAACAACGCGACGAACACATCGCCGAGCGGAGTTGCCTGCCGCAGTTCCGCCCCGGTCCCCTTCGGCAACTGAACCGACTTGGATACGTCCATGCGTACTTGAGCTTTGTAGTCCTTGGCAGTGATCTCCGAGACCTGCCCCACGTCACTGCCGTTGAGTTTAACCTTGGCTCGCGTCGGCAGATTCAACGCGTTGTCGAATACCGCGTTCACCGAGAACGAGTCACCGATACCCCCGGGTGCGGGCAGTGGAATATCCTCGACGGTCAGACTCGGCAACATGCTGCAACCCGACATGGTCAGCGCGAGACCGGTCAAACACGTCGCATACAGTCCCGCCCGCCGCCGCTGCTGGCCGGACCTGCGCGAGATGCGGCGCTTGCCGCTTGCGTTGGCGCTCATTTGCTTAACTCCAGCAACGCCGAGAACACCCCGAGGTCGGGACCGAAATCCTTCAATTGACCGGTACGACAGCCGTCTTTCTGGAGATTGATGGCTTCACAGAATCGCGACAGCATCTCGTTATCGAGCAACGATTTATCTAGTAACACTTGTGCTCGCCACGCACCCTGTTCAGCGGAGATCGAATTGCTCAGGTTCTGGAACAGCAGCGGCGCCAGGTCGATCGTTTCGACCACCTGGCGTGAGTAATCACTGAGATTCGACGCCAATGCCGCCAGCCGTGACGTACCGGAGTTGAGCGTCCCGACGTTCGCCGACAGGAATTCGGTTGTGTTCGTGAGGGTCTGGTTGAGATTGGCCAGCGTCGACAGCAATCCCGGTGACTGTTCGCGCAGCATGGCGGTGACGTTGGTGATGGTGTCGGAGAAGTTCTTCATCTTGGGGTAGCCGGCCACCAACTTTGTGGTCAGATCATTCACCGACTTGATGATGTTCACCAGGCTGTCGCCGTTATCCTTGCCGATAGCCCCCGCCTTGGCGAGCTGATCGATCGCTTTGCGTAGCCGAACGCCATTGTCTTTCGTCACGCCGTACTGGATATCGAGCAGGTCGGCGACTGGCCCGTCACCAGGCTTGTCACCGCCGAGCGCGACCACCAACTTGTCGATCGAATCGAGCAGCTCACCGATTTCGACGGGCTCCTTCGCGTTCTTGATAACAGCGCCGTCTTCGAGGGTCGGGCCCGACGAATACGCCGGTGACAACTCGATATGGCGGGTCGTGACAATCGAAGTGTTGACGATTGCCGCAGTGGCGTCGGCCGGAATTTTGATGTCCTTGTCGACTGTGAAGGTCACCTTCACCCGATTACCTTGTGGCTCAACAGAAGTCACCTGACCGACCGGCATGCCGAGGACCGCGACGTCGTTGCTGTTGTAGAGACCGGACACGCTCTGGAAGTACGCGGTGATCTCATTGGCCTGGCCAAGCGAGGCCTTCCAGCTCTCCGGCACGATCGAGCATCCGGACAGACCGATCACGGCGAGCAGCGACATCGCGCCGAGCGCGACCGACTTCTTCATACGACTCATCGTCAGCATCCGTCCACCACCCGGGCCGTGCAGAGCCAGTTGTCGGGGAACAAGCCCCAGGGCAGATAGCCATTCGCGTACGGACCGTCGCCAATCGAGTTCGCGGTGACGCGGGCGGTCACCGGCAGAATCTCCAGCAGCTTGCGGAGGTTGGCGCGATTCTTCTCCAGGCCGGCGGAAATGGTGTTGATATTGGCCAGAATCGGGGCGAACTGGTTGCTATTCTCCGAGGCCACCGCCCTGGCTTGGGTAGCGAGGGCAGCGATACCGTCGAGCAGCCGGGTCACCAGCGCCTCGCGCGCAACGATCTTGCCAGCCAACTGCTGGCCCTGACCGACGATCACGGCGAGCTGATATTGACGGTCGTCGACCACATCGGTGATGGTCTTAGTGTCTTTGACCAACTGATTGATCTCGTCGCGGCGATTGGTGATGATCTTCGACATCTCGGTGAGACCGTCGAGGGTCGAGGTCATTACCGCGGGGACACCGGCCAACTGACTGTTGAGTGTGCGCAAGCCCGTTGCGAATTCGTCGGACTTGATGCCGGCGATGATCGGCGTGCCCTGTTCGATCGTCTTTTGCAGGTCGTAGGGCACCGAGGTGCGCGGTATCCGCTCGCCGTCGAGTTCACGATCAGAGTCGCCGAGCGAGATGTCCACGTAGCGCTGACCAAGCAACGTCGACAGTTTGATCTCCGCCGACCCGGTGGCGGTGACCTTGACGTCGTTGCTGACTTCCATCGTGATCTTGACGTGGTCGCCTTCGAGCGATGTCGCGGTCACCTTCCCCTGGTCGATGCCCGCGACCCGAACTTTGTCGCCGGGGCGGATGCCGCCGGCCTGTTCGAAGTCGCCGTAGAGCGTGTGTTTTCCGATGCCCAGCGACGAGAATCCGACCACCCCGACGAGTAGCAGAATGATCACCACGGTGCCGATCAAGCCGTACCAGACGCGGCGATTTCCGTCGAAACTCTTCCTAAGCCTGCTCATCGGCACACCACCGAATGACTTGTGCCGCCGATCTTGTTGAATAATCCGGGCGGCAACAGCACGTTGCCAATCGAGATGTCGAGGTCGCAGACGTAAATGCTCAAGTAGGTTCCCTGTCCGAGCACGAAGGGGAAATGTCCGAGGAATTGCGGCAAGACGCGCGCGGTGTTGTCGAGTTTCGCCCCCGAGGAAATCAACGTGGCAGTCGCCTTACGCGCATCTCCACCGATATTGCGCAGCGAGGTGCGTGATGAGCCAAGGACGTCGGCGAAACCCGCCGCCGTTTGCCCAATCTGACTGACCGATTTTCCAAATGCCGCCGAATTGGTGTTCAGACTCTCGATGATGGTGGACGTGCTGGTCACCAGGGTGCCGATCTGGTTGCCCTGGGTAGCGAGGTCACGCATGACGGCGCTGAGGTTGTCGATAATCGCGCCGAGCACCACATCACGATTCGCCATGTCGTTGGCGAGTTTGCCGACCTGCGTCACGCTGTAGGTCAACGAGACCGAATTGCCTTGGAATGCCTGAATCAGCCCTTCGGACAACGCATTTATCTGTTCGGGTTCCAACGTGTCGAAGACCGGCTGGAATCCGGCCAGCAGTTTGGTGACGTCGAATGAGTCCTCGGAAGGCTGTTGCAGCCGCGACCCGGCCGACAACGGATTCGACGGCTGTCCCGGCGCCAGGGAGAGCGCCACGTAGCGCTGGCCGATCAGATTCTGGTAACGGATGGCGGCCGCGGTACTCGTATAGACCGGTTGATCGTCGCGGACCTCGAAGCTGACTAGTGCCTTGCCGTCTTCCAATGTGATCTCGTCAACTCGGCCGACCCGAACACCGGCCATCCGGACGTCGTCTCCGACAGCCAGTCCGGATGCGTCGTGAAACAGCGTCGAAAAACTCCGTGTCGATCCGGACACCGACCGCTCCAGCGTCGACCAGATGGTGTAGGTGAGCAGGAGGGCGACCACGGCGAAGATAGCGAAGCCGATCCCCGCCTTACGAATCTTGGCACGCTCGGCGCTCATCGGCCTCCTCCCGGTTTTTGCTTGGCCTTGACCGACTGGACGAGCGGCCCGAGCATCAATGTCTCAGCGGCAGTTGGCTTACGACCCAACGCCGCTTGCAGGGTTTTATTGTCATTCGTCGTGGTTACCGCACCGACCGTGCGTCGCTGGATACCGTCGGAGGGATAGATCTGTAGTGGACCCGAACTTGTCGGTCCGGTTCCGGTGCCCGGCCCCACGCAGCCGGGACCGCGCAACTGACCATAGGGCCCGCCGTCGTATACCGGGCAGTTCTGCCGGGTGTAGCGCATATAGGCGCCGAAACTGATGCCAAGGTTGAGTTGTGCGTGGCCATTGGTTCCGGTGAATACGGTGAGTACCTTAGCGGCCAATCGGTTCAACGCCACGAGGGCATCCGGCAACGAATTCGGTTCGTACACAGCCGAACCCACTGTCAGGTTGAGATCGTGGACCAGCCGCTTGCCGGCATCGCCGTTCCGAGCGAACAGCGCTTGGGTTTCGTCGAGGGTGCCCTGGGCGGCAGCCAGTAGGGCAGTCAGATCGGCCTGTTTCTCGGCAACCGTCATCGCGGGAATCACACTGCGCCCCAACGCATTCAGTAATGTCGGCGTCGATTGACTCAGTCCGCGAACGGTATTGTTGAAGTTCCCGAAGCCCGATGGCGCACCGTCGGGGAACTGGTTGTTGATTTCCTCGAAGTAGGTATTGAGCACACCCGAGAACGTCTTGAAGGTTGTGCCACCACCACGTAACGCGTCGGCCAGGGTGCCGAGCACTCGGGCAAGCTTTTCCGGCGGAACCGCCCGGAACAGATCACGCAACTGGTTCTGCGCATCCTGCAGTGCCAGTGTCTCTTTGGTCTGGTCGGCCGGGACGACGGCACCATCGGCGAGCCGCGACGATTGTGGCGTCTGCGGCGGAATCAATTCGACCGAGTTCACGCCGAAAAGATTGCTGGGCACGGTTCGCGCGGTGACATTACTCGGAATCCCAGCCGCTTGATCCGGATCCAGTTCGATGCGGACATTTTTGAGCTTGACGCCGTCGGCAGTGGTTTGATCACTCGTCGACAGCGACTTCACCGCGCCGACGATCAGCCCGTTATAGCGCACGTCGGCGTCGGAGATCAGTCCGTCGCCGACGTCGTTGAGTTCGGCGGTCACCTTGGTTACCGAGGAGAAGGTGCCTTGATACCGCATCACGAGCAGCACGCCCACCAGCGCCAGCACGATGAGAAACGCCAGCCCACGGACCACATACTGCGTCATGGACGGGTTACGGCCCGTTGTGTCGATATTCACGCGCGGCCCCTAACCCGAAATCCTGATACCCGGCGAGGTGCCCCAAAACACCAGCGTCATAATCAGATTTGCGAACACGATGACGATAATCGCCAGCCTGATCGCGTGGCCCGCGGCGATACCAACACCTTCGGGACCGCCGGCCGCGAAGAAGCCGTAGTAGCACTGGATAAATGTCGTCAGCAACACGAAGACGATCACCTTGATGAACGAGAACAGCATGTCGCTCGACGCCATGAAGCTGTAGAAGTAGTGCAAATAGGTGCCGGAACCCTGGCCACTTTGCACCTGGTACATCAGTTGGCAGGCAATGTAATTGGCCGCCAGCGAGATGGAATAGAGCGGCACGATCGCGAGGACGGCTGCGGCCATTCGGGTCGTCACCAGATACGGCATCGGCCGGATCGCAATCGACTCGAGGGCGTCGATCTCTTCGTTGATCCGCATCGAACCCAGTTGTGCCGTAAATCTACAGCCCGATTGCGCGGTAAACGCCGTCGCCGCGAGCAGCGGGGCGATCTCGCGGGTTGTCGCGAATGCCGAGAGACCACCGGTCACCGGACCCATACCCAGCAGATTGAGCGCGGTATACCCCTCGATCCCGACGGTAGCGCCGCCCATGATGCCCAGGATGATCATCACGCCGACGGTGCCGCCGCCGACGACGATCGCACCGTTACCCCACGCGACGTCGGAGAGCAGGCGCCACACTTCCTTGCGGTAGTGGGTGAAGGTCAGTGGCACCGCGCCGAGCGACCTGCCGAGGAAGGTGACCTGATGTCCCATGCGCGCCAGCCCGTCGCGCGGTACGAGCGCGACATCCTTGGCCATCTCGACCGGCTTGAGCGCAGGCGGGGTATATCTCGAAGCCGACATGTCCTAGACCACCTTCGCCGGGACCACGAGTGCGAACACTTGGGTGAGAATGACGTTCACGGTAAAGAGCAGCAGAACCGAATTCACCACAGCCGCGTTCACCGAGTTGGCGACACCCGCCGGACCACCCTTGGTGGTCAACCCTCGGTCGCAGGCGACCACCGCCACGATGGCACCGAATATCACGGCCTTGGTTATGGCGAAGATGAGGTCGGACGTTCCGGCAAAGGACGCAAATGTGCCCGTGTAGCTACCCGGCGTACCTCCTTGGAAGTACACGTTGAACACGTATCCGGTAATAAAGCCAACGAAACAGACGAAGCCGCACAGTAAGAAGCTGACGACCATAGTCGCGAGCAGACGGGGCGAAATCTCACGCTGGATTGGGTCGACGCCCATCACCCGCATCGCGTCGATTTCCTCGCGAATGGTCCGCGAACCAAGGTCGGCCGCGATCGCTGATCCGACGGCGCCGGCGAGTAGCAACGAGGTGACCAGAGGGGCGCCCTGCCGAATGACGCCGAGGCCGGTCGCGGCGCCGGAGAATGAGGTAGCGCCGATCTGGCCGGCGATGTTCGATACCTGGATCGACACGATCACGCCGATGGGGATGGCCACCAGCAAGGTCGGGAACACCGAGGTGCTGGCCATGAAGGCGCACTGCCGAATGAATTCCCGATAGGGAAAGCGACGTTTGACGATGTCGACAACCAAGACTTTGAAAACTTCGACGAACATCCCCAGTTGGCGTCCGAATGTGTCGAAGGACGCGACAACATGGTCGTCGAACCACTTACGGACCGCGCTGCGCGATGTAACTCGCGGCGCGGCCGGCGTTTGTGTCGCGGCGTCTGTGGTCAATCCCTACCTCGCAGTTTCGAACCTGTGTACCGCAGCCAAGCTCCCGGGAACCGGGGATTTGTGATCGCACAGTAATATACATCGCCCAATGGTGAGATTGTGGCTTGGGTCACTCGTGTCGTCGGATCGCACGATAGACCCGCGCCGTCTACCGTTAGTAGATGCCCGGACATGGGAAAACAATAATTGGGACAGTTGATCCACGGTGCTGAAACGCAGTTCCGCTTCTGACGGGTTTCGCGCTCCCCGTAATCTCACCGAGTTGCGCCTGTGGGCGCCTGATGCGACGGCGATCACTTTACATGCCCACTCCGGTGCTGGCTCACTGACGGTCGAAACCGTGCCATTGGTCCATGTCGACGACGCTCCGGGCTGGTGGCAGCCAGCCGAATCCGACATTCCGGAACGGTTTCGAACGCAGATGCCGGCCCGCTACGGCTTTTGCCTCGACGGCGACTCCACGCCGCTGCCCGATCCCCGCGCCACCGGTCTGCCCGACGGTGTCCATAAACCCGGCTCCGCCTATACGACCCCGGCCGACGCCTGGTGCCGCGATGGCTACGATGACGCGACGTGGCCGGGCCGAGCGGTTACCGACGCCGTGCTCTACGAATTGCATATCGGCACCTTCAGCGCCGAGGGCACCTTTGCCGGCGCCATCAACCATCTTGACCATCTCGTCGACCTCGGCGTGAGCATGGTCGAGGTGATGCCCGTCAATTCCTTTCCCGGCGCACACAATTGGGGCTACGACGGCGTCGGCTGGTACGCCGTTGACGAAACATATGGCGGCCCAGCTGGATTCGTCGACTTTGTCCTTGCCTGCCACCGCCGTGGCCTAGCGGTCTGCCTCGACGTGGTCTACAACCACCTCGGGCCGTCGGGCAATTATCTCCCCCGGTTCGGACCGTATCTGTCCAGTGGCCGGAATACCTGGGGCGAATCGGTCAATCTCGACGGTCCGTATTCCGACCCGGTGCGCGAGTACATCATCGACAACGCGCTGCGTTGGTTTGACGAGTTCCACATCGATGCCCTTCGCCTCGACGCGGTGCACGCACTCATCGATCATCGCGCGGTACATCTACTCGAGGAAATGGCCACCCGGACCGCCGAGCTAGAGAACCGACTGGGTCGGCCGCTGTCACTGATCGCCGAATCCGACCTCAACGATCCACGGCTAATCTCACCCACCGGCATCGGCGGCTATGGACTGACGGCACAGTGGAATGACGATATGCATCACGTGGTGCACGCCGCGGTGTCGGGTGAACGGCAGGGCTATTACGCCGATTTCGGCTCACTCGGTGGGCTGGCAAAAGTGTTGTCGCGCGGCTTCTTTCACGATGGCAGTTATTCATCGTTCCGGCATCGTCAGCACGGACGTCCGCTGCCGACCGAGCACATCGCGGCCAGCGCGCTCGTGGCGTTCACCTGCAATCACGATCAGATCGGCAACCGCGCACTCGGCGACCGGCCGTCGAGTTACCTCGACGGCGGGCAACTCGCGATCAAGGCAGCGCTGGTGATGCTGTCGGCATTCACGCCGATGCTGTTCATGGGCGAGGAATGGGCCGCGCGAACACCGTTTCAGTTCTTTACCGCGCATACCGAACCCGAGTTGGGTGCTGCGACGGCTGCCGGCAGGCGGGCCGAATTCGCCGACCATGGCTGGAATTCCGAGGATATCCCCGACCCGCAGGCTCCCTCGACCTTCCTCGACTCGAAACTCGACTGGTCCGAACTCGATCTGCCCGAGCATCGCCGAATGTTCGAGTTCTATCGAGCGTTGTTGACGCTGCGACGAACTCACGCGGAGTTGTCGGCGTCGGGCTTCGACTCGGTACGGGTGTCGCACTCCGACGATCAGACCGGCTGGATTGTGCTGTGGCGCGGCAGTTTTCGAGTCGCCGCAGCATTGCGCGAGCACGCTGTGATTCCCACCGAGGAGCTGGGAGTCGACGACGTTCGCGAGCTGCGTGTCGAATTGGCTTGGGGTCAGCCACAATTCACCGCTGCCGGCGTAGAGCTGCCCGGCCACAGCGTCGTGGTGTTACGGCATTAATCGCAGGCGCCGCGCGGTACGCACGGCTTCGTGTCGGTTGCGCGTGCCAAGTTTGCCAAAGACGTTGCGTAGGTAGCTTTTCACCGACTCCGGGCGCAGTCCCAACCGCCGGGCAATCTCGGCGTTGCCGCAGCCCAACGCCACGTAGGCAAGTACCTCGCTCTCACGTGGCGACAGCCGCACCGAGTTCGATTCGGTCGATGCGTCAGCCGCACCTAAGCGGTTCCCGATGTCGAGCAGCCGCTCTGCGAGTACCGCATCCTGCGTCGACGCCGCCAATTCACGCAGTGCGACAACACTTTCGATGACTCGATCCGCGAGTTCGGGCGAGACCGGCTCAGGAGCGGCATGATCGATCAACGCCAGACGGCGATCCACCTCGTCGCGCACTTCGAACTCACGAGCAAGTCTGCGCGCTGCGCTGCTCAGCAATCCGAGCACCGCATCGCCGACGTCGACCGCACTGCGCAGCCCACCGTAGATGACCGCACGCGCTCGTCCGTCGACAACGGCCGGCGCGGCCAGCAGTGTCACGATCCCCTCGCTGGCGACTTCGACATCGTATTCATGGGTGATGATCCCCGACCCCGCGTAGTCGACGACGGCGCCCGGACGTCGCTCAGCGACGGCGCGCCCGCCCAGTCCGCAGCGCGCTGGGACTACCAATCCACGTAGCTGCGCACCCCGGGTGCCGATGAACCCCGACAGTGTGAGCCGATCGTCGACGACGAGACCGCCGAACAGTACCGGCAGACCCGTCAGACGTCCCGCTTCACGCAGCTCGCCGCGCACCGCGTCGACGTCGTTCGGCCGCATCAGGTCGGATTCGATCATTCGTGCCTCACCCGGCCACCCCCGCGTGGGGGTGGACCGGTCTTCCTGTGGTCAATATCGTGAACTGCCGACATCATAACGACGATCACACCGGAGTAGACCATGACCGACGCGACGGCCAACTCGTCGATTGCCAATCCATTCGCGACGCACTCCGTCGGCATGGCCAATCGTTCGGAACTGACGCCATTGCGCTTCTTGGAGCGTTCGGCCGAAGTTTTCGGCGACAAGACCGCGATCGTCTACGGGCGCCGGGAGTACACCTACGCCGAATTCGCCGACGAGGCCGCACGTCTTGCTACGGTTCTCGCCGCCGACATTGCCCCGGGCGATCGGATCGCCGTCCTCGCGCCGAATATCCCCGAAATGCTCATCGCGCATTTCGCCGTGCCACTGGCCCGCGGCGTCCTGGTAGCACTGAACTCCCGGCTCGCCGGTCCCGAGCTCGCCTACATCCTCAACCATGCGGAGGTGACAACGCTGCTGTTCGACGCCGAATTCGGGGACACCGTCGCGCAAATCGTCGATCACGTTCCATCTCTGGCCACCACGGTCGAAATCATCGATGACCAGTTCGGCTCCGACCGCACCGCACCGACCGTCCCCGGTGTCGTCGGCTACGACGAATTCCTCACTCGCGCAGACGATTTAGACTCCACTAGGCTGCCATGGACCGTTGATGACGAGAATCAGATCATCGCGATCAACTACACGTCGGGCACCACCGGAAAACCCAAGGGCGTCATGTATACCCATCGCGGCGCGTATCTGAACTCGTTTGGGGAGACCTTTCACAATCAGTTCACCGGCTCGACTAGGTACCTGTGGACCCTGCCGATGTTCCACTGCAATGGTTGGTGCACGCCCTGGGCCGTCACCCACGCGGCGGGCACTCATGTGTGCCTGCGCGCCGTACGCGCCGATGCCGTGTGGGATGCCATCGATCACCTGGGTGTCACGCATCTGTGCGGCGCTCCGACGGTGTGCACGACAATTGTCGGTGCCGACCAAGCACATGCATTGGATCGGCCACTGCATATCACCACTGCGGGCGCACCACCGTCGCCGACGGTGATCGGCAAACTCGAGGCGATTGGCGTAACGGTGGTGCACGTCTACGGGCTCACCGAGGTCTACGGTCCGTACACCATCTGCGAATATCAGTCAGCGTGGGATGAGTTGCCGCCCGACGATCGCGCCGCGAGACTGTCCCGACAGGGTGTCGGGATGGTGCAGGCCGAGTCGGCACGTGTCGTCGAACGCGACAGGATTCCGCTGGTCGACGTCGCGGCCGACGGGACCGCGATGGGTGAGATCGTGTTGCGCGGCAACAACGTGATGGCCGGTTATTTCAAGAATCCCGACGCCACCGCAGAAGCATTTGCCGGCGGCTGGTTTCATACCGGCGACCTGGGCGTCATGCACCCCGACGGTTACATTCAGCTACGCGACCGGGCCAAGGACATCATCATCTCTGGCGGCGAGAATATTTCCACCGTCGAGGTGGAACAGGCCCTGGTCAGCCACGACCAAGTTGTCGACGTCGCTGTCGTCGGCGTCCCCGATGACAAGTGGGGCGAACGCCCGCGCGCATATGTGCAGTTGGGTGCGGGTGCGTCGCTGGCCGCCGACGATCTCATCGCGCACGCGCGCAAACTACTCGCCGGGTACAAGGTCCCCCGCGACATTGTCTTCGTCGGCGAACTGCCGCGGACGTCCACCGGCAAGGTGCTCAAATTCGAGTTACGTCAGCGAGCCGCCGAGAACTAGGGCATGGCTCAACGAATCGGGTGCCGATCGCGGGTCAGGTCAGGAACTCGTATTCCGGCGTGCCCGGGTGCAGTTGCTCGCAGTCCAGTCGCGAGTGCTCCATCCGCGCCATCAGCGGGCCGAGCCCATCGGGTGAGCCGAGTTCGATGCCGACCAGCGCCGCTCCCGTTTCGCGGTTGTTGCGTTTGACGTACTCGAAGAGCGTGATGTCGTCGTCCGGGCCGAGGACATCGTCGAGGAAGCGGCGCAGCGCCCCGGGCTCCTGCGGGAAATTCACCAGGAAATAGTGCTTCAGTCCGCGGTGGACCAGGGAACGCTCGATGATTTCGCCATAGCGCGACACGTCGTTGTTGCCGCCCGACACCAGGCAGACGACCGTGGCATCGGAGTCCAAACCCATTGCCGCTAAATCTAATTCGGCAAGGCCGGCGGTGGTCAAGGCGCCCGCCGGTTCGGCGATGATGCCTTCGTTCTGATACAGCTCGAGCATCGCCGAGCAGATCGCGCCTTCGTCGACATGCGTGATG
>NZ_BAEH01000064.1 GCF_000241305.1 Gordonia effusa NBRC 100432
TGGCGGTTTCCGCGACTCGATCCGAGTGCTGGCACATACCTCGGCAGCATTGTCGACACCCGACGAGACGTCGCCGCAATTGGCACGACCGATGGTCGAGGACCCGCTGAGCTGGAACTATCGGCATTTTCCACAGCTACGTCGTCGGATCGCGCGATCACAGCACCTGTCGATGAGCGCATTCTTCCTCGGCTCACGAGCGATGGCGCAACTCGGCCTGCCGACCCGGGTGCTGCCCTGGTACCCGATGCTGCGCATCCCGGTCAACACGATCCGTTCCGCGGCAGCCCTATTGCCGGGCGGTCGGCTGCGAGCGAGTCGAGTGGGCCGACGCAGCCAGGAACGCTTCATGGTGACGATGCTCGAAGCACCCGCGACGATCGGCGAGTCGACGCAGTTGGCGCACCACGCCGCATAGCTGTCCCGCCGGGGCGTGAAAATCGTCCGAATAGTTGGTCACCAAGGGCAGTTTGCCCTCGCCGGGGTCCTATTCGGACGATTTTCCCGCCGGGGTTTAAGCTCACCAATCGTGAGTGTTGTTAGTTCGCGTCATTTCTTCCGGCTCGGCGCGCTCGGCGTCGTCGTCCTAAGCGCAACCGTCGCCGTCGCACTGACCACGGCGGTCGCCAACGCCGAAAAACTTCCACCGACCGGCACACCGCAGTGGTCGGGTATGGATGTCCGCCACTACGACGGTCCGGTGCCAGCCAAAGCCGGCACTTTGATCAACCACGTGCCACTGCCCACCCGACTGTCGGTGCCGGCCGCGGGGTCGGCCTACCGCATCCACTACTCGACGCCGAACCAACACGGCGCGATGGCCACCAGCACGGGAATTGTGTTGCTACCCAAGGGAAAAGCGCCGTCGGGAGGATGGCCGGTCCTCGCCTGGGCGCACGGTACCGTGGGGCTCGGCGACGACTGCACGCCGTCGGCGCAACCACGAACCCAACGCGACTCCGACTACCTCTCCCACTGGCTGCGTCGCGGCTACGCCATCGTCGGGACCGACTACGTTGGGCTCGGTACGCCGGGCCTGATGAGTTATCTCAACGGTCGATCAGAAGCTCATTCCATCGTCGATTCGGTGAAAGCGCTTGGGCAGCTTGATGTTCCAGTGGCCAAACGGTGGGCCATCGTCGGGCAATCACAGGGCGCCGGCGCCGCGCTGAACGGTGCGCGCTATGCCACTGAGCTGTCGCGGGGAACCGGGCTCGACTACCGCGGCGTCGTCGCCACCGGCACTCCCGCCAACATCGAGCAGATCATCGCACTCGGCTCGCCGACGTTCCCGCCGGTCACGTTGCCGGCCGGGCTCAACACTTACGCGGCGTACATCATGGCCGGCTTCATCGACGCCCGTCCAGATCTGCACCCCGAACAGGTACTTACGCCGTACGGCAAGCGGATAGTCGCCCAGGCCCGCGAACTCTGCTACCCCGAGATGAGCGAACTCATGGACGGCAAACAACTCACCAAACTGTTCGCGCGACCGATCACGTCGATCCCCGGTGTCCGCCAAGCGCTCGCGGACTACATGGGCACGCCGGCCAGCGGCTATGACCGACCCATCTTCCTCGGCCAGGGCCTGCGTGACATCGACGTCCCGGCGCCGTCGGCGCTATCTCTCTACGCGCAGATGAAGGCGAACAACCAACCCGTCGAACTACACGTCTACCCCAGCCAGGACCACTCCGGCACCGTTTACGCGTCGATGGCGGATTCGACACCGTTCCTCGGTCGAATCCTGCACTGACACTTAGTCTTCCGACGCAGCCTTACGTTTACGGTCCTCTTCGCGTACTCGCTTCGCGGTCTCCCGTTCGTGGGCGAGCCAGTCCGGCATCTGATCCAGGAGCGTCTTGATCTGCTCGGTCGTCAGTGCGTCGGTGATTTCGTTGCGGGCCAGCGCGGTCACCGAAATGCCCAACTTGGCGGCGACCAAGTTCTTGGGGTGCGGACCGTTGCGACGCAACTCCTGCAACCACTCCGGTGGTTCCAATTCCAGGGCGGCGAGTTCTTCGCGAGTGATCGCATTCGCCTGGAAATCCGGCGGGGTGGCCGGCAGGTACACATCTAGCTTCTTGGCCGCGGTGAGCGGCTTCATCGCTTGCGGTGAGGGCTGCGAACTCATCGCACCAGCGTATCCGGCGGTACGGTAACGGTCGTGACCGCGCCCGCACCTCAGCCATTCCGGCTCGCCTACGTTCCAGGCGTCACGCCGACGAAATGGGTGCGGGTCTGGTCGGAGCGACGCAGCGAACCGATCGAATTGGTGGCCTGCGACAACACTGATCAGGCGCTCACACAGCTATCCGACGGCGGTGCGCACGCCGCCCTGGTCCGCGAGCCTCCGACATCGGCCGGGCTGACAGCCATCCCGCTGTACTCAGAGACGACCGTCGCCGTCGTCGAGAAGGAGCACGTCTTCACGGCGGTCACCGAAGTGACCCGTGCCGACCTTGCCGACGAACCGCTGCTAATTCCGCTCGACGATCCGTTGACCTGGTCCGACCGACCCGGAGTGCCCGTTGCCCACCAGCCGCCGACGGTGGGCGATGCGATCCAATTGGTAGCCGCTGGCACTGGATTGCTGCTGGTCCCGCAGTCACTCGCCCGCCTCCATCACCGCCGCGACGTCACCTTTCGTCCGGTCGACAACGCACCTAAAACACCCGTAGCGCTGGTATGGCTGCATACGTCCCCGCAGGTGGAAGAGTTCGTCGGCATCGTGCGCGGTCGTCGACCGAACTCATCACGTGGTCTTACCGAACCCCAACCGAAACGCACCGCGCGCCAAAAGACGCTGGCCAAACAGGCGGCCCGAGAAGCGGCCGGAAAGCACCCACCGTCGCCGCGAAAGCCGCGCCGACCACGCGGTCGATAGGGTCGCGATAGTCACATCGCGCAAGACCACACCCGGTTCTCAGGTACCCACAGGTATTCTCAAGCCCGATGTCTACCACCGAACAGACCCCCGACGCTCCGCTCGACGCCGCGTCCGACCTCCCCATCGAGACACGCCGACTGGTCGGCTGGTCGCGCACCACACCCATCGATGGACAGGTTCTGGAGACCAACGATGTCGAGGTCATCGCGAAAGCAGTCGCCCGCGTCGCAGACGATAATGCCGATAAGCCGACCTACCTTCAGCGCGGCGTGATCGCGCGTGGCCTGGGCCGCTCCTACAACGAGTCCGCGCAGAACAGCGGTGGCCTCACCATCGATATGACGCGGATCAATCGCATCCACAACATCGACGGCGAGACCGGGATCGTCGACGTCGACGCCGGCGTCAGCCTCGATCAGTTGATGCAGGTCGCGCTGCCTTTCGGCCTGTGGGTCCCGGTGCTGCCGGGTACTCGTCAGGTCACCATCGGCGGCGCCATCGCACACGATATCCACGGCAAGAACCACCACAGCCAGGGCAGTTTCGGCAACCACGTCACCGAGCTGACGCTGCTGGTCGCCGACGGACGCATCCTGACGCTCAAGCCGGGCGGCAGCTCCGACGACGCCAACGGCGAATTGTTCTGGGCAACGGTCGCGGGTATCGGCCTGACCGGCATCATCCTGCGCGCCAAGATCCAGATGAAGCGCACCGAGAGTGCCTATTTCATCGCTGACACCGCGCAGACTCACACTCTTCAGGAAACCCTCGACCTGCATCTGGACGACGGTTTCGAGGACGGCTACGAGTACGCGTCGGGTTGGTTCGACACCATCAGCGCACCACCGAAGCTCGGCCGGGGTACCTTCTCGCGCGGCAATCTGGCCAAGGTCGACGAGCTGCCGGAGAAGTACCGCAAGGATCCGCTGAGCTTCAACAACAAGCCGTTGATCACCTTCCCCGACGTCTTCCCGCGTGGACTCGCCAACAAACTGAGCTTCTCGATCGTCGGCGAGGCGTACTACCGAATCGGCCCGCCCAGCGAGGGCAAGGTCAAAAATCTCGCGCAGTTCTATCACATGCTCGACGTATTCGGTGACTGGAACAACGCCTACGGTCGCGGCGGCGGCTTCGCGCAGTACCAATTCATCGTGCCGACCGGCAACGAAGATGAGTTCACTCGCCTGATCGAGGATATTCAGGCATCGGGTCACGTCAGCTTCCTCAACGTGATCAAGCTGTTCGGCGACGGCAATAAGGCGCCGCTGAGTTTCCCGTTCAAGGGCTGGAATGTTTGCCTCGATTTCCCGATCAAGAGCGGGCTCGGACCGTTCCTCAATGAACTCGACGCTCGCGTGATGTCGATGGGCGGACGGCTCTACACCGCGAAGGATTCGCGGACGTCGGCGGCCAACTTCCACAAGATGTACCCGCAGATCGACTCGTGGATCGCGACTCGCCGCGGCATCGACCCGACCGGGGTGTTCATGTCCGACATGGGCCGCCGCCTCGAACTGAACTGACCTGACTTCCCACGTAAGGACTTTGACGACATGATCAACGCCGTAGGCGTACCGCAATCCATCCTCGTGCTCGGTGGCAGCTCCGAGATCGGCCTGGCGATCACCACCGAGTACCTGTCGCAGGGCGCTTCGCGCGTCGTGCTCGCGACTGTACCGGGTGACCCGGCCGCTGCCGCCGCAGTCGAGAAGATGAAGGCTGCCGGTGCGGTCACCGTCGAGCAGATCGACTTCGACGCCCTCGACACCGATTCGCACGGTGCTGTCATCGACAAGGCATTCGCCGGCGGTGACATCGACGTCGCCATCGTTGCCTTCGGTATCCAGGGCGACGACGAACAAGCCTGGCAGGATCAGAAGCTGGCCGTTCTGGAGGCGAAGATCAATTACACCGCGGCGGTTTCCGTTGGTGTGTTGGTCGGCGAGAAGTTCCGGGCACAGGGTCATGGCCAGATCATCGCGATGAGTTCGGTTGCCGGAGAACGAGTGCGCCGCAGCAACTTTGTCTACGGGTCGACCAAAGCCGGCCTGGACGGTTTCTACCTCGGACTCGGAGAAGCCTTGCGGCCCTTCGGTTCTCGTGTTCTTGTTGTACGTCCCGGTCAGGTCCGCACGCGGCTGTCAGCACATGTCAAAGAGGCTCCGCTCACGGTCGAGAAGGAAGTCGTGGCGAAACTCGCCGTCAACGCGGCGGCCAAGGGTAAGGAAATCGTCTGGGTCCCCGGACCGTTCCGCTACATCATGATGGTGCTGCGGCATATCCCGCGGCCGATCTTCCGGAAACTGCCGGTCTAACCCGAGCTATCCCACGCTTAAACCGGGGTTCGCGACAATTATTGTCGTGAGCCCCGGTTTTTCTGTGGGGTAGGAAGTCGCGCGGGCGGGGCTTCGCGAGACATGCCCGTGCACTAACCTCGACCCGGTGACGGCAACGCAGAAACCCGCTCCGGTGTCCACCCGATCGCGCCTCATCGATGCCGCCGGACTGATCGTCGCCGTCGTAGTTGGGGCAATCGTCGCTTACGTCGCGTTACTCGTCATTGGCAAGGTCGGCTGGCCCGCCTTCAATTCGTCCAATGTCACCCGAGCGCTGACCACGGTCGGACAGGCAGCGGCGATCGCGGTGCTGGTCGTCGCCGTCATCGCCTATCGTCTCCGGCGCTGGACGCCGGCGCTGCCTGTACTTTCCGCGGCCGGAATGGCCGGATTGGTGACGATCACCCTTGGCATGCCGCTCGGCGCGACGAAGCTCTACCTCGGCGGGCTGTCGGTCGATCAGCAATTCCGCACCGAGTACCTGACCCGGCTCACTGACTCACCCCATCTGGCGGATATGACCTACCACGGTCTGGCCCCGTATTACCCAGCCGGCTGGTTCTGGATGGGCGGACGCTTCGCCCAACTCGACGGCCTGCCAGGTTGGGAGGCGTACAAACCCTGGTCGATTCTGTCGATCGCGGTAGCCGCGGCTTTGGCGACCGCACTGTGGAACCGGATGATCGGCACCGATCGCGGAATCGCCGTCTCGCTTGCCGTCACCGTCGTGACGCTGATGTACGCCGCACCCGAGCCGTACGGCGCGGTCCTGATTCTGCTGGGTGTGCCGATGCTCGTAGTATTCGTCCACGCCTTGCGCGGCCCCGCGACATCGTGGCCCGCGGTGATCGCGTCCGGTCTCTTCATCGGCCTCTCCGCCACCTTCTACACGCTATTCACCGGACTCCTCGCTGGCATCACCATCCTGTTGACCCTGTGGTTCCTGATAGCCGGATGGCTGGCCACGTCGAATAAGGCGATGCCCGACGCCGATATTCGGGCGTTGCGTCGGAAGCTGGTTACCGGAGTCGTGGGACGTCTGGTCGTCATGGGCGCTATTGCCGGCGTCATAGCGCTACTAGCCTGGGCGCCTTACCTTTCCGACCGACTGTCAGCCACGGCGGCCAGTGGCGGTTCAGCCGAGCACTATCTCCCCGAATCCGGCTCGCTCTTCCCGATGCCGATGTTCGATTTTTCTCTCGTCGGCGTCCTGACATTGATCGGTCTGGTGTGGGTACTGCTGCGATTCCGGCAGCGCACCATCGCCCTGGCTTTCGCGGCCGCGATCGTCGGCGTGTACGTGGTAGTCGCACTCTCGCTACTGCGCACCGCGACCGGCAGCACCCTACTGTCTTTCCGACTGGGCCCGGTGCTCATCGCAATCCTTTCCGCCGCAGGCATATTCGGCGTCGCGGAGCTGGCACGCGCCGCGGTCGGTAAATTCGGCGATGTGCGCTTTGTCGTCGGCGCGCTTGGCGCGATCGTCGCCGTCGCGATGGCGCAGAGTGTGCCCGGCATGCTTAGCTCCGACGTCACCACCGCTTACACCGACACCGACGGCACCGGGGTGCGCGCCGATAAGAAGCCGGCCGGCGCGGAATCGTACTTCCCCAAGATTCATCAGATAATTCGTGAGCAGACCGGCAAACCCGCTGACAAGACGATCGTGCTCACCGCCGACTACGGCTTCCTCTCCCTTTACCCCTACTGGGGATTCCAGGGTTTGACATCGCACTACGCCAACCCACTTGCCGAATTCGACAAGCGCGCCAAGACAATTGAGCGCTGGTCGACGATCACCACCCCGGACGAGATGATCGCCGCGCTCGACAAGTCCCCGTGGACCGCACCGACAGTCTTCCTATTCCGTTACAGCGCCGATGGCTACACGCTCAAACTCGCCGAAGACGTCTACCCCAACGATCCCAACGTCCGCCGGTATACGGTGACGTATCAAAAGTCTGCCTTCGCCGATCCACGTTTCCGGGTTACCGAGGTAGGACCGTTCATACTCGTCGTCAGGGAGGGACACACATGAACCCGAAGGACTCCGCATCACCAGGCTCACGGTGCCAGATCACCAGCATCGAATCTGATTCCGGTACAGCACATTTCGTGTACACCGAGGTCTCCAACTGGACGATCCTGCAATCCGGCGACGATCTGACACTGATCGACGGCGGCTATCCCGGACAGGCCGGCCTGGTCGTCGAATCCATCCGGAAGATCGGCGGACGACCGGAAGCGATCGTCGGCGCGCTACTCACTCACGCGCATGTCGACCATATCGGCGGGTTGGCGAAACTCGCCCCCAAGTACGGATTCCCGGTCTATGCGGACGAACTCGAAGTAGGACACGCACGCCGCGACTACCTTCAGCAAGCGACTCCAGCCGACGTCGTACCGCTGGCGATGCACGGCCGTGGACTGCGCTGGCTGTCGAAGATCATCCCCCTTGGCGCGCTCAGCAAGACCGGAGTGACTGCGACACAAGCGTTTCCGGCGGCGGCGAATCCGCCCGCGCTAGATTTACCTGGTCGACCCGCTCCCGTGCCCGCACACGGACATACCAACGGGCACAGCGGGTTTCTGGTCGCCGACGGCGACGCACTCGTCTCCGGTGACGCACTCGTCAGCGCCCATATGACGTCGCCGCTGACCGGCCCCCAATGCCTATCCAAACACTTTCAGCACGACGTCGAAGCCAATCGCGCTGCGGTGCAATCCTTTACGTCTCTCGACGCGCAGATTCTGATGCCGGGGCACGGACCGCTCCTTCGGACGAGTGTGGCGCAAGCGGCGCGAGAAGCGTTGGCGCGGTAGGCGCTAGGTAACTATCGAAGTCGATCCCCTTCGTCACCACCCGCCAGCACCTCCGTCAAGAACTGAATAGCGTAGTCGTACCCCGCCACCCCCAGGCCGGCGATGGTTCCGACCGCGATCGGCGACACATAGGAGTGGTGGCGAAACGGCTCGCGCTTGGCGACATTGCTGATATGCACTTCGACGATCGGCACCTCGGGGATCAGCAGCGCATCGGCCAGCGCCACGGAGGTGTGGGTCCAGCCGCCCGGATTGATCACTATTCCGCTGACCGCACCGCGCGCCTGGTGGATCCAGTCGATCATCTGCCCCTCGTCGTTGGTCTGGGCGGCCCGCAGACCAAAGCCTCGTTCAGCGGCCCGACGTTCGGCCGATTCGACGATCTGCGCCAGCGTCGTCGAGCCGTAGACCTCCGGCTGTCGGGTACCCAGGGTATTGAGGTTGGGTCCGTTCAGCAGAAGGATCGGTAGCGGCTCGGTGGCAGCAGAATCAGCGGTCATCTGATCACCTTAAGTCAGGTGCGATGGCGCAACCGATACCATTTCCCCTTGTGCCACCCCTGACAGCGAGAGCCAACACCGTAGGACGTGCCAAGCTAGTCGCCATCATCACGGGGTTACTCGGCCTCTTTATGGCATTGGCCACTCCACTCATGCCGGTATCGCAGACCACCGCCGAGCTGTCCTGGCCGCAAAACGGGATGATCCGCGGCGTCGAGGCCCCCCTGGTCAGCTACGTGCCCATCGACATGACCGCGTCGATTCCCTGCTCCGCGGTGAATCAGTTGGCCACTGGCTCCGCCGCCAGCGACTCGAAATCCGTCCTTCTGTCGACTCTGCCGAAACAAGCCGAGAAATCCTCTGACCGCGGCCTGTTCATCCGCACCACCGGCACCTCTGCCGATGCCCCCGACGCCCGATCTGTCGAAGTGGTCATCCGCAACACGCCCCTGGTCTCGGCGACCTTCGCCCAACTGCGCGCCCAGCCATGCACTCGCATCGACGTGAAAGCCAGCGCCGACGAGGTTCGCGCCGAATTTGTGGGGATGCGCACCGACGACGGCAAACCACTCGTGGGCAGCACCGTCGGTCGGGAGTCCGAACACTACGATTCCGACCAGCGGCCCCAGGTGACCGGCATCTTCACCGACCTGTCCGGACCGTCGAGTTCGCTCGCCGGACTAACCGCGCATGTCACCATCGATTCGCGCTACAACACCGCACCGACGATCCTGAAGTGGCTCGTCCTGATCGTCGGCGTGCTGGCCACCCTGCTGTCGTTGGCCTCGCTGGCGGTCTTGGACTCAACGGACGGCCGCAAACACCGTCGCATCTTCCCCGCACGCTGGTGGCGCCTGAACCCGCGTGACTACGCCGTCCTCGGCGCTCTGCTGATTTGGCATTTCATCGGCCCGAACACCTCCGACGACGGCTACCTGTTGACGATGTCGCGGGTGGCCCCCGACAGCGGCTACACCGCGAACTACTTCCGTTGGTTCGGAGCGCCCGAAGCACCGTTCGGTTGGTATTACCAAATATTCGGCTGGCTTTCGCATATCAGTCTGGCCAGCCCCTGGCTTCGACTACCCGCTTTGCTGTGCGGAATGATCTGCTGGCTGATCGTCAGCCATGAGGTACTGCCAAGGCTTGGCCGCGCTGCTGGTCGCGCATCGGTCGGCTGGACGTCGGCCTTCGTATTCCTCGCTATGTGGTTCCCGTTCAACAACGGTCTTCGCCCCGAGCCGATTATCTGTCTCGGCGCGTTGCTTACCTGGTGCTCGGTGGAACGCGCGATCGCGACCGGGCGACTGCTGCCGGCCGCACTCGCCTGCCTCATCGGTGCGTTTAGCCTCGCAGCGGGGCCGACCGGCCTCCTCGCCGTGGCCGCGCTCGTCGCCGGTGCCCGGCCGATGATCCTCTCAATTATCAAACGCGCCAAGGTAATCCATGGTGCGAGCGGTGGATCTATCTGGACGTCGTATCTCGCTTTGCTGGCCCCCATTCTCGCGGCGGGCACGTTCGTTATTTTCGTCGTATTCCAGAATTTGACTCTCACGTCCTTCCTGGACGCGTCGGCGATGAAGACAGCTCTCGGACCGTCGCTGCACTGGTATAACGAAATCGACCGCTACTCTTCGCTTTTCGCGTTCTCCGCCGACGGCTCCATCGCACGTCGATTTGCCGTGTTGGCCATGCTGCTGTCATTGGTCGCGTCGGGTCTGGTGATGATCCGACGTTCACGCATTCCGGGTACGGCACTGGGACCGTCGCGGCGAATCGTCGGAATCACGTTCGCCTCCTTGCTCTTTCTGATGTTCACGCCAACCAAGTGGACACATCACTTCGGCGTCTTCGCGGGTCTGGGTGCGGCGCTGGCCGCCATCGCCGCGGTCGCGATGGGGCACAGCGTGCTGCATTCACGACGCAATCGCACGATTTTCGCGGCGCTCACACTCTTCATCGCGGGACTCGCGTTCACCGCGCCCAATTCGTTCTATTACTCGTCGGCGTGGGGAATGCCTTGGGGCGTAGAACAAGTCGTGCTCGGCGTCAACCTGGCGAACCTATTCTTGTACGCCGCATTGCTTCTGCTGCTCCTCGCGCTGTGGTTCCACTTCCGCGAACCATTCACCGGACGCGACCCAGCCGACGTCGAATCCGGTCGGCCCGACGCCGAACCCGGTAGGCGCCACGCGCTCTGGACCACTTTGCGCAGTGCTCCGCTCGCTTATGTCGCGGCGGCGATCGTGCTGTTCGAAATGGTCACCGCATTATTCGCCGGTATCCAGCAGAGCAATTCCTATTCGGTGCCGCGGACAAACCTCGAAGCCTTGACGGGCAAGGAATGCGGCATGGCTGACAAGGTCTACGTCGAAACCGATCCGAGTAACTATCTGTTGTCACCGGTCGACAAGACGCTGCCCGACCCTCTGTTCGGGCCCAAAACTGGTGGATCGTCCAAGTCGTCGGGCTTTAGTGCCAACGGACTCCCCGAAGAACTCAGCGCTACCGCGTCGGCCGGCTCCCTCGGAGTGCTAGCCGGTGCGGCACAAGCCGATCCGGATATCTTGAACGCCAACACGGCCAACACCGGTGGTGGCGAAATCGCCAAGCCAGGAATCAATGGTTCGGTGGCGCAGCTCCCGTTCCTTCTCGATCCGGCGCGGACTCCGGTGCTGGGCAGCTATTCGGAGGATGCGCAGATGCCGGCGTATCTGACGACAGGCTGGTATGCCCTTCCGAAAGATTTTCGCTCGCATCAGTTGCTGACGTTCTCGGTGGCCGGCTGGTTCAACACACCCGACCTACAGCTGGAATACACCACCGGCACCGTCGGAGCGAACACTCGGGACGGTGACCTGACCAAGGCGGGCACGATTGACATGATCGATCCCGGCCCGCGACCGTCGTGGCGCAATGTACGGCTGACCACCGATCAGATCCCGGCTGACGCTACCGCCGTACGCATCGTGGCGAAGGACGAGAACCTGTCGAAGGATCAATTCATGGCGGTGACTCCGCCACGGCTACCCGACCTGCGCTCGCTGGAAGACGTTGTGGGACGGACAGATCCGGTCCACATCGACTGGACGTCGGGGCTGGTGTTCCCGTGTCAGCGCCCCTTCAACCACCACAACGGTGTGGCCGAGATTCCGAAGTGGCGGATCAAGCCGGGCGCCGATCTCGCGGCTGCGGTCTCCGCGTGGCAGGCAGCCGACGGCGGCGGCCCGATCGGTTGGCTTGAGGTGTCGCAACAGGCTGATTCGCTGGCCACGTACTTGATCGGCGACCTCGGCCGCGATTGGGGATCGTTGGAGAAATACACCCCGTACGGAGACGTCGGCACGCTGGCCGAAATCACCACCGGCACCGCGACGCGCAGCGGGCTGTGGGCCCCAGCACCGATCCGGTACTAGTCTCGGCACATGAGCTACGACCTCTGGCTGATACCCGAGCAGCACTGTGACACCGCGACATCCGCGCGTGATTACGCGCTTGCACAAGATGAGGCCAACGAGCCGGGAACCGACGTCGCCGAGGGCCTGGCCGCGGCAATCAGCGCGCTGGACGCACCCCTCGAGGAGGAGGCGGGGTTTCTGTCCCTGTTCCCGCTCGACGGTACCGGCGGCGCTGTCTTTGTTCCGTCGCCGTGGTCAGCTATCCAGCAAGCCCGCGATATCGTTGTGCCACAGGCATTTTCCGTCGGCTACGGCGTCTACGATCCGCAGCTCGACATTGTGCTCGATCCACGCGAGGCACGCGCCGGCCACCTGATGACCTCGAACGAGGGCACCTTCCCCACTCTTACCCGCGGGCTTGTCGAACACTTCGCACGCGCGATGAAGGTCAAGGATTTCGTGATCATCGAGACCGCCGACGAGGTCTATATACAGTCCCAGCGAACCGACGTCGGGGCATACGACCTCGAATACCGGGACGGATCGTCAGACCGTCATTTCGGCACCGAGGTCGCGAGCCCGGACGATGTGGTCGAGGCGATGCTCGAATGGCTGGCAGGCAATGTAGCTGCCTACCAACGACATTCGTGGCGCAAACTCGACTTGGGGTAGCTGACTACCGCGGCGTGCAGATCACCACCGGGATGTCCCGTTTGGTGTTGAGCTGATAACCCGCGTACATGCGGTACGCCTTGACAATCTGCGGCCAAAGCACCGCCTTCTCGTCGGCCGACGCGGTGCGCGCGGTCATCGGCCGGGTGTCTTTACCGATGGTCACCTCGACGTCGGGATTGACGGCCAAGTTCTTGTACCAGTCCGGGTGATCGGAGTGGCCGCCCTTCGACGCCACGACAACCAACCGATCGGGCGCATACAGCGGCGCGGTCAGCATGGTGCTGCGCCGAAGTTGGGATTTACGTCCGATCGTGTGCAACTCGAGCGTCTGCATTCGCGCCAACCGCTTGGGAAAGCGGCCGCCGGTCAGCTTGAGCACAATTCGATGCCCGGTCTCGAGCATCCACGCGCCGATTTCGATCGCGAAGTCGGGTATACGCATATCTTAGCCTCCTGAGGGTCTAACTGTCTGGGTCAGTATCCCTCACGAGGTCGCCGAGGGCTAGCCGGGCTCGACGGTGACCTTGATCGCCGAGCCCTCCTTCACCACCGCGAACGCTTCGAGCGCGTCATCGAGCGGGATATGCCGGGTGATGAGATCTTTCACCGGGACCTGGCCGGTGGAGATGTACTCCAGGGCGCGCTTGTTGTGTTCGGGCGCCGAGCCATTGGCGCCGTGGATATGCAACTGGCGGTAGTGAACGATATTCGAATCGCAGGTGATGGTCGGATCAGTTTTGGGCAACCCGCCGAAGAAGGAGATCCGGCCGTTTCGGGCGGCCATCGAAATCGCCTGCTCCTGAGCAACATTCGCGGCCGTCGCGGTGATGATTACGTCCGCGCCACGACCATCGGTCAGTTCCATGACGCGTTCGATCACATCGACTTTGGATCCGTCGATGATTTCGTCGGGAGACACGGCATCGGCCGACATCTGCAAGCGGCCGGCGTTGACATCCACCAGATAGACGGGCCCCGCTTTGTGGACGCCCCGCGCGATGCGAATATGCATACATCCGATGGGACCGGCGCCGAAAACCACGACCGTATCCCCCTCTTCGATTCCGAGTAGTTCCTGTGCGTTGATGGCACACGCGAACGGTTCGGCGGCAGATGCCTCGTCGAAACCGACATTGTCTGGGACACGGTTCAGACCGTCAACTTTGAGTACCTGCCGCGGGACGATCATGTACTCCGCGAACCCACCGTCGTACTGGTAGCCAATCGACGTCTGGTTCTGACAGACAGCCATCCAGCCCTTCCGGCATTCGTGACAGTCCCCGCAGGGCACCGCCGCGATCACCTGGACACGGTCACCAACCTGCCAGTTCGCCCCGAAGGTGCCGTTGACATCGGCGCCGATTTCGACGATCTCTCCGGCAACCTCGTGTCCGAGCGTGCGCGGCGGCGTGAGGTTCTGGTGGCCGTTCCCGTAGATCTTGACGTCGGTGCCGCATGTCGAACAGTTGCGGACCCGAATCTTGACCTCGTCGCGGCCGCATGTCGGTTCGGGTACATCTTCGAGGCGAACGTCCTCGGGTGCGTAGAACCGTAGTGCCTTCATAGTGATGTGCCTCTCATAGACGGATGCTGATGTGTGCACTCTATCGGTCATTCGGGCATAAATCCACTCCGATATGTGCCCATTTATAGCCGATTGCTTGCATTCCTGACCGTTTATGTGTCTACTTGAGTATGTGACCGGCATCACGGTCGTGGTTCAAGCGGAGGTAGCTCTCATGTCCGGAGTAGACAATCCGACGTCGCGCGGCGGTCTGCGCGTACGCGTCCAGAAGTTCGGCACGGCATTGTCGAATATGGTCATGCCCAATATCGGCGCGTTCATCGCGTGGGGCCTGCTGACCGCACTATTCATCGAGTCGGGCTGGTTGACCGGCATCTTTACCGGCTTGGACGATCCCAACGGGTGGGTCGCGAAGATCGGCGGTTGGGGTGCATACGACGGCGCCGGCATCGTGACGCCGATGATCACCTACCTGTTGCCCATCCTCATCGGATACTCCGGCGGGCGAATGGTCCACGGCAATCGCGGTGCCGTCGTCGGCGCGATCGCGACCGTCGGCGTCATCACCGGCTCTGACGTTCCGATGTTCATGGGTGCGATGATCATGGGTCCGCTCGGCGGCTGGCTGATGAAGAAGCTCGACGATCTGTGGTCAGGGAAAATCAAGCCGGGCTTCGAGATGCTGGTGGACAACTTCTCCGCTGGAATCCTCGGCCTCTTGCTTGCCATCGTGGGCTTCTTCGGCGTCGGGCCGATCGTTTCGGGATTCACCCGCGCGGCGGGCAACGCTGTCGACTTCCTCGTCAACCACGACCTTCTGCCGCTGACGTCGATCTTCATCGAACCGGCGAAAGTGCTGTTCCTCAACAACGCGATCAACCACGGCGTACTGACTCCACTGGGTACCGCGCAAGCCGCCGAAACCGGCAAATCCATCCTGTTCCTATTAGAGACCAATCCGGGCCCCGGTTTGGGAATCCTGTTGGCGTACACCTTCTTCGGCAAGGGCCCAGCGCGCGCGTCGGCACCCGGAGCCGCCATCATCCAGTTCTTCGGCGGCATCCACGAGATCTACTTCCCCTATGTCCTGATGAAGCCGCGACTGATCCTCGCCGCGATCCTCGGCGGCATGACCGGCGTTTTCATCAACGTGCTCTTCGGCTCCGGGTTGCGCGCACCGGCCGCGCCAGGATCGATTATCGCGATCTACGCGCAGACGCCGGCTGACAGTTTCCTCGGCGTGACGCTGTCGGTGATCGGGGCAACCGCGGTATCGCTGCTCACCGCGACCTTCCTATTGAAGATCGACCACTCCGAAGAGATGCCGGATCTCGCGGCGGCCACCGCCGGGATGGAGGCGATGAAGGGTAAGAAGTCCAGTGTGTCGGCAATGCTGACCGGCGACGGTTCACGTGGCCCGATCACCGATATCGTCTTCGCCTGCGACGCCGGGATGGGATCGTCGGCAATGGGCGCCTCGGTGTTGCGGCGCAAGATTCAGAAGGCCGGCTACGGCGATGTCACCGTGGTGAACCAGGCGATCTCCAACCTCGAAGACACTCACGATCTCATCGTCACGCATAAGGACCTCACCGACCGAGCGCGCCAATCCACGCCGTCGGCGTTGCACATCTCGGTGGATGACTTCATGTCCAGTCCACGATATGACGAGATCGTCGAACTACTCGGCAAGACGAACTCCCCGGGTTCTGAATCGGCTGCACCACAAGAGGATTCAGGATCTACTCCGCCGTCGACCGGTGGTGGCGTCGCCACCGCGACGGCTCCCGCGCAGCAGGCACTCGCCCTGGAATCTATCGTGCTGCACGGCACGGCGACTACCCGCGATGCTGCCATCGACGAGGCCGGGCGACTACTTGTGGAGTGCGGAGCGGTCGAGGAATCGTATGTCGCGGCGATGCATGAGCGGGAGAAGTCGGTGGCCACCTTTATGGGCAATGGCCTGGCGATCCCACATGGCACCAACGAGGCCAAGAGCGCGATCGTCCGCACCGGCTTGTCCTTCGTCCGCTACGACAACCCGATCGACTGGAAGGGTAAGCCGGCCGAGTTCGTTATCGGTATCGCCGGGGCGGGAAAGGACCACCTCGCGTTACTGAACAAGATTGCCAAGGCCTTCCTCAAGGCCGAGGACGTAGATCGGTTGCGTGCCGCGCAGACGGCAGACGAGATTCGCGACATCCTCTCCTGAGAGCGACGTATCGGCTTGTGCGTGCGTGTTACCGATTTCGAGAGTCCAGCCACGACTGCAACTCCGTGGCTGTACCAGGTTCCAATGCCAACTCGAACCCTAACGATCCCGAGCGCATACTTACGACAACGACCTCAATACCGGCGTGGAACATCGCCTGCTCGGTCTCACTCGCCTCGCGTCGACCAACCATCTCAAGCGAGAGTCGGTCGTAGGCCTGCCGGTTTCCATCAGTGTCATACAACTCGGCACGCTTTTCGGCTAAGGCGATCGCGCCGGGCTTCCAGCCCTCGTCTTGATCGACAGGCAGAGACCGAAATAGCACTGCGGCACTGCCGCGGATCCTGCGGATGCGGCGAATCACCATTGGCGCTAGGAGCGGCACGCAAATGACCAATCCAATGGCAAATACCAGCAGCGTAAGCAGCACATGGCCTCCTCGATAGACATCAGCCCTCCCCGATCGTCCCTTAGATCTTGAGCAGGTTGTAGTTCGCGTGAATGACGGACATGCCGCTGGCGCGTTTACGATAGCGAAATATAGGATGAGAGAGGACGTCGACTCAGAGAGATTTCGAGCATGAGACGATTTAATACCGAATATTCCGCACGCGATCAATGCTATGCGCTCGGAACCGAGTCCCCGACGAAGCAGTTCTATCTTGCCATTCCCGTCAGCACCGCAAGCGTAGAATACAACGAGTATTACACTCTGTCCGAAGGCGAATACCGACACTTTATGGACAGCCGTGAGGCGGCAATCACATTTGCGGACGAGTGCCGGATCCGTGAGCATGATGATCGATTAATCATCAAACCGGGAAGCAATCGTGGTGCACCAATCTGGCCGATTCGGCCGACTCGCGGGGGGGCGGTCAAGAATCATATAAACGCGGCCGAAGGTCATTCGTACACTTCAAACACTTCGTCAGTTTCCATTGTCCGCACCGGCCCCAAGTCGAACACGCCGCAAATCACCGACGCGGCACTCCTCACGATTGGACTGGTCGCCGGACTAATTCTCTATCTGATGAGCGTCGAATGGTGGTACTTAGTTGTTCTGATCGTTCTTGGCCTCGGTATCCTGCAGGGCATTTCACTGATTCGAGCCAGATCGGCAATCGGAGAGCCGCTGATTACTGTCGGCTCTCCGGGAATCCAATCGAAGGATTTTTTGCTGCCGTGGGACCGAGTAGTTGCGATGGAGTTCACCTTTACCAAGACTGAATACTTGCGCAACGACCCCACTAAGACCAAGGCCACTGATCGCGCCGTCAACTCTCTAGTTGTGACCTCGAAAGACCGCGACGACAACGGCCGCCCTCTTCAGTACGGCACCACCCTCCGTGGCAACTATTCTGACAACTACAACGAATTTCGCGACGCCGCCCAGCACTTTTCCCCTCGGATCCAGTTCAGAACCGAGATTGTCAGCGCTGACTACGCTGTCCATACCGGCCAGGTGGAAAAATTGTTGGAAGAACTGAAGCAAAGCGGACAGATCGTCATTCGAGATCGACGCTCCCGCCCTACGGGCGTAGCACTGAGCGCCGACGGTTTCACCAATGAAGGTTCAACTATCCGTTGGACGGATGCCTCGGCCGTTATCGCTTACACGTACGTGCACACCACCCAGACAAGTCTCGGCGACGCGACTTCGCGAAAGCCACGCCTGTCCATTCTGCAGACGAAGCAGGATTCGTCCGGAAAGCTCATTCCGTTCCGATTCGGGTTTCTCGGGTTCGATTACGTCAGCTACGGATCCGATTGGTTGCCCACGATCGAAGAACTCGCGGTAGTCGTGGAGCGGGTTGCGCCCCACATTCGATTCGTTGACCAGCGAACGAGCGGTTGAAGACCAGCGTGTCATTCGTTCAATGCAGCGCGCGCCTATAGCGGGCTATAATTGCCTTTGGTTCAGTAACGCGCGGCCGACAACAAACACGTGAGGGAGCGGCATGGACAGGGCAAGAGCTGAAAAAGTCAACCGGGGCATCAACTGGGTCTACATCGTGGTGGGGGTGATCGCTGGTGTCGCGCTTCTAGCCATGGGCAGCTACCTGTGGGGCGTAATCGCGTTCGCCGCGGGTGGCCTCTTGTTTCTGTTCAACCAGCGCAGCCTGAAGAGGACCAACACCACTGGGGAGTAGCGCGCTCAAACGCCCCTGCCGAGTAGCGTGATCTTCCGTGGATTCCGAGACGCGGCAACGTCAGATCGTCGAGTTCGCCCGAACTCGTGGGCGGGTCGAGGTGATCTCACTGGCCGACGAGTTGGATGTCGCGAGTGAGACGATCCGTCGGGATCTCAAAGCGCTCGCAACACGACGTCTACTCAAACGGGTACACGGCGGCGCGGTTCCGCTGGAGACAGCCGCATTCGAATCCGGTCTCGAATACCGCAGTCAGGTGGATCTGGCGCAGAAGCATCGGATCGCGGCGGCGGCCGCCGACCAGTTGCACGGCGCCGAAACGGTCTATCTCGACGAGGGATTCACACCACGCCTGATCGCCGAACAACTAGCCGATCAGCAACTGACAGTGGTCACGTCATCGCTACTCGCCGCCGAGGCACTGGCGCACAGCTCGACGGTGACAGTACTCATGCTCGGCGGACGGCTGCGCGGACGGACCCTCGCCACGGTCGACAACTGGGCGGTGGAACGACTGAGCGGACTCGTCGTCGATGTCGCCTATCTCGGTACCAACGCGATATCCCTGGACCACGGACTCACTACGTCAGACCCAGCGGTCGCCGCGATAAAAGGCACAGCCGTTCGAGTTGCGCACCGATCGATCCTGGTTGCCGCGCATTCGAAATTCGGACAGAACAATTTCTGCCGGTTCGCAGAGCTGGCCGATATCGAAACGATTGTCACCGGCTCCGAACTCGATGCCCAGATCGCGGCGAAATACGAGGCGACGGGTCCGTCGGTGCTGCGAGTGTGACGCGGCTTCGGCGGGTACTTACCGAAGCTGATAGCCATCCGATGACACGGTGAACGAGTGGGCACCAGATTCACATGTGACTCCGCGAACGACGTCCACGGTGCAGGAGACTCCGCCGGCGGTGAGCGTGGCACCGTAGGGCAAAACCTTGACCGATGCCGGATCGGACGAACTGACACTGGTGTCGCTGTAGAAGGTCAGTGCTCCTGGTTTCGCCGTCGACACCGAAACACCGTTTGGATGAATGGATTGGACTCCGCCGCCCTGGACCGACGGCGCATTCGCGGATATCGGTCCCTTACATCCCGCCCAGGCCGGTTGACCGGCAGAAGTGACGATCGCACAGCGCCACTGGCTTGACGGTGACACGAAGTAGTAGGAGCCCCCTTGCTGATAGGCATCGGCAGCGGGTGCGGCGCTCGCCGGCGCCGTGACCGATAGGCCAGCGAGAGCGGAAAAGGAAGTTAGCACCATGGCACCGAATACGCCGCGGCGAAGATTTGTAGTCATGCGGTAGTCCTCGCGGCAACCACGCCGAACGTCGATGGGCATAACTCCCCATCGACACTCCCACTTGCACACGCCGAATTCGCCCCTCGCACCAATTGCCATAACATCTACTGGCGTGCCCGTGACCTCGCAGACCCCCGTCTCCGCGCATACCGCCCGTCTCGTCGCGGTGATTGCTGGCGTCCTCGGCGTCATCCTCTGCGGGCTGACGCCACTGCTGCCGGTCAAGGCCACTGACGCGTCGTTCAGCTGGCCTAACACTGCGCAAGTCAACGCGACCACGTCTTCGGTGACTGCGCCGCTAGTCGCGCAGACACCGAAGTCGATGCAAATTCAACTCCCGTGCCGGGTACTCGCAAACCTTCCCGCTGACGCGAACACCATCGTGGCGACGATGCCAGCCAAAGCGACGCGCGCCGCGGCATCGATGTTGACGGTCAAGGCCGACCGATCGTCGGTTACGGTCACCACTCGCAACTCGGTCGTCGTGGCCGCCTCCCGCGCCGAAATAGCCTCTGGGCGTTGCGATGAACTGAGAATCTGGTCGAACGCAACCGGCGTCGGTGCCCAGTTCGTCGGTCTGGGGCCAGCGACGGTGCTGCCGTCGGACAAGCGCCCGCAGGTCGACGGCATCTTCAGCGACCTCACCGGACCGCAGGCAACGGCAGCGGCTGCGGCTGGCTTGCGGGCACAAATCGCCATCGACAATCGCTACGAAACCAGTCCGAGCATCCTGAAACTCTTGGTGATGATCCTCGGTGCGCTGTGCGTCGCGGCCTCGCTGGTCGCGCTCTACCTGCTCGACCGCATCGGTGGCTATCACCGCACCGTCGGGAATTCCCGTGCCCTGTTCTGGCGCAGCTTGAAGCCCCGCGCCACCGACCTGGTTGTCACCGCGGTACTGCTCCTCTGGGCGCTCATCGGTGCCGGGTCACCCGACGACGGTTACATCCTGAACATGGGCCGGGTCGCCGCCGACGCCGGATATCTGCCCAACTATTACCGCTACTATGGCATCGCCGAAACCCCATTCGACTGGTACTACAGCTTCTTGGCGCACTGGTCGTCGATCTCACCGTCGATCCTCTGGATGCATATCCCGTCCCTGTTGGCCGGCTTGGCATCGTGGTTCATTCTCACTCGAATCCTGTTGCCGCGCTTGGGCCCAGCGGTCCGCGGTAGTGTCTGGGCGCAGTGGGCAGCGGCAGCCACCTTCGTCGCCTTCTGGCTGCCATTCTGCAGTGGTCTGCGTTCCGAAGGCATCATCGTGCTGGGCTCATTGGTTACGTGGTGGGCCGTCGAACAAGCAATCGGCACCCGTCGCCTGTTGCCCGCCGCATGTGCGGCGATCGCCGCCGCCTTCACCTTCGCCCTTGCGCCCCACGGCATTATCGGCGGCGCGATCTTGTTGGTGGCCGCCCGTCCCATGCTGCGAGTCCTTATTCGACGTCGTAGCGAGGGCGGCCTGCTGCCACTGATCGCGCCGTTGGCCGCCGCTGGCTCCGTTGTCCTGCTCGTCGTATTCCGGGACCAAACGCTCGCGACGGTCGCAGAGGCCGTCAAGATCCGCTACCAGACCGGCCCGGCGATCATGTGGTACCAGGAGTATTTGCGCTACTACTTCATTGCCGTCACTACGCCGGACGGCGGACTACCCCGCCGCGTTCCGGTGCTGCTGCTATTGGCCGCGGTATTCGTGACGGTCGCGGTTATCTTGCGGCGCAGCAGGATTCGCGGTGTCGACAATGGTCCCACCTGGCGGCTGATCGGCGGGATCGGCGTCACCCTGGTGTTGCTGGCGTTCACCCCGACCAAGTGGACCATCCAATTCGGCATCTTCGCCGGACTGGCCGCGGCCGTCGCGGCAACAGCGACGCTCGCAATCGCCCAGACCGCGGCGACCTCGACGCGCAATATCACCGTATTCATCTCCGGGCTGTTCTTCGCCTTGGCCGCGGCGATGGCGGGCAAGAATGCCTGGCCATATGGATACAACCTGGGGATCGCGTGGTTCGACCGCGCGCCGGTATTCGCGGGCATCGCCATCTCGACGATCTTCCTTATCCTCGCGGTCGCGACCGGCGCCCTTGCCGCGTGGCAACATTTGCGGCAAGACTACGTCGAGAACCGAGGCCTTGCCCATGCGGCAGAAGCCAAAGCTAACCGACGTCGACTTGCACTGGCGTCGTCGCCCATTGCCGCGATTGCCGCGGTGATGGTCCTCGCCGAGGTGCTGGTGTTTATGAAGGCAGCCGTTACCCGCTACCCCACCTTCACTGTGTTCAGCGAGAATGTGAATACCCTGCGCGGCAAGCCCTGCGCACTCGCAGATCAAGTACTTGCCGAGCCAGATGCCAACACTGGCATGCTAATTCCCACTGGAAACCGAACCCCGTCACAGGCGCTTGCCGGCCGTGAGTCGATTGGTTTCTCTCCCAACGCTATTCCACTCGATTTGTATCCGGAGCCCGGTAGCGCACGGCCCGGCCAGATGAACGTCTCGGCGAGTTTCGCCAAACCGTTCGCGGTCGTCGGCGCACCGAGCGCGGGAACGACCGGCGGCGTGGGACCCACGACGGTCAATGGTTCGCATATGGCCTTGCCTTTCGGCCTGAACCCCAAGACGACGCCGGTACTCGGCAGTTATGGCTTTGGCGGCGAGGCCCGGCTGACGACCGATTGGTATCAGCTGCCCGAGCGCGCTAGTTCGCCACTGTTGGTGTTCAGCGCGGCGGGCGCCATCTCTACAATCGATGCCGAAGGTGCAGTGCAGTTTGGGCGCTCGGTGCGAATACAGTTCGGACGCCCCAGCGCCACAGGGGAATTCGAGGCACTCGGCCCAGGCGCGATTCCTATCGACCCGGGACCTGTCATCCCGAATATGCCGTGGCGCAACCTGCGGGTGCCGATGACAGCGGTACCGCCGGCAGCGACGGTGGCGCGAATCGTAGTGGTGGACAACAACTTGGGACCCAAACAGTTCGTCGCGGTCACTCCACTGCGCGCACCTCGGTTGGTTACCGTGCAAGAACTCGTGGGCAGCACCGCGCCGACACTCATCGATTTCACCGTCGCCAGCCATTTCCCCTGCCAACGGCCGCTGGGGATCACCCACGGTGTCGCCGAGATTCCCCGGTGGCGAATCCTGGGCGACTTCGTCACTACGACTTCTCAGTCGAAAACCTGGCAGGCAGCGGTCGACGGCGGTCTGTTGAGCATCTCTGAGTCGACGACATCGGCTTCGACGGTGCCGACATATCTGTCGCGGGACTGGCATCAGGATTGGGGCGCGCTCGAACGGCTGACGCCGCTAGTGAGCGAGGCGGTTCCAGCGAAAATTCAGACCGCACAACGTAGTCAGTGGGGCTGGTCGCGTACCGGCTCGATAAGGGTGGAGCCGGATACCGAATGACCACGAGCAAATTCGCGAAATGGGCCGCTGCCGTCTGCGGCGTCCTCGGCGTATTGATGGCGGTGCTCAGTCCGCTGTTGCCGGTCGACCGCACCACATCAGAACTCAACTGGCCGCAGGCCCGAGGCATCAACGACGTTGCCGCCCCGCTAGTTTCCTTCGTGCCGCTTACCGTTGACGTGTCTGTACCGTGTGCCCTGGCCAAGGATCTCCCCAGCGATGGAGGCGTGCTTCTCTCCACGATTCCGGCTGACGGGAAGCAGGCCAGCGCGCGCGGACTATTCATTCGCGCCACCGGTGATGCTCTAGTTGTGATCGACCGCGACGTTGTCATCTTGACCACCAAGCGAGCCGCAGCGCAGTCGAATCCCAACTGCCGCATAGTATTTACCGGAAACGGTGACGGCGTACACGCGCGATTCGACGGGATCGACGCACAACAGCCAGCAGCCGGCGAGGCGCTACGATTCGACCTGCCGGACCCTGACATGCGACCCCAGATCGTCGGCGTCTACACCGACCTGCCGTCGTCGGCGAACGCGACTGCCCTATCGCTCCACGCCGACATCGACACCCGATTCGCCACCACTCCATCGACCCTGAAATTCTGGGCGATCGTCTTCGGCATCCTGATGACCGTGCTGTCGCTGGTCGCACTGGGGATTATCGACGCCCGAGATGGCCGGGGACACAAGCGAATCCTGCCCGTCGGGTGGTGGCGCCCGAGGCCCCTCGATGCCGTGGTGTTCGCGATCCTCGCTTTCTGGTGGATCGCCGGCACCAATACCTCCGACGACGGCTACAACTTCACCGTCGGACGGATCACCGGTAACGCTGGCTATGCAGACAACTACTTCCGGTACTTCGGCGTCCCCCAGGATCCCTTCGGCTGGCATTTCCAGGTCATCTCCGCGATGAGCGAGGTGAGCCTCGCCGCACCCTGGATGCGCCTGCCCGCCTTCGCACTTGGTCTGCTCGGCTGGTGGCTCATCAGCCGCGAAGTCGTGCCGCGGCTGGGTCGCACCGTCCGCAACAGCACGCCGGCGATGTGGTCGGCGGCGTTCGTCTTTCTCGCGATCTGGTTGCCGTACAACAACGGATTACGTCCCGAACCCGCCGAAGCGGTTGGCGCATTGCTCACCTGGTGCTGTGTCGAACGCGCCATCGCCACCCGCCGCCTGCTCCCCTATGCTCTCGCCGCGCTGACCGCGGCATTCACGCTGGCGCTCGCACCGGGTGGTTTGATGGCCGCGGCCGCGCTACTCGCGGGGGTGCGTCCGATCATCAAAACCATTGTGTCGCGGCGCAAGCGGGACGGCCTCCTGCCGATGCTCGCACCTATCGCGGCCGCTGGCTTCGCGGTGCTCTATCAAATCGGCGCGGATCAGAGCGTCATGCCGCTCGTCGATGCGTACAAGGTGGCCGCCGACGTAGGCCCAACCTTGGAGTGGTGGGAAGAGCCCGTTCGTTACTACTACCTGATTTTGCCGACCGCCGACGGAACAGTGGCCCGACGCTTCGGCATCCTGGCGATGATCCTGTGCCTGTTCGTGGTGATGTTCCGACTCATGCGGCGCGAGCACCCCAATGCCATTGCGCGCGCACCGATTTGGCGTCTCATTGCGGTGACTCTAGGCACGATGTTCTTTATCTCGTTCACGCCAACCAAGTGGACTCATCACTTCGGGGTGTACGCGGGTATCGCGGGCGGTCTGGCAGCGGCAGCCGGAGCGATGATGTCACCGATCATCTTGCGGTCCCGCCGCAATCGCACCTTCTTCGCGTCGGCGATGCTGACGATCACCGGCCTCGCCTTTGCCGGCCCCAACGGCTGGTGGTTCGTCGGCAGCTACGGCATCCCGTGGTGGGATCGTCCGCCGGCGGTAGCCGGTCTGCAATTCAGCTGGATCTTCTTGGCACTGGCGGTAATCACCGCCTTCGTCGGATTGTGGTACCACTTCCGCGACGACTACACCGACGAGCAGACCCGCAGCGTTGGTTCGTCCCGGCTCTCGCGCCTGAAGATCGCGCCGCTCCCGGTCCTATCAGCATTCGTCGTGATATTCATGGTCGTGTCCTTCGCCAAGGCGGCCTACGTACAACGCGATAGCTGGTCGTGGCTCAATTCGAATGCCCGTGCGCTGCAAGGCAATGAGTGTGCGCTGGCGAATGACGTCATGGTCGACGCCGACCCCAACGTATCGATGTTGCGCCCAGCGCGCGTCGATGCCACCACACCATCGATCGCGGCGGCCCTCGCCGGCAAGAATTCGACCGGTTTCACGCCAGAGGGTGTGCCAACCAAGTTGTCCATCGACGCAACCGAGAGTGATGACTCATCGGACTCGTCGTCCGCTAGTTCCACCAGCGGTGGCGGCACCGAGCCTGCCGACGCTAACGACGACTCATCTGATTCGGCCAGCGGCGACGCGGCCGGTGGACGCGGCGAGAAAGGCGTCAACGGCTCAACGGTGCGTCTACCGTTCGGCCTGACTCCAGCCACAACCCCCGTACTGGGCAGCAATGGATCACCAAGCGGCACAGGGTCATTCACTTCCGACTGGTATCAGATGCCGTTCTCGACGTCGAAACTCGATCCCGACGCACCACTACTCACGGTGGCAGCGGCTGGTTCCGTTGACGCCGTCGACGGCATTGGCGTTCGTCATCCCGGCCAGCAGGTGACCGTGCAATTCGGTCGTCGCGGCGCAAACGGCACTATTACGCCGTTGCGTCAGATGACTCCGATCGACATCGCCAAGACAGAGATCTGGCGCGATCTGCGCTTCCCACTAGCCGACGCACCGAAGGGTGCCGACGTGGTGCGGATCATCGCGAAGGACACCTCGGGCGCGCCCACCCAGTGGGTTGCGGTAACGCCGCCCCGCATCGCGAAGCTGCGTACCCTCAACGATGTTGTGGGACAAACTGACCCGGTATTCATCGACTGGCTGCCCGGCATGGTCTTTCCGTGCCAACAGCCGATGGTCGTCCGCAACGGCGTGCTCGAGGTGCCCAAGTGGCGCATCCTGCCCGACGCCGAGGCTACTGAGAAGAACAGTCAGACGTGGATGGCCGGCAAATCCGGTGGCCCCCTTGGGATTACCGAAGCAATGCTGATCCCCACCATCGTGCCGTCGTACCTGCGCAATAATTGGGGTCGCGACTGGGGCAGCCTACAGAGTTTTACCGAGATAGCCCCGGCACCACCGGCCAAGCTGACGTTGGGCACCACACGCGAATCGGGCCTATGGGATTTGGGACCGATGCGATCGACGGGATACTGAACCGATGCGACTAAGTACCGCAATCCTGCCGGTCTTCGGCGCCGCCGAAACCCGTGAGCGTTGGAGAGAGGCCGAGGAGCTCGGTTTCGCGAGCGCTTACACCTACGACCATCAGACGTGGCGGATGTTTCGCGACAAGCCTTGGTATGACGCTCTTTTGACCCTTGCGCTCGGCGCGGCGGTCACCTCCGATATTCGGCTTGGCACCCTGGTGACAACTCCCAACTTCCGGCATCCGGTGACCCTTGCCAAAGATCTGATGACGCTCGATGCGATCTGCGACGGTCGCCTCACCCTCGGACTCGGCGCTGGCACACCGTCATTCGACGCCGAAGTTCTTGGCGACCCGCCGCTGACCCCCCGTCGTCGACACGATCGCTTCGAAGAATTCACTCGTGGACTCGCCGAGCTACTGACCAACGACGTGACCTCCTTCAACGGCGAGTGGTACACCGCGGTGGAAGCCCGCACCATACCGGGATGCATTCAGCGCCCGCGTATTCCATTCGCCATCGCCGGCGGTGGCCCGCGCGGGATGAAGCTAACAGCCGACCTCGGCGCGGCATGGGTCTGCGACCTGGCGGTCTTTGACGCTGACTACGAGGTGCCGACGGAATTGGTGAATCAACTTGCCCGCCTGGGTGATACCTTGCGCGCCGCCGGCCGCGCACCGGAGTCACTGGAGCGAATCCTGTTGGTGGGCGCGAATTCGCCCGCGTTCGCGCAGGACGTGGATTCGTTGATCGGTGCGGCCGCAGAATATGCCGCGGCGGGTTTCACCGAGTTGGTCATTCACGCGCCCATCCACGACGTCGGTCTGGGCACGCGACCGTCGGTCTATGGAGCAGCGAGCGACATCGCGAAGGCGATCGCCGAGTTCTGATCCCAAGTGGGGCTTCGTCAACGATGGATCGTCATCGTGCCCCGAGCACTCGGGCGATGATCGCGGGTCGGGCCTGGTAGTCGCTCCATAGATACGCCATACGGTCCCGAGTCCACGCCTGACCTGAAAGTTTGTCGTAGGTAGACGGCATCTTCACTCCACTCGGAGCATAGGCGCTGAGACCATTGGCCACTGATGTGTACACCGCCCGCCACAGGTGATCGGAGAAGGCGATGACACCGGCGCGGTCGCTTCGTATTGTCTCTGCTCTCGCCTTGGCGACCACGGCTGCCACCCCGTCAGTCGACAGATATTCCAACGTGCCATCCGGCTTGACTCGCGATGTGATCACAATGATGTTCTCCGCGCCGTATTTCTCTGTGAGAACATCAGCAATAGGTTTCTGCGCGTAGATCGGGATGTTCCGCGTGCCACGCACTCTGATCAAAGTGTCAGCAAGTGCCTCATTGACCGGACCGGGCAATCCTTCGGCGCGATCCGGATCGGCACCTTCGGGCAACCGATTACCGAACGCATAGCCGACCAGAAGGGTGAAAGTATCAACTTTCGCGGTCGGCACCCGGCACAGATCGAATGGGGTGGTCGGCTTCGCCGCGGCGGGAGCGGCGACGGCAGATAGTGAGATAAACGCCGTGGCAAGCGTCAGAACAACGATGAGTAACTTCTTCACGGCTCCCCATTCTGCAATTTGTCGCGTCCGCGCGCCAGTTTGAGAGGTATCCGACAGTATTCAATTTTATTGTGCGACAGTCTATTTGAAGCTCATGAGGATTACCGACACTGTTCGCGGGATCCGAATCGCAAAGATTCGCTGGGACTCCCGTCTTTCACCACCTGCCGGGTGTACCGAGACCAGGCAACCGAACGCGCATCACCGACGTCCCCAAACCGATTCCGCGCCAAGCTCTCCGACGCTGACGACAATCGCAATCGACCCGAGTGCCACAATCACCGTCACGATCCCGACGATGACAGTCGTCCACCGCAACACTCCGGCACCGAGATATCGGTCACGCGCGTCGGCAACTCGCGGCGAGGTGAGCAGCCACCACAGCGCGGCCAGTCCGAACAGTGGGCCGACCCATAGGATCACCATGTCGCCGTAGTGAATATGGTTGGCAAGCGTCTCGCTCGGTTCGGCTCCAAGGGATTTCTCTAGTGCCTCACCCGCGCTCGTGGCGATTGGGACCGCGATGAGCGCCAGCAGCGTGAGGATCGCGGGCGTGGGGCCAAGCCACGCGCGGGCGCGGGGCCACAACACCGAGACAATGACGGTAAGCGCGGCGACGGGGACCGCGATTACGACGATATGCACAAGCAGCGGGTGCGCGGGCAGGCCGTTGATGGTGTCCATGAATCGAGCCTAGGTTGCCACGCGCCGCGTCACCGGATATTGCCCAGATGTTCCGCGGATACGCGGCTATGGTGGCCACATGTCCACGGGCGCACACGAAGACGAACCGCATACCGGAACACTGGCAAATCGGCTCAATTGGTTGAGAGCGGGCGTCCTCGGCGCTAACGACGGCATCGTGTCCACCGCTGGCATCGTGGTCGGCGTCGCAGCTGCGACGACAACACGACAGCCGGTTTTCATGGCTGGTATCGCTGGGCTCGCCGCAGGCGCGGTATCGATGGCGCTGGGCGAGTACGTCTCGGTGAGTACGCAGCGCGACACTGAACGGTCGCTGCTGGAGAAGGAACGTCAAGAACTGCGCGAGCAACCACGAGAAGAGTTGGATGAACTCACCGGACTCTACGAAGCGAAGGGGCTGAGCCCAGCCACTGCCCGCCAAGTCGCCGAAGAATTGACCGCGCACAACGCATTTGAGGCGCATGTCGACGCCGAGTTGGGTTTCGACCCCCACGAGTTGACCAATCCGTGGCAGGCCGCGGCGTCGTCGGCCGTGTCCTTTACCGTCGGAGCGCTTCTTCCGCTAATCGCGATCCTCGTACCGCCCGTGTCGGCTCGAGTTCCGGTGACGTTCGTTGCCGTTCTGGTAGCGCTAGCCCTGACCGGGGCGATTAGTGCCCGCCTGGGCGGCTCGCCTATGAGTAGGCCTATCGCGCGCGTGGTTATCGGCGGCGCGATCGCGATGTTGGTCACCTTCGGCCTGGGACACCTGACGAATGGGATTACGTGAGCGGGTGAAGTGAATGTCCAAGCAACCTGAAGTACTGGTGCGAGGCATCATCGAAGACCGTGAAGGTCGCATCCTCCTCGTCCGGCATGACAGTCGTCAATGGTGGTTCTTTCCCGGCGGTCACCTTGAGCGCGGTGAGAGCATCGCCGAATGCCTGCGGCGAGAACTGCGCGAGGAAGCTGAACTCGACGTGCACCCAACCGGATTGAGCGCGGTCATCGAACATCGCTATCGAGAAGGCGGTGAAGATCGTGTGGAGCTAAATATCCTCCTCAGAGCACGGTCGGCAAGCGCCATCGGCACCGTCGAGAAAAGACTCGCGTACCGGTGGGTCTCGGTTGCTGAACTCGAAGGTGTCGAAGTACTCCCGGAGACCTTGAAGCAGGTCGCGCTGACGGCCAACCATTCCGTCGTGACCGCCATACTCGACGGACTAGACACCGACCTGCCGTTCTGAACGGGGCCGCAGGCCGCGATAGTTGGCATCTCACCAGGGGCTCGATACACGCGCGTCTCGCTTCGCTCGGCGAGCGCACTCGACCACCTGAAATTGCCGAGCCACCAACGCTGGTCGAGTACCCGGCGAGGCGCCAGCCGAGCCGGGTGTATCGAGACCACGCAACCCAAACCCACAGCAGCGCAACGAGTTACGTCCCACTTCACAATGGTGTTCACGAAAGAAGACGGTGACTGGTTCTTCTGCGGGTTCACGTTTTGAATGCCGCCGACTCGATTGTCAGTCCCGAATGCCGTTGACTTGGTGAGTTATTGGGGTATAATCGAACGTAGTAACGATCAAGGCCATGAACGCAGGTGGCCGCTCGAATGTGGGAAGCACTGTTGATTAGACGCGTTGGCGTCTGGATATCTGTTGACTTGTTCTGTTCTCGCGTTTTGGAGTCGTCGTTATGTTTCGGTCTACCTCATCACCGTCGCCGCGGTCGACGCGATCACGCTATGCGTGGGCTACCGCTGATCCTGCAGTGATCGGGGTGGACTTCGATGCAGCACCAGTTGGGAATTCGGATCTGGTGGACCATGTGAATGATCTTCTTGATGTGATCACCACCTGCCGAGCCGGCCAATCAATGTTGCTGTGGCAGCAATACCGAGCACTAGCAGCGATGCACGACCAACTCACCCCAGGCACCGGCGATGCCGATGCCCGCCTCATCGCTGAACACAATCAAGTCGCCGCACGGTATGCGGTAACTGGATCCATCTCCCAAGCTGCGGCGATGCGGCAACTGAACGAAGCCCTGGCGATGGTCTACCGGTTGCCGTTGGTCGGTGAACGATTGCGCGACGGCGTGATCGCGCCCTGGCAATTCTCCCGCATCGTGACCCGCTCGGATTTGATTGATGGACAGGGTTACCGAAGTGAGGTCGATGCCGAAGTCGCCAACCAGCTCGACCGGAAAGGATCCTGGTCCGCCAGACGCCTCGACGCCCTAGTAGATTCAGCGATCTTCCGCCACGACCCCGACGCCATCAGACAACGCCACCACACCGCCAACCAACACCGCAACGCATCCGTCGATCCTTTGGCCGATGGGATGGCCGAACTACGCGTCACCACCACCGCAGAGGACGCACGAGTCGCGTTAGCCGCCATCAACCAGTTGATCACACATGTGTGCTGCCCCAACGACCCCCGCCGACGTGGTGCGCAACGCTCCGACGCCATCATCGCCCGACTCAACGGCCTGCCCTTTGAATGCGACTGCACTCCAACCGAAACCGGCATCGCCTGCACCGGACAACCCGACACCATCGAACTCTCCCACGCCAACGTCCAGATCGCGTTGCACGTCATCACCGAACAGACAACACTCGCCGACAATGACAACGACGGTATGGGTTACATCGACGGACACGGCATCATCACCAGCGAACACGTCCGCAACATCGCCGCACGACCCGACTGCCACCAAACGACGATGCCACCCAAACCCGTACAACCACAATCGAATTCGGGCAAACCTAACCTTCCAATGCCGTGCCTGCCCTCAAACCCCTACCGATTCAGCACCGCCTTCGACACCTACATCCGCGCCCGAGACCTGGGGTGCACCATGCCCGGGTGTGACCGCTCTGCCTGGACAACGCAGTTAGATCACTGCCGCGAATACAACACCAATGATCCCGCCGCCGGCGGGCGCACCGAAGCAGCAAACATCCACGCACTATGCGTGTTTCACCACTTGTTGAAGACCGGCGAACACGGCTGGCTCGACGATATGACCGCAGACACCAACGGCCACACCCACTACCAGGTACGCACACCCGAAGGCATCTGGATCACCGGACCCACCTTCACCGGCACCGACATCTTCGAAACACTCAGCACCATCCGATTCGCCGACCCACCACCCGCGCGGGCCAACAATGCGACACCACGACAACAACGCACCATCGACAAACACCAACGCCGACAACACGAACGCGAACAAAACCGCCAGGCACGGGAAGCAGCCGAACAGGCGGCACCCACCATCAGATCCGTTGGGCGTCAGCCACATACAGAGACGTCAGACACCGACGGCGACCCACCCTTCTAACACCACCAGTTGTTGTCGCCATCCGAGATCACCTCACCACGGTCTCGATACACGCGCGTCTCGCTTCGCTCGGCGAGCGCACTCGACCACCAACGACGATCAGACAGGCATCAGGAAATGCTTGCGGCTGGTCCGCAAGACATGCTTATCACGTAACTGCGCCAACGCTTTTCGTAGTTGGAGCCTCGTCTGCGACGGCTCGATGACCGCGTCGATATAACCACGCTCGGCCGCCAGATAGGGGGTCGCCATCATGACGTTGTAGAAGTCGATGAAGTCGCGGCGTACCTTGTCCGCGTCGGCCGCCGACATTCCTTCTGTCTGACGTCGCGTCAGTACTGCGGCAGCCGACTCCGCACCCATCACCGCGATCTTGGCGCTCGGCCACGCGAAGTTGATGTCTGCGCCGAGTTGTTTGGAACCCATCACCGCGTATGCGCCGCCATATGCCTTGCGCAGCACCACCGTTATCTTCGGAACGTCGGCTTCGACATAGGCGTAGAGGAATTTTCCCGACCGCCGAATGGTGCCCTTCTGCTCCTCGACCAATCCAGGCAAAATGCCGGGCGTATCCACGAGGAACACCAGCGGCACATTGAAAGCGTCGCAAATACGCACAAACCGCGTCGCCTTCTCCGACGAATCGGTATCGATCGTCCCGGCCATCACATTCGGCTGATTGGCCACGACGCCGACACTTCGGCCATCGATCCGTGCGAAGCCGGTCAAGATATTCGGCGCGAAAAGTTCGGCCACCTCATGGAAGGCACCATCGTCGAAGAGTCGAATGATGATGTCGCGCATGTCATATCCGGCGTTGTCGTTATCCGGCATAAATGTATCGAGGGACAGATCCGATTCGGTGACCTCAGGCTCCAACCCAGGATTGACGATGGGCGGCCACTCGTGCGCACTCGACGGCATGTACTGCAAGTACTCACGTACCCACTCGAACGCGGCTTTTTCATCGGGGGCGATGTGGTGGATATTGCCCCAGCGCGCCTGATTGTGTGCGCTACCAAGGTCTTCCGCCGAGATTTCCTCGCCGGTCGTCTGCTTGATGACATCGGGTCCGGTAACGAACATGTAGCTCTTGTCCTCGACCGCGACGAGAATATCCGTATTCGCCGGGGTGTAGACGGCACCGCCCGCACACTTTCCGAGGATGACCGAGATCTGCGGAGCAAGACCCGACAGCAAGTCATTACGACGGCCCATTTCCGCGTACCACGCGAGTGAGGTGACCGCGTCCTGGATACGCGCACCGGCCGAGTCGTTAATACCGACCATCGGACAGCCGATCTTGGCAGCCCACTCCATCAAGCCGGAAACCTTGCGGCCGAACATCTCTCCGACCGTTCCACCGAGGACCGTCTGATCGTGGCTGAAGGCGGCGACCGGCCGTCCGAACACAAGGCCGTGGCCGGTAACCACACCGTCGCCGTATCCGGTCTGAGCGGCGCCTGGCATCTTAGCCAGCGCACCAATCTCGACGAAGGTGCCCGGATCGAACAGCATCGCCAACCGCTCACGGGGAGAGCAGATTCCCTTGGCCGCCCGCTTGGCGATAGCCTTCTCGCCACCGGGTTCTTTTGCGGCTTCGAGTTTCTCGCGCAGATCAGAGAGCTTTGCGGCGGTTGTTTCAGTCACTCATTCACTCTTTCAGATCGTTCATCCGCTTAGTGAGATCCGCGCCGATCTTCGCGACATACGGCTCATCGACTATTGACAGATGATCACCACCGATGTGAACGATTTCCAGATCGTCCACAACTTCACCCCAACGTCCGTCTTCGTCGATCTCGGCCCACTTGGGTTCGAGTTCGATCGCACCGTCATGCATCTTGTCCGCGCGGTAGAGGACCACCTTGCGGTCGTACACGGTCGGCTGAATCTGGTCGAGGATACGGTTCTCGACGAACGATGTCCGCTGATGTTCGATGATTCCGCCGGGAATCTTGGTGTCGCTCATCGCCATCATCTCCATGATGATCTGGAACTGGCCCGCGTCATCGGCGTCGACAAGGCGATCCATCGGGATCGGAATGTCGGGGTCGAGGTCGTAGTTCCGTACGGCGAAGTTCTTCCATCGCTCCAGGCGGTCCCGCTTGGAGTCCGGCGTCTCGATCATGTCGGCCTTCGGCCGTACCACGTCGATCAACCCGATGAACGCGACTTCCTCGCCGGCTTCGCGCAACACCTGCGCGACACCATAGGCGAGCGCGCCGCCAAATGACCAGCCCACCAACACATATGGGCCCTGCGGCTGAATTTCCCGAAGCTTCGGGATGTATTCGCGCACTCGCTCTTCGATCGAGCCTTCGACGCCACGATCGAAGCCGATCACCGGCTGGTCGTCCGGAAGTCGTTTCAGCAGAGCCTCATACGCCACCGTGTTACCACCGGCCGGATGGAACAGCAGGACGGGAGTCGGATCTCCGGCGGCCGGGTCATAGGTCTTCTTGCCCTCTGGCGCCAGGCGGAGATACCGCACAAAACCATCGGTGTCGGCGCTGTCGTCCATATGCTGACGCACGTAATCCGACAGTTCCTCAATGGTTTCCGAATCCAGCACGTCTTCGACGTCGAGTTCGCCACCGGCCCGCTCCGAAAGACGATCGGTGAGTTTTTGGGCGGTTTCTTCGTCGAGTACCGGCAACTTATTGAAGATGCCGCCGGCCGACTTCCCGGTCACCACCGCGTAGACACCGAAGGTCAACCGCTCGGCCGCATCACGCGGCGGCACGTCGGCACCGGCAGCCTCGGCTACGGCTGCCCGATCGGAGAGGTCGACGGGAGCGCTCGGAGCTTTGGGCTCCGCAGCCACTTTCGGCTCTTCGACGTTGGGCTCCTCAACCTTCGGCTCCTCGACCTTCGGCTTCTGAGCTTCAAGGGCAGTCTGCTCGTCGATGTAGGCGTTGAGCGCTGCGGTATCGAGTTCTCCACCGCCAGCGGCATTCTCATTCAGATCGGCCAACTGATCGCGGTGCGTAACCGCGAACTGGACGAACTTCTCCACGTCGGCAAGAGTTGCCTGCCGCATCGCCTGCAGCTGCAGCTGCGGAATGTCGAACTCAAACTCGACGCGGTTCTTGATACGCACCGCCATCAACGAATCCAGGCCGAGTTCGATCAGGGCGATCTCGCGCGGCAGGTCTTCGGGGTCGTAGCCCATCGACTCGCCGACGATGATCGCGAGCCGATCGCCCACCGGCTCACCGGAATTCGCATCCCACTTGTTGCCGATGTCGTCGACGATCTCGTCTTCGGCGACAACCTCTTCCGGCGGCTTGACCGGCTGGGCCACCGCCGCAGCGGGAGTCGCCGTCGCACTGACACCGGTAACCACCGCGTCGAATAGCAGCCGGAAATGTTTGCCGTCACGCGCGTGGATCGAGACCGACGCACCACCGGGATGCGGACTCAACGTCGTGGTCAGCGTCCCGTCGGTCGGCAGCTCCGCATACGCCTCGCTCGCGCCGACCTGAACATCCGAAATTACTTCTGCCGCAGCAGATCTCACCAGTTCTCGAGGATCAGTAACCGCGGCGGCGTTAACCTCCCAGGCATGACGTCCGTCGGGCAGTGCCACATGTGAACCGGGCGCCCGGCCAGCCGAACCGCCACCGGAGATCTGCGCCTGTAGCCAATACGGCTTACGTTCGAACCGGGTGCGCGGAATGTCGGCGAAGTCGCCCGCACCGAACAGACTCGCAATATCCGCGGCATGCCCGTGCACGTAGAGCTTCATCACGGCGTTGATGAAGCCATAGTTCTCATCTTCTTTGCGACGCAGCGTCTCGATAAGTTCGGCATCATGGAGTCCAGCCGAAAAGGTCACCGCCGCAACGGAAATCAGTACCGCGGGATTGGGTGACAATTCCAGGAAGGTACGGTGTCCGTTCTCCACCGACTTGGCGATCGCCTGGCTGAACCACACACTGTGGCGCAACCCCTTGATGAAGTAGTCGATGGTATGCACCGGATCGGAACCGGGACGGTAGAACGTCTCCCGATCGATCGAGCTGTAGAACCCGACCTTCGGCTTCAACGCCTCGATACCCGTTAGTTCATAAGACAATTCGCCAAGTAGCGGGTCCATCTGCGAGGTGTGGCTCGCGCCCTTGGTCTGCAGTTTGCGACCAAGCTTGCCCTCGGATTCGGCGCGCGACACAATCGCGTCGACCTGGGACTCGGGACCGCCGATCACCGTGTGAGTCGGTGCGGCGTATACGCAGATCTCCAGATCCGGGTAGTCGGCGAGCACGCCGGTGATGTCATCGGCGCTGTACTCGACGAGCGCCATCAGGCGGATATCGTCGCCCTGCAGCATCGACTCGCCTTCACCCATAAGGCGTGATCGCTGGCAGATGACGCGGGTCGCATCGGCAAGCGACAGGCCGCCGCTGATGAAGGCGGCCGACGCCTCACCCATCGAATGCGGTACCAGCACACCGGGTTCCGCGCCGTGATGACGTAGCAACTGGGCCAGCGCGACCTGGATGGTGTAGATACCGACCTGCGATGTCTCGATACCGTAGGTCTGCTCGTCGTCGACGAACATCTCGGCAATCGAGTAGCCGAGTTCGTTGACCACGTAGCCGTCGACCTCGTCGACATACTTGCGGAAAACCGGATTTTCCAAGTACAGCTGCTTGGCCATCTTGCGATGCTGACTGCCGAAGCCCGACAGCAACCACACCGCCGACGCCGGGTCGGGTGAATCAGCGCTGTACACAAGGGGATTCGCTTTGCCCTCGGCGACGGCGCGAACACCCTTGACGGCATCTTCATGCGTGCGCGCCATCACGACGGCGCGCGAACGGCCATGATTGCGATGCGCAAGCGCACGACCGACGTCGGCAAGTGGCGTCGCCTGTCCCTCGTCGGATTCCAGCCAGTCGAGCAAATCCTCAGCCGCCTTGCGACGACGCGACGGCAGGAAAGCTGAAATGACCAGCGGCACAACCGATCCCTCGACTGCCGCTGGCGCGAAGCCATCCGACGGGTCGACTTCAACCTCGGCGACTACGACATCGTCGGCTTTCTTCGACGCCGCGAGCACTGCCCGCTCCGCATCGGTCAGATACTCGTCGTCATCATCGAAGTCGTCGTCGACCAAGTCCGCCGCGATCTCCGACGTCGACTCCGCCTCGTCCGGAGCCGGCGCCACGGTCAGATCCGACGGCAACACCTCACGCACCACCAGATGCGCATTGGTCCCACCGAAACCGAAGCCGGAGATACCGGCAATCGCATGACCGCTGTAGCGCGGCCAATCGACGCTCTCCTCGACAACCTTGAGATTGGTGGCCTCGAACTGGATATACGGGTTGGGCCCGGCATAGTTCAGTGACGCGGGGAGCTTGTTATTCTGCAGTGCCAGAATAACTTTCGCGATGGCGCCAGCACCGGCCGCCGACTCCATATGCCCGAAGTTAGTCTTCGCCGAGCCGAGGAGCATCGGATTCTCCGACGTACGCCCCCTGCCCACGACGCGACCAAGTGCATCGGCTTCGATCGGATCACCCAAAATCGTGCCGGTACCGTGCGCCTCGACATAGTCGACCTCACGCGGGTCAAGCGCGGCGTCGGTGTAGGCATCACGCAGAACATCAACCTGCGCTTCGGGATTCGGTGCGAAAATGCCATTGGAGCGGCCATCGGAGTTGACCGCCGAGCCGGCGATAATCGCCAACACCTGATCGCCGTCGCGGCGGGCATCGGCGATCCGCTTGAGCACTACCAATCCGCCGCCCTCGGACCGGACCATTCCGTCCGCGTCCTTCGAAAAGGCTTTGATATGACCGTCTTTCGCGACCGCACCGATGGTGTCGAAACCGACCGTAGCGGCTGGCGTCAGCAACATATTGACGCCGCCGGCCACCGCGACCTCGGACTCGCCCGAGCGCAGTGATCGCACCGCCTGATGGATGGCCACCAGCGAGGACGAACATGCGGTATCGAGGGCGACCGACGGGCCGTGGAAGTCGAAGAAATAGGAGACGCGGTTGGCGATAATCGACGTCGACGTTCCGGTGAGCGCGTAGGCGGCGGTCTCATCGGATCCTTCGCCGAGGCCCATCGCGGCCATCAACTGGTAGTCGTTGGTCGAGGTCCCGACGAAGACGCCGACCGGACGCCCCTTCAGGTCACTCGGCGGGATATGTGCGTGTTCGAGTGCTTCCCAGGTGAGTTCGAGCGCGAGCCGCTGTTGGGGATCGACCATCTCGACCTCGCGCGGTGACATCTGGAAGAAGTCGGCGTCGAAGCCTTTGACTTCGTCGAGGTAACCACCGCGCAGATTCGCCTTGTCCAGTACCTCGGCGAGACGAGGGTCCGACCTGAACTCCGACCACCGGCCGTCGGGCAGTTCCGAGATTCCGTCGACCTCGCCGATCAGCGCGGCCCAAGTGGACTCCGGGGTATCACCGGCACCGGGGAACCGCGTCGACAACCCGACGATCGCGATGTCGTCGTCGGCGTCGCGGTCGCGTTGCCAGAACGGCTCGGCATCCGCGTCGTCATCAACGTCGGGGTCGCCTTCGATGATCCGCTTGGCCAGCGACGCGATGGTCGGGTGCTGGTACGCGACCGTCGCAGTCAGAATGACACCGGTCTCGTCCTCGATATCGCCGGCCAATGCGACGGCATCGCGCGAGGACAGACCGAACTCTTCCATCGGCCGGTCATCGGAGATCGTGTCCGCCGATACCCCGGTAGCGTTGGCGATCCAGTTGCGCAACCAGTCACGCAACTCGGCGACGGTCATCTCGCCCACGGTCTCGCCGGGGGTCGCTTGCGTGGGCTCGCCGCTCTGGTCGTTATTCAGTTCAGACATCGTTTCTCAGACTACTGGTTAGGCGCGTCAGGGAAGGCGGTCTGCTGGTAGCCGCCGCGTAGCGTGCCGTCGATGTATGCGGCTTTCGCCGCGCGACGTGCGATCTTGCCACTGGATGTCCGCGGAATCGAACCCGCCGGAACCAACAGCACATCGCGTGTCATCACGCCGTGCCGCTGCGCGATCGCCGCGCGTACAGTGTCGGCGACCTCTTGCGGATCGGTCCGACGGCCAACGCCGCGCTCGCCGACGATCACCAACTGTTCCGACGCGTCGTCGGCGTCGAAGGTCAGACCGCTGGCCGAATTCTCGAAGACCACGGCCGGTAGCTGATTGGCTGGAACCGAGAACGCCGCGATGAAGCCCGGGCGCAGTGCGGTACTCGAGTTCTCCGCGCTGTGTTCGAGGTCCTGCGGATAGTGGTTACGACCGTCGACGATGACGAGATCCTTGACGCGACCGGTGATATACAGCTCGCCGTCGAGCCAGACGCCGTAGTCGCCGGTACGCATCCACTGCGCGTCGGCCGGTGCACCCTCACTGTGGCTGCCCTGCGGCAACGGGGTGGTCAGCTTGTTATGGAACGTCTCGACCGTCTCGTCGGGCTTATTCCAATACCCGACACCGATGTTGAGGCCGTGCAGCCAAATCTCGCCGACGTTGCCGTCAATGAGCTCGGTGCCGGTATCCGAATCGACGATAGTGGCCCACTGGCTAATCGCGACCTGTCCACACGAGACCTGTGCGATGGCGTTGGGCGAGTCGGCATCGACCACGACCATGCGTCCGGCGTTCAACTCGTCGCGGTCGACGTAGATGACCTTCGCTTCGTTCTCACGCTGTGTCGCGGAGACGAACAGTGTTGCCTCGGCCATGCCGTAACACGGCTTGATCGCGGTCTTGGGCAGTCCGTAGGGCGCGAAAGCGTCGTTGAATTTCTTCATCGAGCTGACCGTCACCGGCTCGGAGCCGTTGATCAGACCGATGACATTGGACAGGTCGAGGCTTTCACCCTCTTTGGGCAGGCCGCGCGCGGCGGCGTGTTCGAAAGCGAAGTTCGGGGCGGCGGCATAGGTCTCGGCACCGTCGGCCGCAGCGGCAAGTTCTTTTATCCAGCGACCCGGGCGGCGAACAAATGCCTGCGGGCTCATGATTGTGATGTAGCGTCCGCCGAGTGCGGGGAGGATGACTGTCAGCAGGCCCATGTCGTGGAACATCGGGAGCCAGGTCACGCCGCGTGCGTTGCGATCGATCTCGATGGTCGAGTAGATCTGCAGGACATTCGCGGCGACCGCCTGATAGGTGATCTCGACGCCGGCCGGGATGCGAGTCGACCCGGAGGTGTACTGCAGGTATGCGACCGTGTCGCGGTTGTGGTCCTTGCCCGCGACCGGGGCGACCCAGCTCGAACCGACCGAGTCGGGTACCGCGTCGACGGCGATCACGCGCGGGCGTTCCTTGGCCGGACGATCGGAGAAGAAGTCGCGCACCGCTTCGGCGGATTTGGTCGAGGTCAGAATCGCGGTCGGCTTGCAATCGTTAAGCACCGCATGCAGTCGATCGGTGTGGCCCGGCTCGTCGGGCGAGAACAGCGGCACGGCGACGTTGCTGGCATAAAGCGCGGAGAAGAAGCCGATGACATATTCCAGCGACTGCGGAGCCAAGATGGCCACCCGGTCGCCCGGCTTGGTCACCTGTTGCAGCCGCGCGGCGACCGCGCGCAACCGTTTACCGAACTGAGCCCACGTCAGATCCTGCGCCTCACCATCGCGTTCCCGCGAGTAGTCGATGTAGCGGTAGGCCAACGTGTCGGCCTCGTCGCGTACATTGCGCTCGACGTAGTCGACGAGCGTCGCGTCCTCGGTGAAGTGGAGGTTTCCCGACTCGTCGAGAAACTGCTCGAATTCAGTCTTCAGCATTCGTACTCCTGCGCTGCCCGCTAGTTACTTCGGCAGCCGTTCCATTTCGATGCGAACTTTTCGCTATTTCGTATTCCGTATTAAATGTTTTGCAACATGCGTGCGTTGCGCATTTATCCAACCGTTACCTTGAGATGGTAGTCGGACATGTGCGCCAAACCGTGGATATCTTACTCTCCACGAAGCAACGGGATGACCGGAGCGAACGCATCCATCTGAGTGGGAAACACTCCGACATATGACATCGACGTCCGGCGGCGAACTTCTCTGATCTGATCCGCGATCTGGTCAAACGTCCCGAAGGCCAGGTATGGCGATTGCAGAATGTCGTCGACGGTCAACGTGACATCCCGGGCGATATTGGGCGGATACCCCTGGTCGAGCGCCTTTAGCGCCATCTCCGCGGTCGCCTCACGGTCGTCGGTGATGACGATGGTCGCGATAGTCCAATTCAATTCGATGTCGTCGAAGCGATCGCCGGCCGCCTGCCGGATCACGTCGACACGTTCGATGGTCTTTTCGATAGTCATGTCGGACAACCGCAATTGCCCCTCACGAGTGGTGCCCGTTGCGACCGAGATGACGTCGGCGTATTTCGCGGCCAACGCGAGCATCTTGGGTCCACCACCGCCGACGGCAAGCGGCGGCCGAGGCCCCTGCCGTGGACGAGGACTGCCGACCAAGCCGTTGATCTTGTAGAACTCGCCGTCGAAGTTGACTTCCTCGCCGCGCAATAGGCCATCGAGGATGATCAGGGCTTCTTCTAACCGCCGGATTCGAGCGCCGGGTGACTCGAATTCGATGCCGGCTTTGTCGAATTCCTCTTTCATCCACCCGGCGCCGATGCCCAGTTCCAGTCGGCCCTTCGACAACACGTCAATGGTGGTCGCCTCTTTGGCGAGCAACGCGGGGTGCCGCCAACCGTTGGCGAGCACCGAAGTGGCCAGCCGAATCGTGCTGGTGGCCTGAGTCAACGCGCCCAGAGCGGCGAGCGGCCCCACCTGATTGCCCAGATGATCTGGGATAGCGAAGGTGTCGAACCCGTACTCTTCGGCGGTCTGCGCGAGCTGTACGAACTTACGAGCGCCGCCCTCGTCCTTATTGCCCTCGCCGCCTGCGCCGAAGCGGAACTTGCGGGTCATTCACGTCTCCTCGCCGATTGCACAAAAATTTCGCCGCAACCACGGGTCCCCGACAAACCCGGATGCGGCACGCGACCACCCACGTTACGTTGGCGATCGCGGTGCGACCAAATATCGGACGTGACCTTGCGGTCAACTATGTTTCGGCCGGGGCGCGGCGGTGATGAGGTCGGCCGACCAGCCGTACATCCACTGGGTCGCGGTACTGCCATCCACTTGCCAGTACTTCGGGGTCGCGTACATCGCGTGCACCGGATTATTTATCGCGCCGGCGAGTTGAGTCACCGCGCGGAGCGGGTTAGCGACCGTCGGCGAATCACAGATGAGATCGCCTGGCGCACATATGCTTTGCACACGCTCTTGCAGCGAACCGAAACCCTGCTGACGCGGTCCGTTGAACTTGATGCCGGGCACCAGGCCGCCAATTCCGGCCAACGCGATCTCGGCTCCGACGCCGTCGGGGTTTGGCCCGATGTCGTGTTGCTTACCCGCTTCGCGCCGACCGTCGGCGATCATCCCGATGCCGAGAACGAGATCTTCATTACCCTTCGGCAAGACGCCGCGCTCAGTGCCGATAATGCTGGCCAGATCACCCGCGATCACCGCACCCTGCGAGAAGCCCATGATCACAAAACGCGTCAGCGGGCATTTCTCGTTGACCGACGAAATGCGGCCCGCGGCGCGTTTGTATCCCTGCGAACGCGAGGTGTTGTAGTCCGCCTGCCTATCGGCGAGATTCGTCGGATTACGGAACTGCGCCATATAGGGCACCGTGTACACCTCGGTACGCGACGTCGGAAACTGCTCCTGCAATGCCTTGGACACTCGCAGCATCAGTGACCGTGGATTCGCGTGGGGGCGGAACGGATCGTCGGAGGCCGACGATTCCCACGTACCGGGGATCACGACCGTTTCCACGTCCGGACAACTCGCTGGCTGGCTGTCCGGACGCTGCGCGCCCGGAGTCGACGGCGGCGGCGAACTACCCGGCGGGATGATCGGCGTGGGACCGAAACTGTTGATTATCAGCAGGATGACCAACACGATGGCGATGATCGCCAACCCGACGATGAGCAGCAGCCATCGGGTAAGTCTACGGTTTCGCTTGCGCCGCACCGCTTTTGGAGAATTCATTCGCTAGCGTTCGCGGTTAGCAATAGTTCTCGACGGCGGCCTTGATGACTTTGTCCGCCTTAGCGTTGGCATCGGCAGCCGACTTGGTTCCCGGACTCGTGGCCGCGAGCACAAATGCCTTCCAGGTGTTCTGATCGCCGCCCTTGCTGCGTTGCGTGCAGACATACTCGGCCATCGTCAGCGCGATGGTGTTGTCGGTGTCGCCCATGAATGTGACATTCATGCCCTTGAGTGCGGCGAGATACTTCTTACCCTTATCCGAAACCGGTGCCGTCGACCCGCCCGGGAACTCCCGGGGCTGCGACGTCGCCGAGTTGGGATTGGTAGCCGGCATTCCGGGCTTAGAGGTGTCGGTGCCATTGGGCGACTGAATCGTCGTAGACGGCGAGCCGCTGTCATTCGACGACTGCGGCGCACCCGAGTACATCGACGTCGTGGTAACCGGTTGCGTAATCGGAGCGGTAGCGGTCGAGTCGTCGCCGCAGGCGCTGAGGGTCGCTATCGTGAGAGCACCGGCTCCCGCGATGAGTGCCCAGCGAAACATCCGTTTCGTCATGTGTGTACTGCTGCCTTTCACCCGATCATTCGCCCGACACTGAGTTACGCTACCTGCCCGCGTGACCATTCTTGCGCCATGAAACCACCCGACCTGCGATAACACCAGAATTCCTCAGCCAGAATTTAGGCATCGCATGTCTGCCGATCAGGCTGGCCTACTTGGTTACCCGCGCACCATCGCGTGCGGTCCAGACGATCTTGCCGCGCTGGAAGGTATTGAAGCGTCCTTTGCCGTCCCTAGTCGGCAATTCGTCGCTCGTCGGCAGGCCCAGTTTGCCGCCGGTGGCACCCACGCTCGCGTAGAGACCACCGATGCCGCCGGCCACGATTTTCGGACCCTTGGGACCGGTGAAGATCCGGCCACCGCGGAAGTCTTGCGCACGACCACCAGGCACGGCGTATTCCGGCGTCAGGCACTCGCCAAGCGACTTACGGTTGCGGTCGTACACCTTCTTGATCTTCCCGGCGGTACGGCATGCCGGCCGATCGCCGGACAGACCGAGCGCGCCGGCCGCTTGCGGCCACGCCTGGGACATCTCGAACTGCCAGTAGGCCCAGGTGTGCGTGCCCGACGGTCGATAGACCGCCTGTCCCGGCACGCCGGACTGATTGAGTTTGGTGGCGAACTGCTGCGAGGTCACCCGCGACAGCAACTCAAGTCCGACGCCGCTGTAGTTGGTCGCCAGCATCGGGATATCCGACGGTTTGTCATGCGGACCGACCATTCCGTTGCCCGACGAGATGTAGAGGCTCGTGCCCTGCAGTTTGTCGACCAACAGATACGGGTCGTGTTCCTTCCACGCTGGGTTACTCGGGGCGCCAAACATCTTGCCCGAGTCGTAGCCGCCGCCGTCGCGCAACGCGAACTGGATCGCCTGCGGCATCCCCATCGACGTCATCTGCAAAATGCCGGAGAACGACGCTGCGAACTTGTAGAAGCCCGGGTTGCGCGCGGCCAAGGTCATCGCGGCGGTGCCACCCATCGACAATCCCTCGACGCCGCGCACATCGGTTGAGCGCCAATCCTTTTCGAGGATCGGTGGCAGTTCGTGGATGAGGAAGGTCTCCCACTGGTAGTTCTTGCCGCGGTCAGGCTGCAGCCAGTTCGTGTAGAAACTCGACTCGCCGCCGACCGGCAAGATCACGTTGACGTTCTTGTCCTTGTAGAACTCTTCGGCGTTGGTCTCCAGGAGCCAGCCATTTTGGTCATCGCGCGCACGCAGGCCATCGAGCATGGTCAGTTGCGGGAACTTGGCGTTCGGCTTGGCCCACCAGTCGCGGGCGAGAAGCATCTGCACCTGGACGTCGGTGTTCATCGCGGGCGAGTGGACCCACACGGCGACGTGCCGATCAGTCAGCCACGACACCTTGGTCACTTTGGCGTCCTGCGCAGGGGCGGCGGCAGGCGTCGTCGACGACGGCGCCGGGGCTGGCGCGGGTGCGGGTGCGGACGGCGATGCTGGCGCTGGTGCGGGCGCAGGGGCTGCCGACCCGACGCCGAGGCTGGTAACCGCCAGAACTCCGCTGACGCCAACCGCGGCCACCATCAGTCCGGCCTTGCGTCCGAACCCGCGCGTGCCTGTTTTTCTCATCGCCACGTTCTCCCTTTCCCAACTGCCTACGCGTGTTTTCTACACGCCGGACGTCGAGTTTTGGGGTTGCCACGCTGTGACTGATGGGATTTCTGTGATTTTTGTGATTACTGTGACTCGTCGGTCCAGCCGTCAGATACACGAAAACGGCGCGTGAGGAGTCCTCACGCGCCGTTTCGGCTATCGAGTTGGTACTAGTGGAAGAACCCGCGGGCCTTCGCGTTCCAGACCATGTCCTGCCAGTAGCCCCATGCGTGGGTGCCGACGGCGTCGTAGGTCATCACCGGGAGTCCCTGCAGGGCAGCGGCGGCTTCGAATGCCTTGGCCTGAGTGAAGGCGAGGAACTCCAGCGTCGAACCCTTAAACAAGTCGTCGAAGACATTCGGCAAGGCGTTGTACTTGCCGAATAGTCCATTACCGGACCCGACGAAGATCTTCATGCCGTGCATACGGTTGATGTTGAGGAACGGGTCGTTCTGATACCAGCGGGCGTCCCACGGCGGGCCCCACATGGAGTCGGAGTTCCACGGCTTGGGATCGACGTCGAGCATGGCCAGACGGATCATCGTGTGCATACCGGGAGCGGAGAGGAAGTTGTAACCCGACAGCGAAGCCGCACGGTCGAAGTTACGACGGTTCTGCGCACCGATCACCAGCGCCGCGTTACCACCCATGGACAGACCCATGATGGCGTACTTGCGATTACCAACCCGGAAACCGCGGGCGTCCAGGCCACGGATGAGCGTGTTGGTGATGACACAGTTCCACCGGTAGCGGTAGCGCTGGTTATTGAAGTTGCTGGGGGCGTTCCAGTCGGTGTAGAAGCTGGCCGGGCCACCAATCGGCTCAACGACGTTGACGCCGGAGCGGACCATCTCCTGGATGTTGGTGTTGATTTCCCAGCCGCTGTAGTCGTACTGAGCGCGCATGCCGTCGAGCATGATCACGGTCTTGTAGTTGCCAGGCCGCTTCCACGCGCGAACCTTGACGTTCGGCATGCCGCAACCGTTCACGTAGAACTGCTGCCGACCGACCTGAGTAGCGCCGATGCGGGCATTTGCCTGTCCGGAGCCGACCACGACACTGGCCAGCCCAACCACGGTGAGCACGGCCACCAACATGGCCGTCAACCGATGTCGTCGTTTACCGACCGACGGCGGCGTAGAAGCGTTTTCGCGCATTCGCCTGAACTCTCTCTCATTCTCGGACCCTGGTCACCCGACCTTATGAACCCAGCCTCATATGCATGAGGCGGGGGCCACATCGGAGTGAGCCTATTGCACAGCCTGGGGAACTGACAAACCCTGCAGTTGGTCATCCCGACGGGGATGACGCGTTTCCGCAGGCACGGGCGATTTAAAATACATCACGTTAGTTATCGCAGTTGCCACACCGGGCGTTACCGTTCTGAGATCAAATCGGGCAATCTGGCCGGTCAGCGTTGATGGATCCGCGGCGGCATCACCAGACCGCACCGCTGGATTTCGTATTCCGGATTGCGCTGGATCCGGTAGCTGGTGAAGCCAAACGCTTGCTTCAGGCTGCTCTTGAACCGATGCAATGTCCACGGCTCAGCCTTATAGGACGCGATACGGTCTTCAGTATCCGGGCAGGTCAGCGCCACTTTCGCCTGTCGGACCACATCCTCGTCAAGGTAACCCGGAAGCACCGGGCGACGTGGATAGGCACCCGACTCGGCGATAACCCATTCCGACTGCAACACCTTGTCGTGGCCGATGCGGCCGTCCTCCAGACGATCGGTGTGTGCGGCGATCGGATAGGCCAGTCCCATCTGATCGATCACCCGTACGTCGAGTGGAGCGTTCATACTCGTCATACCCAGGTTGAGGAAGTACACGGTGACCTGGCGTTTGCTGCCCTCGGGCAGTTTGCCACCGGGCAACTGCGCCACGTACCACTCGTCGTAGTTCGACGACGGCAGGATCACACCACCGGTGGTGTGGAATTCGTCGATCTTCTCTACCATCGCCCGCATCCGCGGATAGTTCAGATAATCCTCGGCGGTCACCGGATTCTCATTACCCATATTGGTCACGTAGAACCGGCGTTCGTCGACGATGCCGCTGCGGCCGATATCGATACCCGCGTTGGGCAGGATGTTCTGATACGAATTGACTGCCCAGACCAGCGTGGTGATCCACAGGCCCGCCATTAACACCGCTCCACCGAGTTGCCACCGCGCCACCCGCGACCGAACTTCGGCGGGGATCGTCAACGGGACCACGATCACCGGCAACAAGATGATGAACAGCGGCACCAGTAGCACGCGCGCGTGCATAAAATCGCCGCCCTGCCGCAACCAGTAAACGGCGTCGATGAAGCCGGCCACCACCACCACCGCGACGACCATCGACGGCGATCGCAGTCGGGTGACGAATGCCGCCCAGCGACCACGCGGACTCGAATCATCTTGTGCGGGTTCATCTTCGACGACGTCGGCCCGGAGCTTACGACCGACGAGGATCCAGATCGCGGCCACCAGAGCCAGAATCACCGGCAGGAGCAGCGTGTACGGTCCGAACATATTGGACAGGTAGATAAAGCCCTGTTTCCACTTGGAACCGCTCGCATCTTTGGCGATGGCCGGATTGGGTACCAGGACCGCGTAGTAACCCATCCGGAAAATCTGGTAGCCGACCGGCAGCGTGCCCGCGACGACGACGATCGCCAGTCGCGTCCACCACGACTGCGGCACGACGAAAACGAGCAACAATGCCAAACCGCCGAGGATGGTCAACTCGGGGCGAATCAGCGGCGCGAGACCGGCGGTGAATGCCAGCGCGAGGTCGGCCGCAACCCCGCGCCTCGACTTGGTCGCCGCGCCCGCGGTCCCCCGCCGCGCCCAGCCAATCAGCAGCACCCACAACGTTGCCACCCACAACAGGGCGAGGCCGTTCTCCAGGCCGCTAGTCGCGAAATCACGCGCCGGCGGAAGGGCGATATAGACGATGGCGCCGAGCGGCAACAAGAGTGTGAAACCGACTGTGTTACGGCCAGTGAGCGACGGCCAATAAAGACGTGCCGTTCCATACATGGCCAACGGCACAGCGGCCACCGAACACACCAGGGCGACCCACAACGCGACGTATTCGAGCTGGCCACCGGTTACCCAGGACCAGAACCACAGCACATAGGTCCAGGCGGTCGACGTATTCGCCTCGACGCGTTCACCGGCGTTGAACACCGGGCCGTTGCCGGCGAAAAGGTTGCGCAGCGTGCGCAACACGATCAGGCCGTCGTCGGCGATCCACCGGCGTTGCCACGCACCGATAGAGAAGAAGACGCTAACGGTGACCGCCCCGACAAACCAGCTCAGCGCTGGCGTCCACTGCCGTGCACCCCAGCTTCGCACGCCGCGGCGTGCACTTCGCTCATCGGAATTATCGGTGGATTCAGCCTGTTCGACAGCGGAATCAGAGGTGGGCATAGACGGCGACACCAACGCATACTATCCAGCTCACCGCGAGGAGTTGCAGGACCCGGTCGCCAAGCGCGATCTCCTCTGGTTCACCCGCCGCGCCACCGTCGACGTCGACGGCATACCGCAGGATCGCCACCGTGAACGGGACGATTGAGATGGAGTAAAAGACGTTGTCACCGTGAATATCGGTATCGAGTGCCCAGAGGCCGTAGCAAAGCACCACCGCGGTAGCCGACAAAGTCCAGACGAACCGCAGGTAGGTAGTGGTGTAGTACTCAAGCGATTTGCGGATCTTGGCGCCGGTGCGCTCAGCGAGCTGCAATTCGGCATACCGCTTACCAGCGGCCATGAATAGCGATCCGAACGCCATCACCAGCAGGAACCACTTAGACAATGCCAGTTCGGCTGCCACGCCACCGGCGATCGCGCGCAGCAGGAAGCCGGACGACACGATGCAGATGTCGATAACGGCCTGGTGTTTGAGACCGAAGCAGTAGCCGAGCTGGATCGCCAGATAGACCGCGATGGTTGTGGCGGTCTGCCAATTGGCGATGAATGCCACGCCGATCGAGGCGGCCGCGAGAACCACTGCCAGGCCGAAGGCGAGATTCCGTGGCACCACGCCGGCGGCGATCGGCCGGAACCGCTTGGTCGGATGGTTGCGGTCGGCCTCGACGTCGAGTGCGTCGTTGATGAGATAGACCGACGATGCCACCAGGCAGAAGGCGACGAAGGCGATGCCGACACGCAACATCATGTTGCCGTCGGTCAGTACGTCGGTACCCGCCGCCAGCGGCGCGGCCAGTACGAGGACGTTCTTCACCCACTGCCGTGGGCGAACCGCCTTGATCAGACCAGTCGCCAAGTTCTTGGGCGGACCCAGAACCTTGCCGTGTTCGATCGGCTCCTCGCTCATCTCACATCCGCTCTTCTACTGCTATTGCGCCCCCTGAAGAGACGACTGCCAAGGATCTTGTCACCGAACAGTTTGTCACCTGCGATGACCGCACCCGCGCTCGCCGCACCGATAGCGGCTCCCGCGGCCACATCGGTCGGATAGTGCACGCCCAGCACCAGCCGCGACAGCAGCATCGGCGGAACGAGTACGGCCGGCACGACGGCGGGCGGCAGGCCAGCTGCCCGACCGATCAGAATCGCCGCCGCGGTCGTCGACGTCGCATGCGACGACGGGAAGCTCAGCTTGCTCGGCGTCGAAACGCCGACGCGGATCGCCGGATGGTTGGGCCGACGTCGGCGCACGACGCGTTTGATGATGACCGACGCGGCGTGCGCGCCGAAGGCGCCGGCTCCGGCCTGCGCCCAAGTGAGTTCACCGCGAGCGTCACCACGACGATAGGCGAGCGCTGCTCCCACGCCCGCGATCGCGAGCCAGCCGAGCGAATGTTCGCCGAAATGCGATAGTCCCCGAGCTGCGGGGATAACGCCGGGCCGGTCAACCAGCGCAGACTGCACCGCGACCAAAATAGCGGCTTCCCCCGTTGGGGCAGTTACGGTTTCATGTCCGTTGATCTCAATCGATTCCGAAGACACGGGCCCAACTCTCTTTGCTCGTAAGATCATCGTGTGCGCCGCGGTATTGTTCGCGCATTTCCGGGAACCGTGCCTTGAGTTCTTTGATGAGCGCCGCCGACTCACGGGCAAGCGCGATCATCTTGTCACGGTCACGCTGGCGGTACACCACGCCGCGCCCGTCAGCGGTGGTCACCGTTACGCCGTCGACCCGGCCGAGGCTGTACCACCGCGCCTCGATCGGCGGGTAATTCGCTTGTGGCACTTCATAATGCCGAGGATCGGCTGGCCGAATATTATTGAGCACTGCGGCGGCGAGTGACCGCACCTTGGCGATCGGGTTGGCCGGCTCGTTGACGCCGAGCGCAGTAGCCTCGCCGGTGGTCTTGGGCAACGACTGCGCCGACTCCAGGACCACGGCGTCGGGGAACTGCTTGCGCATCGCGGCGACTTTGGGCAGCGCCGTCGGGAGCAGTGAACGAATATGGTCGGGGCCGGCGAGGAAGTCGCGGATCGCTTCGTTCTGGATCGCGACGGTCGAATACTCAAGGCACAGAAGATGTTTCGCGGTGGCCTTACCCATCGACTTGAGGATGCCGCCAATCGGGCCATCGTGGTGGATGGATGCGACGACCAGCCGGTTGCGCAGGTGGAAATACGCCTGCCAATCGATGGCGTCGTCTTTGTCACTCCAGGCCATATGCCAGATCGCGATCCCAGGCACGGTAGCGGTCGGATAACCGGCCTTGGCCGCGCGTAACGCGAACTCCCAGTCATCCCACTTGATGAAGAGCGGCATCGGCAGGCCGATGGTCTCCGCGCACTCACGGGGAATCATGCACATCCACCAACCGTTGCCCTCGACGTCGATACGCCGATGCAGGTTCTTGGAGTTATCCCGGTCGCGCAGTGGATATTTGGCGAAATCGTGGTCGTATTCGACGAATGGTGCCGCGGTCCACATGAAGTTGCCGCGGTTGATCACTTCACCCATGCAATGCAGATGACTGCGGTCCTGCAGGTTGAGCATCTGTCCGCCGACCAGCATCGGCGACTTAGCGAATCGCGACATCGCGAGCGCGCGCAGGATCGAATCCGGCTCGATGGCGATGTCGTCGTCCATGTACAGCACGTACGGGCTGTCGGTGAGTCGTAGCGCCTCGTACATGATGCGCGCATAGCCACCCGAGCCACCGAGGTTGCCCTGGCTGAACATATGCAACCGATCACCAAGTGCCGCAGCGGCTTCGGTGTATCCCGGCTCGTCGACGACGTTGCGTGTGCCCTGGTCGGGCATGATGACCGCGTCGATGACCTCGTCGACGAGCGGGTCGCTGGTCAGTGCGGCCAGCGCGGCAACGGCGTCGGTCGGCCGGTTGAAGGTCGGTATGCCGACGGTGACGCGTTTGGTATCCGGATCGAGTTTTGCGGCCGCGTCAGCGTTGGCGTACCAACCAGCGGCGACGATCTCGGTATCGGTGTCGGTTGTGACGTCGAACCAGATCCAGCCACCGTCTTCGAACGGCCCCAGGTCAAGTTCGAATTCGATTGTGCCGCGGCCGGATTCATCGGTGGGGATCAAGTCTCCGCCGATGCCGATCCGGGAGCCGTCGATCTTGGAGCGATAGAGGTCGACGCGCGCCGTGCCGATGACCTCGAGTTTGAGGACGACGGACTTCAGCACGCTCCACCGTCGCCAGTAGGCCGCCGCGAAAGCGTTGAAATAGGTCTCGAAACTGACCTCGGATTCGGCGCCGATCAGCACCGACGTCCGGCTCGGCGAGTGTGCCCGGCGGCTATTGCTCTCGGACTCAACGAGATAGAGCGAGCGGACGTCGAGCGGCTCGCCGGGTCGCGGGAAGATTACCCGCTGCAGCAGCGACGCCGCTTTGCTCGGCGTCGCGGGCTGCGATTGGGCGGTGCTGGTACTTACCGTCATCTACTATGCCTCTGCTGAATCAGCCAGCGGCACACCGTCTTTGAGGTGTGGCGCGAGCGTATTGTCGAACATGGTCAACGCGCTGGCAATGGCCATATGCATGTCCAGGTATTGATAGGTACCCAGACGACCACCGAAAAGCACCTTGGCACTGGCGGTTTCGGCCTTCGCCCGATCGCGGTAACGCGCGACCATCGCCCGGTCATCGGGGGTGTTGATGGGGTAATAGGGTTCGTCGTCATCATTGGCGAACCGGCTGAACTCGCGCATGATGACGGTTTGGTCGGCCGGGTAGCTGTCCCGTTCCGGGTGGAAATGCCGGAACTCGTGAATGCGGGTGAAGGGCACATCGGCGTCGTTGTAGTTCATCACCGGAGTGCCCTGGAAGTCACCGGTTTCCAGTACTTCGGTTTCGAAATCCAGTGTGCGCCAGCCCAATCGGCCCTCGGAATAGTCGAAGTAGCGGTCCAGCGGACCGGTGTAGACGACGGGTGCGTCGGGATTAGCCGCCCGCAGTTCGTCGCGCACGTCGAACCAATCGGTATCCAGCCGCACCTCGATACGGTCGTCGTCGGCCATCTTCTCCAGCCACGCGGTGTAGCCGTCGACCGGCAACCCCTCGTAGGTGTCGTTGAAATAGCGGTTGTCGAAGTTGTAGCGCACCGGAAGCCGGGTGATATTGCCGGCGGGCAGGTTCTTCGGGTCGGTCTGCCACTGCTTGGCGGTGTATCCCTTGAAGAATGCTTCGTAGAGGGGCCGCCCGATCAGGCTGATTGCCTTCTCCTCGAAGTTGGCCGCTTCCTTGCTATCGAACTCGGTGGCCTGCTTGGCGATCAACGCACGGGCCTCATCGGGGGTGTGCGACCGACCGAAGAACTGGTTGATCAATCCCAACCCCACCGGCAGTGGATACGCCTGGCCGTCGTAGAGACCGAACACCCGATGCCGGTAGTCGGTGAACTTGGTGAACTGGCTGACGTAATCCCAGACGCGCTTATTCGACGTGTGGAACAGATGTGCGCCGTACTTATGCACTTCGATGCCGGTCGTCGGCTCCGCCTCGGAATAGGCATTGCCGCCGATGTGATGACGCCGGTCGAGCACCAGCACCCGCTTGTCGAGTTGGGTCGCCGCACGCTCAGCGACGGTAAGTCCGTAGAAACCCGAGCCAACGACGATCAGGTCGTAAGTACTAATGCCTGCCACGGGTGTTCAGGGTATCCGAAACTACCTGAGTGTTTCCCGCTCGTCGCCCCATCGGTGCGCCGGGTCACTGTCGGAGCAGGGCATCGACGATGGCGTCGGTGACCGGAGCAGCCGGTGACGTCGGCACGGAATGGTGTGACGCGACTGCGATCGAGGCTACGTCGATGTCCGAAAAGCGTCGTTTGATCAGCGTGGCGACTCGGCGTGGATTGTGTACCCGACTCTCGGCGGCAAGTATCACCGAGATCGGCATCGGAAGCTCATCGATGGACGCGGCTTTGGGCCGCCGCGGGATCGTCAGCGCACGCACCGGAAACAGCGGCGCGGCCAGTTGCGACAACCGCACCCAGTTGACGTCGGGCGATTGGCCACGCGCTGTCTCCCAATTAATTAGCCGCGCGGTACGTCGGGCGGAGGGCGCGATCAATCCCGGCATCGCGCGCAGCAGATAGCGCGGATTGATTCCGGTGAAGCAACCGTTTGGGTCAAGGAGAACGAGGCTCGCGATGCGGTCCGAATGGCGTAGGGCATAAGTGAGCGCACATTGTGCCCCATAGGAATGGCCGACGATCCTTACCGCGCGACCCGCGGAAACCTGCCGAATTGCCTGATCACAGGCATCGACAAGTTCGTCGGGGCTCAGCCGCTTTCCGTCGACGGTGCTCAAACCGGCATCACCCGGGATGTCGACGGCGATCACCCGGTTCGATTGTGCGAGCCGAGCCGCATTCGCGAACCAGACAGTAGATGTCGCTCCCGCCCCAGCGAATAGGGCGACCGGTGGGGCGTCCACAGGCCCGCAGACATTCATGTGGACCCGGACTCGACCGACCGGAGCACAGACCGATTCGACCGGCACCGGCCAGCGGCTGAGCATGTCGTCGTACGCACGTCTGAAGAGATCGGGTGTCGTCATGACGAGTAATATTACTCGATGTATCGAGATACTTGTTAGAACGAGATAGTTGTTAGGCTAGTTAGATGACTGACGACAACTCAGAGAAGATCGTTCACGCGCTGCGAGCGGTGGTCGTGAGACTTCATCTGGCCGCTAGCGAGTTCGGTCAAACCACCGGTTTACATCCGACCGACATTCGAGCGCTCATCCTTCTGCTCGATGACGAGCGCGGTGGACGTGTCAGCACCCCGAGCGATCTCGCGGGGCGACTCGGGCTGAACTCGGCCTCGACGACCGCGCTCCTCGATCGACTGGAAGGCTCGGACTTCATTCGACGGAATCCGCATGCCACCGACCGACGCAAGGTCGTAGTTTCGATTACCCCACACGCCGTGAACGTCGGGCAGGAGTTTTTCGGCCCGACGATCACGCGTTTGACCGCTGCGCTCGGCGACTACTCGGCGGATGAGACTGCCGCGGTGGCAAGGTTTCTCGGTGATGTCGACTCCATAATTGGTTAAGTGCCTTATTCGGATGGTGTTGTTTAACAGATGATTTGGTGTATAATCGAATGTAGTAGCGATTGAGGCCGTGAACTCGGGTGGCCGTTCGAATGTGGGAAGCACTGTTGATCAGACGCGTTGGTGTCTGAATGCCTGTTGGCGTGTTCTGTTCCCACCGTTTTCGGAGTCTTTCGATGGTTACCTCTTCTGCACCACCACTGCGGTCGACGCAGTCGCGGTATGCGTGGGCTACCGCTGATGCTGCAGTGATCGGGGTGGACTTCGACGCGGCACCAGTTGAGGATTCTTTGCTTGTCGAGCATGTGAACGACCTTCTTGATGTGATCACCACCTGCCGAGCCGGACAATCCATGCTGCTCTGGCAGCAATACCGAGCACTAGCAGCAATGCACGACCAACTCACCCCAGGCACCGGCGATGCTGATGCCCGCCTCATCGCCGAACACAACCAAGTCGCCGCACGGTATGCGGTGACTGGCTCTATTTCGCAGGCTGCGGCGATGCGACAACTCAACGAGGCCCTGGCGATGGTCTATCGGTTGCCGTTGGTCGGGGAACGCTTGCGGGACGGTGTGATCGCGCCGTGGCAATTCTCCCGCATCGTGACCCGTTCGGATTTGATTGATGGACAGGGTTACCGCCGAGAGGTCGATGCTGAACTCGCCACACAGCTCGACCGGAAAGGATCCTGGTCAGCTCGGCGCCTAGACGCCCTGGTCGATTCGGCGATCTTCCGCCACGACCCCGACGCCGTCCGACAACGCCACACCGACGCGAAAGCCAGTCGCAACGCGAGTGTGGACCCCCTCGCTGATGGGATGGCCGAACTGAGGGTTACCACCACCGCAGAGGACGCACGAGTCGCGTTGACCGGCATCAACCAGTTGATCACCTTGGTGTGCTGCCCCAACGACCCCCGCCGACGCGGTGCGCAACGCTCCGACGCCATCATCGCCCGACTCAACGGCCTGCCATTCGAATGCGACTGCACCCCAACAGACACCGGCCTCCCCTGCACCGGACAACCCGACACTGTTGAACTCTCCCACGCCAACGTGCAGATCGCGTTGCATGTCATCACCGACCACGCCACCCTCACCAACGGCAGCGACGATGGTGTGGGTTATATCGATGGACACGGCATCATCAGCGGCGACCACGTCCGCGACATCGCCGCACGAACTGATTGCCGACAAACAGCGGTGCCACCCAAAGCAGCACGACCACAATCGAATTCGGGTGCACCCAATCTCCCGCTACCGTGTCTACCGTCGGATCCGTACCGGTTCAGCACTGCCTTCGACACCTACATCCGTGCCCGCGACCTGGGGTGCACCATGCCCGGCTGCGACCGCCCCGCCTGGACCACCCAGTAAGATCACTGCCGCGAATACAACACCAAAAACCCGACTGCCGGTGGACGCACCGAAGCAGCAAACATCCACGCACTCTGCGTGTTTCACCACTTGTTGAAGACCGGCGAACACGGCTGGCTCGACGATATGACCGCAGACACCAACGGCCACACCGAGTACCGAGTACGCACACCCGAAGCCCCATTCGCTGGTCGAGTGCCCGGCGAGGCGCCAGCCGAGCCGGGTGTATCGAGACCACGCACACCCCTCCTGGTCTCGATACACGCGCGTCTCGCTGCGCTCGTCGAGCGCACTCGACCAACTACGAAACACCAACGCCGACAACACGAACGCGAACAAAACCGCGCCGCACGAGAAGCAGCCGAACAGGCGGCACCCACCATCAGATCCGTTGGGCGTCAGCCACATACAGAGACGTCAGACACCGACGACGACCCACCCTTCTAACACCACAACCGTCTCGATACACGCACCCACACGCGCATAACAGTTTTCGGCCCGGTGCGAGGTGGGTTTGGACCCATCCCCGGCATACCGCTGTGGCTTTATCGAGGTACCCAGAGGGCGCCTTCGACAGCGCGATCGTAATCGCATTGAACGCTGCCTCTTGCCAGTACGGGTACTCATGAGTACCCTCACGTTTCAATTGGGTACTCGCGAGTACCCGTGCGTCACCTGACATTGGAGTGGTCTGGATGGACTCATCGGAATACGGCGATCGGCGTGCTACCGGCGATATCGTCAGCGCCTTCGCCGATGACGCAC
>NZ_BAEH01000063.1 GCF_000241305.1 Gordonia effusa NBRC 100432
CAGTGCGGTGACCGTCGATGGGATCTCGCTGCCGATCGCGCTTGGTTTGCTGATCATGATGTACCCGGTCCTCGCGAAAGTTCGTTACGACCGCCTCGAAGCGGTTACCGGCGACCGCAAACTGCTGATCTGGTCGCTGCTGCTGAACTGGGTTGTGGGGCCTGCGGCAATGTTCGCGCTGTCCTGGCTGCTGTTGCCGGACCTGCCCGAATACCGCACCGGGTTGATCATCGTCGGTCTAGCCCGTTGTATTGCGATGGTCATTATCTGGAATGACCTCGCGTGCGGCGATCGAGAAGCCGCCGCGGTATTGGTCGCGATCAATTCGGTATTTCAGGTCGTCATGTTCGCCGTCCTCGGTTGGTTCTATCTCTCCGTGCTTCCGGGTTGGCTCGGTCTAGAGCAGACAGTCATCGCGGTATCCCCGTGGGAGATTGCCAAATCTGTGCTCATCTTCCTCGGAATACCCTTGGCGGCAGGCTTTTTCACCCGCCGTTTGGGCGAGAGGATCAACGGCCGGGACTGGTATGAATCACGCTTCCTGCCGAAGATCGGGCCGTGGGCGCTCTACGGGCTTCTCTTTACGATTGTGATTCTCTTTGCGCTACAAGGCGACCAGATCACCTCGCGCCCGTGGGATGTCGCGCGTATCGCACTGCCACTGCTGATGTATTTCGCCATTATGTGGGGCGGTGGGTTTGCGGTCGGGGCACTCGCCGGGATGGGATATGCGCGGACCACTACGTTGGCGTTCACGGCAGCGGGCAACAATTTCGAACTCGCCATTGCCGTCGCCGTCGGAACCTACGGCATCACTTCGGGTCAGGCGTTGGCCGGAGTCGTTGGCCCATTGATCGAGGTTCCGGTTCTGGTTGCGCTTGTCTACGTCTCGCTCGCCCTGAGGGGAAAGTTTAGATGACCGACAGACTCCCTCATGTGCTATTCGTCTGCGTCAGTAATCGCGGCAAATCGGTTATGGCCGAATCGATTTCGCGTACTGTCGCCGCAGGCGTCTTCGATGCGGCGTCGGCGGGGACCGCCGCGCGGGTTGGCGGGTCGGTGAATGAGCTTTCCGCACAGGTACTTTCGGAGATCGGCGCCGACGTCGCCAACCATGAACCGTGTCAATTGACCGACGAGATGATGAGGTCGACAGATCTGACCGTCGTCGTCGGCACCGCCGAGATCGTCGATCCGCCAGCAGGCGCCGACATCGAAATCTGGCAGACCGACGAACCGTCCCTGCGCGGAATCGAGGGTATCGAGCGGATGCGACTTATTCGCGACGACATCGCACGGCGAGTCGACGACCTTACCCAGCGCCTACGACGTTGACGCGGAAGGCGTTGCTTCGCAACAGTTCTCACTGTCTGATGCGGTAGCCGAGAACGTGTCGGAGTCGGCCAGTACCGTGTACACCTCCCAGTTCTCGTCATCCGGACCGGTCACCCACACTTTGTCTTGGGTAGCAAAACAGCAGGTTGTGCCGATCTCCTGGGTCGTGACCATCTCGTCGTCGGCCAATCGGGAGATTTCCTCCCGCACCTTCTCCGCTGAATCCACCTCTACGCCAAGGTGATTGATCGACCCGCCGTGGCCCGGATTCTCCATCAACACCAGCTTCAGTGGTGGATCCGCGACGGCGAAGTTCGCGTATCCCGGCTTAACCTTCGCTGGTTCGGTATCGAACAGCTTCGAGTAGAAGCCGACAGCGCGGTCCAGGTTGTCGACGTTCAGAGCCAACTGAATTCGAGACATAACATCCTCCTGAGTATTCGATATATGTCGAAGTGCAGCAACACAGGTCTACCGGCCTTTTCGACGTATGTCAATATCATTGGTACGGTGGTCGCATGCCAAAGGCACTGCCCGTTATCGACATCAGCGCGCCCATCTGCTGCGCGCCCATCTCGGCGTCGCCGCCGATGAGTGAAGGCAGCGCGGTCGAATTGGCGCTACGGCTCAAGGCGCTGGCTGACCCGGCGCGTATTCGCATAGTGTCGATACTGATGAACGCCGACGATGTGCGTAGTGGCGATCTTGCCGCTCAGCTCGGTTTGAGTGAGGCGACCATCAGTCATCATCTGAGTCAACTCCGCAAAGCGGGGTTGGTGTCGTCGGAGCGTCGTGGCATGAGTGTGCACTCCAGTGCGAACCGGGATGCGCTCGACGCCCTGCGGTCGGTGCTCAACACCTGTTGCTGATCGTTCACAGGAACCTCCCAGTTAGCTGGCAGACTGGGAGGACGCTGGTACCCCACCATGTATCCCATGACTGAAGGTTTGCCCGTGACGGCCGGAAACAACACGCTCCCGAACCCCAAGGTTCTCGTCGTCGATGACGAAGACAATATTCGCGAACTGCTTTCTGTGTCGCTGAAATTCCAGGGCTACGAGGTGCGCACCGCCGACAATGGTCCATCGGCGCTCGACATCTGTCGGACCTATCGTCCCGACCTACTTGTGCTCGATGTGATGATGCCCGGGATGGATGGTTTTGGGTTGCTGCGACGGTTGCGGGCCGACGGTATCGAGGCGCCCGCGCTATTCCTGTCTGCCAAGGACAGCGTCGAAGACAAAGTCAACGGCCTCACCATTGGCGGCGACGACTACGTGACCAAGCCCTTCAGCCTGGAGGAGGTTGTCACCCGGCTTCAGGTTCTATTGCGGCGCAGTGGCTTTGAAGCTCAGGCGGAGAAGTCGGCACGCATCGTCTTCGCGGATCTGGAGCTCGACGACGAAACCCACGAGGTGTGGAAGGGGGGCGAATTGGTCTCGCTGTCGCCGACCGAATTCACCCTGCTGCGCTACTTCATGGTGAACGCGGGCACCGTCCTGTCCAAGCCGCGCATCCTCGATCATGTCTGGAATTACGACTTCGGCGGTGAAGTCAACGTCGTCGAGTCCTACGTCTCCTATCTTCGGCGCAAGATCGACACCGGAGACAAACGTCTTATCCACACTCTGCGTGGCGTCGGATACGTCATGCGCGAACCGCGAGGGTGAGGTTTCGTGACGTCCTGGAATAGCCGGGTACCGCTTCGGGTTTCACTCGTCGCGCTGACTATGTTCATGCTTCTGCTCGGTCTCGCGGTGTCGGGCCTCGCGGTGACCAAGTCGATGCATGAGGATCTGATCCGGCGCACCGACGACGGTCTCAATTCGGCCGTCGCAACCTGGGCGCGGCCCAAGGGGCCACCACCGATCCACGTACCGATCCCGCTCGGCCCGCGTCGACCGCCGTCGCAGTACTACGTGCAGACAACAGGCTCGGACGGCATCCGCACGAGCACCAACGACATCTCCGATGCCCCCGATCTGACCGACCTCGACGACTACAACGTCGGACCGGTCACTGTCGGATCAGCCGACGGCAATGGGCCGCAGTGGCGAGTCATCAAGGTGTCCAACGGAAATGGCAGTTCGATCGTCGCGACACCATTGACCGATGTGCAGGCCACCTTGTCGCGGCTGATGTGGTTACAACTCGGCGTCGGAGCGCTCGTCGTCGTCATCATCGGGCTACTCAGTTACCTAATGGTGCGCGGCAGCTTGGCGCCGCTGCGTCGCGTGGAGGAGACCGCCCATGCGATCGCCGGCGGCAACCTCAATATGCGCGTCCCCACAGCATCGCCAAACACCGAAGTCGGTAGCTTGGCCACCTCGCTCAACACGATGTTGGGCCAGATTCAGCACGCGTTCGCTACGACCGCCGCGTCGGAACGTGCGGCTAGACGCTCCGAGGAAAAGATGCGTCAGTTCGTCGCCGACGCCAGTCACGAACTTCGCACACCGCTGACCTCGATCAAAGGTTTCGCCGAGTTGCACTCCAAGGGTCTCGCGCCCGACCCGGCGGACGCGATGCGACGCATCGACGCCGAGGCCAACCGGATGAATCTGTTGGTATCGGATCTGCTGATGCTCGCGCGACTCGATCAGGAACGTCCCATCGAGCAACAGCCAGTCGACCTGTTGATGATCGGCTCCGACGTTGTGCACAGCGCCCGCGTCGCGTCACCCGAACGGGACATTAGCTTCGACGCCAAGGGTGTGTCGGTGCCGCCGATCGTCGTAGGCGATTCGGCGCGGTTGGTGCAGGTACTGAGCAACCTGCTCCGCAACGCGATCGTCCACACGCCGGAAGACGCGACGATTCAGCTGGCGATTTCGACCGATTCGGCGTCGGCGCTGGTAGAAGTCATCGATACGGGCGATGGTCTCACCGCCGACGAGCAGGCGCAGGTCTTCGACCGGTTCTACCGGGGCGATTCGTCGCGGCACCGAACGCAAGCGAGCGGTGGTAGTGGCCTTGGCCTATCGATAGTGGCAGCGCTGATCGACGCCCACGGCGGCACCGTCGGAGTCGACTCGACGCCCGGGGCGGGTGCGAGGTTCTGGGTTCGGCTGCCGCTCGACGCTCCGTCGGGTATCGATGACGATGAGTTCGACGACGACGATGGGCTGGCGGAGTAGTTCTGTCCTAGGGTGGGGGAATGGCATCTGTCTTCAGCATGATCATTAACGGTGACCTACCCGGCCGATTCGTGTGGCGCGACGAGACCGCGGTCGCGTTCCTCACGATCAATCCCGTTGCGCCCGGCCATGTTCTGGTGGTGCCGCGCGAGGAAGTCGATCATTGGGAGCAGGTCGACGACGATTTGTATCTGCATCTGACCGAGGTATCGCGGAAGATCGGCAAAGCCGTCAAAGATGCCTTCGACGCGCCCCGGGTCGGATTGCTGATCGCTGGTCTGGAAGTGCCGCATCTGCATATCCATGTGTTCCCGGCGACCAGTTTGGACACCTTCGATCTGGCGAAGGCAGACCAGAATCCGGACCCGGCGGACCTCGACGACGCCGCGGCGAAAATCCAGGCGAGCCTGCGCAAGCTGGGATACGCCGAGTAGCTTCCGAAAACCACACCGTGCGGTGCCGCCAAGGGCAAGCTGCCCTCGGCTGCGTAATACGGTGCGGTTTTCCGGACATCCCCTACACCGTTCGGTGGATCAGCAATGGCATCACCGCCGACGCACCCGCCTCCCGAAGTTTGGCCGCCGCGATCGTCAGCGGCCATCCCGACGACGACGCGTCGGCAACCACCAGCACCACCTGTCCGGCGACGGCGCCCGGTTCAGGTGCCTCGATGTGATCGCGCCAGTATGTTGCCTCGACGGCGCCGGTCGCGTCGGAATCGGGTGTTCTTCCGGTCCGAACAGGCAGGACCGAGCCGGGACGCCGACCAACCGTCCGCAGATGGTTCGCGACCGACTCGGCGAGATCGCTGCCGGTAAGTCGAAGTGACACAATGGAATCCGGTCGGATGTCGGCGGCGCGGACCCAGGCCGCCAGCGTCGAGACCGCGGCCTCGCCCAGTTCGGTTATCGCGTCGGCGTCGCCGTTCTGGGCCGCACGCAATACCTCCGACCACTCCGGAGCGTCGGCGTGAATCAACACCCGCCCCACCTCGGCCTTCGCGTCGGCACCGATCCGGCCGCGTTGGCCGAAGGCCCCGCCCGGCCACATCTTCCTGGGCTCCAAAATCATGGCATCGCGGCGCAGCGCCGTCGTGATGGTGCGCAACTGACCGGGGTCGGGAGCTGCCACCAGGCCGTCGGTCAGTTGTCCGCGACAGACCGAACAGTTGCCGCAGTCGGCGGGATCGGGATCGTCGAGTGATTCGACGAGCAGCCGCATCAAGCACGCTCTGCCCTGCACATAGTCGCGCATGATGTCGGCTTCCCGGCGCCGGGCGGCCACGACACCGTCGTAGTGCGCTTGGTCATAGACCCATTCTTTGCCGGTAGCTCGCCAGCCGTCGGTGTCGCGTTCGACCACGTCGTCGACGGCGAGTTGTTTGAGCATCAACTCGATGCGTCCCCGCCGCAGATTAGTCACCGACTCGAGTTGGGGCACCGACATCGGATCATCTTGTCCGCCAAGCGTGTTCAGCAAAGTTTCCATGTGGTTCGGATTGGGGATGGTGGCGGTGGCGAAATACTCCCAGATAGCGTCGTCCATCGGCGAGGCCAGCAGAGCGACAACTGACTCGTCGATAGCGCGGCCGGCACGGCCGACTTGCTGGTAGTAGGAAACCGGTGACGGCGGTGAGCCGACGTGCACGACAAATCCCAGATCCGGTTTGTCATAGCCCATGCCGAGTGCCGACGTCGCCACGAGTGCCTTGATCTCGTTGTGCAGCAACGCGTCTTCGAGGCGGTGGCGGGCCGCCGGCTCCAGCTGTCCGGAGTACGCGGCGACCGGATAGTCACTACCGTGGACCGCTTTGATAGCGGCGACGAGCCGATCGGTGTCGGCGACGGTCAGTGCGTAGACGATGCCCGATCCTGGCAGGCTCGGCAGTGACTGCGTGATCCACCCGTACCGCTGGATGGGGGACAGGCCGTTGATTATGTTGAGGTGTAAGGATTTTCGGGCGAGCGGCCCCCTTAGGACCAGGGTGTCGTGGCCGAGTTGTGCGGCGACGTCGTCGGTGACGCGAGCATTCGCGGTCGCGGTGGTCGCCAAGACCGGCGTATCGGGATTGAGAGTGGTCAACACGTCGGAGACACGACGATAATCCGGCCGAAAATCGTGCCCCCAATCGGAGATGGCATGCGCCTCGTCGATGACGAGCAGGCCGAGATTGCCCGCCAGTGCCTGGAGTACTCGACGTCCGAATCCTGGGTTGGCCAACCGCTCCGGGGACACCAGCAAGACGTCCAGATCGCCGTTGCGTAATTGCTCCTCGATGGCCGACCACTCGTCGATATTCGACGAATTCAGTGTTGCCGCAACCAAACCCGCCCGCTGTGCTGCCGCCACTTGATCGCGCATCAGCGACAATAGCGGTGAGACGATCAGTGTTGGGCCGGCGCCGTCGCTGCGGCGGATGGCCGTCGCGGCCCAATAGACAGCGGATTTGCCCCAGCCGGTGGCCTGAACCACGAGTACCCGTGCCGCCGGGGAGAGTAACGCGCCGACGGCGCGCAGTTGGTCGGCCCGAAAGGTCGCTCCGGGGCCGGCGAGTGCACCGATCACCTGGTCGGCGACCTGTTGCTGCGCGGGCTGCAGTGTGACGGGCGCGGTGGGAGTCATGCACTCACCGTATCGCCCGACGCCGACAGCCCGGCGAAAACCGCACCAGGCTGGGCCGCCGAGGGCAGTGTGCCCTCGGGCGAGGCACATGGTGCGATTTTCGGTGGAGGTCGCACAGATACCTCACAGCGTCGACGCAGTTGTGCGCCAGTCCGGCATCGGACGCTGTAGTGCATGACCACCGATACCCTTCCCGCCACCGCGGGCTCCGACACCGGGATGCCGATTGTGACCGAGCCGATCACCGTCGTCGCCGACAATTCGTCGCCCGCTCCCGTTCTGGACATCGTCGTCCCCGTGTACAACGAGCGAGACGATATCGCCTCGACGCTGCTTCGGCTGCGTGCCCACCTTGACCAACATGTGCCGTACGCGTCGCGAATCACGGTGGCGGACAACGCCAGTACCGACGGCACCCTGGAGATCGCCGCGGACATGGTCAATAGGGTCGCGGGGCTGCGCGTCGTGCACCTCGAGCAAAAGGGCCGAGGCCGCGCGCTCAACGCGGTGTGGCAGGCCAGCGACGCCGAGGTCGTCGCCTACTGCGACGTCGACCTGTCCACCGACCTCAACGCGTTGATGCCGCTTATCGCGCCGCTGATCTCCGGCCACTCCGACGTCGCCATCGGTACACGGCTGGCACGTACTTCGCGAGTGGTGCGTGGACCGAAGCGGGAGTTCATCTCACGCAGTTACAACCTCATCCTGCGTACGACGATGGGTGCCAAGTTCTCCGACGCCCAATGCGGATTCAAAGCGGTTCGCGCCGACGTCGCACATATCGTGTTGCCCTACATCGTCGACACGGGTTGGTTCTTCGACACCGAACTGCTCGTACTCGCCGAACGGCTCGGCCTTCGTATCGCGGAGGTCCCGGTCGACTGGGTCGACGATGTCAATAGCAGTGTCGACATCGTCGGGACCGCGGTCGCCGACCTCAAAGGTTGCCTGCGCGTCGGCACCGCATTCGCGCGCGGGCAAATCCCCGTCGCCGATCTTCGCAATGCGATCGGTCACGAGCGGGCACCCGGGCCGGATCTGGACGGAGTGCCGCCCGGTCTGCTGGGGCAGCTCGTCCGATTCTGCGTGGTGGGAGTTGCCTCTACGGTCGCCTACGCCGTCCTATATCTGTTGTTGCACAGCATCTGCGGCGCCCAGGTCGCGAACTTTCTCGCCCTGGGAATCACCGCGATAGCCAACACCACGGCTAACCGGCGGTTCAGCTTCGGCGTCCGCGGCCGCGATAACGCGGTACAGCATCAGATGCTGGGATTCGGCATCTTCCTATTCGGTTGGGCGATTACCGCCCTGTCCCTGGTGGCACTCCACTATTGGGCGCCCGATGCGGGCAAGCATGTCGAACTGACCGTGCTGGTTGTCGCGAATCTGGTAGCCACGGTTACCCGGTTCGTCGGGCTGCGGTGGGTTTTTCGTGGCAAAGGGCATTCTGCCACTGCGATCGTGGGGGCCTGATATGGCGACCGTGACCGACATCGACGAAACCCACAACGATCGGCCGGAGACTCCGGCGACCGCCTCGGCGACCGGGGGACCGGTGTCGCCTAGCGAATCAAGCTGGTGGACAACGCATATCGCGCAGCGAACGTCATTGGCGACATTGCTGATCGCAACCACCATCGGCTACCTCTGGAATCTATCCGCCAATGGTTGGGGCAATTCGTTCTATGCCGCGGCCATTCAAGCCGGCTCGCAATCCTGGAAAGCCTGGTTCTTCGGCTCGTCGGATATGGCGAACTCGATCACCGTCGATAAACCGCCTGCCTCCCTATGGATTCCGGGTCTGTCGGTACGCGTCTTCGGACTCAATAGCTGGGCGATGCTAGTACCCGAGGTGCTCATGGGTGTCGGCTCTGTCGCGCTGCTGTATTTCCTGACTCGACGCTATTTCGGGCATTGGGCCGCGATTCTCGCCGGTGCCGTTCTCGCGGTGACACCGGTTGCCGCATTGATGTTCCGATTCAACAATCCCGAGGCTCTGCTACTTCTGCTTATGATCGGCGCGGTCTGGGCGGCGCTGCGGGCGGTCGAGGACGGGCGGACCCGCTGGCTAATCCTGTGTGGTGTCTTCGTCGGATTCGGTTTCCTGACAAAGCAAATGGCCGTGCTGCTCATCGTGCCCGGCCTCGCGATCACCTACTTCGTATTCGGTCCGTACGGCTGGGGCAGGCGCCTGGTGCAGTTGTTGGCAGCGCTCGCCGGACTGGTCGTCAGTGCGGGCTGGTGGATCCTCACCGTGGAGCTGTGGCCGACGTCATCGAGACCTTACATCGGCGGGTCGCCCACCAATTCGATCCTGGAATTGACGTTGGGTTACAACGGAATTGGCCGAATCAACGGCGAGGAGCGCGGTTCGGTTGGCCCTGGCCGAATGAGTACATACGGAGGTCCAGGCGGCGGTGGACGATTTAGCCCCTTCGGCGAAGCGGGCTGGTCGCGGATGTTCGAGCCAGGTCAAGGCGGTCAGATCGCCTGGTTGATCCCCGCCGCGCTGATCCTGACCGTTGCGGGAATCATCCTGCTACGCAAGATGTCTCGCCGTGATCCGCAGCGCGCGTTCCTGGTCGTGTGGGCACTGTGGCTGCTCGTCACGATGGGCGTTTTCAGCTTCATGGAAGGAATCTTCCACAGCTATTACACCGCGGCACTTGCCCCGGCGATCGCCGCATTGGTCGGGGCGGGAGCAACGCTGCTGTGGCGTCATCGAACTGAGCTGTGGGTCCGAGTGGTCGGCGCGTTGGCGGTATGGGCAACGGCCGGTTGGGGATTCGCTCTGCTCGACCGTTCCCCCGACTTCGTGCCGTGGCTACGGTGGGCGGTGCTGCTCGTCGGCATCGTAGCGGGCTTCGCATTCCTGCCGTCTCAGCGTAAGACCGCGATGGTCGCGGCCGCGTTGGCAATAGTTGCCGGGCTGGCCGGGCCGCTCGCCTACACACTCAACACACTTGGCACGGCTAAGTCGGGTTCGATTATTAGCGCAGGCCCGAATGTCAACGGTGGCATGGGCGGTCCGGGCGGAGGCTTCGGTCATCGAGGCGGCCGAGGCGGTGGGCCAGGTGGTATGAATGGCGGCACGATGGGTGGGCCAGGCGGAATGGCTAGGATGCCCGGCGGCAGCACTATGGGTGGACCCGGCGGTACGACCGGAATGCCCGGTGGCAGCACTGGTGGCACTCTGCCCAGCACGACTGGCCAGCAGGGTGCTCCAGGCGGTTCCAGTCCAATCGGTGGCCCCGGTGGACGCAGCGGCGGCCTGTTGTGGGGGTCAAATCCCACCGATGCGGTCATCGCCACTCTGAATGAAGACTCGGACCGCTATACCTGGGTCGCCGCGGCGGTTGGATCGATGACGGCGTCGGGTTACCAGCTATCGACCAACCATTCGGTGATGCCGATCGGCGGCTTCAATGGCACTGACCCGTCGCCGACATTGGATCAGTTCAAAGAGCTGGTGGCCCAGAAGAAGATTCACTACTACATCGCGAGCGGCCGGGATGGATTCATGGGCAATTCCGACTCGTCACGAACATCCGCGCAGATCAGCAGCTGGATCGAGGCGAACTTTACGTCCAAGTCGGTGGATGGAATCACACTCTATGACCTGACCGAGAAGAAGGTGTCGTAGCACCAGATTCGGGCAAACCCAATAGAGTGCTCGATCATGAGGATTTCTGCTCAGCATCGGGTAACCAAAATGGTCGGTCGCGACCCGCACGAATCCGGGCGGGCCGCGACGACCCTTGAGTTGTTCTTCGACCTAGTCTTCGTCGTGGCGTTCTCGGTGGCTGGTGTCGAAGTGGCACACGCCCTCGCCGAGGGGCATTTCTTCGTCGCGGTAGCGGGCTTCGTGTTCTCTACCTTCGCCGCTATCTGGGCGTGGATCAACTTCAGTTGGTTCGCATCGGCTTTCGACACCGACGACTGGTTCTTCCGAGTCACCACGCTGTGCCAGATGATCGGCGTCGCGGTTGTGGCACTGGGGATCCCGGCGGTTTTCGCATCGCTGGAGGAGCGTGATCATCTCGACAACCGCGTTCTGGTCCTCGGCTACGTGATCATGCGGGTGGCGATGTCGATCCAATGGCTGCGGGCCGCCCAGGCTTCGGAGCGATATCGCGGAGCATGCCTCACCTATGCTGTGGCGATCTGGATCGCGCAGATCGGGTGGATAGCCGTAGCAATTACCGATCTGCCCTTCGTGCAGGCCGCGCTGGCATCACTGGTCCTATTCTTCGTCGAGCTCAGCGGGCCGGTGATCGCGGAGAACAGCAAATCGGGTCCCACGCCGTGGCATGCGCACCATATCGCCGAGCGGTACGGATTGCTGACCATTATCACGCTGGGCGAGGGCATTGTCGGTACCGTCGCAGCCCTGCAAGCCGTCATCGGCGTCGAAGGATGGACCTTCGATACGGCGATACTCGGTTTGACCGGAATGACTATCCCATTCGCCATGTGGTGGATGTATTTCGTCGTACCCACGGGCGAAGCATTACATCTGCGCCGCAGAAAGTGTCTCGTGTGGGGATACGGTCACATAATCATCTTTATGGCCGCCGCGGCGGTCGGGGCGGGACTGCACGTCGCGGCGCTCTACATCGAACATGAGGCGCATATCGGCGCGGGCGTGGTGGCCGCGACCGTGGCGATTCCGCTCGGAATCTTTTGCATCGGCATTCTGGCCATCTACGACTATCTGCTCGACTTCGACGCGGTCACCCTGCTTCTCGGCGGGGGTGCGCTCGTCTTCCTCGTGGGTTCGGTGATTCTCGCGGCCGTTGGGGTATCCATCGTGGTCGCATTGGTGGTGGCGGCATGTGCGCCGATCTTCATCGTCATAGTCGACGAGATGGGTGGTGGCGCCCGTCGTCACACCGCGTTGGAACGCTTGGCAGCGCGGGCCGATCCGGCTGATGAAGCACTGCAGTAAGGTGACTGACCGTGCGCGTACTAGTGATCGGCTCGGGCGGCCGCGAACACGCCCTGCTAATTGGTTTGAGCCGCGACCCGCAGGTCACCGAACTTCACGTAGCTCCCGGTAACGCGGGGACAGGCGCTATCGCGAGCAATCACGCCGTCGACGTAAGTTCCGACGAAGCGGTGGTGGCCCTGGCCGCGAAGGTCGCGGCCGACCTAGTGGTGATCGGACCCGAGGTTCCCCTGGTGCTCGGTGTCGCCGACGCCCTGCGCGGCGCCGGCTTCGCCACTTTCGGACCAAGTGCCGCCGCTGCGCGGATCGAGGGGTCGAAGGCGTTCGCCAAAGATGTGATGACCGCGGCTGGCGTACGCACCGCGCGGAGCGAGGTCGTCGATAGTGCCGCGAATCTCGATGCGGCACTTGATCGTTTCGGCCCGACCTGGGTGGTCAAAGACGACGGGCTGGCCGCGGGCAAAGGTGTGGTCGTGACGCCCGATCGTGCCAAAGCACGTGATCACGCGGCCGAACTTCTGGAGACCGGGCATCCGGTCCTGCTCGAAAGTTTTCTGGACGGACCGGAAGTATCGCTGTTTTGCCTGGTTGACGGGGAGACGGTAGTTCCACTCATTCCGGCGCAGGATCACAAACGCGTCGGCGATGGCGACGTCGGCCCGAATACCGGTGGCATGGGCGCTTACACCCCGTTGCCGTGGTTGCCGGCCGGCGCGGTCGATGAGATCGTTGCCGAAGTTGTGAAACCTGTTGCGGCCGAATTGGTTCGGCGAGGAGTTCCGTTCTCCGGGCTGCTCTACGCCGGACTCGCGATGGGTGCCGATGGCCCAGCCGTCGTCGAATTCAACTGCCGCTTCGGTGATCCCGAGACGCAGGCCGTGCTGTCGTTGCTGAAATCCCCACTGGGACAGGCGCTTTACGCGACGGCGACCGGAACGTTGGCCGACTTGCCGACGCTGGAGTGGTCGGACGGCGCGGCGGTCACGGTTGTGCTCGCCGCGGAGAACTATCCGGGTAAACCGCGCGCCGGAGACACGATCACCGGCGCGCAGGGCGACGGAGTACTCCACGCCGGCACCGCATTCAGCGATGACGGCGCGATAGTCTCTGCTGGTGGGCGAGTGCTGGCCGTCGTCGGAACCGGGGTCGATTTGGCCGCGGCTCGTGCGGATGCGTATGAGCGACTGGCATCAATCAAGTTGCCCGGCAGCCACTTCCGCAGCGACATCGGAAAGGCGGCGCAGGAGGGACGTATCTCGATTCCGTCGGGGGAGTGAGATAGTCGGCGAGTGCCGTATTTCGTTGAGTTGGCATTCTGGCCGTCTGTGGTCTCGATACACTGACAAACTCGCAGGCTCGTTTGTCAGCACTCGACCGTCGGAGGTTTACCGCTGGTCGAGTGCGCTCGCCGAGCGGAGCGAGACGCGCGTGTATCGAGACCCCGGTGAGGTGAATGTCTAAGTGGGGTATGGGGTTGGGGTGACCGTCGGAGGCCGTCCTAGACCGCTAGATTGCGGCCCAGGAAGGTGATGTGATCGGGCAGCACGCTGCGCCAGTAACGGTTGGTGTGACCACCCGCGGTCGTAGAGAACGCTGGCGGCGGGCGCAGGCTGGCGGCCCACTGTCGTGTGTACATGAAGAACTGATCGCTGGAGCCGATGTCGATCATCAATGGGATCCGAGCGAACCGATCCTGTTGTCCGAAAAGCGAATTGGCCTGATAGTCCTCGAAGGAATCGAATGCGCGCGGCGGGAAGTTCCGGGGGTCGCCCCACAGCGCGGGTGAACTGACCGAAATCGCCGCCACCCGTGGTGCGCCGAGCATGGCACCTAGGCGCAGAGCGCCGTAGCCGCCCATCGACCACCCGAATAGGCCGATTCGTTCGGTCGACAGATTCAATGCCGGATTCGACGCGAGCATCGGTAAGAATTCGTCGAGGACCATCGCACCGCCATCGGTACCGTCGGCACGAAGGTGATAGTAGTTGCGTTGCGCGTCCACCGAGGCCAGCGCGAACGGGGGATTGCCGGCGTCGACATACTGCTGCAGTGCGACCTGCATTTGCAGCTTGGAGCTAAAGATCGACTTCTCATTGGTGTTCAGTGCGTGCAGCACGACGACAACGGGAAGCTTTCCGGTGACGCCCTTGGGGCGCGCCACAATCCAATTCGTCGCTCGGCCACCCATCTTGGCGGATACAAAACTGCCGGTGATGAGGGGAGGGCCACCCTCGGCGACCGACTCACTTGTCTCCGGCGGCAACTCGTCGTCGGCGGTCTGTGGTTGATCCATCTTCTTCGGGTCAATTCGCGGCCTCGCGGGTGATGTCCCGCATGCCGCAAGCCCGGCTGTCGCAGCAGCTCCCAGTCCAGACAACAAGACCGCGCGTCGGCTGACGGCGGTCGGAAATCGGTTGTGCGAAGAGGAAGTCATCGCCCAACAGAATACGTGCTGTGCGTGACCGATCGGTAATCCGACAGGCCAGGCGCGAGCAGCGTGACCGGATAGTCAGGTAGCGCACTACTCGCGCGCTTGGACCGGCCGGTTGTCAGGGTGGAATGCGTCACAACCGACTAGTTCATGAGAGGTCATAGCTATGAGTTCGGGTCGCCCGGGGGCGTCATTCTGGAGCAGGTTGGCGGTGATTGTCGCTGCCGCTGGCACGCTCGCGCTGGCGTTGGTCGGTGTGGGTTATGCGACAGCGGCGATGTCTGCTCCGACGTCGCGTTACGGCACCGACTGTGTCTACCGACTGAGTCTGCCGGTGCCCAGCCACGATGTCGTCACCTTTGTCGAGTCCGACCTCGATGGCGGCCGGCCGGTCACCATCACGAACCCGGTGGTGCCGCGCGGCGGGTTGGCATCGGCTCGCTGGCGGCCGACGATCCACGGCGAACGGGTGCTGATCGCCGAGCAGGACGGCGTACGCAGTGTCGCGGTTCCCGTGGCAGTTCTCGCCGGCGGTGGTCCGCTATGTCGGTAACCACTGGCTGACATTCATGATTTCGATCAATACACCACCCGCGTGACCACTGGTTTGGCACGATGTTCCCCATGTCAACCGCTGCGACGCCCAAAGGTCTGCGGCGTCGCGCCCGTTTGGTCGAGGCTGCGGCGGAACTATTGATGGCCGGTGGGGTGGACGCGGTTCGGCATCGAGCGGTTGCCGACCAGGCCGGTTTGCCGCTGGCATCGACGACCTATTACTTCGGATCGCTCGATGATCTGCTGGCAGCGGCGGTCAGTCATGTAAGCGCTGCTGATGCGGCGTCGATCTCGGATCGATGTGACGCATTGTCTCGACGCCGCCGGGGAGCCGAGGCCACCGCCGACGCACTTGCCGAGGTATTCGTCGGGAGCGATACCACGCAGGCGCAGTTGGCTACCCGATACGAACTAGTGGTGCTGGCCGCGCGGTACGCGGGATTGCGGGAGGCGATTCGGGAAAGACAAGGTCTGTTGTCCGCATTACACGTCGATGCACTAGTTAAGTCGGGGCGATGCGGAGACATCACCCATGTCGCGCAGTTGATGGCGGTGGAGGATGGCGCCGTCGTCGGAGCGTTGGCGCAGGGCGACCGAGAAGCGGTAACAGCCGCGCGTGATGCACTGGTGGAAGTAGTCGATGTGCTGGCACCACTGTCGGCGGATGCCGAGTTTCCGGCCCCACTACACTGGTCAGGTGCCTAAACCCGCGATTTCCAATGTCCTGGCCTCCCGCTACGCCTCCGCTGAGCTCGCGGAGATCTGGTCACCGCGCAACAAGATCGCCGCGGAGCGGCAGTTGTGGATCGCGGTTCTCAAGGCGCAGCGCGATCTAGGTATCGACGTTCCCGAACTGGCGATCGCCGACTATGAACGAGTCGTCGACCAGATCGACCTGGACTCGATCGCCGATCGTGAACGCATCACCCGCCACGACGTGAAGGCGCGCATCGAAGAGTTCAACGCGCTGGCCGGACATGAACAGGTCCACAAAGGTATGACCAGCCGGGACCTGACCGAGAATGTCGAACAGTTACAGATCCTCGCCTCGCTGCGGCATGTGCACGCCCACGGGGTCGCGCTGCTCGCGCGCATCACCGACCGCGCCGCGCAGTACTCGACGGTCGTGATGGCCGGCCGAAGCCACAACGTTGCCGCACAGGCGACCACCTTGGGTAAGCGATTCGCTTCTGCCGCAGACGAACTCATGATCGCGCTGACCCGTCTGTCGGAACTGATCGACCGCTACCCGCTACGCGGCATCAAGGGGCCGATGGGTACGTCGCAGGACATGCTCGACCTGCTCGGTGGCGACGCCGCGAAACTCGCCCAGCTCGAAGACGCTGTCGCCGCACATCTCGGGTTCGCGCGATCGCTGACGTCGGTTGGCCAGATCTATCCGCGGTCGCTCGACCACGACGTCGTGTCCGCGCTGGTGCAAACCGCTGCCGCACCGTCGTCGCTCGCACACACCATTCGGCTGATGGCCGGCCACGAGCTGGTTACCGAAGGATTCCAGCCGGGCCAGGTCGGCAGTTCGGCGATGCCGCACAAGATGAACACCCGCAGTTGCGAGCGAGTCAACGGACTCGCCGTGGTGTTGCGCGGCTATGGCTCGATGGCAGCCGAATTGGCCGGTGCGCAATGGAATGAGGGTGATGTCTTTTGTTCGGTGGTGCGTCGCGTGGCATTGCCCGACGCGTTCTTCGCCCTCGACGGATTGATGGAGACCTTCCTGACGGTGCTCGCTGAATTCGGTGCGTACCCGGCGGTCATCGCCAACGAACTCGATCGCTACCTGCCATTCCTGGCCACCACCAAGGTGCTCATGGCGGCGGTACGCGCGGGCGTTGGGCGAGAGACCGCTCACGAGGCAATCAAGGAGAATGCGGTCGCGGTGGCGCTCGCGATGCGCGAAGACGGCAAGGAGCCCGACCTGCTGGACCGGTTGGCGGCCGACGATCGACTCCCGCTCGATCGTGCCCAGCTCGACGACGCTCTCGCGGATAAGAAGGCGTTTGTCGGCGCGGCTGAACAGCAAGTCGCCGACGTCATCGCCGCCGCGCAGAAGATCATCGGACAGTATCCGGAGGCGGCGACCTACGTCCCGGCGCCGATTCTGTAGGCACTAGCCTCGACATATGCGCCCAACTCTGAATTCGTATCGGCATATCGCGTCGGGCAAGGTTCGCGAGATCTACGAAATCGATGATGACACCTTGCTGTTGGTAGCCACCGATCGCATCTCGGCATACGACTTCATCCTCGACACCCCGATCGACGACAAGGGACGCATCCTCACCGCGATGAGTTTCTTCTGGTTCGGCGTATTGGGCGTACCTAATCATCTCGCCGGTTCCCCGACCGACGAGCGGATTCCGGCCTCGGAGCTCGGGCGCTCGATGGTCGTGCGCAAACTACCGATGGTCGAGGTCGAGTGTGTCGCCCGGGGATATCTGACCGGGTCCGGACTGATCGACTACCGAAAGACCGGCGCGGTCTGCGGTGTCGACCTGCCGGCGGGACTCGACGAGGCGAGTCGGCTTCCCGAGCCGATCTTCACCCCCGCCACCAAAGCGGCACAGGGGGATCACGACGAGAACGTTTCGTTCGAGTATGTCGCCGATCAGGTCGGTCCCGACCTCGCTGAGACACTGCGCGCGAGCACTCTCGACATCTATTCGCGTGGGGCCGAGTTGGCTGCCGAACGCGGAATCCTGTTGGCCGACACCAAGTTCGAGTTCGGTCGAGATGCCGATGGCTCGCTGGTTCTGGCCGACGAGGTCCTGACCCCCGATTCATCCCGGTATTGGGAGTCGGACGGCTATGTCGCGGGGAAGGTTCAACCGTCTTTCGACAAGCAGATTGTGCGGAACTGGCTCACCGGCCCCGACTCGGGATGGGATCGGCACGGTGACACCCCACCGCCGTCGTTACCGACCGACGTAGTGGAGCGGACCCGTGCCCGCTATATCGAAGCGTACGAACGAATTTCCGGGCTGTCCTTCGCGGACTGGCCAACCGCCGAATAGGAGCGATTCATTGGCAACCGTGCCGAGCACACCACCCGTCGCCAAGAAGGTGCGCACCGAGCGCACGCACCACGGCGACACCGTCATCGACAACTACGAATGGCTGCGAGATAAAGACGACCCAGAAGTCATCGCCTTTCTGGAAGCCCAAAACGCTTACACCGCAGCACATACCGACTCGCTAGCCGGGTTGCGTTCGGAAATCTTCGGCGAGATCAAGAGCCGTGTCCAGGAAACGGATATGTCGCTGCCGTACCGGCTCGGCACATTCTGGTATTTCGTGCGTACCGAGGAGGGTAAACAATACTCGGTTTCTTGCCGGTGCCCCATCACCGCCGACGACGACTGGACACCACCGCAGGTTAGTCCGGGTGAACCGCTACCCGGCGAAGAAGTGTTGCTGGACAGCAATATTGAGTCGGAAGGTCATGACTTCTTCAGCCTGGGCGCGGCAACCGTCAGCACCGACGGCCAGTGGCTGGCGTACAGCACCGACGTCGTCGGCGACGAGCGATACACGCTGCGGTTCAAGAATCTGACCACCGGTGAACTGCTGGACGACGTCATCGCCGACACCGCTGGCGGAGCGGTGTGGTCGCGCGATGCGAAACACGTCTTCTATCAGACCGTCGATGACTCGTGGCGGCCAGATACGGTGTGGCGCCACGACATTGGCGCGGGGACCGACGATGTGAAGGTGTTCCACGAACCGGATGAGCGTTATTGGGTCGGCATGGGACTGACTCGCAGCCGCCGGTACCTCATGATCGGTGTTGGGTCCAAGATCACCTCGGAGGTATATGTCCTCGCGGCCGACGACCCGACCGGCGAATTCGTCAGTGTCGCACCGCGAGTCGAGGGCGTGGAATACGACGTCGAGCACGCCGTGATCGCGGGTGAGGACTATTTTCTGTTCACCCACAACGAAGAACGAGGCGGCGTGAAGTATGAGAATTCCGCTGTTGATATCGCGCCCGTTGCCGACCCGACGCAACGTCGGGAACTGATCGGCCACTCGTCGCAGCGCCGCATCGAGAGCGTCGATGCCTTCGCCGATTATCTGACGCTGTCGTATCGGGAGAACGCGTTGCCACAGGTGGCGATCGCCGACCTGCGATCGATCGAAGGGATACCGAAGGCCGACGATTTTGAGCCGCTCGCCTTTGACCAAGAGTTGTATTCGGTTGGGCTGGGCGGAAACCCGGAGTTCGTGACGCCGTCCCTGCGTATCGGCTACACCAGTTTTATCGAGCCATCCGAGGTGATGTCGCTCGACGTCGCGACCGGTGAGCGCACTCTGCTCAAGCGGCAAGTGGTTCTCGGCGACTACAACGCCGACGAGTACACCCAGAGTCGGGAGTGGGCTACCGCAACCGACGGCACCAAGATCCCGCTGTCGATAGTGCGGCGCAAGGGAATTGACGCCGACGCTGCCTCACCGCACCCAACGTTGCTCTATGCCTACGGCTCGTATGAGGCGAGTATGGATCCGGGCTTCTCGGTGTCGCGATTGTCGATGCTCGATCGTGGCGTCGTGTTTGTCATCGCCCACATTCGCGGTGGCGGCGAACTCGGCCGGCATTGGTACGAAGACGGTAAGACTCTCACCAAGAAGAACACCTTCACCGACTTCGTCGATTCGGCCCGGCACCTCATCGAGCAGGGCTGGACCGATCCGAAACATTTGGTGGCCGAAGGTGGTTCGGCCGGCGGGCTGCTGATGGGCGCGGTCGCCAACCTGGCTCCGGAACTGTTCAACGGCATTCTCGCGGCGGTGCCGTTCGTGGACGCGCTGAATTCCATTCTGGATCCGTCGTTGCCGCTGACCGTCATCGAATGGGACGAGTGGGGCGATCCGCTGCATGATCCGCAGGTCTATGAGTACATGAAGTCCTATTCGCCGTACGAGAACGTCGGGGCCAAGCCGTATCCGTCGATCCTCGCACTCAACTCGCTCAACGACACTCGTGTCCTCTACGTCGAGGCCGCGAAATGGGTTGCGCGACTGCAAGAAAAGACAACAGCCGACAATCCCATCCTGCTCAAGACCGAGATGTCAGCCGGTCACGGCGGCGTTTCCGGACGATACAAGCAGTGGGAGGAAACCGCGTACGAGCTCGCCTGGATTCTGCGGCAGACCGGGGCACTCGACAATGACTGACATCGACGAGGTCCTTGGTGGTCTGCCGGTGCCGGTGGTCGGTGCGCCGATGGCCGGCGCCGCAGGCGGGCGGCTCGCCGCGGCCATTACTGCCGCTGGTGGCTTGGGCATGGTGGGCGTCGGCAATGTCGCGACCGTCGAGCAGATCGCCCCGGAACTTGAGATTGCCTCGGCCGGAGGAAGATTCGGCGTCGGCCTGATGTGCTGGTCGCTGCCGGATAACCCCGAGCTACTCGATGTCACGTTGGCGGCGTCGCCGTCGTTGGTCAGCTTGAGCTTCGGCGATCCGCGCCCCTATCTCGATACGGTGCACAACGCGGGGATCCCGGTCGGGGCGCAGGTCGGGACTCGGGCCGAAGCGCTCGATGTTCTCGATGCCGGGGTGGACGCGGTTGTGGTGCGCGGTGATGAGGGCGGCGGTCACGGACGCGGCGTTGTCGCGACTTTGCCTCTACTGCAACAAGTTCTGGAGATCACCGACAAGCCGGTGCTGGCTGCCGGAGGTATCGCGACCGCGCGCGGACTGGCCGCGGTGCTCGCCGCCGGCGCAGCGGCAGCGTGGGTTGGCACGCCATTCGCGGCGTCGGAGGAGAGCCTGTTTAAGGACTCGGCCAAAGCGGCAGTGATCGCGGCCGATACCGATCAGACGGTCTACACCCGTGCCTTCGATGTAGCGCAACGATTCAACTGGCCGACCATCTACGGCGGCCGTGCGCTGACCAACGACTTCACCGCGCAGTGGGCGGACCGGGTCACCGAGTTGGAGGGCAACGTTTCCGACGAGTTGACGTCGGAGATGAAACAGGCTCGCGTACAAGGCAATACCGACATGGCGCCGGTCTATGCGGGCCAGTCGGCCGGGCTGGTGAGCCAGAACAGAACCGCAGCCCAAGTGGTGGAGAGTTTCGCGGGTTTCCGGGGGCACCTGGCAGCAGCGCAACGCTGGCTTTGAGTACCTCAAAATCCCCCTCAACTAGAAGTAGCCCCCGTCGCGACGGGGGCTACTTCTAGTTGAGGGGGATTGAGCGATCAGTGAATGATCGTCGGCTGCCGATCCATTTCTTCCTCGGTGAGTGAGGAAGCGATCTTCTTGCGCGGCAGGAAGAATGCCGGGATCAACGTGACCGCAACCAGCACCGTCGCGACGATGAACGCGGTGCCGTAGTGGCCAGCCGCGGACTCGAACCAGTCCAGTGGCGGCTGGGCAGGTGCCTTACCGGCCTGTACCACCTGGTTGTACTTCTCCGGATCGGTATTCGACAGCACCGCTGCCCCGCCGAACAGGTCGTCCTTCAGGCCGGTGGCCAGAATGACGCCGATGATCGCGGTGCCGATGGACGACGCGGTCTGCTGGACCACATTCATCATCGTCGAGCCGTCGGGCACCTGAGCATTGGTCAGGGTGGCCAGGGCGGCCGACATGATCGGCATCATGGTCATACCCATGCCGAGTCCCTGCACGAACAACGCGCCGCAGAGCAGCCAGTAGGACGTATCCGCGCCGAGGAAGGTGAAGGTTCCGACGCCGATGAAGATCAGGACGATGCCGCCCAGAACGAATTTGCCTGGTCCGATCTTGTCGGTCATCCGGCCGGCGATCGGCATCGTCAACATCGCGCCGATACCTTGTGGGGCAAGCAAAAGACCTGCGGCCAAGGTGGATTCACCGCGAACCGCGATGAAGTACTGCGGGTAGAGCAGTGAGGCGCCGAAGAAGGCGATCATGAAGATGCTCATCGTGATCACTGATACGGTCAGCGTCTTGTTCTTGAATAGTCGCAGATCGAGCAGTGGCTTGTCAGCATTCAGCGCGTGCCAGATGAATAGACCGATTAGAACGGCACCGACGATCGCCGGGATGAGAACCTTCGGTGTGATGAAGGTGCCAGACTCGGTACTCGACGAGACACCGTAGAGGAACAGTGCGAGACCGGGGGACAGCATCAACAGGCCCACTAGGTCGATCTTGGGGCGCGACTTCTCGTCATCGTCCTTGAGTACCAGCGCGGCGTAGACCAGTGCGACGATGCCGACGGGCACGTTGATGAGGAAGACCCAGTGCCACGAAGCCTTCTCGATGAGCAGGCCGCCGAGGATCGGACCGGCGATGGGACCGAGCAGCATCGGGATACCGAGGACGGCCATGATCGAGCCGATTCGCTCGGGTCCGGCGGCCTTGGTCAGGATCATCATGCCGATGGGCATCAGCAGACCGCCGCCAAGACCCTGGATCACGCGGAATGCGACGAGTGAGCCGATATTCCAGGCGAACGCACAGAGGATCGATCCGGCCAGGAACAGCACCAGGGACGTCAGGTAGACCTTCTTGGTCCCGAACCGCGAAGCAGCCCAGGAGGAGAGCGGGATCACCGAAGCCAGCGCCAAGGTGTAGCCGGTCATTGTCCACGCGGCACCCGCGGCATCGGTGTTGAATGTCGTCTGGAAGGTGTTCTGCGCCACCGAAACAACGGTGACGTCGAGGATGGACATAATCGCGCCGAGCACGACTACGCCGGCGACGATCAGCACATGCCGATCGAGCGTGGTGTCCGGTGCTTTCGCGGCGCCGGCCGAAGAGGGTGACGTCATGCGTGAGCTTTCTGTGAGATGGAGGTAGGGAAATAATCGTTGTCGCCGTTGACAATCGAACTTAGGGCGGACTGGAGGTTGTCACGCAGCTCGGCTGGCAGCCGAGAAACGAAGTCGCGCAACAGGTCTTCCTTGATGGATAGCTGGGCGTCGACGATGTCCTGGCCCTTGTCGGTCAATGAGATTCGTTTGATGCGACGGTCTGCCGCATCTTCGCGCCGATCGACGATGCCGAGACCGACGAGCTTGTCGATGCCCCGTCCGGCCGCTGCGAGCGACAGGCCGAGTTCACCGGCGAGTTCGTTGACCGACATCGGGCAACCGTGCGAGCCGAGAATGAACACCGAACGCATCTGCGAGAAGGTGAGCTCGGTGGCGACCATCGTGTCCATCGTCGTTGCCTTCGCCGAACACGTAATGCGTTCGAAGAACTGCTCCAGCACGGCGCAGGTGGCGCCCACTGGATCGTCGGACGATGAAACTGATAATTGCACGCCGACAAAGGTAACTCCCACGCAACTATTGCCGCAAGCGCAACTAATAGTGAGTTGCCTCACCGTCTGAGCCAGCGGTGGCGCCTGTCACTCTTTCGGTGTGGGCGACCCAAAGAACAGCGGGTGTCGCCATGCGAGTTCGTCTCGCCAGAGTCTCGATACACGCGCGTCTCGCTGCGCTCGGCGAGCGCACTCGACTACCCGAACTGGCCTCCAGTCTTCGATAGCCGTGTGGTCGCCACCGTCGGGCGGAACCTTTGCAGCCGCTGGTCGAGTGGTCGCCCACAGTTCTGGCGGAGCCTTTCCCTCGGCTGGTCGTGGTCGCCACCGTTGCGGCCGAGCCTTTTCCAATCGCTGGTCGAGTGCCCGGCGAGGCGCCAGCCGAGCCGGGTGTATCGAGGCCTCGCAACCCAAACAACTACCTGCACAATGCTTTTCGACGTGGCAACGGCATGCGTCTAGCAACCCCCGGTGGCCTTGCGAGCGGTACTCGCGAGTGGTCGATCGAACCGACGCTCGTTGTGACGAATACCGCGCGTCTGATTAATCTCGCCGCGTTGGTCGAGCAGATCCACATCGCACGCCTCGAACTAAGCAGGTAGCGTCGTCGGTTGTGAGCAACGTCAAGAACATCCAAGTCAATGCGCTCGACGGCAGTGCGCTCAATCTCGCCGATTTCACCGGCCCACTTCTGGTGGTCAATGTGGCGAGCAAATGCGGCCTGACCCCGCAGTACACCGGCCTCGAAGAACTTGCCAAGACCTATGGCGACCGCGGCCTGACCGTCGTCGGCATGCCGTGCAATCAGTTCATGGGCCAGGAACCAGGCACCGCGGACGAGATCGCGACCTTCTGCTCGACGACCTACGGCGTTACCTTTCCACTGCTGGAGAAGGCTGACGTCAAAGGGGAGGCCCAGCATCCGCTGTATGCCGAACTGACCAAGGCCGCCGACGCCGAGGGCGAGGCGGGCGACGTGCAGTGGAATTTCGAGAAATTCCTCGTCGACGCGTCGGGCACCGTGGTCAACCGGTTCCGCCCGCGCACCGAGCCGGGTGCACCAGAGGTGATCTCGGCGATCGAGGCGGCGCTGTAGGTTCCCCATCCGCCGGGTAAGCTGAGGCGACTGAATTTCCACTTCAAAGGAGTTTCCCTTCATGGCGCGTGTGGTTGTCGACGTGATGCCCAAGGCCGAGATTCTCGATCCCCAGGGACAAGCGATTGTCGGTGCGCTCGGCCGGCTTGGGTTCTCCGGCATCGCCGACGTCCGGCAGGGTAAGCGATTCGAACTCGAAGTCGACGACTCGGTTGACGACGTCGCGTTGGAGCGGATCGCCGAGGAATTGCTGACGAATACCGTCATCGAGAACTTCAGCGTGACCCGCGTGGAGGCCTGAGCGTGAGCGCGCGTATCGGTGTCATCACCTTTCCCGGCACACTCGACGACGTTGACGCGGCGCGGGCGGTTCGTCTGTCCGGGGCGGAGGCGATCGAGCTGTGGCACGGCGACGATGACCTGAAAGGTGTTGATGCCGTGGTGGTTCCCGGTGGCTTCTCCTACGGCGACTACTTGCGTGCCGGCGCTATCGCCAAATTCGCTCCGGTGATGCGCTCGGTGGTCGACGCAGCGGGCAAGGGCATGCCAGTTCTGGGGATTTGCAACGGTTTTCAGGTGTTATGCGAATCCGGTCTGTTGCCCGGCGCACTCACGCGTAACGAGGGTTTGCACTTCATCTGCCGCGATCAGTGGCTCAAGGTGGAGAACAACACCACCGCGTGGACATCGCGATTCGACGCCGGTGCGGAAATTCTCGTTCCGCTCAAGTCGGGTGAAGGTCGCTACGTCGCCTCCGATGCGAAGCTCGAAGAACTCAAAGGCGAGGGCCGGATCGTGTTCAGCTACGCGGGCGGCAACCCCAACGCCTCACAACTCGATATTGCGGGGATCTGCAGCGCGAACAACCGCGTCGTCGGGTTGATGCCGCATCCAGAGCACGCGACCGAGGCGTTGACCGGGCCGAGTGACGACGGCCTCGGTCTGTTCTACTCGGTGCTGGATACGGTCCTCGCGAACGTCTGATGATGTCGGCGATCATGGCGGCGTTCGGGGCCGCGATGATCGTATTGGCGGTGATCGCAGCGCGCTGCCGTGACAGTGAACCGGTGATCTCGGCGCTTACCGTGTTCGTGAGTCTGGGATTGGCCTACGACAACTTCGCCGTGGCGGTCGGATCGCTAGTCGGTTACGGCGACGTTGTTTCGGCAATCAACGTGCCGCGCTTCTGGTTACACGTTTTCGCACTGCCGTTGCTGATCGTCGTTTGTGGAGTTCTCGTCGCACGGCTCGGCGTTGGCTGGTTGCGCACTCGAACCGCGGCCATTGCCGGTGTCGCATTGGTCATCGCGTTGGTCATCATCGGCTGCGTCGAAGAACTCACCCCGCTCGTCCTTGTCGAATCCGATACCGGTGGCCTGACGCGATACGTCAACGACGCGATGCACGGACCGCCGATTCCGGCTATCGCCACCATCGTCGTGCTCAGTGTCTTGGGAGCATCCGCGTGGCACGCCGCGAGTTGGCCGTGGCTGATCGCCGGTGCATTGGTCATGTTCGCCGCTGCGTCGGTGACCGGAGTGCTCTGGATCAGCAACGCGGGTGAACTAGTTCTGCAAACCACCGTCGTCGCGACATTGGTGTGGGTCGCTGGCCTCACACGAGTCGACACGACTTCGATAGGAGTTACGGCATGAGCAACAACACCAGCGCGACCGCTGCCGGGCTCGGTGCGTTCATCGATGCGTCACCGTCCCCGTTTCATGTATGCGCCACTGTCGCAAGCGAACTCGATACCGCGGGATACCTTCGCCTGGCCGAGACCGATCAGTGGCCAGGTGGCTGCGGATCGTTCTACGTCATCCGCGGCGGGTCGATTATCGCGTGGTCGTCAGAATCGGACGAGGGACCGTTCCGCATCATCGGCGGCCATACCGACAGTCCCAACCTGCGCGTGAAACAGCATCCCGATAAAACGTCGGCCGGACTGTCGATGGTCGGCCTGGAGCCCTATGGCGGTGCATGGCTAAATTCCTGGCTCGACCGCGACCTCGGCTTATCGGGTCGGATCGCCTATCGAGAAGGTTCGTCGGTGAGCCACAAGCTAATTCACATCGGCGAGCCGATCCTGCGGGTGCCGCAGTTAGCGATCCATCTGTCCGAGGATCGCAAAGGTGTGGCCCCGAATCCGCAGCGTCACGTCGACGCGATCTTCGCGGTCCGCGATGCGCCGCCGCTACTGGACTGGGTAGCGGGCCAGGTCGGCGTCGATCCGCGCGAAGTGTTGGGCTGGGAACTGATGACTCACGACGTCAGCCCGTCCAGAGTTGTTGGCGCGCAATCTGATTTGCTCAGCGCGCCGCGCCTGGACAACCAAGGCACCTGCTATGCGGGACTACGGGCATTGCTCGACTCTCCGGAGACGTCGGGCGTGCGCATGTTGGCTCTCTTCGATCACGAAGAGGTGGGCAGCGGCTCTGAACGCGGCGCGGCGTCGGATTTTCTGTCGACCGTGTGTGAGCGAATCGTGTTGTCGCGTGGCGGTTCCCGCGACGATTATTTGCAGACCATGGCGGCCAGTGTCTGCGTGTCCGGTGACATGGCGCATGCGACGCACCCCAATTACCCCGAGCGGCACGAGCCTGCGCATCAGATTGCCATCAACGGCGGTCCGGTCCTCAAGGTCAACCAGAATCTGCGCTATGCGTCGGATGCGTTGGGAGAGGCCGTCTTCGCGATCGCGTGTGATCGGGCCGGTGTGCCGTTGCAGCGGTATGTGCATCGCGCCGACCTGCCCTGCGGATCGACGATCGGGCCGATCACCGCGACACGTACCGGCTTGCGGACCGTGGACGTCGGGGCTCCGCAGTTGGCTATGCACAGCGCCCGGGAACTAATGGGCGTCGATGACGTCTGGATGTATTCCGCTGCGCTGCAAGCCTTTTTGTTGGGCAGTTAGGACGGCGCTAGTACCGACAGCGACTGCCCCTGATGTAGGACCACGTAGCCGTCGACGCCTTGCGCCCAGCCGATAATGGGCAGCTCCCATTTGGTGCCGTCGGCGATGGCGAAGCCGGTGAGCTGATTGTTGTTCGCGAACACCATGGTTCGATCCGACGATCCCACGCAGGTGAGTTGGTCGATGTCGGCGTCCGGGTTATCCGCGTCGGGACCAGGCACCCTGCCGACCGACTTGCCGTCGGTGAGTCGGTAGACCGACCGCGAGCGGTCTTTGCGGGCGAGCGCCACGACAGTGCCGCAGGGGCGGGTGTTGACCTTCGACAGTTCCGGGTCGGTGATGGTCCATAACGCCTTCGACCGCGCCGGGTCTCGAACCTCGTAGCGTCCCTGTGTTTCCTGTACGGTCGCGTCGCCGATTCCCGTGAGCACCGGCAGTGTCGATGCCCCGCGCACGACTTCGATCTTGTTCGATTGGTACGTCGGTTGTGATGTCGTAAGCCGTCCGCCGGAGATGGCGTAGAAATCCACTCTCTCTTGACCATAAGCGTTGTGCTGCACCGTGATTCCGGTTGGATATACATTGATGTCGCAATCAGCGCAGCGGATGCGATTCGCGCCGGTGGCGGTGTCGATTACCGCGTTCGCACCGTCGGCGCCGGTCATGATCAGCACGTTATTTTCGAAGCGGGCTCGCACCGCGGATGCGAATGTGCGGGTCCAGATCTCGTCGCCCGACGGCGTCGCGAGCATCGCCCGGTAGCCGGCTTCGTCGATGCGCAGAAAATTCGACCCGACTCCGATCACTGTCGCGGTCGAGTCCAGATTGGTTGAGCTGCCGAGCTTTCCGGAATCCAGGTCTGCGAGATAGAACCCGTTGGCCGCCTCGCCGAGTTTCACCGCGCACCCCACCACACCGTCGTCGGTCAGCGCACAGCTACCCAACCCGACCCGGATCGGATTGTCCCACACCGGCTTTCCGGAAACCGCGCTGACGAGTAAGTAGGCGCGGCCGAGTCCGGATGGGTACGACAGCAACCAGCGGTCCATCCAGGTGCCCGCGACGGTGATGCCGTTGCCCTGACCGTATTCGGGCAGGGTGTCGCTGTCCACGGTCCACGCGATCTCCGGTTGCGATGGATAGTTCCGCAGCTGGCCGTATCCGGTCGATGGCGGTGTTTTGATGGAGAGCACCAGGCCAACCGAGACGACCAGCAGGATGCAGCAGATCGCCACGACGGTGCCGATGCCGACACGTTTGGTGACCTTTCGGAACTGCCCTGACATGGATATCAGTCAATCATGGCATCGGTAGTCGGGTTTCGCCGACGTCGCCCGCCGCGACTCGGCGGTACTCGGTGGGTGTGATGCCCCGACGTCGTTTGAACGCGCTGCTGAACGCGAAAGCCGAACTGTATCCAACGCGTTCGGCGATCCTCGCCATCGTGAGGTCGCTGCCCAACAGGAGGTCTGCCGCGACGCGGAGCCGCCAGTCGGTTAGGTAGGCCATTGGAGGTTCTCCGACGAGTCCGGCGAAGCGCCTGGCCAGACAAGCCCGTGAGACACCGGTCTGATCGGCAAGCGATTCGACGGTCCAACCCCGTTCGACGTTGTTATGCATGAGCGCCAGCGCCGATCCGACAACAGGATCGGTATGTGCTCGATACCAGCGGGGTGCTTGTGACGGATCGGCGGCGAGGTGAGTGCGCAGGGTCGTCACCAGGATCAGATCCAGTAGACGATTGAGCACGGCTTCCTGTGCGGGCGCGGTGACCGCCAATTCGGTGTCCAACAGTTCGATCAGCGGATTGTCGTGCGCGGCAACGACTGTGACGCGTCCCAGCGCGGCGAGAAGCGGCTTTCCGACCTCTCCGAGCTGATAGGCGCCGATGAGTGCGACCGTGTCGGCGTCCTGATCCGCGTTACCCCAGGAGCGGACGCCCCGGCGCATCTGTTCGGCGACCGGCTGGGAGCCGGTCGGGTCGTAGCAGTCACCATTCGCGTCGATGACCGCGACGACCGGACTGCCCGCGGTGTCGCCGACGAGGTAGGACTCGGTGCCTCGGAACAGTGCGATCGATCCGGTGAGCAGTCGGTGGGTCGCGCCATCAGGGTAGGTGACAAGTATTTCGCCCCGATTCACCGCGACGACGGTCAGGGGTGCCTCGTCTTCGATGCGGACAGACCAGCTGCCGGCCATTACCATTCGCAGGAGGAAGGGGGCTTGGGCACGAGGGCCGCTGAGCAAGCTGCCGAGTGCGTCCACGCCGCCGAGAATATCGCAGTGTGAGACGAATGGATATGGATTTGAGTGATTCAGCTATGTAGACACTCACCAAAGTCTTGTTGACTCAGTGTTATGACATTCCTTCGCTCCCTCGTTCTACTCGCCGCGGTGCTGTGCTCTGGACTAATGGCCGGCCTCTTCGCGGCATTCGCCTACTCCGTCATGCCCGCACTCGCCCGTGCCGACGCGTCGTCGTCCATCGCCGTGATGCAACGGATCAACGCCGCGATACTCAACCCAATCTTCGGGTTGATCTTTGGCGGCGGGCTGATCGTCTCGGCACTCGCGACCGCGGTCAGCTGGAACACGAATCTTCGATGGTGGACGCTGGCCGCGCTCGGCTGCTACCTGCTGGGCACGTTGATCACGGTTGCGTTCAACGTGCCGCTCAATAACCAGCTCGACGCGGCCGGCGTCCCGTCTGTCCAAGAGACCGCTGCTGTGTGGACGGACTTCGCGACCTCCTGGGTTCGATGTAATATCGCGCGCACCGTCGCACATCTGGGTGGATTCGCCGTCCTCGTTCTCGGGCTGATTACCACCCGGCCGTCGGCGTAGACCTACTGCGCAGCGCGCAATACTTCGTTGAATGGCGTGCTCGGCCGACCGATCAGGTCAACGAGATCGGTCGACGTCGAATCGAGCTGGCCGGTAGCGACGCCGGCATCTGCGTCGGCGAGGATATTCGCTACCGGTTCGGGCAGCCCATTGCCGGCCAGTGCGGCGGCATAGTCGGCCTGCGAAAGATTCTGGTAGACAACGGGTTTCCCGGAGGCGGTGCTGATCTGAGCGGCGATGTCGGCATAGGTGAGTGGCTGATCGCCGGCGAGTTCGTAGACCGCCCGCGGCGAGTCGCTTACCAGGACGGCCGCCGCTGCTCGCGCATAGTCGGCGCGCGAGGCCCCGGCCACTCGACCGTCGCCCGCGGCGCCGTACAGCGTGCCCGATTCGATTGCCGCATCTGTCGCGGCGAGGTAGTTCTCCCAGTACCAACCGTTGCGCAACAGGCTATAGGCCAGGCCGCTCTCCGCGAGGGCCTTCTCGGTCGCGCGGTGTTCGTCGCCTAAAGCGAGCGCGCTGTCGGTTGCACGTAGCAGGCTGGTGTACGCGGTGAACGAGACCTGTGCGGACTTGGCTGCGGCGATGACGTTGGCATGTTGCGCGGCGCGTTGGCCGACCTCGGAGCCGGAAACGAAGAGCAACTTGTCGACGCCGGACAGTGCTGTGGTCAGTGCCCGCACGTCGCTGTAGTCCGCCTGTCGTACCTGCACGCCACGATCGGCGAGGCTGGCGGCCTTCGCCGAGTCGCGTACGACGGCGACGATGTCGGTGGCCTCGACCCCGCTGGCGAGCAGCGCGTCGATCGCTGCGCCGCCCAGTCCGCCGGTTGCTCCAGTTACTGCGTATGTGGTCATCGGTATCTCCTTCGTTGGGATCTGCACTTCCTCATCACTATGCACTTACTAGAAGTAAGTGTCAACATTGAAGTAAGAACCCCTCTGGGAGTATGCTCAAACTCATGGCGCTGAAAAGGGTTGACGAGTCCGCGGGCGAAGTCGCCGTTGACCCTGCCTTGGAAGCCGATGTGTTTGCGCGGAACTGTTCGTCGCGCGATATCTTGCAGGCCGTTACGAGTAGATGGGGGTTGCTGGCGCTCGCCGCGTTGCGGGAAGGTGATTTGCGGTTCAGTGCCCTTCGACGCCGCGTCGATGGCGTCAGTGAACGTATGCTGTCAGTGACGCTGCAGTCACTTGAGCGGGATGGATTTGTCAATCGTGATGTGCTGCAGTCGATTCCACCCAAGGTCGAATACTCACTGACCGAGCGCGGGGCGTTGGTCGCCGATCAGTTGCACGTCTTGATCGAGTTGGTGGAAGGCCAGGTCGATGACGTCGCGCAGGCGCGTAGGACATATGACCGACAGTGACCCGGCCGGCGCGGACTACATTGCTCCTGTGGCAGCAGAACAGAACTACGGCGTCGCGCACCGCGAACGTGCCGACATCGCGGCCGCGTTGTGGTGGTCGCCCCAGGACGATCCCGATGCGGAATGTCTGATTGCTTACCTCGCCAGCGGTGAATTGCTGCTCAACGCGTGCGTCGCCTGGTTCAAGGGTCAGTGGGGCCTACTCGCCGTGACGACTGATCGCATTCTGATGGTCGCCGCTGGCACCGACGACAAGCGGGGTTTCGCCTACGAGCTACCCGCTGCCGCGATACTCGGCTTCGCGCAGGGTGACAAGGATGGCAAGTACTACGTCGGCCAGCTGCAAGACTACGAATCGTGGACGAAGATCTTCACCAGTAGCACGCTGGCGATCGACATCACCGACCAGCGGGTGTTCTGGTTGACGCGCAAACTGATGAACGAGCGCCGCGACGATCTCGACAAGGCCGACGATGCGGGGGTTCGCGATCAGTTCAAGCGCTTTATGTCGATTCGTGATGCGCAGCGAACCGGGGGCCTCGACGACGACACCGCACGTCACGCGATCGCGCGGATATTTGCCTAGGCGTCGGCGGCGAGCGCCAGGCGCCGCCACGGGCTGTCCACCCGCACGAGTAGCGCGTTGATCATCGCTCCGACATCCGATGTGGATGTTCCCGCCTTCTTGAGGTCGTAGCCGGCCATCCAATAGGCCCGGCCGATCAAGTAGCCATGCGCGAATTGCCGCCAGTTCGCGTAGTAATCACGTGCCGCCGCCAGCGCCGCGATCACCATCGGCCAGGCCTCGTCGTCGGTGAGGTATCCGCATCGCAAACTCATGCGGACGACGAATGCCACGCGGCCGAGATCCCATGCACGGATATGCGAGGGGAAGTTTTCGTTGCGCAGCACCGGCCGCAGAATATCCATCGTGCGGAGGTTGTAGAGCGCGTTGTAGTCGTCGATTCGGCCCGCTACCGGCAGCGGACTGGTGGTCATACGCGCAGCGAGAAATTCGCGATGGTTGTCGATCATCAGCGGGTCGGTGCTATCGATCGCGTCTTGCACAAGTGGTGCGACCACCTCGAAACCACGGCTGTGCATTCCGTCGAGCAGACCGCCAACCGCGATCCGCGCGGAAATGGCGTCGTCAATACCCCACCAGTCGCTCATTCGACGCTGTGCGTCGACGACAGCCTCGCCGGTGTCGAGGGTATCGCACGCGAATCCGTTGGTGCAGTTCAAGATTGCGCCGACATTAAGTGCGACTTGTTGTTCGTTCGTTAGTCCTGGAGTCCCAGTCCAGGTGAATGCTGTTGCGAGCGGCGAGGACTCACCAAAGGGAAACGGTTGGATCGGCGGCATGCCCATGAGGATTCAGCGTAGCCGCGTCCGGTTCACCTGGCCGTCCGTGCCCCGATCGCAGCCACCGCGTCGACGACTGCCTGCGGGGCGTCGAGCGAAACGAAGGTGCGGGCCCCGGGGACTTCGACGAACGTCGCATCGGGGAAAGTCGATGCTAGTCGACGACCGAGCGCCGGGGTGAAGCATCGGTCGGCCATTCCCCACAGAATGGTCACTGGCACTTTCACTTTCGACATCCGCGTGGTGGCCATGCTCATGTCGCCGAGTGCGTCGATTCCCGCGATAACCGCGGCGGCGTCGGCCTGTATCGCCGGATCGCTACGGACGGTCTGCACCATCTCGGCGGTGAGCGCCGCGTCGGGTTTGGTTGCCAGCAAACCGAATCCGAGCCACGAGTGCCGGAGCCACGTCGCGCCCATCGCGGGCATCGCAGCGCGCAAAACGGCTTTTCGTTTGAGAAGTTTGAAGACGAACTTGAATGGCTGTGGCGGGAATTTGTCGAAGGCGTCGCAGTTGGTGAGTACGACGCTTCCGACGAGATCGGGTTCAACGCCGAGCGCGAACTGACATAGGCCGCCGCCGGTGTCGTTGCCGACCAGTGTGGCGTCGTTGAGGTTGAAGGCGTGGACGAACTCGCGGATCAGTTGGGCGACAGCCGGTGGAGTGACGTCGTTACCGGTTGGTACTGGAAGTCGATGTGCTCCCAGCGGAAAGGTTGGGACGTAGCTGCGGTAACCCGCCGCGGCGAGCCGTTGCGCGACCTCGCGCCACAGCAATCCGTTGACCAGAACGCCGTGTACGAACAGCACCGGCTGATGTGCTGACTCTTCGGGGCCGTAGACGTCGTACTCGATCTGACCGGAGGGCAATTCTGCGAGTGGCATGCGCGCTATCCTTCGACGGTAC
>NZ_BAEH01000062.1 GCF_000241305.1 Gordonia effusa NBRC 100432
CCTTGGTGAGATGTCGTCGATAACCGTTGTGTGCGTATCGCTTGCGGGGTCTCGATACACCCGGCTCGGCTGGCGCCTCGCCGGGCACTCGACCAGCGGAGGGAAGGCTCGGCTGGCGCCTCGCCGGGCACTCGACTGGCGGTTGGGGAGGCTCGGTCGGGTGGTGAAGGCACTGACCAGCGGGGAGGGCTCACGCACTCGCCCCGACTTTCTCACGCGCCAGTCCCAGCATCTTCATCCCGTGGTACACGGCCAGCGCCGCGATCGCGCCTAGCGAGATCCCGGTGAACGTGAGATCGCCTATCTGCCAAGTGAAGTCGGCTATTCCGATGATCAGGGGAATAGCCGCGGTCATCTGGTTGATGGGTTGGGAGAAGTCGACGTGGTTGGTTAGCCAGATACGCACACCCAGGATGCCAACCAGTCCGTATAACACGACGGTGGCACCACCGAGGACGCCCGGTGGGATCGCGGAGATAACCGCTCCGACCTTGGGGCACAACGCCAATACGACCGCTACGGTCGCGGCGACCCAGTAGGCGGCGGTCGAGTAGACACGCGTCGCAGCCATCACGCCGATGTTCTCGGCGTAGGTCGTCGTGGCCGATCCGCCACCCGCGCCGGCGAATACGGTCGCCACACCATCGGCCATCAACGCTCGGCCGGTAACTGGGTCTAGATCGCGACCGGTCATCTGCGCCACGGACTTCACATGCCCAATGTTCTCGGCGACGAGTGCGATGACAGCCGGCAGAAACAGCGGGAGAACCGAGAGGTGAAATGTGGGAGTTTCGAAGTCGGGCAAGCCGATCCACGATGCCGAGGCGATCGCCGCGGTGTCGACGTCGCCCATCGCCAGCGCCAACAGATAGCCGACAACGACGGCGAGAAAGATCGCGAGTCGACCGATCAGGCCGCGGAAGAAAGCGAGGATGGCGACCATCAAGACCAACGTCACCAACCCGACGACAGGCCCCTTCTCGAAATTCGTCTTCGCCGCCGGGGCAAGGTTGAAGCCGATGAGTGCCACGATCGCACCGGTCACCACCGGCGGCAGTAGGGCGTCGAGCCAATGGGTGCCGATCAGATGAACAACGGCGCCGATCGCGATCAGCACGACGCCCAGAACTACCAAACCGCCTAGGGCACTTCCGGTTCCGTGTGATCCGACAGCGGCGGTGACCGGTGCGATGACGGCGAAGCTCGACCCCAGATAGCTCGGCAGCTTATTGCCGGTGATGATCAGGAAGGCGATCGTGCCGATGCCGGAGAACAGCAGGGTGGTTGACGGCGGAAAGCCGGTGAGTACCGGAACCAGGAATGTCGCGCCGAACATCGCCACCACGTGTTGGGCGCCGATACCTAATGTGCGCGGCCACGACAGGCGTTCGTCGGGTGCGACTACAGCCGCGTCGGCGGGGACTGGTTTCCAGGTCAGCATGCCCCGCAGAATATCTGGTGTGTCACGCCTTCGCGTGCAAGTCCTTTGCGGTGGGCGACTTTTCGACGCTGTTCGGGTCGGGATAGGTGTGCAAGATCCGGTCGGCGGTCCCAGTGGTGGTCACGGTGAACCAGTAGTGCTCATTCTTGTAATGGTGGAACCGGTGGTTGCGCCAGGTGGCGCGATACAGGCGTGATCGAGGCTTGTAATCGGTGTGGATCAGATAATGCGTCCACTCGTAGACCAGTAAGAAGGCGGTGACGGTGAAGAGGAAGGTTAATCCCAAGCCGACACGGCCGAACGCGAACACTCCGATTGCGGTGAGCAGTGGCAGCAGCCAGACCAACACCGGCCAGGGAATGAAGATCAACGGGATGTCGCGCGGGTCCTGATGATGAGCCCTGTGCTCCCGAGCCAGTAGCGAATCGATGGTCAGTTTGCCGATGCGCCGCGGGCGCCAATGCAGGATTCCCACGTGGATAAGCCATTCGACAACCGGCGAGATGGCCAGCAAGATGACCGGCACCACGGCGTCGACCCACGACCAGCCACCGATGATGAGTCGGGCCGTAAGCGACCCGACGACGAACACCGCGATCATCCAGGGTGATGGATGTTTGACGAACTCCGCAAAAGCGTTGCGCAGAGTCATATTTCGCCGATTACTACGGGTTGGGCGGGTAGTTGTCATGAGTCGATCCCGGTGGTGTCTAAGGCGTCGAGCGCGCTGAACAGGGCTGAGGTGCTGGGCGAGAGCAAGTTGTCGGCAGCTCGCCGGGCGAGGGGAGCGTCGTGAGCGGCGATAGCGTCGACGAGCGCGGTGTAACCATCGACCTTGCCGACCTCGCCGGCCATTGCGAATGACAGAGCAGGGAGGGCCGGCTCGTAGGCGGCGCGCATGGTGTTGAACATCAGGCGGTAAGCGATCGACTCGGCGCCGTCGACGACGATGTCCCAAAAGTGCAGCGCGATCCGTTGCAGCTCAAGCGAATCTGACTCCGCAGCGACAGCTTCGGTGAGTTGCCGAAGAGCGCTGATGGTGTCGCTGCTGGATCGTTGAGCGGCGAGCTCGGCGACTATCGGTGCGATGTGCGCACGTGCCTCGACGATGGATCTCGCGACAGCCACGTCGAGTTCGCCGTTGTGTACCAACAACATTGGCAGCAGGTCGAGTCCTCCATCGCGTCGAATGTCACGGACCGTGGTGGTGCCGCCCTGTTTCACCCGGATAAAGCCGACAGCGTCGAGACGTTTGAGCGCTTCGCGGACGGCAGGTCGTGAAACACCGAGCGCTGCGGCCAGATCCCGTTCACTTGGTAACGCCTCGCCAGCGGGCAACTCGCCGCCGACGACACGGTCGACGATCTGGTCGTAGACATCCTCGGGTACCGAGCGTCGAACGACAGGTTGGAAGGTCATGTTCTGCAGAGTGCTGGCCAGAGGTCGAGTTGTCAAGTGGTCAGACCAGTCGTAACCATTCGCAAACCCCACTCAGCCGGACGTTCCCGACCCAAAAAGCGGGTCGGGAACGTCCGGGCGGGTGGGGTTTGCGAAGGGGGTCAGGCCTGCTCGATGCGGATCATGTTGCCCGCGGGATCGCGGACAGCCGCGTCACGCACGCCCCAGAACTGGTCCGTCGGCTCCTGAAGCACCTCGGCTCCGGGTGTTGCGGCGATCTTCTCGAATGTGTCGTCAAGATTCTCCGAGCGGAAGTGAACCGATGGCAGTTCGCCTTTGGCGAGTAGTTGGGCAACGGCGTCGCCGTTCTCCTGTGATCGCCCGGCATGTGGCTGCATCAACACGACGCCCAGTTCGGGATGGCCGTCGGCGGCGAGGGTGATGTACCGGAACCCGCCGTTGTTGACTTCGTTTACGACGTTGAGCCCCAAGGCATCTCGATAGAATCCGAGAGCGGCGTCAGGGTCGTCGACGAGGATGTGGGATTGGCTCAGTGAAACGGTCATGGCTCTGACTCTAGTTTCGCGTCACCGCGAATACTTCTCGAAAACTGCTCGAATTCCTATTTCGTCTTGCGTGGCCGGGTCAGCGACATCACGTGACATGCCGACAGCGTCCGCAACTCCTCGTGAGAGCGGGCGCGATAGGCCGACGGTGTCTCGCCGACGAGTTCGGTGAACTTCGTCGAAAACGATCCGAGGCTGGTACATCCGACGGCGAAGCATACGTCGGTGACACTCTGATCTGTGTTGCGCAGCAACGTCTTTGCGCGCTCTATACGCCGAGTCATCAGGTACGAATACGGCGTTTCGGAGTAGGCCGCCCGGAATCGTCGCGAGAAGTGGGCAGGCGACATAAGGGCGTCGCGGGCCAGTGCGGGGACGTCGAGCGGCTGACTGTAGTCACGATCCATCCGATCCCGGGCGCGACGCAAGCGACGGAGTTCGTCAAGATCGGCGGGCATGGGCTCATTTTCGCATGAGGGCTACCCTCGAAACCAGGCCCCGGATCAGCCCCTGGGGCCGACAAGTCGACAACTCATCGCACGATCACCTCCTGGGAGGGCGAAATGGCAACGGAAAACGACTTCTACACAACGACCGACTCCGGCGCTCCGGCCGGCAGCGACGAACATTCACTCACTGTCGGAGCGGGCGGCCCGATTGTGTTGCACGATCACTACCTGATCGAACAGATGGCACAGTTCAACCGCGAGCGCATCCCCGAACGACAGCCACATGCCAAGGGCAGCGGGGCGTTTGGCACCTTTGAGACCACCGCCGATGTCTCGGACTACACCTGCGCGACGCTGTTCGCTCCGGGGGCCAAAACCGAGATGATGGCGCGGTTCTCGACGGTGGCCGGTGAACGTGGCAGCCCGGATACCTGGCGGGACCCGCGCGGGTTCGCCCTCAAGTTCTATACCGACGACGGTATCTACGACATGGTCGGCAACAACACGCCGGTCTTCTTCATCAAAGACCCGTTGAAGTTTCAGCACTTCATCCGTTCGCAGAAACGCCGGGCGGACAACAACCTTCGTGACCACGACATGCAGTGGGACTTCTGGACGCTGTCGCCGGAGTCGGCGCACCAGGTCACCTGGTTGATGGGTGATCGGGGTATTCCGAAGACTTGGCGGAATATGAACGGCTACAGTTCGCACACCTACCTCTGGGTCAACGCCGCAGGCGAAAAGCATTGGGTCAAATACCATTTCATTACCGACCAGGGCATCGACTTCTTCACCCAAGACGATGCCGACGAAATGGCTGGCGCAGACGGTGATTTCCATACGCGAGATCTATTCGACTCGATCGCGTCGGGGGACCATCCAAGCTGGACACTCAAGGTGCAGCTGATGCCGTATGACGATGCCGCCGGGTATCGATTCAATCCGTTCGACCTCACAAAAGTCTGGCCTCATGCCGACTACCCGCTGCATGAGGTTGGTCGAATGACGTTGCATACCAACCCAACCGACAATCACGCGCAGATCGAGCAAGCCGCGTTCGAGCCGAGCAACGTGGTCCCGGGCATCGGGTTCAGCCCAGATCGGATGCTGCTCGGGCGGGTGTTCTCCTACGCTGATGCCCACCGGGCTCGGCTGGGAGTGAACTATAAACAGATTCCGGTGAACGCGCCCCGCAATGAAGTGCACAGTTACTCCAAAGACGGTGCGATGCGGATCAACCCCGTGAGTGATCCGGTATACGCGCCGAACTCCAAGGGTGGCCCGGCAGCGACGTATCCGGGTCAGCATGAACCGCAGTGGGCCGCCGACGGAGAGATCATGCGCAGCGCCTACGTCGATCATGCCGACGATGACGATTGGAGTCAGCCCGGCACGCTCGTCCGGGAAGTGCTTGACGATGCCGCACGAGATAGATTGGTGAACAACGTGGTTGGCCACCTACTCGATGGCGTAACCGACCCAGTGCTGCAGCGCGCCTACGAGTACTGGAGCAATATCGACGCCACTGTCGGAGCCCGGATCAAGGAAGGCGTGATCGCCAAGAAGGGCACGTAGCGGCGCCGGTGGCCTAAAGATGAAGGCGGACCGGAAATAACTCGGTGCGTGCGATCGCCGCATCCCTGGCGGATGTCAATGCCGTCCGCCGGGGATCGGCGAGGTAGGCGTCGAGAGCGGCTTGCGTTGGGCAGCTGAGGATTTGAACTTCGTTGGGGTGGCCGTTCGCGCCGGAGCCGATCACGCGTTGGCGGACCTGGGCGCCGAACTCAGGGAGTAGTGCGAGCACCGTGTCCTCGTATTCGGTAAGGGCCGATTCTTGGCCGGGGTGAGCCCAGAGCATGCAGCACAGGGTGATCTCGTCGCTATTCATCTATCCGATTGTGCCCGGCCGGGGCCGATTCGATCGAGCAGTTTTTAAGAAGCAGCCAGGCAAGCCGGCAGACTATCGTCATTCCTATGACAACAATCAATGCTCTAACTCTTGAAGTTTCCGACGTCGACGCCGCTAAGGTGTTCTACGAGAAAGCCTTTGGGCTCGACGGCGTGCTCCGGTTCGAGCAGTCCGATGCTCCGACCAACGGCTTCCGCGGATATGTCCTGTCCCTCGTTGTGGCTGATCCGGCGGTGGTCGACTCGCTCTTCGAACCCGCTATCGCTGCGGGTGCCACCGAGATCAAGCCAGCTAAGAAGTCACTGTGGGGATACGGCGCCTCGCTTCAGGCGCCGGATGGCACGGTCTGGACTATCGCCTCATCGTCGAAGAAGCCAACCGGCGCTCCATTACGAACGGTCGACAACGTCGTTGTCCTCATCGGTGCCGACGATGTCGCGGCGAGCAAGCAGTTCTACGTCGAAAACGGTCTGACCGTGGCAAAGTCCTTCGGCCGCAAATACGTTGAGTTCGACGGTGCCGATAGTCAGATCAAACTGGCCCTCAATCCCCGCAAACTAGCTGCCAAGAATGCTGGCGTCGCGCCGGACGGAAGCGGATCGCATCGATTGGTGATCAATTCTGACGCGGGGAGTTTTACAGATCCCGACGGAATCGCGTGGGCATGATGATGATCATTTCTCGCGATCGTCGGGCCCCTCGGGGATAGGCGGTTGCGGTACAACCGGGTACTCGCCGGTGTAGCCCATGCGCTCGGCCGCGATCGCGACGACCTTGGTCCGTACCGCATACCAGCCGCCGATAAGAGTGGGAACCAGCACGATGATCGCGATGAGATTCCATTTGCTCTGGTAGCACATCAGCACCGTCACAGCGAATAGGAAGACCAACGACGCGTAACTCGTCCACGGCGACCACACCTGTCTGAACGAGGGGCGAGCGACTATTCCCTTTGTGGCCCAACGATGTAACTGAATCTGGCAGGCGAGGATTACCGCCCAGGTCGCGATGATGCCCAGCGCCGAAAGGTTCAACGCGATGTTGAACGCGTCTTCGGGCACGAACAGATTCAGGATCACACCGAGCAGGGTGAGACTTCCGGTCAGCGCTATGCCGGCGAACGGTACGCCGTTGCGGTTCATCTTCGCGGTGAAGGCCGGGCCGCTGCCGTTCATGGCCATCGAACGCAGAATGCGGCCGGTGGAATAGAGACCCGCATTGAGGCTCGACATGGCAGCGGTCAGCACCACCAGGTTCATGATTCCGCCGGCAGCGGGTACACCGATCTTGGAAAAGAATGTGACGAACGGACTTTCGCCGGATTTGTATTGCGTATACGGCAACAGAAGGGCGAGCAGAGCCAACGAGCCGACGTAGAACACCGCGATGCGGAAGATCACCGAGTTAATGGCGCGCGGCATCACCTTGGCGGGCTCTGCTGTCTCACCTGCCGCGATACCCACCAATTCCACTGCGGCATAGGCGAATATGACCCCGGACGCGACGACGATCAGCGCCATCGCGCCTTCGGGCAGTATGCCACCGTTGTCGGTGATCACCGATATGCCGGTCGACTGGCCGTCAACTTTGAAGCGGCCCGCGAGGAATACGATGCCGACGACGAGGAAGGTCATCAATGCGACGACCTTGATGATTGACGCCCAAAATTCCATCTCGCCAAAGAGTTTCACCGAGATGATGTTCATCGTCATGACGATCACCAGGGCGATGAGGGCGATCAGCCACTGCGGAACTGACTCGAACATGCCCCAGTAGTGCATGTAGAGAGCCACAGCGGTGACATCGACGATAGAGGTGGCCGCCCAGTTGAAGAAATACAGCCAGCCGGTGACGAATGCTGTTTTCTCCCCGAAGAATTCACGAGCATAGGAGACGAATGAACCCGATGATGGGCGATGCAGGACCAGCTCGCCGAGGGCACGCAGGATGAAGAACACGAAAAGTCCGCAGACGGCGTAGACAATGAACAGGCCGGGCCCGGCGTCGTGTAACCGGCTGCCAGCGCCCATGAATAGACCCGTGCCGATCGCGCCACCAACGGCGATCATCTGGATCTGACGGGGTTTGAGACTCTTGTGGTATCCCTCGTCTTCATGTGCCAGGGCGGATTTGTCGTATTCGACTGTCATACAGCGTCCTCGTTTCGGCGAAACCTGATCCCGAGCAAACGCGAGATTTGTTGACGGGATGTGACGAGGCGCGATCCTACGCGTTACTAAGTACCAGAGTTGGTAACTTGATGTAAATTCACCGGATCGGTGGTTCGATGCCGCGCAGAATGGCGGCGACGACTCGGGCGAATTCTGCGCACGTCGGGTATCGCTTGTCTGGAGTTTTCGCGAGGGCTTTAGCGAAGACGGCGTTGAGCGGAGAGGGGATCCATCGGCGGCGGCGGTCCAGGCGAGGGTACGGAGCGTGGATATGTGCGTGAATGATGGCCAGCGTGGTGTTGCCGACGAATGGCGGGGTGCCAGTGAGAAGTTCGAAAACGGTGCAAGCCAGCGCGTATTGGTCGGTTGCCGGGGAAAGTCGTTGGGCTTGAAGAAGTTCGGGTGCGGTATAGCTGATAGATCCGCGGACCCAACCGTTGGATTCGGGCGGGACACCGTCGAGCTGCTGCGCGATGCCGAAGTCGGTCAGGCCGGCCCAACCCGGTGCGCGCGACACTAGGATGTTGCCGGGTTTGACGTCGCCGTGCAGGACTAGGCGTGAATGTGTGTAGTCGAGCGCATCGGCTATCTGTACGGCGAGCTGGGTGACGAACGCGACGTCGGGTTCGGACGACCTGGTGGGAACCATTGCCGCAGAAGAGTTTCCATCGACATACTGCATCAGCATCCATGGGCGTCGGTCGGGTGTCTCACCGTGGTCGTAGGTCGCGACGATATGGGGATGGTTCAGGAGCGATGCCAGGCGGTACTCGTTGTCGAAGCGCTCGCGGATATCGGGACGTCGAGCGGCGTCCGGGCGCAGCATTTTGAGCGCGGCGACATTTCCGTCAGCGTCGAGCACGCGGAAGACATCCGAACTGCCGCCACTGCCGAGGTAGTCGCTGATGGTGTAGTCGGCAACGCGATCGCCGCGACGGAGCATCTGACCAGACTAAGGGGAGTTGGCCGTCGGTGCCGATACAGTTGCGTCAACTAGACCCCGGCGGATGGAGCGTGATGTTCTTAGAGTTGCCGCGAATGGCTGCCTGGCGGCACGTGGGCTTGCGTGATGGTTTCGAGGTCGCCCACTTTGAGTCCGGCCGCGACGGCATGACACATCTGTGGGGACAGACGGTGGCGGTCGAAGTCGGGGTCGGCTTGTCGGCGACATACGACATTATCGTCGATGAGCGCTGGCACGTAAGGTCCGCCGATATCGAGGCGAAGCTGAGGGATGAGTCGTGGACGCTGGCTGTACGGTCCGACGGCGATGGCAGGTGGACCGTCGACGGAACTCTTCGTCCAGATTTGAACGGCTGCGTTGATATCGATCTCGAAGCATCCGCGGTCACCAATACCTTTCCGGTGCATCGGATTCCAACTTCTGCGGGCGTTCAGCACATTCCAGCGGTCTATGTTTCGGCGACCACGCCGACGATCGGCATTTTGGACCAGACGTATGCCTTCAGCGGGAGCGACACGGATGGCGCCGAATATGATTACACGGCACTGTCTTTCGACTTCGCGGCGACGTTGCGCTACGACAGAGCTGGACTCGTCCTGGACTACCCTGGGTTGGCGACCAGGGTCTACTGAACAACTAGGAGGCGATACCTATGCGGCCATTTCGATTCGGCGTCAATCTGCTCGGCATACAGGGAGATTTCTTCGAACAGGTCCGTACCGCAGATGACGTGGGGGGTGACGTCCTCATGGTTCCCGACCACCTGGGATTAATCGCACCTTTTCCCGCGCTCGCCGCGGCCGGCCAGGTCTCGAGTCGGATGCGACTGGGACATTTCGTCCTCAACGCAGGCTTTTACAACAACGCCCTGCTGGCCCGCGACTGCGCCACCACCGACAATCTCACCGGCGGTAGGCTCGAAATCGGTTTGGGCGCAGGCTATGTCGCCGACGAATTCACGACTGCGGGGCTGCCGTTTCCATCTGCGGGTAAGCGGGTAGCACGTCTCGTCGAGACGGTCGAGTATCTGCGGACGACATTGTCGGACGAGGCCTACTCACCGGCGCCGACGCAGTCTCCGCCGCCGATTATGGTGGCGGGCGTCGGCGACAAGGTGTTGACGCTTGCGGCTCAGCAGGCCGACATCGTGGCGTTGTCAGCTGTTCCTGACGAAGAATTCCTGGCCGAACGTATTGACTTCATCCGTGCTGCTGCCGGTGACCGTTTCGATCAGTTGGAGTTGAACCTGATCATTTTCGAACTGGCCGCCGATCGCGAACCGGATCTCGCCGGGCTACGGCAGATGCGACCCGATGCGACCGACGAAGAGCTGCGCAATTCGATGAACGCGTTATGCGGCAGTTTCGACGAGATTGTCGCCAAAGTCGTTCGGCTGCGCGAGAAATTCGGAGTCTCCTACTTCACCGTGATAGCTCCGGGGCCGGAAACCTTCGCGGATCTGGCAAGGCTTATCGACGCTGTGCGGTGACCGGTGTGAAGGTCGTCAATCGGCCGTGAACAGATGCCGCAGATACCGTTCTGGTTCGGTGAGGAAATCGCGCGTGATACGCACCGGCGTTACGTCGTCGTAGGCGACTTCCTCAATCTGGCCATCGTCGGAGATCTCCAAAATCGTGGCCCCGGGCAGCGCCAGCAGAATCGGGGAGTGGGTAGCGATGATGATTTGGCATTGCTCGTCGACCAACTCGGCGAGCATCGCCATGACTGCCAGACACCCGCGTGGTGACAACGCGGCTTCGGGCTCATCCATCACGTAAAAGCCCCGCGGAAAGAAGCGTTGGCGGATGAGGTCGACGAAGGACTCTCCGTGGGACCGCTCGTGGGGCGAAACACCGTCGAAGACGCTGAGGTCGCCGAGCGACTCGGTCTCGGTGGCGAAATTGTAGAAGGACTCGGCGCGCAGGAAGAATCGGCTACGCGGTTTGAATGGGCCCCAGACGAGGTCGACTGATCTGCCCAACTCCGATTCTGTTGAGCGCGTGGTGAATCGGTTGTGTTGGCTGCCGCCTTCTGGGTTGAGTCCGGCGGCAACGGCCAGCGCCTCGATCAATGTCGACTTGCCGCTGCCATTCTCGCCGACCAGGAATGTGACCCCGGCCGGAAAGGCAAGGCCACCTGGTCGCGCGACGTGCGCGACCGCGGGAAGGTTGAACGGATACCGGTCCCGCGGACTGTCGCGAGCGATGCGCATACCCATGACATAGCGCGATTCGTCTCGGTCGGTGTTCACGATGTCCTAGGAAACCAGACGGCGGTGACAACCGGCACTCGGCAGCCTATCGGTGCCGCGTTGTTGTTCGTCGGGTCGTCGTCTTGGTACGCGTAGTGGTCTTGGTGCGGGTCGTGGTCCGCGTGGTGGTAGTCCTGTGCGGCGTCGCAAGCCGCGTGTGCGGAAGAAATCCGCTGCTCTGTGTGGGTATCGACCAAGTCAGTGTGGGGCCGGTGCCCGAACCAAGGCGGATAGATCGGCCTCGGACGCTGGAAGTGACCGCGAAAGTGATGGTTTCTTCGTAGTGTCCGATGATCTCGTCGTCATCGGTGCGCCCGACATGTGTCCCGTTGTTGCGGTCGACTAGCGACCAGCGCAGCGACGCCGGAAGACTGCCACGCGTCACGTCTACCTCGACGTCGGCCTCGACCATGGTCGGGGAGGACTGCCAGACTTCGGTCACGACGACGCTGGCCTCGTAGCCGCCGTTCTCGGTGCCGACGAGCTGTTGAGATTCGCCGACCGAGAAGACAGACGGTTCCTCGGTTTGGCTCGTCGTCGTTGCTGTAGACGTTGAGGCAACATCGGTAGAGGTCGGCGCACCTGGTGGCACGGTGATCACGACGCCGTCTGGGCCTGTGAACGTCACCGGGGGCTGCGAGCCTGTGGCGGGTGCGTCGGAACCGCAGGCAGTTAGTCCAGCAGCGACAACGGCAGCGCCGACGACGGCGATGAGTCGATTATTAATCAATCTGAATACCCCCTGCGAGATCATGATGTGAACAATAGCGCATGTCGCGGTGGCAATCGAGAGGGAGATGTCGAGAAACTTCAGACGGCTCCGACCCAGGTTTGAGTGCAGCCACAATGGCCGTACCGCGACGAGGAGGAAACATCATGGCGAAGTACCTATTGCTCAAGCATTATCGCGGCGCACCGGCATCGGTGAATGACGTGCCGATGGATCGGTGGACGCCCGATGAGATCACGGCGCATATCCAATACATGCGGGATTTCGCGGACAGGTTGGAGACGACCGGCGAATTCGTCAGCGAGCAGGCACTCCTACCCGAGGGGACCTGGGTTCAGTATGGCGGCGAGGGACGCGCGCCAGTGACCGACGGACCGTTCGCCGAGACGAAAGACTTGATCGCCGGCTGGATGATCATCGACGTCGAATCTCATGAGCGCGCAATCGAATTGGCTGGCGAATTGTCGGCCGCTCCGGGTGCCGGCGGAAAACCGATTCATGAGTGGCTGGAGTTGCGGCCCTTTATGACCGCGCCGCCGACCATCGAAGATTGATCGACGTGGACGAATCCCTTGTCCGACAGCTCATTCCAGAGGTGATCGGTGTTCTCGTCCGCCGCGGAGTTGACTTTGCGGCGGCCGAGGACGCCGTTCAGGAGGCGTTGATCGAAGCGTTGCGGTCGTGGCCAGACGCTCCGCCGCGCGATGCCAAGGGGTGGCTGGTAGCGGCCGCGTGGCGACGCCACCTCGATGTGATTCGTTCGGAGTCGACGCGGCGTCGTCGGGAAGAGATCGTCGCCGTCGAGCCGGTTGCCGCTGTGGTCTCCGGAGCCGACGACACCCTGCAGTTGTACTTCCTCTGTGCGCACCCGGCTTTGACGCCGGCGTCGGCCGTCGCGCTTACGCTGCGAGCCGTCGGCGGGCTGACCACACAGCAGATCGCGCAGGCATATCTGGTGCCAGAATCCACTATGGCGCAACGGATCAGCCGGGCAAAGCGGACGATCGCGAGCGATGGACTGGGCAAGCCGGGCGACATCGCCACGGTGCTGCGGGTGCTCTACCTGGTGTTCAACGAAGGCTATTCCGGTGACGTCGACTTGGCGTCGGAAGCTGTGCGGCTAACCCGGCAACTCGCGCGGTTGATCGATCATCCGGAGGTTGCCGGTTTGCTCGCGCTGATGTTGTTGCATCATGCGCGGCGGGCCGCGCGCATCGCCGACGATGGTTCGCTGGTGCCGTTGGCGCAGCAGGATCGGGGGCGATGGGATACTGGTGCGATTGCCGAGGGCATTGAGATTCTGCAGTCGGCATTGGCACGAGATCGGTTGGGGGAGTATCAAACTCAGGCAGCGATAGCCGCATTGCACGCCGATGGCCGTAGCGCGGCCGAGACCGATTGGGGGCAGATCGTCGAATGGTATGACGAGTTGTTGGCGCTGACCGATAGTCCGATCGCGCGGCTCAATCGGGCGGTGGCGGTCGGTGAAGCAGACGGCGCGCGGGCCGGGCTGGCCGCGTTGAGTGAGGTGGATTCAACGGTGCCCCGATACACGGCTGTTGCGGCGTATTTGCAGGAGCGGGCCGGAGCTGTTGATGTGGCGGCGCGGTTATACGTCGAGGCAGCTGAGCATGCGACGAATTTGCGCGAGCGTGAGCATCTGACCCGCCAGGCCGCGAGGTTGCACGAGTTGGGTTGAGTGCCACAGGAATTGGTGAGCTAGCCAGCTAGGTCTTACGATGGCCTGCATGCTCGTCGAAGTTGCGTCATTCCTGGTGGCAGCGGTGTTGTTGGTGCTGCTGCCCGGGCCAGACTCGCTCGTAGTTATCCGCGGGCTGAGCAGCGGAGGTCGGGCCGGTGGGATTCGTACGTCGGCCGGGGTGCTGTGCGGACTGCTCGTCTGGATTGTCGCCGCCGTACTGGGGCTGTCGGCGTTGTTGCAGGCCAGCGAGGTTGGGTTTGAGGTGCTCAAGATCGTCGGCGGCTGCTACCTGGTGTGGATGGGATTTCAGTCTCTGCGCGCAATGCGCCGTGCGGCAACGGATTTGGAGTCTCCCGCGCCGTCGGCATCGCGCTGGTCGAGCGGATTCTTCGCGGGTTTCCTCACCGATATTCTCAACCCGAAAATCGGCATCCTGTTCATCACTTTGTTGCCGGGCTTTGTCCCCGATGGATATCCGGTGGCGCTCACGACTTTTGCGCTCGGACTCGTATACCTGCTGCTGACCGCCGCGTACTTCGTCGCGCTGGTGGTTGCCGCTGGAAAGATCTCCACGTGGATGGCGACGCCGCGGATTCGACGTCGGATCGATGGGATCGCCGGGCTGGCATTGGTTGGATTTGGGCTGCGGTTGGCTACCGAGTAGGGCAGTATGCGGGCTGACGTTTGTTCATGGAAGGAACAGAACACGATGAGTTCATCGCATAACCATCAACCCGGCGTTCCTATGCTGGTTCCGGAAAAGCTTGAGCAGTTCCAGATCAAGTACATCAACCCGGTGATGGCGCCGGTCGCTCGATTCTTGCCGTCGTTCGCGCGGGTGATCCATCACGGGCGGACCTCCGGCAAGGCCTATGAAACCACCGTCAATGCGTTTCGTAAGGGCAATTCCATCTCAATCGGCTTGATTCACGGCAAGACGAACTGGAGCAAGAATGTCGTCGCCGCCGGTGGCGCCGACGTCGTGCTGTTCGGAGGCAAGAAGGTCCGGATTGCGAATCCTCGATACGTCGAGCAGGGGCAGGGTGATCCGGCGTTGTCGGCGGCCACGCGTCGGGTGAATAAGCGCGCGGGCGTTTTTGTGGCGGACATCGTCGGGTAGGACCCTGGCCTAGTCGGACCCGAAGGCTTCGAAATCAGGCCGTTCGTCGGGGGACAGCTCGATGAGTTCAGTGTTGTAGTTGCCGTCGAGGAGATCGACGAGGAATGCGGCGATACCGGCGGGATGGTAGAGCCAGAGGCTGCTCAGATCCGTGTAAAGCACTGGCCATTTGTTGGGGTCGTCGCCGACCTGATGCCAGTAGCCGTAGGCGCCGCTCGACCCGCCGCCCCAAGCGGCGTATCGCAGCGGGGACGGGCCAAGGTCGACTGGGCTGTTGCTGCCGTCGGGGCCAATCCAGGAGATCGCGTTGGAGTTGATCCAGTCGCGCGAGTCGGCAAGTTCGGTGATCGCTGGCGGCGCGGCCTCAATGAGGTCTTCGCCGCCCGCGCCACCAGCAACCCACACAGCGACTTCACCGGCAAACAGTCCTGCCCCATAGGTCTCCACGATCTGGATGTAGTCCTGAGGCGGCGTGTGGCCCAAGTGGGCGGCTACCGCGGTCCAGTCGGGACGTGCCCCGTGGGGTGGGGGGTCGACGAGGTCGGTGAGCTGTGAGAGTGCGGACACAGACTGGTTCTCCGTTCGGTTAGTTGATGATGGTGCGGCCGATGTTGAGTCCGCAGCCGCGGGCGATCACATAGATTGCCGTGGGGTACGGAGAACTGCCGAGAACGCCGAGCGGGCCGGGGCCGTAGCTCGGAGTAACGCTGTAGGTGACTTTGCACCCGCGGCCATTCTTCACAGCTTCGTATACCTGGCGCTCGATGGTGCGCATTTTGCCGTTAGCGCTGCGGGTTAGAGCCATGATGTTGCGGGCGTCGCCGCCTTTACCGCCGAGAATCTTGGCGAGGAGGTGCCCGCGCACAGTCCGTGGACCACCGAATCCGCGTGGGGTGACGGCGTTCGGTCCGCGTGAGCGGGACAGGCTGCCGGTGTCGAGCATGTCCCGCGACACTTTCGCATTGAGGCTGCCAGCACGGTTGCTTCTGAGCCCACTGAAGTCAGCGCTGCCGCCATCGCGGAATCGCACGCTGCGGCCGTTGGCGGGTGTTGTGCGGTCGCTGACAACGTTCTGGCCGCGGCTGTACTTCTCCGGTTGCGGGTAGCCGGGAGTCGGATTTGTTTGACGAGGTGGCTTTGTCCCGGGGCCGGGGTTGGTACGACGCTGCGGACCGCCAGGGCTTACCGGAGGTTTGACGTTCCGGAGTTTGCCTTGGCTCTTGCATCGAGACAGTTCGGCATTCAACATATTGCCGCGAGCGATTCCACGGGAGCGCCACGAGTTGTAGTACGCGACCTGTGCGGCGGTACCGCCGCCACGGGCGTTGATCGCCGAAACTTGAGCGTTGTAATTGCGGGCGTCGGCGTTGTGGCTCGAGATCCGCCCGGCGAGGCTAGAGCAGTTGGTCGCCGCCTGCGCAGGCGCCACCGCTGATGGCAAAGTCTGAACGCCGACCGCAACGAAAGTGGCAAGCACGAACGTGACGAGCACCGCACGAATGCGATTCATGAGTTTCCTTCTCTCTCACGCGCACCGTAGTCGGCACGTCATCGATGATTCTGTCGTACGAAGGTGGCTCGATCAGTCGGTTATTCGTATGAGTGTTTAACTTTGGTCGACGTTTGGTGGTGTGGGTGGCTAGGTCGAGTCGGTGAGCCAGTCGGCGAGGTGACCCTGGCGGGCTGGACTTCGAGCGACTCCGGTGACGAGTCGGCGCATCGGGAGCGCGCGGCGCTGAGGAATTACTCGCTGCCGATCAGGGGCGACCCGATCACCGGATCCATCAAAATTCGCGCGAGAACTATCGAGCGCGACCGACGCTAGGAACGACTCAGTTCGACGAGGAAACTACATCTAGGTACCGAGTTCTAGCGTTGCCCCTGTTCGGCGCATCATCTCGAACGGATCCATACATGTGGCACCGATCGCAGCGCAGGCGTCAGGAATCTTCACCCGTCTTCGCGAATTGGGATCGGGGCGCTCGTGGGTGACTACGACGTGGTTGTGGCCGCGGGCGTGAGCCACCAGCTGGTAGTCGGCCTGGTTGCCCGCGAACTCCGCGAGTGCAGCGGGGGTGAACGGGCGAGTCGCGGCCCATGCGGTTAGTGCCGGGAAGTGCGCAGTTGTGGCTTGGTCGATCGGATGGAAAAACGAGCTATTTGTGAGTGCCCAGGCTGCGAGTTCATCGGCCCCGCCGACTAGTTCCGCCTTCACTGCTTCAATGCTGCCCACTTCGCCTGTTGCGTGCGCACCCTCAAGCCATTCCCAGAATCCCGGCGCGATGTCGAAGGCGTAATACCGATTCTTCGCCTCAATGAGGACGTTCGAGTCGACCAGGAACATCAGCCCACTCCAAGCTCGTCTGCGAGGCGGGTGAATGTCTCGTGTTTTCTGGTGCCGAGAAGCTGAAATGCGTCGCGGAAGCTCGTGTCGCCCTGGTAAGTACTGTTTACGACCGCCCGTGCGAACTGTCGGCTCAACCGAAGCGGTTGGGTGTTGTAGTAGTTGCCTCCGGAATTCTCTCCCCGTCGGCGCTTCGCATGCTCAACGACAGCCTCATGTTCCTCTTCGTATCGCTTCCTGTACGTGTCCCAGCTGAGAAACCGTGCGTCGAACAGCCTCTTGAGGATCACCAGCGTGCTGACCCGGTAGCGGCGCGAGAGTCGCGTCACCTCCTCGTGCGTTGCCTCGCCCGAATAGTCCCGGCGCAGCGCCGCCAGGGGCACGAGTACCTCTGCGGCAACCTTGTTGCACCACAATTCCTCGGCGACACCGTCGCGTGCCACCATCGCAGCGTCGGATAATGCGCTACCGCCAAGCCAGACATGCGCAAGCTCGTGGATCAGAGTGAAGATCTGCGCTGCTTTAGTGTCGGCACCATTCACGAAGATCAGCGGTACCGCTGGGTCAGATAGTGCGAAGCCACGGAACTCGTCAGAGTCCAAGACGCGGTGCGTATCTCCGCCGACGATGCCGTTCACCATCACGAGCACGCCGATACTCTCAATCCGGTCGATCAGGCGACGTAACGCGTCATCGGAGCTGGCGAACACAGTCCGCTCCGTTAGGTCGAATCCCAAAGCGCCGCGGATCCCCTGCGCAGCGACCACAGAGGGCGTGTCTGTTGTCGAAGAACCGACAAACTCCAACTCAGGGGCGCCGTGATCGCGGGCGTACTCCCGGTACCAGTCCTGACGCGTTTGGCATATGTATATAGAGTCCAGCAGATCAACGGACGGGCGCGGAACTGCTGCGTTGCCGATAGTACGCATGTCGGGAATGGGGACCGGCTCGTTCGGTGGTTCGGGCAGAAATAACAGGCCGAATGGGGCGTGCGTCTTTTGTGCAAACTCCTCCAGCTGCTTGAGCGTGGGGCGGGCATCACCATTGAGCCATGCCGCGAGCTTTGGCGCTCGTCGAGCTGTAGTCTCATCGTCCCAGCCCGCCCGTTCGACGGCCCATTCCAGAAGGCTTGGAACGACATCAACGCGAACCGGCATCCGACCGCACCCCTTCCTGGTATTGCGACATTATCAGCTTGTCCTGGGCGCCAGCAGTTCGAATCTCGAGAGCTTCGAGGTTGCGGCGACTGCGCTTCACACGGTCACTATCGCAGGCAATCCTGACAAGACACAGCGGCAACGACTTGGAGATTCCGCGCGCCCTTGTGCCGAGCGCCCGCGAACGAGGTTTGCTGCTGGTGGGATCTACGAGGCCGAGTGGCTAGCGCCTGCTCACCTATCATTTCGTCTCCAGTGTGAAATGACACGCAACTTGAGGACCACCCCCGTTCGCCCCTGGCGAAATATCCTCGGGAACAAATATCCAGCCACCTAGGTTGAGCCCAGCAGACTTAACTTTGGAGGTTTGATGTCTGACACATATTCAGTTCCCGTCCTCTTCGTTCCCGACCTGGTCGTTCTGCCCGGAATGGTCGTGCCGGTGCCGCTCGACGACACCGCGCAGGCGGCCGTCGACGCCGCTCGGGCCAGCGAGAACGGGAAGCTGCTGATCGCCCCGCGCCTCGACGATCGCTATCCGACCTACGGCGTCGTCGCATCGATCGTGCAGGTAGGACGCATGCCCGGTCAGGACGGCTACGTCGCCGTGGTGAAGGGCGAACAGCGCGCCCACATCGGCACAGGGACATCCGGTCCGGGCGCCGCGCTCTGGGTCGAGGTGGAGACGGTCGACGAATCGACGGTCACCGACGAGACTCGCGAACTCGCGGCCGAGTACAAAAAGGTCGTCTTGGCGATGCTTCAACGTCGTGAAGCCTGGCAGGCCATCGACGTCGTCAATCGGTTGACCGATCCGTCCGCCCTCGCCGACACCGCCGGCTATGCCACGTGGATGTCCGACGAACAGAAACGCGACCTGCTCGAAACCCCCGACGTCGACACTCGACTACGCCAACTGATCGAGCAGACCAACGAACACCTCGCCGAAACTGAGGTCAGCGAGAAGATCGCCAACGACGTCCGCGACGGCATGGAGAAGCAGCAGAAGGAATTCCTGCTTCGCCAGCAGCTCAACGCCATTCGCAAGGAACTCGGCGAAGATGAACCCGACGGCGCCGACGATTATCGCGCACGGGTGGAGGCCGCCGACCTACCCGATGAGGTGCGTAAAGCCGCACTCCGCGAGGTCGGCAAACTCGAACGGTCCAGCGACCAGTCGCCAGAAACCGGCTGGATCCGCACCTGGCTCGACACTGTCCTCGACCTTCCCTGGTCGGTGACCACCGAGGACTCGACCGACATCAAGGGCGCTCGCGAAATCCTAGACGCCGACCATCACGGCCTCGACGACGTGAAAGATCGCATCGTCGAATACCTCGCCGTGCGTGCCCGACGTTCACAACGCGGCATGTCCGTCATCGGCGGTCGCGGCTCGGGCGCGGTGATGGTTCTTGCCGGCCCTCCCGGCGTCGGTAAGACGTCGCTCGGCGAGTCAGTGGCCCGCGCTCTCGGACGCAAGTTCGTCCGGGTCGCCCTCGGCGGCGTCCGCGACGAGGCGGAGATCCGCGGTCACCGTCGCACCTACGTCGGTGCGCTGCCGGGTCGTATCGTTCGTGCGATCGGCGAGGCGGGATCTATGAATCCCGTTGTGCTGCTTGATGAAATCGACAAGGTCGGCTCTGACTACCGCGGCGATCCCGCGGCGGCATTGCTGGAGGTTTTGGATCCGGCGCAGAACCACACGTTCCGCGACCACTACCTCGACATCGACCTTGACCTCTCCGACGTCGTATTCCTCGCGACCGCCAACGTCGTCGAGAACATCCCGTCCGCCCTGCTGGACCGGATGGAATTGGTGACCATCGACGGCTACACCGAGGACGACAAGGTGGCCATCGCACGTGACTACCTGGTGCCACGACAGTTGGAGCGCACCGCATTAACCGCCGACGAAGTGGCCATCACCGACGCCGCTCTGCGTGAGGTCGCCGCGAACTACACCCGCGAACCGGGCGTGCGACAGTTCGAGCGGCTACTCGCCAAGGCACTGCGCAAGGTCGCGGTGAAACAGGCAGAAACCGATGAGCCGATAACCGTCGACGTAGACTCGCTCACCGACTATCTCGGCCGGCCCCGGTTCACTCCAGAATCGGCGGAACGGACCGAAGTGCCCGGTGTTGCAACAGGTTTGGCGGTCACTGGAATGGGCGGCGACGTGCTCTTCATCGAAGTGTTGAAGGCCGCAGGCGCCGACGAGAAGGCGCAAGGTCCGCAACTCAAGCTGACCGGCCAGCTCGGTGACGTCATGAAGGAGTCGGCGCAGATCGCGTTGAGTTACGTACAGGCGCACGCGGCTGACTTTGGCATCGACCCAACGGCGCTCAACGGCACGGTGCATATCCACTTCCCGGCCGGCGCGGTTCCGAAGGACGGCCCATCGGCGGGCGTGACTATGGTGACGGCATTGGTGTCGATGCTGACCGGACGTCGGGTTCGCTCCGACGTCGGCATGACCGGCGAGGTCACGCTGAACGGAAGGGTGCTGCCGATCGGTGGCGTCAAGCAGAAACTTCTTGCGGCACAGCGTAATGGGTTGAAGACGGTCTTCATTCCACAGCGCAATGAACCCGACCTCGACGACGTGCCAGCCGAAGTCCTCGACCGTCTGGAGGTCATGCCGATGACCGACGTCGCCGACATTGTGGCGCAGGCATTGGAATCCGCTGGTAAGATGGGTGAAAAGGCAACCGCCGCATAGGGATCCGGGTCGTCAGCTCCGACCCATAGGCAAGCCCGGCCGGGAACTCCGGCCGGGCCTGCCTATGTCTTTACACGTCGCCGACGACCCGCCACAACAATCGCTCTATAGTCTCTCGCAACTGATCGTCGGACAGGTCGTCGAGTCGCCGCAGTACCGGCGCGAGGTCGAAGACGAGCCAGAAGGCAGCACGCTGATCCGGAGTTGGATTGTCGCCAAACAGTATTCGCAGAGCTTTCGTCCCGAGGTCTTCCAGAACAGCTGCCGCTTCGGGCTCGCGGAATAGCCCGGGGTCGCTGAGGTTCATACTTCCGGACTCGCGATACGACCGCACGGTTTCCGACGCGAATCCCTTGACGAGTAAGCTCTTCCGCTCATCTGGATCGTCGATGTCGGCCAGCGAGTCGAGTAGCGCCGCCATCGGTTCGGTGACCGACTTCAGCAGTGCGGTCAGGATCGCACCCTTGGTTTTGAAGTAGTAGTACACATTCGCCTTGCGTACGCCCATGTCGTCGGCGATCACCTGAAGCGACGTCGCGTCGAAACCGCGCTCGGCGAAGAGTCGTCGTGCGGTCTCGAGTATGGCCTGCTTGGTGCGCACGGCCTGCTGGCTGCGTGAAGTCTGCATCGCTGGTCTCGTAACTCATTAGCCGAATGGCTAATGAAACGGAGGCGTCTGATGTCCGATCGCGTGCTGGTAACCGGCGGCACTGGCTACCTTGCCCAGTGGTGCATCGTCCAACTCATCGAAAAGGGTTACCGCGTACGAACTACTGTGCGCAGCGCTTCCAAAGCCGACGCGGTGCGTGCCGCGGTCGGACGCGCGGGCGTCGACGTCGACGACGTGGAAGTCGTTGTCGCAGAACTTCTCTCCGACGACGGCTGGTCCGCGGCGGTGGCCGACTGCGACGCGGTTCTGCATGTCGCCTCGCCGTTGGTCGCGACCCGTGACGAAGACGCGGTTATCCGACCGGCGGTGGATGGCACGCTGCGGGTCCTGACCGCGGCGCGCGATGCCGGCGTACGTCGTGTCGTGTACACGTCGAGCTGTGGTGCCGTGTATTACGGTCACCCACAACGGGATTCGGCCTTCAGCGAGTCAGATTGGACGATCGTCGGTGGCGGTCCGATGAGTGCTTACGTGAAGTCGAAGGCGCTGGCCGAGCGCGCGGCGTGGGACTGGCATTCCGAGCAGGGTGGTGCCATGGAATTGGCGGTGGTGAACCCGGCGGGCATCTTTGGGCCGGCGTTGAGTTCAGCGGCCACATCTTCGCTCGGACTGATCAGTCAACTGCTCAACGGAATGCCGGGAATCCCAGACCTGTGGATGGGGATCGTCGACGTACGCGACGTCGCCGACCTGCACATACGGGCAATGGAAGCACCAGGGGCCGCCGGTGAGCGGTTCATCGCGTGGTCGCAGGGACCGGTATCGATGGTCGACATCGCGAATCTGCTCCGCGATCAACTGGGTACCGTGGCGGCAAAAGTTCCGCGCCGACGCCTACCCAGTTGGCTTGTCCGCATTGTCGGGCGGTTCAATACCGAAGTCGGCGACCTCGTTCCGTTGTTGGGCCAACGCCGTGCGGCGACCGGAGACAAGGCGCGGCGAGTACTCGGCTGGTCACCGCGTCCGTGGCAGGAAACGATCGTCGACTCCGCGCGAAGTCTTGCCGACTTCGGTTCGGTGGATGCGGCATCGGCCCTGTGACTGATCCTGGCTAACTCTCACTCGGCGAACTCGGCCACGTAATACTCCGTCATGGCGGGTGAATAGTCTTCGAACACAACGGCTTTCACGTTATCGCCGCGCTCGGCCGCTACCATCCGATCGAGGTAGTAGTCCCACCCCGGCCCCACGCCCTCGGCCATTTTCAGGTCGGGAACATTCTGGGCGAAAGTCAGTGTGGTGACACCGTTCTCCTCGGTGAGGTCAAGGCGCAGTAGCCAGTGTTCGGGGTTCTCGCCGTCGTACGGCATTGACGTGGTGATCCGAAGCCGGTGTGGCCGTTCGCATTCGTCGATGCGGAAATGCTCGGCCGGGATGTCGTCACCTTCGAAGAGCATCTGGAATTTGACGTGACCGTCGGCAGGATCGCCGGTCCAGGTGCCGATCCATCGGGCGAGTCGATCAGGTTCGGTGACGGCGGCCCAAACGTCGTCGATCGGTGCGGTAAAGGTGCGCTTCCATTCGCAGTAGGTGCCGTCGGCGAGGTCGCGTCGTCGGCCGGTGGGGGTTGGGTTGCTCATGCGGTGTCCTCTTTGTTGTCGGTGCGTTCGGTTCGACGTTCCCGGGTGGTGCGGCGCACCTCCAGATCGAGTCCGTCGAGGGCGTGCTCGGGAATCGGTGGCCCGGCAGTGCGGAGTTCGTCGAGATAACCGTGGACCGGTTCGAGGCCATCGCGGGCGAGTTCGTAGTGCCGCTCGCGTCCCTGATTGGTCGCCGTGACCAGGTCGGCCTCGGTAAGCAGCCGTAGGTGCTTGCTGATCGCCGGTCGGCTAATCGGATACTCGGCCGCCAGGTCGACCACTCTCGCGGGACTGGTCGCGAGCCGACGCAACAGCCCGCGACGGACCGGGTCGGCCAGCGCTTCGAACGCATCCATAAGACTATTGGTAACCAAAAGGTTACCAATAGTCAAGTGGGAGACTGCTCAGACGAAGTTTTCGACGATCACCTCAGCGCCGAGCATTGTCACTCCGCCGGTGGCGAAGTTGGCGACATCGGCTGCCGTTGCCTTGCCTGCGTCGGAGCCCAGGCCCGCGCCAAGTGCCTCTTTGGAGTCGAAGTCCAGTGTCGTGATGAGGTAGATACTCGGCTCGGATCCGTCTAGTGACTCACTCTTCGATATGGACACACCGCGCAGACCGGGGATTTCGCGTGCGAGCGGGATGTGGGTGTTGTGGTAGTAGTCGTCGAACGCGGCGGGGTCGGTCGGCTGGTTGTAGAGCACGGTCAAGCGGTACATATCTCTCCAATATCGATGGGGGAGTGGAGTTTTCGGGATCCGTGCCGTTATGGCACCGCGTGTGACGTTACGTCAGCCCGATGTCGGCCGTGCCCGCTTCCGTCGGCGAAAATCGGGAGGTGGTTGGTCGAGCAAGGGCATATTGCCCTCGGTGACGGACTATTCGGACGATTTTCCCGAAGCTTGGGAGACCTGAGTCGACCAAGCTCAACTTTTTTCGAAAATCGGGAACAATCCTCGACGCCCGCTAGTTACACCTACCGAGATACCTGAGCGTGACACACTCAAGTAGGCTTGACGACAGCGAAGACGTCCGATAGAACTTGAGTCCGTCGCACTGAGGTTTCAGTTCTGCCAAGACCTACAGACACACCTGGCCGCCGCTCGCCGGCCGGCCACAACAAGGAGGAAACACATGTCACGTGCTGTCGGAATCGACCTCGGCACCACCAACTCGGTGGTCTCCGTTCTCGAAGGTGGCGAGCCCACCGTCATCGCGAACGCCGAAGGCTCCCGCACCACTCCGTCCGTCGTCGCCTTCGCTCGTAACGGCGAAGTCCTCGTCGGACAGCCCGCCAAGAACCAGGCGGTTACCAACGTCGACCGCACAATCCGTTCCGTCAAGCGCCACATGGGCGAAGGCGACTGGACCGTCGAGATCGACGACAAGAAGTACACCCCGCAGGAGATTAGCGCCCGCACGCTGATGAAGCTGAAGCGCGACGCCGAGTCCTACCTGGGCGAGGACGTCAGCGACGCGGTCATCACCGTGCCCGCTTACTTCAACGACTCCCAGCGCCAGGCCACCAAGGAAGCCGGCCAGATTGCCGGCCTCAACGTCCTGCGCATCGTCAACGAGCCGACTGCCGCTGCCCTGGCCTACGGCCTGGACAAGGGTGAGAAGGAACAGACCATCCTGGTCTTCGACCTCGGTGGCGGTACCTTCGACGTCTCGCTGCTGGAAATCGGCGACGGTGTCGTCGAAGTTCGTGCCACCTCCGGTGACAACGAGCTCGGTGGCGATGACTGGGACCAGCGCGTCGTCGACTGGCTGGCCGATAAGTTCAAGGCGCAGAACGGCATTGACCTGACCAAGGACAAGATGGCCATGCAGCGTCTGCGTGAAGCGGCCGAGAAGGCCAAGATCGAACTGTCGGCGTCGCAGTCGACGTCGATCAACCTGCCCTACATTACCGTCGACGCCGACAAGAACCCGCTGTTCCTCGACGAGCAGCTCTCGCGCAGCGAATTCCAGAAGATCACCTCTGATCTTCTCGAGCGCACTCGCGCACCGTTCCAGGCTGTCATCAAGGATGCCGGTATCGCGGTCGGCGACATCGACCACGTCGTACTCGTCGGTGGCTCCACCCGTATGCCGGCCGTCACCGAATTGGTGAAGGAACTGACCGGTGGCCAGGAGCCCAACAAGGGCGTCAACCCGGACGAGGTCGTGGCCGTCGGTGCCGCACTTCAGGCCGGCGTGCTGCGCGGCGAGGTCAAGGACGTGCTCCTGCTCGACGTCACCCCGCTGTCCCTGGGCATCGAGACCAAGGGCGGCGTGATGCACAAGCTGATCGAGCGCAACACCACCATTCCGACCAAGCGGTCGGAAACCTACACCACCGCCGACGACAACCAGCCGTCCGTGCAGATCCAGGTGTTCCAGGGTGAGCGTGAGATCGCGTCGCATAACAAGCTGCTCGGCTCCTTCGAACTCGGTGGCATCGCGCCTGCGCCGCAAGGTGTTCCGCAAATCGAGGTGACCTTCGACATCGACGCCAACGGCATCGTGCACGTCACCGCGAAGGACAAGGGCACCGGCAAAGAGAACAGCATCCGCATCCAGGACGGCTCGGGTCTGAGCAAGGACGAGATCGACCGGATGATCAAGGACGCCGAAGCGCACGCCGAGGAAGACCGCACGCGTCGCGAAGAGGCCGAGACTCGCAACCAGGCCGAGTCGCTGGTGCACCAAACCGAGAAGTTCCTGTCAGAGAACGAGGACAAGGTCTCGGCTGAGGTCAAGGGCAAGGTCGAAAGTGCTGTCGCCGATGCGAAAGAGGCGCTGAAGGGCACCGACACCGCGGCCATCAAGACTGCTATCGAGAAGCTGTCGACCGAGTCGCAGGCGCTTGGCCAGGAGATCTACGCCGCCAGCCAGGCTGAGGCCAGTGCTGATGGCGGAGCCGCCGGGGATGCCGGAGCCGATGGTGCCGACGACGTCGTCGACGCCGAGGTTGTCGACGAGCCCGGGGACAACAAGTGACCTCCGGTACCGGGAGCGCAGCGAACGAGCCAACCGAGTCGGTAGATCCGACGACATCTGACGAGGCTGTCAGTGTGCCGGCTGATCCACTGGCCGAGGCCCTGGCCGCCGATGGTGACCCATCGGCGGCGGGGCCCGCTCCCGAGGACCAAGCTGACCCGGTCGTCGAGTTGACCGCGGATCTGCAGCGTCTGCAGGCGGACTTCACCAATTTCCGACGCCGCGCGGCGAAGGAAAAAGAAAGTGCGGCGGCATTCGGCAAGCAGGTCTTGTTGGAGAAGCTTCTCCCGGTTCTCGATGACCTCGATCGGGCTCGCGCCCACGGTGACCTTGAAGAGGGATCTCCACTGCGAGGAGTCGCCGACAAACTCGAGCAAACGCTTACCGGACAAGGGCTTTCGTCCTTCGGAGCGCCTGGCGAGCCGTTCGACGCCGATCTGCACGAGGCAGTGCAGCACGACGGCGACGGCGCCAACCCGGTGATCGGTGCGGTGTACCGCAACGGATACCGGTTGGGCGACAAGGTGATTCGCACCGCGATGGTCACTGTTACCGATCCCGCTCCGGAAACCGGTGCCGGGCAAGGTGATTGATCAACTACGAGTATGTGACAACAAGAAAGTGAGGAGGTGACGTCTGATGGCACCACAGCGTGAATGGCTGGAGAAAGACTTCTACAAGGACCTCGGCGTCGCTTCTGACGCTTCGTCCGATGAGATTCGCAAGGCCTATCGCAAACTGGCCCGCGAATTGCACCCCGATGCCAATCCGAATGATGCCGCGGCCGAGGATCGCTTCAAGCGCGTCTCCGAAGCGCACAGCGTGCTGTCCGATCCGGACAAACGCAAAGAGTATGACGAGACACGCGCGGCATTCGCCGGTGGCCGATTCCGCGGAGGTAGCGGTTTCGGCGGTGGTGGGGGCACGTACACCACCACCGGTGGCGACTTCAATATCGGCGACCTTTTCGGCAACGCCGGAGCGGGCGATTCGGGTGGTCTCGGTGACCTATTCGGTGACCTCTTCGGCGGTGGGGGCGGGCGCGGTACGCGAACGTCGACGGCGTCGAGCAGGCCGCGTCGCGGCAACGACCTGGAGAGTGAAACCACTCTCTCGTTCCGCGATGCCGCGTTGGGCACCACGGTCAGCCTCGCACTGACCAGTCCGTCGCCGTGTACGAAATGTCATGGCAGCGGCGCGAAGCCGGGAACCAGTCCGCGGGTGTGCCCCACCTGTAACGGGTCCGGATTCGTCAGTCGCAACCAGGGCGCCTTCGGGTTCAGTGAGCCATGCCAGGACTGCCAGGGCACCGGATCACGGATCGACGATCCGTGTGACGACTGCGCCGGCAGCGGTGTATTGGTCCGCACTCGCACCATCAACGTGCGCGTGCCAGCCGGCGTCGAGGACGGTCAGCGCATCCGCCTGGCCGGTCAAGGCGAGGCGGGTATGCGCGGGGCACCGTCGGGTGACCTGTACGTCGTGGTCCACGTGCGACCGGACAAGATCTTCACACGCACCGGCAATGACCTGAAAGTTCAACTGCCGCTGACGATTTCCGAGATGGTGTTGGGTGCGACGATTTCCGTTCCGACACTCGACGGCACCGTCGGAGTGAAGATCCCGGCGAATACCTCCGACGGACGCACCTTGCGGGTGCGTGGTCGGGGCGTGCCGAAGCGGTCTGGCGGGGCGGGCGATCTATTGGTCACCGTGAAGGTGGCCGTACCGCCTAAACTCGACGACGAAGCAGTCGAAGTAATGAAGAAATACGCCGAAGCCGAAAAGGCTTCGGGCTTTGATCCACGAGCGGGATGGGGTGCGTGAGAAATGGATTCGCAGTCCCACGAGGCGGCCACCTTTCTGATCTCGGTGGCCGCCGAGCTCGCGGGCATGCACGCTCAGACGCTGCGGACCTATGACCGGCTGGGGCTGGTCACTCCGCAGCGTACGAGCGGCGGTGGCCGCCGATACTCCTCGCGTGACGTGGAACTTCTCCGCGAGATCCAGCGCCTCTCCCAAGATGAAGGCGTCAACCTGGCGGGGATTAAACGCATCATCGATTTGAGCCACGAGGTCGAGCGGCTGCGTATTCAGGTTGCCGAGCTGGCCGATGCACTCGACGCCGCCCGCAGCCGACCCCGCGGCGATCTGGTCCCCGTACCGCGAACCAATGCGTTGGTGGTGTGGCAACCCCGAAGCGGCAAGCGGCGCGGATAGCGACATCCGCCCGCCAGTCGCGTCAGGCAGTTCCCGCGATCTTCATTCTGAATCGTCAGGCGCTTTGACCGCGAACCACATGAGCTGCCGACGACTACCGTCGCGCTTCCGCCAGGTCACCGGGCCAAGGAACAGTCCTGGTGAGACTTCGCGCAGTTCGTTGTATAGCTTGCGGCCCAGTGCGTTATTGCCGGGATGGTCATAGTCGAAAACGATGCTGGCGCGTTGATCGATGATTGATTGGCCGAAGCGAAGATTGTATGGAAACCACTGACGTCCGAATTGGACGCGATTCGTTCCGCTGCCGGTTTTGCCGTCGGGCTCCCAGGTAAGCGTTTTTCCTACCCAGGGAAACAATCTGCTCCCTTCTACCGCACGAATCGCGCGTGCGATCCGACCGTGATCCGCGCCGCGAACGGCGAGTGCCCGGCCGCCGGCGTCGTTGCCCAGCGCGGCGAGCGAGGCCGGGGCAGAGGACCTGCGGAATAGCGCGTCCAGCTCCGCATAGTCCAGCTGAGATAGCTGGTCGATTGTGATGGCGCCAGCCGCCTTGCCTGAAGTGTCCACTGAAATTTCACGATCCGACATGACTGAGTCCTCCTGAGATTGATTTGCGGTGCGAACTCATCTGACCTGGGTACTCGGGACCGGTCATACATCGCGGGCCCTCGGTATCGGAGTCAAAATTGATCGCTGTTCATAATTAGAACACTGTTCAAAATGGGGTGATAGAGGCAGGAACTATGAGCTCCGCCACGTTGGCGCGCCCACGTCGTGACTCAGCCGCGGCATTTCACGAGCAGGTAGGGTTAAGCAGCCACTTTGAGGAGGGGGCGGTAACCGATGACGGTCGATGAACAAGGTCCGAGTAGGCGCGATGAGCGCCGAGCCGACACGATTGCCGAGATCAAAGCGCACGCCTGGAAGCAGCTAGCAACCAAGGGAGCTGGTGGTATCTCCCTGCGAGGAATAGCGCGGGACATGAAGATCTCACCCGGCGCCCTATTTCACTATTTCGATGGTCAGGCCGATCTGATTACCGCGCTCTGTGTGGATGCCTATGACGCGCAGGCCGACGCACTGCAAGACGCCATCGCATCCGGGACGGACCCCACCGAGCAGTTGCGAGCGTTATGCCACGCCGTACGACGGTGGGCGTTGGAGCAACCCGCCGCGTTCACCCTTATAGCCGGAACCCCCATACCCGGCTACTCGATGGACCCGAAAGCTACCGAGACAGTCGGTCGTCGCATCCTGCTGATAGTCAGTTCGGCCTATCTCACCGCGGTGCGGGCGGGGGACGCCGACCCCGATGCCACCGACGTCCCGCCGCTTAGCGCGGGTCCCCTACTGACGTATCTCGCCGGTGAATCGATACCGGAGACTGCTGTCACCGGCATTGTGCTCAACGCCTGGGCATCGATTCTGGGTTTCGTTTCGGGTGAAGTGTTCGGCAGCCTGAGTCCCCTGGTCGCCGATACCGCAACATTGTTTGACGCCCATGTCACTACCGTGATGCGCGGTATGGGATTCCGCGATCCGATAGGCGCGCTGTAACGAGCTCGCGACGCCGCCCGAAATACTCATTCGGGCGAATCGTTGGCCGTCTGCGGGTGGCAGCGCACCCGAAAGCCGTGCGTACGGCACTTGATAACGTGGACAGTCGGAGGTGGGCATGGGCCACGTGCTAGGTATCGCAGTAGTCGATCGACAGATCGCTTCTGTTGTGCACGACGCAGAAGGCGCGCTGCTCGCCAGCAACTTGGTCGAACTCGATGTCGAGTCGCCGTCGACCGTGGAAGCCGCGATCAACGACCTGGTCGAGTCGGTCCCGTACGAGGTGGATTCGATCGGCCTGGCCTGCGCCGATCCGCATTTGATGGAGACACTCGCGCAGCGCTTCGTCCTCACCCCGGGTCGTCCGGCCTGGTACGAGCTGGTTACTGTCACCGACGTCGCGCCCGCTCTCGCGCAGGTAGCCATCGCCGAATCGCAACGTCCCGGTACGGTCGCCATCGTCAACCTCGACGAGAACAGCGCGCCGGCGCCTGGGCTTTCGATCGTCACGGTAGACACCGCGACCGGGGCCATCACCGCGCAATCGGACTTCGACGCCCAACACGACACGGCCCAGCCATCGGCGGTCATCGACCCGGCCGGCGCCAACACGGTCGCCGACGCCGTCTCCTCGCTCCCCGGCGCTGACACTCTCACTTCGGTTATCTTCACTGGTCCCGGAGCCGCGCTGCCGGGAGTGGCGCCCGCATTCGAATACGCGATGCAGCGGCCCGTGCAGATCGCGAGCCAGCCGTTGTACTCGATCGCGTCGGGCGCAGCCGTTGTCTCAACCCAATTGCCCGCGCACACCACCGTCGAACCAGTCGATTACGAGCGCGCCAATCGCCGACGCTGGGCGATTATCATCGCCGCCGTAGCGGGTGCCTTCTTTATCGCGCTCATCGCCGGCGTCGCCGTTCTATTTGGCACTGGCAAGGCGCAGCGAGCGATCGAGGGGCCGACCGTGTCGGTGACCACCGCGACGGTGACAAGTACGCAGCCAGGTCGGACTGTCACCACAACCGAAGTGCGGCAAGGGGATACGACAGTTCGTACCCAGCGAGTCACGCCGCCGCGCACCACGATCACTCGGACTGTTCCCGGCGCCGGCACCACGGTCACCGAAACACAGACCGTCACCGAAACCG